>JAYYHL010000005.1:0-48745 GCA_036148435.1 Pseudomonadota bacterium | reverse complement strand
TCTGTTTTGATGCCTTTAATTCTTCAAAGCCAAATACAACTTGACTGTTTTCAGGAAGCTCTTTTTCTAGCTCTTCTTTTAGATCACTTGCTTCTTTTGGCAAATTTAAATGAGCGCCGTTTTTAATACTTTTTGCAATCGATACCTGTATGTCTTTAGGCACTGAAGGACAAGGTGCAAGAAAACTACCTGGGTTCATATGCTGCGCTATCGCTACCCATATGTCTTTATCGGTTGCCCGAGGACATAACAAACTACCTGGGTTCATATGCTGCGCTATCTCTATCAAGATGTCTTTATCGGTTGTTATAGGACATAACCAACTACATGGGTTCATATGCTGTGCTATCACTATCAAGATGTCTTTATCGGTTGTTATAGGACATAACCAACAACCTAGTTTCATATGCTGCGCTAGCGCTACCAATGTGTCTTTAGGCAGTGAGCTATGAGGTGCAAGATAACTACCTGGTTTCATATGCTGCGCTATGGCTACCCATGTGTCTTTAGGCAATGAGCTATGAGGCATAAGATAACTACCTGGGTTCATATGCTGCGCTATCGCTACCCATATGTCTTTAGACAATGAGCTATGAGGCAATGAGTTATGAGGCATAAGATAACTACCTGGTTTCATATGCTGCGCTATCGCTACCCATATATCTTTAGGCAGTGAGCTATGAGGTCTAAGATAACTACCTGGGTTCATATGCTGCGCTATCGCTACCAATGCGTCTTTAGGCAGTGAGCGTTGAGGTGCAAGATAACTACCTGGGTTCATATGCTGCGCTATCGCTACCCATATATCTTTAGGCATTGAAGGAACAGGTGTAAGATAACTACCTGGTTTCATATGCTGCGCTATCGTTACCCATATTTCTTTAGGCACTGAGCAAGGTTCAAGATAACTACCTGGTTTCATATGCTGTGCTATCGCTACCCATATATCTTTAGGCATTGAAGGATGAGGTGTAAGACCACTCTCCCGATTCATATGCTGCGCTATCTCTATCAAGATGTCTTTATTGGTTGTTCGGGGGTATAAGGAACTACCTTGTTGCATATGCTGCGCAATCACTATCAAGATGTCTTTATCGGTTGTTAGAGGACATAACCAACTACCTGGGTTCATTTGCTGCGCTAGCGCCTTGAGTACATAGGTTGGGGCCTTAATATCAAAACATTTTCTAGAAGCATGACCTGATGATGCTAGTATCGTTTGTACAACAGCATCTTTTAATTGCTCAACACATTCACAGGAAATTTTTAGAAAGAGATTACCTCTCTCTTCTATATCTAGTTTAAACATTATTTTTTCTGATTTTCAAAATTAATTCGTTTTATTTTAACATCATCTATATTAAATTTCCATGATTTTTTTATTTTCTAGTTATTCTAAAAACCCCATCCAAACCATCTACAACACCAACATAAGTTATGAAAGTCGATAATATCTTTGAGCTAACTATGTCTAGCCCCCATTTACTTGCCCACTTGCAAAATAAATAAATCCAAAGGCGCCCTCATCTTCCTTTTCTAATGCTTGTTGCGTACTTTCTAAATCAGTAGACTCAGTTATAAGGTGGAAACATGGACTTGCATGGTTTTAGGGTCAATTTTTTTATAAAAAAATTACCTACTTTGATAAGTACTCAATTTTTTATTGGCATCAATTAAGGTTTGCCATAAAGGACTGATGTGCCATAGATCTCGGCCTGCTTTTAAATCCTGAGCTTTAAATTTCTTAATACATTCATACACGTTTTTAAGACCTATCTGATCAGCATACCACATCGGTCCTCCATAATAAGGTGGCCATCCATAGCCATACACATAAATAACATCCACATCTGAACCTCTAAGGGCTATGCCCTCATGCAAAATATTAACCGCTTCATTGATTAAAGCATAGAGGCATCGTTCTTTGATATCTTCATCACTCATATCAATGCTATGGACTACTTTTTGCTTATCTACCCAGGATTTAATAATCTGGTTAGCCTTATCCGCATCCTCAGGCACACGACTGTTAGATTTGTAATCGTAAAACCCGGCACCGCCTTTTAATCCATTACGACCAGCTGCACACAAGGCATGTACAATGCTATCACCTTCTGGGTCACGTTTTACGGCAAGATCAAGACCGACCATATCAGACATCACAAAAGGCCCCATAGGCATACCAAAGGCATAGACAATAGCATCAACCTGATGATGAGATACCCCATGACTTAACATCCAAATAGCCTGTTCTAAGTATTTAGCCAACATACGGTTACCCACAAAATCTGGACACACACCCACTGTGACCGGTATTTTTTTTATGCGTTTAGCAAATGAAATAGCCTTACCTAAAATAGATTGATCAGTTTTTTTAGCATTTACCACTTCTAATAGCTTCATAATATTTGCCGGTGAGAAAAAATGAAGACCCAATATATGTTCAGGCCTGGAGGTGACTGAGGCTATTTCATTAATATCCAGACCCGAAGTATTAGTTGCCAATATACATCCAGGTTTAGCAATAGCATCAAGCTTGGCAAATATTTCTTTTTTAACGGCCATGTTTTCAAAAACAGCCTCAATAATACAGTCTGCTTGATGTAAGTCACTCACATCAGTGGTGTAAGTAATCATAGATTGCCATCGATTAATCTGATCTTGCGTAAACTTGCCTTTTTTAGCACTACTTTGAAAATTCATACGAATAATTTCAGCCACATGATCTATTTGATTTTGATTAACCTCCACCAAGGTAACAGGCAACTGTTGCTGCACACATGACATGGCAATACCACCACCCATTGTACCGCCTCCTACAATACCGATTGTTGCAATACCATCATCTTTGACCAATGGGACACCAGGCACATGAGATGCCATACGTTCAGCAAAAAACACATAACGCATGGCTTGTGACTGCTCACCCGATACTAATGTTAAAAATGACTGCCATTCAAATTCAAAACCTTCAACTAGATCTAAAGAGGTAGATTTCATGACACAATCAAAAGCTTCAACAGAGGCTTGACGACCTCTTGATTGTTTAATAATAGTTTTTCGCATCTCTGTAAGCGACAATTCATCTAGGGCCTTAGGCCTAAAATCTGAACGCCGTTTTCTAAGGGTGCCCTGAGAAATATGGTGCAACAACCACTTACATGCATAAGACACCACATCGGTCGCATCAGCATCGTATGCATCTAATAAACCCATCTCCAAAGCCTTTTGGCCATTCACTGGCTGACCGGAACAAATCATAGAAATAGCAGCCTCAATACCGATGAGCCTTGGCAATAACTGTGTACCACCACCACCCGGCAACACACCTATCGTGACTTCAGGTAAACCAAGGCGCAAACTACCTACCCCTACGCGGGCATCACAAGCTAAGGACAACTCCAAACCACCACCCAAAGCGTATTTTTGTATCGCTGCCACAATAGGCTTAGATGACGATTTTAAACGTTCTGACAGAACCGTAAACCAATTATCCTTACTAGAAACCTCTAATTTATCTGGTGAACTAAACTCAGTAATATCTGCCCCTGCACTGAACGGCAAATCCTTACCAGAACTGATGACTATACCTTTAATGGATCCATCACTCAAGGCTTCATCAAAGGCCTGACTCACAGCCTCTCTTAACGATTTAGACAACGCATTAACAGGCGATCGATCCATTAAAATAACCTGTATACCTGAAATTTTAGAGGTTTTCACCAAACTAAGCTGCTGACTCATATAAAAACCGATTAAACAATATCTAAATATAGAGCCTAAACACTTATTTGTCAGGCAATTATATAATATGATTCTTCCATCCAAATACGAATGGTGGATTGTATCCCAACCAGCTACACTTCATAGCTAAATCACATCACATCGGTGGCCGCAAAACAAGTTTCGGTTTGTCCTGGCAAGCAAACACACGTACTACTAAAAATATTGAGTTGCAATCCCGGGCTTTACTCAGAGATATAAGATTGTGACAAAGTTGTATCTGCTAACAACCTCTATGCATAGAGGTCCGACCATACCAAACCCTTAATTAAGTAACACAGAAATACCCATAATTTTCCCAGAAAACTGGTTTCATCAGGCTAATCAAAATAAACTTAAAGAATTTATCTTGAACTATAGTCCAAAAAAATATAACCGAAGTAGGGCCACGGAGGGGCAATCAATAGTTTACATGGCTGAGTGTGTAAAAGATTTTGGTAAAATTTATGCTATTGATACTTAGACAGGGAGTATGGAGCATGTATCAATAGTTAATTAATATAACTGTATCACCAGTTTATGACTAATACCATAAAAACTGGTCTAGATAACGTTGTTATACCCATACGAGATCATCCAACTATCTATCAAGATAACCATCATGCAAGGGTTCAATATTGAGACCCCATGTGCCATCTTGACAGATAACGTACAACCAAATCATTTTTTACTGACAGGTACGGGTTTGTGATGAGCATTTACTATAGACAAAACCCATGTCATGATAGCAGGCATAAAAGCAATCCAAAAAGCCATCATACTCAATATCAAGACCATTTGAGTTTCAGTAGTCCATCGACTTGCAAATAAGTAGGCTAGACCAATGTTAGGGAAGTACCCCATAACAACAGATGAGATACGATTGGGCATACTGGAAGCACACATAAATAACCACCCAAAAAAAGCTGACACACACACACAAACTCCAGATATTATCCAGATATAAAATACGTGTAAGACATCAGTCTGGATAAAATCTAGCACACCTTTTCCGCATGATAAGAAAAGTAAACTAGTAAAGATCAACGAAATCGATTTCATAGTTAACAGAACCCGAGACGATGAAAATACAAAAAACAGCCTAAGTATGATAGCAGCAGCCATAGGCACAAAGGTAATAACCGACATGTGTAAATACTGATTAAGCATACTAGTATGGGTGACTATATTGCCAAAATACGCCAACATCAAAGGGAAGGTAACAATAGTACATACTGACTGTAACAAGATACCTATCAGGATTCGCTCTAAATTGCCGCCTAGGTTTAATACCACACCGGGGGCACCCGTTGCCAATGCAACCCCCTGATAAAATAATAAAGCCAACGGAAAATATTGCAGTGTGGGTATAAAATGTGCCAGGATTCCAACGGAATAATAGAGTCCAAGCGGTAATACAACAATCATACACAGCAATAAATACAAATGTACGTACCACTGCTTCAATTCTTGGATAATCTTACCTATATCTACTTCCAAAAATGCTATCATAAACAGTATCATAACGTAAATATCAATATATGGATTAAAAAAATCAGATACCACAGGAATCATAACCCCTAACACCAAGCCTAATGCAAATATATATCCACTGTAACTAAATATTGACTTCACTGGTTTGTCCTCAAAATCTTAACACCCAGTACCTTTAGCACTACTGGTGGGAAATTTCATAAATAATTGTAATTTTTACACCAAAGATCTTAAAACTAAAATCATGAGCAACCGCACCAAGATACTGCTGTATATTTGAAATCTAACACCACTAACGTACTGACTTTCTATAAATATTACAATTTGCCAGTTTGGGTCAATGACTTAAGCTTAAAATTATGGTACATTATATGATTTTCAAATCATTTGTTATGATTTTAATGGTTACGTGGTTAATTCCGATCACACTGGCATGCTTAGACCAAATGACCAAAAGCTGGGTTATCCATAATCTATCACCCCATCAGTTGATCACTCTGTGTCCATATATTCAATTAACTCATAGCCTAAACCAGGGCGTAACCCTAGGCCTATTTCCTGCACACACGCCCCTACAGCATTACAGCCTCATCACACTGACCCTGATATTATTAGGTAGTTTACTCTGGCACTACCAAAAACTAGCACAGAGCACACACATTCAAAAAATGGCTGTAATATTAGTATTACTGGGTGGAACCAGCAACCTCATCGACCGTTTGATGTATCAGTCAGTCATCGATTATATTATACTTCATCTTAATAGTTGGTACTGGCCAGGTATTTTTAATATCGCAGATGTATCCATCACCGTAGGAAGTATACTATATATCCTAACTAGCTCTAGATCTCCCAGAACGATACCAACCAGAATCACCCCTTCGGACTCACACCAAACATCATCATAACATTTGAGCAAGCTTATCAATACCTCTTGACCAACCATCTATAAAATGTCATCACTCGAAATACTGAGAAACAGCTATTAAATTTATTGCCAAACTCAGCTTTAATAACTTAAATACCTTTGCTACGCATAGCCAAAACTTCCAAAAAAATTGATCAGCCCCTCATCTAAATCACATAAAAAGGTTGCAAAGCAACTACACAGTGAGTATATTTGGTCATAATCGATTATACTACACATCAAACATGAAAAGAGCTATTTTAATCCTGGCCGTATGTTTCTTAACTGCACACAGAATAATCGGTCTAGCTTCAACTAGCCTAATCCAATCATCGCACCGTCGATTACCCGAGCTGTTATTTGTGATGGAAACACTCAAAGCGTCCATACAGCCACTACATCACCAAACACATCAAATCAACATTGACGCCGAACACATTCAAGCATTTTTTGCCAGCTACAGCTGTAATAAACAAAAGCTTAACGCCCATGATTTATTTTCTGGATACCATGCCAGTAACCACTACCAGCCTACCCTCTACCTGAAAATTCAAACAGAACATACAGCTAAACCCATAATGGTCAAGGCCAAGCTCACGCACGCGTCAATATCCAAAAGCGAGCAGCTTTCTTACACGGTAGAACTTGAACCTAATCAACCCAGTTTAAATGAAGATAGCGTGCGGCTGATGATTTACCTCGATGCACAAGACTGGGCCATCCAATCACATTCGGATTACCCTACAAAGGTTTGCCCCAGTTGCCAATGATAAAGGGTACATACATACCGTTCAAAATTGATCCATTACCACGTACACATAGACACTCAACAACAACGCCTTCAAGGAGCTGTACGTCACCACTACTGTTATCCACCGCGGAAACACAGAAAATTATGGGATATACTGACTCCTTACACTAACATCTGTAAAAAAATACTAGTATTTCAGTGCATCCCATTTTACTAAACCTATCATAAAATCTCTCATCAACATATAAATCACCACATCGTTGAAATTAATGATTGTATATGTTATTATGATGTATTGGAAAGTTACAAGACTATTAAAATGACCGTTACAATAACACCCAATTCAGATAACCTAGGCTGTAGATTTATGGTTACTCATGACTCGGAAGCGCTTTTCGAGCAAATCATTGCACGCCAAATCTCACAACATCACGATCTATCTTTACCTACCGTGCAACGCTATCGTTCTAGATGTAAGGGTTATTATTTTCAATCACTCAATAGCGATGTCATCCAATCTTTGATCGATGAGATTACGAGTCATTTTGAACAAAACAGGCAGCAACCAACGGTTGAAAGACCAACCTTTAGCCGCCCTAGACAACGATTCTTTTCTGTCATAGCTACGGAAGAAGGAATAATTGAACAAAACAGACAACCAACGGTTGAAAGACCAACCTTTAACCGCCCTAGACAACGATTCTTTTCTGTCCTAGCTACGGAAGAAGGAATAATTGAACAAAACAGGCAGCAACCAACAGTTGAAAGACCCACCTTTAGCCGCCCTAGACAACGATTCTTTTCTGTCATAGCTACGGAAGAAGGAATAATTGAACAAAACAGACAACCAACGGTTGAAAGACCAACCTTTAACCGCCCTAGCTAACCATTCTTTTCTATTGTAGCTAGGGAAGAACAAAATAGATGCACATGAAAAATTAAGTTTAAAACCACCTATGCTAAACGATTGGGTGACTCTAGGATCACATGACTTTACCAAAAGGCTACAATCACTAAGCTTAGTAGAAATGCCTATTCTCCATCCACCATTACTCCAGGCTAATCATCTCAGCATGAACGAAGAGAACGTGCGGATGATGATTTACCTTGATGAAGAAGACTGGACCATCCAATCGCATTCAGACTATCCTACAAGAATTTGCCGGAACTGCCAATGATAATGATAAAGGGTTGATGAACTACGTTCAATCATTTACCCATTACCATAAACCACATAGGCATCCATCACCCAGGCAACACAGACCAGAAACATCCAAATCACCTCAAGAGGGGCCCCCCTCACAATGACTTGATATCACCCACCACACTCTAAAATATTTTTGAGGTTTTAGTATTTCAAGCTTGACTGTATTTTCTATTAACGCTAAATTAAGATTTATATTAAAGTATATTAAAGGAAATTTTTCACCATGCAGTTTATTAAGCATGTTTCATTTGTCATCATGCTCATCGCATCCCTACTTGCAGTAAGCCTGAGAGCACAATACGAAACTAGCATACCAGTCGAACACCCAGGCAAAAAGGGGGGGGGCACTCAAAGCTTACATACTAAGCCAAACACCACAAGCCACACCGTAGATCCTCATCATTCCGTTATGGCTGGCCGATTACTATCAGGCACTGTGGCCTATGGCACCCAGTATTGGTCGTATGCCAAAGCGGATTGGATGGAGCCTATTTGGCAAAGCCAAGGCAAGCAGCTGTATACATCGCTCGATTATATGAACCACCTGCACAAAAGTAACCGACACAGTCACGAGATAGGGTCAGGACTGGTACTGTGGCAACAGTTAACATCCGGCACTGAGTTAGGTCTAGGTACCTACTGGCTGAATTATAATTCCTGGCACAACCTCAGGCATCACGGCCTCAGATTGGGGGGCAAACTGATCTGGCAGGATTGGCACCTTACCGGGAATGGTTTTTTTGGCATCAGCAAAGCCAGGCTATGCAAGCAAACTAAGGTTCACCCGTACTACATCGCTGGTGCATTTGATCAAGAACGAGTACTCAATGGTGTGGATATGATACTGGGTAAACAAACATCAACCTTAGATATACAGGCCATGACTTATCACTACCCCTCAACTCCAGGTTACTCTCGGTTACTAACAACAGGGCTAGGTCTTAAAATATCCAATAGACTATCCAGGCATATCCGATACCCCACTCAAATTTATATCTCATACAAAAGAGATAAAATTCACGGCCATATATCGGGGATTGGAGCTAGAATCACCACTAGAAATCGCCGTTACCTTATCGAAAAAACAGACACAGACTTAATTTCAGCACAAAGAATAATACGTGATGTTGATAACATCATAGGTGGAACTACAAACAATGTTCTTAATACAACTAACATTGTTGAAAATTTCATACACCACACAAAGAATTCATTTGATAACGAAAAACATTTATTAGACACAAGAATAAACAAGGATCTTATATTTTGGTTAGGGCTAGGATATATTATGTCCTCAATTAATGGCTTCCTAGGCATAGCCAAACATTTGTCTTAATTCCTTATCATTGAGATTACAAACGTAACAGACCACAGTCAGATACCTCAAGGCGAAAACACCAAAATTATAGAGATAGACCGCAGTCAACTACCCCACGAAAAAAGTACCACCCTCGTCGTGAAAGGCCACAGCGTAATCAGGGAACCACCGAGAGGCCCAACTAATACCTCCCCATTTTCAGTATCAACTATAAGGCCATGTTAACCGTTACAGCTTAAACATCAGATGGAGTTGAAAAAATACCTGCCTAAATTACCATAACAACTGTAGCATATTATAAATAGAGATCCATAATCGAGATCCTCACATTAAAAATAGTCATGGTAAACCCAGCCAAGGCTCAGCGCTCACACACCCTGTACTTGACCCACCCAAGCACATGGGGTAAAATAGCGCAATATCCGTGATTGCCGCATCCATATATTCCATGCCCACTAAAAACCCATGAACCAGCCTACAACTCATCAAGATTCATTACTTGTTCAAAAAGAAGCCCAAGTATTAGCTTTTTGGCAAAAACACCAAATATTTCAAAAAATCCAGAAGCAAAAACAAGCGAATACACCTTACTGGTATTACGATGGACCACCGTTTGCCACAGGCCTGCCCCATCACGGTCACTTACTGGCCTCCACCATCAAAGACGTGGTGGCTCGCTATCAAGAACTCAAGGGACATTTTGTATCCAGGCACTTTGGCTGGGACTGCCACGGAGTGCCCATAGAATTCGAAATCGATAAACAACTGGGCTTATCCACCCAAGACGCAGTGGCCAAACTGGGCCATGCAGGCTACAACCAAGCCTGCCGGAACATCGTGCAACGCTATACCCAGGAATGGGAAAAAACCTTAGAACGACTGGGTCGTTGGTTAGATTTTGACAAGCCCTATAAAACCATGGATACCGACTTCATGGAATCGGTCTGGTGGGCCATAGGTCAACTCTGGCAAAAAGGGCTCATCTACCAAGGCAACAAAGTGGTGCCCTATTCCACTGCCCTTCAAACCGGCTTATCTAATTTTGAAGCCAGTTCAAACTATCAAACCATTCAAAGCCCAGCCGTAACGGTATTACTCAAGCTAAAAGACCAAGACAGTTACCTGGCGATTTGGACCACCACCCCCTGGACCCTGCCCACCAACTTAGCGGTCTGTATCGGGCCGCACACCTACGTTAAGATTCACGATCCTGCACGCAAGATCAATATCATCGTAGCCCAAGATTGCCTGGCGAGCTTAGGCCCAACCGATGCATTAACGGTGCTTGAAACCTTGGATCCATCTCAGTTAGTAGGCCAAGCCTATGAACCATTGTTTTCATTTGAAAGCGATACACCTAAAACCGCCTACACGGTGTTACAAGATGATTTTGTCACCACCACAGACGGTACAGGCTTGGTGCATTGTGCACCTGCACACGGTGAAGACGACTGGCGTGTTTGCCAAGATGCAGGCATAGAACCTATTTGTTTAGTGGATACCACCGGACACTTTCTAAAATCCTTACCCAACATCGGAGGGGATTATTTTTTAGATGCCAATAAATGGATTATCAAAACCCTAAAAGATCAAGGCCTGATTTACAAACAAGATGTAATCGAGCACAACTATCCGTTTTGTTGGCGATCCGACACGCCTTTAATGTACCGAACCATACCTCAGTGGTATGTATCAGTCACCAAAATTAAAGACAAACTATTAGCTGCCAACCAAGCTATTGACTGGGTACCTGAGCACATCAAGCACGGTCGTTTTGGCAAATGGCTGGAAAATGCCAAAGACTGGGCTATTTCAAGAAACCGCTACTGGGGCACACCTATTCCCATCTGGATTAACGATACCACTGGCAAACAGATTTGTATTGATTCACTGGCCACGCTTAAGCGCTACACCGGCAAAACCTGCAACGACATTCACCCTGAGCACGTTGACCCCCTAACCTTTAGTATAGAAGGCGAGCCCGGCACCTATCACCGGGTTAAAGAAGTGCTAGACTGCTGGTTTGAATCAGGCAGTGTTCCGTTTGCACAATGGCACTACCCATTTGAAAACAAATCATTCTTTGAAAGCATGTTTCCTGCTGCTTTTATTTCTGAAGGCATTGACCAAACCCGAGGCTGGTTTTACACACTCACCGTCATGGCGGCTGCCTTATTCGACAAGCCTGCTTTTAAACATGCCATCGTCAGCGGTATTGTGTTGGCAGAAGATGGCCGAAAAATGTCTAAACGCCTCAAAAACTATACGCCACCTGATGAACTCATGGATACCTATGGTGCCGATGCTCTTAGGTTGTATTTGATTCAGTCCAACCTGGTCAAAGCAGAAGAGCAACGTTTTAGCGACCACGGTGTTAGGGACATGACCCGACGGGTTCAGCTGCCCTGGTGGAATGCTTGCCAGTTTCTTATCACCTACGCCCAAATAGACCAATGGCGTCATCAAGACCAACCCAGTCGCTATGATCACATTCTAGATCAATGGATTTTATCACGACTGCAATCGCTCATCGCCAGTATTAAGCAACAGATGGACAGCTATCATTTACATGCCATCGTGGGCTTATGCATAGCGTTTTTGGACGATCTGACCAACACCTACGTCAGGCTTAATCGAGGGAGATTCTGGCAAAACGGCATGACGGAAGATAAAAAAGCATGCTACAGTGCCTTATATCGGGTATTGCACGATTTTTCAGTCACCATGGCCCCTTTTACGCCTTTTATGAGTGAATCGGTTTTTCAAGCCTTAAAGCCCCTGGCGCCAGCTGACACCTCATTATCCATTCATATGCAGGCTTATCCTAAAGCTAAAGTTGAGCTCATCAAACCCGACCTTGAAATGGCCGTGACCAAAATGCAACATATTTTAGTATTGGGTAGACAACAGCGCAATGATGCCAAAATTAAAATCAAAACGCCACTAAGCAAGCTTACCGTGATTCATGCGCATCAAGCCCAGCTGAGTATGCTAGCACCGCTCACAGAAACCATACAACAGGAGCTTAACGTTAAATCAATCGATTATACGCATGATGAAAGCCCCTATATTAACCTAACTGCTAAAATCAATGCTGCAAAACTGGGTAGAAGCCTTGGAAAAAAGATAGGCCCGCTGGCTAAGGCGGTGAGTGGTTTAACGGACGATGAGATCAGAGCCTTTGAAACCAATCAAAGCATCACCCTTCATGACCACACTCTGAAGGATGACGACCTGCTCATCTATCGTCAAGCAAAACCAGGTTCGGGCGCGCTGTCTAATCAAAGCATTGCTATTTCGCTTGATTTAACACTGACCCAAGACCTTATACAAGAGGGCCAAGCCAGAGAAGTGGTCAGCACCTTGCAAAAACTTAGAAAAGAACATGGGTTTGAGGTAAGTGACCGCATTCACATTACCATCACAGCATCTCCTAAGCTTGCGGCTATTCTTGATCAATACCAAACCAGCATTCAATCGGAAACCCTTTGTACTCATTGGGTCATTTATACTCAGGCATCACCCATACTTGATGCAAATATTGACATGGATGACCATCATGCACACGCAGAACTTAGGCTGGCAAAAAAAAACTCGTGACGATCTAACACGGAGCCCATCATGATGGCTTATAATCATAGATTACTAGCAGACAAAACATATTGCAGATACCTTTACACTGTATCCCTGACCACACACTTGGAAAGCATCACTTAAATATCTCCAATCATGGTATATGACACCACTTCTGAGCGTATTATACATTTATTAGACATCTTATACTGACTCATAAACCATATTGAACTATATAAGTACTAGTGTAAAATCACATCGCTATGAAACAAACGCCGGGCCCCCTCAATCTACAAGAACATCTAGATGAGATGGTGCAAACACTAACCTTACTAAAGGGTAACAACCAACCAGATTCCGAAGACCCTTCACCAGAAGCACAAAGCAGAGAAAACCAAAAACGGGCTGCCTCGGAGCAGCAAGAGGAACAATATAATACACTATATGATCAACTAGATAAAGCATTACAAGCGACTGATGTAGGATATAAGCAAAAACTTATGTTGCTAATCAATAGGCATAGCCGAGAAGACTTCAATATTGAACATGACTTAAATATACGATCCAATAGAACTATGTATGATGGACAGAGCTCTAGATACATACAATACGACAACACTAAAGATAGCCATGATTCCTCAAATAAGAGATTTATAGAGGAAGCTTGTTCTGATATTATAACAAAAATAGAAGCCATTAAGAAAAACATAGGAGATACACCCATAATGGTTGGCAACCTTGATGAGGATGGTAAAAATATAGGTATTAACAGCATGATAAAGCAATGCGTTAACCTGGGGACAAATCAAGAAGCAGTCATCAAAGCCTTTGCAGATTCCAAAGCACACCTGTATCCACAAAACCTTGAAAAATATAATAGTCTAGAACAAAATATTACTGCCAAACAGACTCAAGCACAAGCTGAACAAACACAGAGGGAAACAACAATAAGCACTTTGATCAGTAATTGTAGTGACCTTAACCAACAATACCTAGAAAAAACGGAAGCAACAGACAAAGCTGAATGCATTCATGAGATCGAAAAAAAACTTTTGAACATACATGAGCTAAGTGATGTGAGTAACGCTAATGATGACAAAGCTAATTTAATATATAATTTAAACAAGACCGGTCGTAAGCTAAAAGAGATTCGGCAATTCCATCAAGAACAACTTGCAACTAGGAGCTTATCTAGTTTTATCAAATATTGTTTTAATTCAAAATCAGATGAATATTCAAGAAAGAGCATAGATCAGGCAACCTCTGCCTATCATAATCAAATCTTAAAGGTATCCCAAGCAATAGTAACAAACAATGATCAGGGTATTAAACAATTAACTGACAAACTAAAAACAGACCAGGATGCATTACAGAAACATTTAGAAAGGTTAAAAGAGAATGTTGGTTGGACCTCAAACAACTATCATACAGTTGAAAAACCAGATATACTAGAAAATTCATAACCGTCGTAATATCATATAAATTTACTAAGTCTTAGTTATGAAACCTTACATGAATCTGCTCATCAGTTTTTTTGTACTCAATCTAACTGCTAATCCTTTTATTAAATGGGGCCCACAGGTACATATTTGGACCTCCCATGTCAGCACCCAATACTATGTATACCCAGGTAGTGAGCGTTGTTATCAACCAGATAGCTTCAGCCTAAAAGCACCTCAATACCTCCATGGCACACTTCGATACCCACACATCTTAAACCCTACTTTGTCAATAGATGCTAAGGTCACATACCAAGCCTCCCACATACAAATCATCGACACCTACCTAAACCTTCAATACCTCTCTTTGGATCGTTAGTAAAAATGATACAATGCTACCCAAACATTGGCTTTAGTTATCTACCCTCTTTTCTGAGTCAGCACGAGGCTGATCTACTGTTTAAACACTGTCAAACACTCACTTGGCAGCAAGAACAGCTTAAATTGTTTGGCAAAAACATCACGGTACCGCGTCAAGTCATTTGGATGGCAGATCAAGATTGTCATTATGCCTATTCTGGCGTTAATCACGTACCCTGCCAATGGAGTTCTATGATTCACGACATCAAAATACGTTTAAATCAGTATTGCCAAACATCATTTAACGGGGTTTTATTGAACAAATATCAAAGTGGCCAACACTATATGGGCTGGCACAGTGATGACGAAGCCTCATTGGGGCCCAAACCTATTATTGCCTCAATATCGATTGGCAGCACGCGTCGATTTTTACTTAAACCCAAACAAAAATCGGACACACCCACAAAAATAACCCTTGAACTGGCTCATGGATCATTATTAGTGATGTTCCCGCCTACGCAACAATTTTGGCAGCATGCACTACCCGCCACTAAAAAAACCAAGTCGCCCAGAATCAACCTGACCTTTAGAACTATTCAAGCATGATCATGGTTATGAGCCAACTTGATCACTCACAAGCACAGCAGTCCATCCATAAGCTCTATCTAAATCATCACGGTCTTACTACCTACTGATAATCATGGCCATTGCTCAACATGCAACAAGCAACATTACATTAAGTCATACTTATATTATTCCCAGAATCTTGATTGTCTACCCAGCTTACATCTGGACAAAACGCTTGTATATCATTATGATCATAAGATCCTCAGCCACAAGGCTTACTATGCGACAAGAGCGCTACCTACTGTGTATCCCACGTGCCCTTTATGACTTGAAGCTATACCTCAATGTTTACTCACAATGGCACACACTGGGCCTAGGCTATCTCAGCTTATTGATCATGATAACTTCGGCCCTCACCTCAGGGCGAATCATTAGCAGCTACAGACAATTTCTAGATCAATACTTCACCCAAGAAAGAATCCATTTTTATATCGCCCAAGTGCCATCTTTTGAATTTAAGAACCACCAGCTAAAACCCGCAAACCCTAGCATCGAAACGGTCAACATCGTCACATCACAAGGCACACCCATTATACTCTATCAACTTGACATAACCCCTTCTAGGGCCACTAAGCTCATTCAACAAAACCAAGTTCCTATTGTGCTCGGCAAATCATTTATTGCAACCGAAAACTTATTCTCTAGCCTAGCCAGTAAACCCAAGCAGGTTACTATCATGCCCAATAAGCAAGACGGCAAGGCTATGTTTACTCTGGTGGGCAATATTTTCCCTTTTCTTAAAAATTCAACGCCAAACCAAGACACAAGCTCTGTACATTTAACTTATCGCACAGATCAAAAAAATCAAATGGTTGAAAGGGTATTAAGTTTGAAACAAAACTTCATGAATAACACTATACTATTTTTCTCGATACTGACAATAGCTGGTTTTTTACTCACATGGATCACAACGATTGTGACAACATGGTTAATCAGTATAGGTGTCTACCTTATAGCTCAATTCAAATTCAAGAAAGTCATCAAACTAAAACCTCTGTTCGCACTTTCAAATGTTGCTATCACCTGGCTAATCGTACTAGAAACCATTAACAACTTCTTTAGAGGCCCAATTAACTCCTGGATCATCAATTTGATAGGGTATCTCATGGCTGCTTATTTTATTTTTGCTACGCTTTCGATAACAGAAAACATCAAAAACACACAGCTACCTCAAAAAAAATAAGGCTCAACACACTTGTACACCTCAATAGCTATTCCCTATATCTGTGTTGCTTAATATCAAAAATTCCTTTAAGATAATTTTATGAATTTTGAAACCGATCACCATAACTATTTATTTGGCTATGAGCGATTAAATAGATATGAAAAAACCAAACGTATTGACGATTTGTTCAACACCACCGCAGACCATTACGACCTGATGAACAACCTCATGTCGATGGGCTTACATCATTTATGGAAGAAACAAGTAGTAGCACATACCCAATGTCACGCAGGCGATTGTGTACTTGATCTGGCTGCAGGCAGCTGTGACATGACTTACTACCTCAGGCAACACTATCCCAACAGCGTCCACATTATCGCCGCTGACCCTTCAGAAAATATGTTATCTATCGGCCGTAATAAACTTTATGATCAAGGCATCTACACCCACATTGACTACTGTAGACTTTATGCTGAACAACTACCGTTCCCTCCTGACTCAATGACACTTATCACACTGGCATTCGGGTTTAGAAACTTCACAGACCAACCTCAAGCATTACATGCCTGTCACAAGATACTAAAGCCCAATGGAACCATGATTATTCTAGAATTCTCAACCCCAAAAGACCCCACCATTGCGCTAGGTTATCATTACTACAGTGAATATATTATTCCCATACTTGGACATATGGTGGCTAACAACCCATCAAGCTACCAATATCTGATTGACTCGATAAAGACACAACCCAGTGCAACTGAAGTTCAAGACATGATGGTGCAGGCCGGCTTTAGTGTATCTATCACACCCATATTATCAGGCCTTATCAATATTTATATTGGAACAGCACATCAATTAACAACCCCCTCAACTATCACGCCATGAGAAGCCTATTAAGACTCTTAAAAGTCTGCAGTATCATTATTAAACATCAACTAGACCAAACCCTATTAAATCGCTTTATTTGTCCATCCTTCTGGATTCATCTTATTAAATCCCCATGGAAGAACAAACCCATGCTTCCTACCAGCGTACGCTTGAAAAACTGCTTAATTGAGCTCGGGGCTATCTATATTAAATTCGGTCAAGCCATTTCATCACGCGTTGATTTGATTCCTACGGATTTTGCGCATGAATTAGCTACCTTACAAGATAATGTTCCCGCATGTGAGAGCCATGAAATAATTGACATCATCAAGTGCGCATTAGGTCCTATAGAATCCAACTTTGACTATTTTAACAAAAAGCCACTCGCCTCAGCTTCTGTGGCTCAAGTTCATGAAGCAGTCAGACATGACGGTCGAGCTGTGGTTGTTAAGGTACTAAAACCCAATATTCATACTCAAATTGCATATGATATTGCCATGCTGAATATGATTGCTAAGCTCATACAGTGGCTAAACCCCAAACGCAACCAACTTAAAGCTCCCCAAATTGTCAAACAATTCCATGACACACTCATCAACGAACTAAACTTGACCTATGAGGCCAGTAACTATAGTCACATGCGACGCTTATATCAACACGATGATAAATGTTACGTGCCCAAAATACACTGGGATTTAACTGTTCCTAACGTACTAGTTATGGAGTATATTGATGGCATTAATATCAAAGAGCTTCTAAAGAAACCACGGGACACTGTTAATTTAAAGAAACTGGCTGAAAATGGCGTGATTTTATTTTTCGAACAATTACTCGTACATAACTTTTTCCATGCAGATATGCACCCAGGCAATGTTTTTATTGACATCAAAAACCCTTACCATCCCCGTTATATGGCTATCGATTTTGGCATAGTTGGATCACTCACTGAGTCAGATCAAAGCTACATTGCTCAAAACCTTATCGCTTTTTTTAATCGTGATTACGATACAGTCACACAACTACATCTTGAGTCCGGCTGGGTTCCAGTAACCATTAACCAGCACAACATGACGACAGCAATTCGCGCCGTAGGAGAAGCCATCTACGCAAAACCGCTCAAAGATATCAGCTTCGCTCAACTTTTTTCTAACCTTATACAGGTTGCTAGATCCTTTGACATGATTATTCAGCCTCAACTTATTTTATTACAAAAAACACTGTTCAACATTGAGGCATTGGGCAGGCAACTTGATCCTGACTTAAATCTTTGGCACACAGCTCAACCCTTACTTGAAGCTTGGCTTTCTCAACATAACGAGTCTAAAACACTCAACTTCATCACCAATCTTGCACCAAATACAACAACACTTTTCAAAAACATCAATAAATTAGCTGAAAAATCAATAACACCTTCAGCCACGTATCAGCATCAAACCTACAAAGGGGTCATGATTGGCATAACCATAGCCCTTATCACAGTATTTGTAGGACATCGTTACTTTAACTAGCCCAAAGTGTTGAGGGCAAATCCATCACTTCAAAAAGAACTTTCGCAGTATCACAACATTTGGAAACATCATGAATGCAGTCATGAAGCGGCAACCTGACCCTTTCTTTAGTTGACATGGCTAACAAACAATTAAGATGTGGCCTCCCACTTTCAATAACATCAACGATATCTATCATTTTGCATGATTGATACTTAGTAAAATGTTGATCTAATTTTAGTATTAATCCAAGCTCATAAGTATGAGCTCCCATCATAATATCCTGTAAACTGTGGTTTAATAACAAGACACGATATTTCTTAGATCTTTTTTGATAATAATGGTTAATTCTAACACTGATGATTTGTAGCAGTAACGCCGACATCAAAAAAGATTTAATATTATTACTAAAAAAATAAGTTTCTTCCATGTTAAGACCATGTTGACTATTATGAGACTGTAAGAAATCAAAATCAACAACAGTACCTCGACATGTACTTAATCTAGGCACGAAATTGATCACCATCGAATCATCTTTGTTTGGATTCAACATCAAAGGCTCTAGAAGGTGAATCATCCTCACGACGCTAGCACAGTTATAGGACAGATGACTGTTCATACATGATGTGTGGGTAACAGCATCAAACTCAGCATGGGAATTTATCAAAATATCAATATAATCACATTTATCTATAATTTCCTCAACAAATAAATGTACGCCCTGTCGACTGGTTGGATCTAACCTAAAAAGATTTAAATATTCATGATGAGTAGCAAACAGAGCTGCTAGCCGATCTTTTTCATCATCAACACCATAACCCAAGACCACTTGGTACCGCCTTTTTAAAAAAAACATAACCATTTCATAAGATCTATACCTAGTTATGACCACAACCTTTACATTGGACATGCTCATTCTCCTGATCAAAAAAATGTTATTTATTATTATAGAACGATAAACCTATTGATATACAAAAAATATATAATTATAGTAACTCACGCACTCCAAGACTCTAAATCCCATCCTATGCAATCATTCATAAAGGATTTGCTCATCACGACCATACTTCTAGCAACTAATTATGGTTTAGCCAATACATCCAGTTCTTTTACGCTCAATGTGATCAATGGACAAATAGCCACTACCGAGCCACTCATACAAACACCAGTCATCCACCCATCGTCTCTAAAACTACCTTTGATAGGCTATCACAAAAGCGTCAACCCTTTTCTAACACCTGCCACCAACATCTCTAATAATACACTCATTTTTGAATCTTTGTTTCATATTGACCCTAAAAAACCTTGGATAATCCATAACCTACTAGCTAGCCATATATCTCTTAATGATCGTAAAACCCACCTCATTTTAACCATAAAATCTAATATCACCTATCATGACCAAACCCCCATGGTCATTGAAGATGTTGCCGAAAGTCTTTTGTTCCAACAACATAAGTTGCCCCATATAAAAATCACTGTAGACAAACAAAAGCAGTTATTAACCCTACAATCTCCCTCCCCTTTAACTCCCTCACAACTTATCGTGATTGCCACGAGCCCTATCACCAAACAATCCTATTTTAAATCAAAGCGCTACCATACAGATATCCCTCCACACAGTGGTCCATATACCGTCATAAAACATGTGAGTAACCACGTTACCAAACTTAAGCTCAGAGAAGCATATTGGCAACCTTATGAGACTGACCACTACCGTGATATCCAACTCATCCATTTTAAAACGAACCAAGCTGCGTACCAAGCATTTAAGGCCAAAGCCATTGACCTCTTTCAAGTCAAATACTTGGAGCACTTACAAGCCCTAGAATCTACACAGCATTCAGATCTAAAGCTTAAAACAATAGACATCCACTATACCTCAAACTTAAATGGATTCATTTTCAACCTTCACCAACCCCTTTTACAAAACTTAAACATGAGACAATTATTGATATCGTTGTTCCAGCATTGCCAAATGGATCACCTGATTTTCAAAGCTTCGCTTCCAACATCAGAAAATTATTTAATCGAAGAACCTGCCACACTCATAACTCAACCGTTACACACACAGAGTATCAGCACTCTTGAAGCCAAACTAAGGTCCCTTGGCTGGATACTGAAAAACCAAGTGCGAACACACAAAAAGACACAACAAGCACTTCATCTGAGTATACTAGTTCCTAATACCCACATTGAGAAAATGGCATTAATTTTCTCACAATATTTGAAACTGTTTGGCATTCAAACGACTATTACTAGATCAAATCAATACGAGTATTCAAAACATATTAAAGAGAATAAGCATCACCTAATCTATAAATACCTTCCCCCTATTTTAGACATTCAATCCATCAAGCAATCATTGAGCGGCACACCAGACACCCTTCCTTTATCATCGTTGAGCCTTGCGACTAAATCAAATCTATATCATATACTTAATCATATATACCCACAAAAGAAGCCTCAAACAGACCACAGACATCTATTGAACGAACAGTTAAAGTCGTTATATTTAATGATCAGAATGCCGGGTAACAATCATAAGACATTTGCTCATTGGAGAACACTTTCACCCAGCACTTATCAACTCATTTTAGACCGATTCAACTAGAACTTCATATAAATCAATGCTAGAATTGTTTTTTATGACCATAAATTGTGCTAAACTACACTCAACTACGTTTATCTTTTGTTCCCCTTATCATTGCTAGCATCCTAATGGCAAATCTATGGGTGATAACCCACCTCAAACAATACAACACAGCATCAGCTGATACCACAGAGCATTTTATCATCCCTAACGATACTGTTTCACTGACAAACGAAACAAGCCTTTACACTAACTTAAGTAATATAATCAACTTACTAACCCATCACCCCATCAAGGAAGCACCTACAGAGAGTAGCTTAATATTTACACTCAAAAAACTTGGATATTCTATCATCATTGTATGTATTTCCATGGGGTTTCTTTACCTTTCTGCATGTACCCTTGGCCTATACAAAGTATACCACCACCAAAAGGCTATCAGTCATACTATCCACAGACTGTTACTCCTTACAACCATTATTCCCAAAAGCTTGATGTGTGTATTTCTTGCCAACTTTCAGTATTATTATTTCCACGCCCCCATGATAGATCAGTTAACTCGACCCTTTTCACTAACTAATATACCTTATTACTGCTTTGTTTGGTCTAGTTACCACTGTCTACCTATCATCGCAATCGTGCTACCTAGAGTTTTACCACTTAGCCTTTTAGTTGAATCAATCTGCTTGCAAGAACTCAGTAAGCCGTATGCAAATACTGCAAAAATCCTTGGGCTTAACCCAAAAGATATTTTAACCAGGCATGTTTGGCCTAATATAAAAACGAGCCTCATCAACACTATACCTAACATGTTCATTAAGATATTATTTTCATCTGCCATTATCGTAGAAATACTATTTTCACTTGATGGTATAGGCTATCTTGCTTATCAAGCTATGCTTATGGGGGATTTTTCATTGATCACGACCATTAGTATTTGTTACAGTATTATAAGCATATGTTTATACACAATATCTGACATTGCCACCAGCTACCTTAATCCACAAATTAAACTAGCAGGCTCTCATGTTTCTTAGACAAATCGTCAAACACCCACTGACTATCGTTGGATGGATGGTATTGTTCAGTATGATCATCTGCCAGAACCAACCCTATTTAGTATACTATAAACACCAACTTTGGTTTCCACTATTTCAAGAAGTACCCTCAGAGCTATTCGAGAAATCAGGCATCAATCTTGACTTTCATGATCCAAATCTACAAAAACAAATTAGACAACATGGATTCATGATTAACGCCCCTGTAACGTTTGATAATCACTACATAGACACATATACGCCTTTTTTAAGCACCCCAAGCTGGCAACACTGGCTTGGCACTGACGATAAAGGCATTGATGTATTAGCTCAACTCATCATAGGACTGAGAAACTCCATTATATTTGGGATAAGTTACTCTATTCCTTGTTTTATCATCGGTACCCTCGCAGGAAGCATCTCTGGATACTGTGGTGGAAAAATCGACATGCAGGCACAAAGCCTTTTTATAGTTTGGAAAAGTATCCCTTTAATTTATCTAATCCTCATACTAAAATCACTTACCACACTTAATGATATCAAATTTGTGCTAATTCTTATTTTATGTGGCTGGGGAAAGTTTTTTCATTTAGCTCGTGTTGAAACGCTAAAAGCAAAATCTCAGAACTATATTAAATATTACAAGGTATCAGGACTGCCAGAAACCACTATATTTTTCAAACATATTTTGCCCCATTATCATCAATCAAGTATGAGTTATCTACCATGGCATTTTATTTATGGCATCAATACCATCACCACAGCTGAACTTTTAGGCTTCTACACCCCCACACTTAAAACTATTGGCCCACTGATTGTGCAAATAAAACATCACCCAGAAGCCATCTGGATAAGCCTTAGCGTCATCGTGACCATATGCCTGCTTATGCATAACATCTTAAACCATACCCAAAAAGCACTACAATCAACATGACTACGCACGTCCAACCCATTTTAGCTATCACAGACTACAAAGTAACAGCAACACCCTCCTTGTCCATCAAATCTTTGAAAGCTTATCCAGGCGAGATTGTATCGATAACAGGGGCCTCAGGAACCGGAAAAACCCTATACACACAATATTTATTACAGCTCATTAACCGTCAAAAACAAAGCGGACATATATTACTAAACCAGCAAAACTTATTAAATCTTAATGAACAACAACTCAGCCAAATAAGAAACACCCAGCTAAGTCTTGCTCAAACCAACCACCTTAATTTTTTAAATCCAGTTAAATCATGTCTTGAACACCTATCTGAGGCCTACAAAGCCCGACATCTCTCCTGTCAAGAACGATTACAAAACATGTTCAAGTGGCTAAGACAATTTGAACTAAAACCTGAAACCATATCAAAAAGGTATCCACATCAACTTTCTGGGGGAGAGCGCCAACGACTACTCATCATCATGGCCATGATCAACTATCCCTGTTGTATGGTATTTGATGAGCCCACTACAGCACTAGACTCTCGACTCAAAACAAAAGTACTCAACATCATTAAACACACTGTAAAACAACACCACATCTGCGCCATTATTTTAAGCCATGAACTGACATTGATTGAACCCTATACAGATCGTGCATATTTTATAGAACATGGGCATCTATTACCCGAACCATTCTACAAAGCTTATAAACTGGACAAGCCTAAATCATACCTTACCGCAACCAATGGCACACACTCGAATCCGTGCGTCAAGCTTCAAAACATTATGCCCTATCCATCTCCACTTTCCAATGAACAAACAGACATTCGCCAAAGCCATGGCATATTTAATCTTGATATTCATTACGGCGAACATATCGGCATTTCAGGGCCCAGTGGCTGTGGAAAAACACAGTGGGCTCAAGCCATCATAGGTCTTACGCATCATCACGGCCACATAACATGTTACAATCGGCTGGGTAACCAAGTACCTCCTGACCAGGCCAAAGGCTTTTGCCAACTTGTCTTTCAAGATTACCAATCATCATTTTCACCCTATATGCCTCTCGGAGAGAGCTTAATCGAAATGCTCAACCCTCAAAACTCAAACCTCTCACTGTCACATGCTGAGCACCAGCTATCCTATTACCTAGATGCACTATCTCTATGTAAGAACCTACTCAACCAAAAACCCAAGCACCTCTCATCAGGTCAGCTTCAAAAAATGGCTGTCATCAGAGCCATCATCACCCATCCATCCCTGATTATTTTTGATGAAATCACCGCTAACTTAGACAAAGCAAGCATACAAAAAATATTTAAACTACTAAGAAAAGAACAAAAAAACAGCCCCTTTGGAGCTGTTTTTATATCTCATGATAGCTATATATTACAACATTATTGCCATCGCATTGTCACCTTTCCCATGATCGATCAACAAATGCACACAATGGCCTAACCTACAAACTATATAGCATACGAAAAGCCATTATTTTTTTCGTGCCTGCTGCGGCTCTACCCAGGTAGTCCACAATACCCTTGCTAAAAATAATAACCAAAAAATCACAACCATAAGCTCATCGGTCCACATAACTTCTGTTTGCTCGTAAGCATTTGGAAACACATTAAGAATCAGTAAAGACATGGCCGATAAAGACTTACCTGCAAGATACTGTTTGGATAGCTCATAAGCCGTTGTTTTTAATACAGCCAAAGCGCCTTGATATACACCCAGACCCATGATAAATATAACTACGCCCCACAATGTAGATATAATTTGTTCAGCTATCCCTCTTTGATATGCCTTATCAGCAAGGCTATAGCTAACCCACGCTAAGAAAAAAGTTGAAAAAATTAATACTGAGTAAGCTATTACACCTTGGTAGCACAGCGCTAGTATTTGAAATTCATCCATGATTTTACCTCCTTTTAAATACCATTGAATGCAGTATCATATAGACTATTTTAATTTTTGTGCATTATTTTTTTAAAAAAGAACATAAACAAGCATAAAATCTAAACCTTTCTAACAGATCATAGCCTCTACCATAATCTAGCGTCATCTTTATACCTTTTATCCAGACACATAAACGATACCAAACTCATACTCAGATAAAGTAAAGATGAATTAAATGGTTAGGTTAACGAGGCCAAAACTATACATCGATGTATTAGCTGTTTACAATAACAGTCATCCCACAGGCTTAACCCATGAATATTGAATCATCACTTGAACATTTTATTGACCCTTATACACAAATACAGTGGAACCGACAATGTGCCCACTGGAAAACATCAACCCAGACACTGACCGTGGGATACCCTACACAAGCTCATCTTCCCCAACTCAAACAAGCACTAAACACCCACCTAAGACCTCATTTAGATAGCAGCTCAATAACAATCAACACCCATATAAAGCGTCACCAAACACAAGCACTGGTTAAACCCATAACCGAAATTAATAATATCATTGGAGTAGCCTCCAATAAAGGGGGCGTGGGTAAATCGACTTTAGCCGCTCATATAGCCATTGCATTGATGCAGGCTGGAGCCAAAACAGGCATTCTTGATTGGGATGTGCACGGCCCTAATATACCTCAGTTACTGGGAACTCAGCAAACACAGGCCACCATCAAACATGATGGCTATCAACCCGTATCTGTTTATGGACTTGCAACGATGTCCATGGGCTATTTAGTAGATGAATCGAGTTCCTTGATGTGGAGAGGTCCCATGGCCAGTCGTTATGCAGAACAAATGCTTATACACACCCAATGGCCAAAACTAGACTATTTAATTGTTGACCTCCCCCCTGGAACTGGGGATATTCACCTGACACTATGCGAAAAAATACCCATATCGGGAATAATTTGTGTATCTACCCCTCAAACACTCTCTATCGATGACCTTAACAGAAGCCTTACACTCTACAGTAAAATGAATAGCCCCGTACTAGGCATCGTTAAAAACATGGCTTATCTAAACTGCGCTATCTGCCAACAACCCAATCAAATTGTGAAAGGGCATCAACTTGAACAACTCGCCAAGACCAAGCAAATACCTATCATCGGCTCGCTTCCTATCAATCAGGAGCTGAGCAGTATAGCTGGGCAAGGTAAAAATATATTGATTGAAAAACCTAACCATCCACTCAGCCAAATACTCAAACAAATGAGCGTTACCGCCACCGCTCTCTTAGCCAAAAGACCACACCATAAACGAGGCAACTTTCCACCTATCGTACCCGTTTGATAAACATCACAACGCCCAACTATAAAATACTATTTGACATGGCAAGATAATCAATCTACCATCAAACGACTCAATAATGATCACCAAACCCATGTTTTGTTGTCCACGACTTTTACTTAGCATTTTAAGTATATTATTGATTTATAGTACTCAGGCAAAAACGATAACAATCTCATGGCATGAAACCATGAACCTTAGCATGAGGCATAATCCTAAGGTTTTAAAAGCACTCAATGATTACCAAGTCAAACTCCTTGAGTCTGACAAAAAAGAATTAAAATTCAAACCTACCATCGAAGCAACTCAAGTAAGTAATAACATCGAGGTCAAAGACATATCCTCAAGCGCACCACTTTACAGCCTGAACACCCAAAATAAAGCCCACATCGATATCATCAGAAC
This sequence comes from Pseudomonadota bacterium, assembly GCA_036148435.1. Taxonomy (GTDB): domain Bacteria; phylum Pseudomonadota; class Gammaproteobacteria; order Comchoanobacterales; family Comchoanobacteraceae; genus JAYYHL01. Next base: position 21,572 of record JAYYHL010000005.1, on the reverse strand, counting down.
AGGTGGTCAACTCAGCGCACAACACACCTTGAGTTATAACAATCAACATAAATCAAGCAGTGTGATCAAATTACAAGCACATCAGCCAATTTTTGGAAATAATCTATACACCCATCGCATAGCATATAATAAACTAATGATTGAGCGGGCTGAAAAAGCAGTTTCATTTGAAAACGCTCTTCTAAACGCCCTTAATGATACTAGCAAACTTTATAATAAAATAGTAAAACTTAACATCCAAGCCATCACGCTACAGCGCAAATATCAAAAAGCATTAAAAGAAATTAAAGCCACACAAATCAAAGTAAAAAGCGGCGAGAAAACCCTCAATGACGTATTAGATCTCCGTATTAAAGCTAGCAAAGCTAGGCTTAAGCTTTTAGGCACGGAAACAACAAGAACCAAAGCCATCAGTGATCTAAAAACAGCGACAGGACTTCAACATATTCAAGACCTCGATGTTACCACAAAGCATAACCTAAACACGACTAGTATACCCAAAAGGTTCAAAAAAGCTATCAACAGCAAAACTATCAAAACCATCATCGAAACCGATACTGAACTAAGCAATATTGCTAAAAACATAAGTAACAGCCTACTCCAAAGGCATAGTAATTATTATAACCATTACCCCGAGGCATCTATCAATACATCCTGGAGCAGTGACAACAAAAAAATTCAAGCCAACCTCAATATATCAATACCTCTAGATCAAAGACATAATCATCTTGACTCTATCCTTGTAAACACACATCTAGCAGGCTATAAACAACAATTTTTGGAAAGGTGCCAGGATCTACAACAGAGTGAAGCTGAATTAAAAACAGTGCTGACTCAAGAAAAAGCAACGTTACTATTAGAAATTCAAACCATTAATCAAGAACAAAAAAGGCTTCAAAATCTAGTGCAATCTCATCGATCTGGCGAAGTTTCAACATTTGAACTTGTTGAAAAGGAGCAAGATTTCACGGAAACCCAACTTTCATGGTTTAGCTCCACCGCCAATTTCTTTAACCAGTTAAATACCCAGGATATCCAACACAAAACATTCATCACAACCAATCACTTAAATCCACCTAAAGAGATCAAAGCTATATTAAGTCTGGCAAGACAAACAAGCATTCAAATTCCAACCAGAGCAATTAAGCCAAATAACACCATCGATTGTCATATCCTAATCAACCAACTCTTGAAATAATGAGCATAACACTCTATAATGAATGAGAACAGCATTATTGATATATACACGCATGCAAAGTTTTTTAAAATCGGTCATTTATACCATGGGCCATATTACTATTGCGCTCATCTGTGCGGTTACTATAACTGGATCTCAAGTATACTATGCCACTGTTGACGCCATCGTTGAGCCATTAATCAATGGACTATGGTTTTTCATTCTTGACACTTGTTGGCCAAATGGCAGCACGCTGAAAAAAACACTTGTCTATACCACGGGGCACGTGATAATTGCAACATACTCACTCGTCATCATCACAGGTAGCTCATTCAGATTAGCGGTTGTAGATGCTATTGTTGAGCCGGGCATCAACGCTGTTTGGTACTACTTACTCGATTACATATGGAAAAAAAAACACTCAACTCGATTAATTCATGATCCATAAAATAACCACATCACGATTATTTATCATAGCAACCATCACCATTAGTGGCTTATATGCCTTGTCATATCTGTGGACCTTCCCAAGCCCCGCAAAGCTACACAGCAGACACACAGCAACTATCACCATCCAGTCCAAGCAATATACTGAAAAACTACGCTTTAAAGGTTTATTCACGGCAAAAATCTTGCATGCGATCACCAGTCCAGCACATGGCACCGTCACCCATGTGTACAAAAACTATGGCGAAACTGTGACTGCAGGCGAAAAAATACTAGACATTCATTCCAAGCAACTTAATGATGAATTTAATAAAACCCTGCTAACATTCCTTGAGTCCAAAGAAAAACTTATACAGTTATCAGAACGTCATCAGTACCAACTTAAATTGTTCACTCAAGGTGCTATTGCTAAAAATGATCATACCGATAAGTCTACTGAATTTTACAAACATGCAGCAGAACATGTAAGCATCACACAGCACATCAACCTATTATGTAAAAAGCTACATATTCCACTAGACACCATACACAAACTTCATCTCTCAGATACTGCCTCTCTAGAATCTCTACTCACCACACCACATTCAGTATCACTTCTAGCACCTGATTCAGGCATATTACAATTACCTCTCTCCTCAAACCATGATAAAAAAACAGAGGCCACCCCATTGTTGACTGGCAATATCATGGAGGAACATCAGTCAATTGCTAACGTCAGCGCCCCTGATACCTTTGAAATCAAACTAGAAATCCCAGAACACGAGATACGTTACCTTAAAAAAGGCCTCGTTGCCCATGTCGCCAACCCAAATCATCCGAAAAATAATATCCAAGGTCGTATTAAACAGCTTAATTTGAACAACCCCATAATCCATAACCAAAAAGAGCAATACTTCACAACGATTGTAGAAGCTAAATGCATATTTAATCAATGCACTATTCCTACAGGCAGTACTGTTTTTGTTGATATTGAACTGCCCTCACAATCGGTGATGCAAGTACCCATGACATCGGTATCTGAGACTAACCCACCTTGTGTCAGCGTATACAATCAAACCACCCATCAATATAGTGATAAACCCATCATCATACAAAAGGCACTTCAAAACACCTTCATTATAACTGGCCTAGCCCCAGGAGAGATCATTGCAGCCAATTATCCGACTACAACAAATCCATAAGCGGATTTACTCAAGTGACCAATGCTTCACACTATTACCACGTTGCAATCTACAAATATCAGAGGGCGATATGGTAGCTATTACGGGCACATCTGGTTCAGGCAAGTCAACATTACTGAATATTCTTTCATGTCTCGACGCTCCAACATCTGGATCATACTATTTTAAAGACACATGCATTAATGAATTATCCTCGGAAGCTTTAGGAAGCTTTAGAACACTTCATTTCAGTCATATTTTCCAGAGCTACTGGCTTATTCCCCACTTAAGCATCATGGATAACATCGTATTACCACAATACTATCAAGGAAGATCCCTAACAAAATCAGAAGAGGACGCACATAGCATAGCCAAACAACTAGATATATCGCAACATCTTGATAAAAAGCCCAAGCAACTATCAGGCGGACAGCAGCAGAGGGCATGCATCGCCAGAGCGCTCATGTCACAGACTCCTGTCATTTTTGCCGATGAACCCACCGGTGCACTAGACCAGGAAAATAGCCATGCTATCATGAATATTTTTAAACAGCTCAACCAACAGCAGGGTAAAACGATTGTGATTGTTACTCACGATCATGAAATGGCTAACTACTGTCGCCTCATCCATCCTGTTACCTCGTTATTTGAACCCGAGGCTCAAAATGATTAGTCTATTCTACCAAGCGAGCAAAAGTCTAATCGCTCAACGAAAAAGAACGCTTTTAACATCTTTTTCTATCATGCTTGCTGTTTCTGTTGCTCTCTTTTTAGTATTATTCACAGACCTTGCTCATGTGCAAGTCGAGAAAAGCTTGAAAGATCTTATAGAGAAAAGTCAGCTTGTTATCAGTCCTGAAAGCCGAAACCACAATCCAAATAAGCTCCCTACAGTATCTGAAATAGACCCAGTCTTACAGTCTTTATTATCATCCCATGATTACTACTATGAGTTCAACCAATATCAACCTATTGAGCATGCAACCACTAATCGATCTAATCCTATTATCATAACTGACTGGCACTATTTCAAGCAACATCAGTTATCACTGGCCAGTGGCCGAGTTTTTAATAAGTGGGATAGCCCTAGTAATCGATTTGCCGTCGTTGGAAGCCATATCATTAAACATCTATCACCAGCAGACAGGGCGAACCATACACTCACTATCGATCAAAAAATATACAATGTTATAGGTGTACTAAAAAAAACAGACGGCTTCATGAGTGATGCCTACAACGAAACAATATGGCTTCATACCAACCCATACCACATCTTCCATCAACCCATAGAGAAAGTAGCTATCAAGGTGCCTTCTAACCTTATCAGCCCATTTAAAACAGACCTACTAAAACGGTTGGAAAGGATTTATCCACACATCATCTGGCATGCAAAAAGCACTACAGAATGGGTTGAAAATATCCGTAAAAGTCAACAGAAAGTCAAACAATTGATCCTTACCATCGCCATTGCTTGCTTAATCACTGCCGCACTTAATTTATCCAATAATCTCTATTTTTCAATCATACAACGCAAGCAAGAAATTGCCATTCGATTAGCTATTGGCGCTAAGCCTAAACAGATTAGAAATATGTTTCTGGCTGAAATCACCCTCATATGTATCACCAGTAGCTTTCTCGGCACTCTTATTTGTGAAGGCTTTACGTATCTTCTACTCAAATATCTACAACACACATTTGTATTTATGTGGGGACCTCCGCTTACTATTATAAGCATTTGTACCTTGATTGGCATCTGTGCGTGCTATTTGCCTGCCCGAAAAGCATCCAGGGTATTACCATTAGATATCATCAGACAGTCATGAATATGAATAAATTATATAAAATTCCGTCGTATTTCGGCTACCAAAAACAGACGCTTGCCATTGGCCTAAAGATACTTGCCTATACCCTATTTGCCTGGAATAACGCGCTTAGTAAATACCTAAGCAACCCCCAATCCAATAACCCTCTTGATGTCATGAGTATCATTGGCTATCAATATTTATTTGTAGCCTTTTTATTACTGACAACCCACGCACGACAACTAACCAGCATTATAAAGTCTATCGTATCGCCATGGCTTCACGTGGTCAAGGCCTTATGCAATCTACTAGCACTAACCTTACTTAATTATGCCTTTAAAAATATGCCGCTCACCCAGGCCACAGGTTTTGCAATATTTAGCCCTTGTCTAACTCTAGTACTTTCCAATATTATTTTCAAAGAGCCCATCAACCAACGAAAATCGTTATCACTTCTATTTGGGATCATAGGTTATATATTACTTATCCAACAACCAGGCATTTCATCAACAATGGGCATGAATCGCTCATATTTTAATCTATTAGCCCCCTCTATAGCTGTCATGCTTTTCCAGGCCAACACATTCATCACCAAACACCTCTGCAACCAACAAGAATCTAGCTTCAACCTAACTCTTTCAGCCACGGTTATCATCAGTATGGGGACTTTACCTTACCTTATTACCTATCCTGAACATCTATCCATAACACAGGGCGCTGTTCTCTGTATCATGGGCTGTAATGTATTATTGGCTTTCTTTTCTATCAACAAGGCAATTTCATTAGTAGAAGTTAGTTTCTTCGTGCCACTAGTATTCATTAAACAGACAATCATATCATGCTTTGGATACTTATATTTTAGAGAAATTCCTAGCTCTTACCACTTGCTTGGCATCAGCTTTGGTATCCTGGCTTTAACTATACTCACCTATAAACCCCACAGAGAATCCATATCTAATACAAAATTGCTATAGTAAGTAGCTAGTACCACTTGTTGTTATCACAAAACTATTGCTTAGCTACACATGATAATTAAAGGTTATAAAATGATATCTACATGATAATACCAGTATGAAAAAACCGGTTTACCTAGCTACAATACGGATAAACTTCACCATCATCCAATGACCGTTTTTGGCTAAGCTCAAAAGCTTGAAGCCAACCAGATGTATTTATATAAATAACAACCTATATATACAATTAGCAATAAGACATTAAATAAATATAAAATACAGTAGCGTTTATGGAAACACAATTTTGTCAGAACTCTATTAAACGGCTAGCTCTAAATGCCTTGTCCTTTCACTTCCACAACATAGAATATCAAAATGACCCAAAAAGTGCTTATCAGTCATTTGCTCAGGTAGTATCCGGACCACTGATCCAGCCTCAGTTAAAATCACATAAGCGGCTACCACATCCCATATATGGTTTTTAGTATCATGGTAAACTTCTAATATATTAGAAGCCACTAACATACAACCAATGGCTGAAGAACCCAAACACCGAACATGAGGTATCCAATCGATATCAGTTAAGCCGTTTATAGCATTAGAAAACCTATTTTTATATGAAAAACCCACCATCCCAAACTGTTTATTAACTTTGGTTAAATCACAACATAACACTTGGTCATTAAGCCACGCACCTCCACCATGCACAGCACTATATAGATTATCAGCTGTGGGATCATAAATAACACCAATAACAGGCTTATTTTCAACCATCACACCGATGGCTACTGCAAACATCCCAAGACCACTCATATAATTATGAGTACCGTCGATGGGATCTAGAACCCAGCAGTAATCACTATCGCTATTTTTAATCATACCTGACTCCTCGGTGATCAGGTTATGATCAGGATAATATTTACCAATCTCACGCCTAAGATAGTGATCTATAGCAAGATCAACCTTGGTTACAAAGCTTCCATCCTGCTTTTTCTGAATGTCCAGCTGGCCTTGCTGTTTAGCCTTTAGCATCATCTGACCGGAAACTATGGCCATTTTTTTTGCAAAATCTAGCAACTCACTGTAACCTGCCATATCCCCCCCCACGACTACATAAAATTCTCAGAAAACATCGTATCTTTACTGAGGTTCAAATACCAAACTGATATGTTGATAATCACGCTCAACTATTTGTTGCCAATGCTTGTATGCTGATGCTGTAAACACCTCAGGCGCCAAAATTTGAACCTTTTGAACCATATCATCGCTAATCACAAGCTTTTTCCTCTTAGGATCGTGAGTCACTATTCTCTTAATCCTCATCCAAGGAGTATCACTGGTAAAAGAAAGCGTTATAGCATCCAAAAACACACCATGGTAATCAAGCTCATAAACACGTTTTTGATGACTGGGCACACCCAATACAACTTCACCCACTTGACTAGGTTTGATTTTCAACATGTTATCAGGCACCAATCCTTTCAATGGTAATAGGTTACCGGCACTTGATTTTTGGAATACATTGGATTCATCGAAGTGTAATTCAAAGGTCAAAGGTTTGACTATCCTAGAACTTAAATCAGGAGAGTCTAACCTCACATTAGAAGTATTTGCTACATTTTGAGCAGCATATTTGACAAAAAAATCTTTTAAATAGGACTTAGAAACAAACAATTCAGCCCCTGTAAACCTTGCAGCATCTCTACCTGTTAATACATAGTTCGTGTGATTAACCATCACACTTTGAGCAGACCTATTTACATCGTTTATCGGTAGCATCTTCATAACCTGTTTGTGTTGCGTATTGGTTTGGGCTTGGTCAGGTAGCAGCTTATCTGTTATCTTCAAGGGCATGTCTTCTTGGGCGGTTAATACCAAGCTGGGCCTATCTGCAATATCAGCGAAAATAGGCTCTAGCATGCTAACCACGTTAGTAGGATCAATCCAATATTGTTTTGAATCAGTATTAACCACCACGATAGCATGATTAAAAAGAGACATCATAGGCAGTCGATATGGAAATAATAGCGGTGCATAACCACGCTGAATAATAGCAGGATGAGCATCTAAACCCAATTGCCTGAGCATGGCAACCGTACTGATGGAAAAATCTTTACAATCACCCAAACCCGATGCAGCAATAGTCTCTAGCGGCCTAGGAAAATATCGCCCCCCCACTGTTCGCCAATCACCTTGATACTGAACCAAGGCTGCTAGCTGAGAGGTGACTGTATTGATTTTTGCAACAACGGACGTGGCTTTCTGTGCCTGATTTACGATCTTTTTCATGGCCTCTGGTAATGCTTTAGATGCAATAGTTTCATAACCTTTGCTAAGCTCGCCTGCCATGCTTGACCAGTGTTTGATACTTGAAAACTGAACCAAAGGTACCTCACTGATGGGTAATCGACCTTTTTCATCAATTAGCCCTAGCACGATAGGCTTAGCATTACGAATACTCAGGGATGTTATAGCCTTGCTTTTGGGCCAGTCTATCTCCAAATAACCCTGAGTATCATGATAATCATGATACAAAGGCAACTGAGATTTGAGTTTAAATGAAAACTGCTGTATGTAGGTTTCAGGATAAAAGAACAATTTATAACCAAAAGCGTTAGGCAAACTGGGTATATGCACAGAATCACTCCAAACGAGCTCAACACGGGCTCCCACATCCAGTTGTCCAAAAGCTATTTTGACTTGATGTCGCTGATCAAATCCCTGTAAATTGCTGGCTATGGGTTTGTCTTCAATTCTAGACAACGGCACAACTGAGACTTGTCCATCTGGACTGATAGTTTGAGCTTTAAGAATCGTGAGGGTCTCACTATCTTTGTTATATGACAAGACATGGCTGGCTAGTGTTTGACGACCAGCTTCAGTCTGAATCACCATCACCTCTTTAATGGTTCGAGTGTACCTACCGTCTCTTTCAACTTGGATAGTTATGTCCAAAGACTCGTGACGGATTGGAAATTCTTCAGGCAGCATCCAACGTGCGCTTAAATTACAGGCAGTTACGCACAACACAAGCAATGCAAAAACTATTCGAACTATCCCCACACCGCGCACTCACAATCAAAGAATCAGTTTATAATGCTTCTCAATTATTGTCAATTATCATACCATGAAGCCACATGAAACCCTGAACATCTAAATCACCCTTTTGATCTGAAAAAATAATGCCAATGTCAAATATATAATCGATAAGCATATACATACGATTGAACGTCATGATCAAAACATGCCTAATTTTTTATCTCTGGCATATCATTATAAGGGATCTAAAACCGGAGAATCATAGCTGTTAGGCTAACTTAGAAATCAACACTTTGGCTTTTTGACTCCAACCAATATTGTTTAGCTCTATGTACATTACTTACTATCACGCCACACTAACTAATCGCATATAATTTTCAGACACTTGATTAACACTGAGGAGTTAAATACCAACACCTGATTGACAAATAACACACTTAAACATATGCTCAGTGCAACCTAAATTTTTCGCCATACATATAGTCATGCATGCCATAGAACCAAAGAGCGCATCAATATCATTCATCGTTGCTTCAAACCAAACCAGCCTTATAACAGGATTTACTACCGGCCTTAATTATTTAATAGTCGCGCTTAGCTTTGCCACTTTAGCCCAATTTCAACCACAATTAATATTATTTCCCTTGGTGACCAGCAGCCGCTTTCTATTTTTGTTCATCAGTGCATTTCGAAGACCGCTCACCGACGCTCAAAAGATTCTTCAGCGGCTCAAGCTCAACAACCCTTTCTCATCTCCGATATCGTTATTACGGAGTGCTTTTGAAACTGGAAGTACTTTTTGGAAAACCATCAGACAAGATAACCAGTATTTAATATGCCTTTATATCATGTGCGGCTATGCATTAATTAACCCTATCTATGCATTTCTATCTGAACTTGGTGTTGTGGGGGCTAATACTTTGCTTGGTGACATAAACTCATTTACTGAAGTCATGTTATTTTGCTCCATGACCACTACCGTTCTCTATCAACGGCTATCTGAATATTGGCAAGCACCAACAGCACAACCAAAATGCCTGACAAAAGGTAGCCATGAGCCTTTTTTTGCACTGTGTACCACTATTTTAATGATGATTTGGTTAATACACGACGAATTTGCTCCTCTTTGTCCACGACCTGTAAAAGATGTACTCAACATCTTTAGTTTACCATCCATACGAGCAGCCCTGTGTGGTACCTATATCTGGAATACACTTCACTGGACATACGAGACTTTCATAAAACCCAACGTCATAAGCTTCAAAATCCATTTACCTAACCACAAACCCACACATCAACCATCCCAAGTTAAACCCATCCCCTCAGATACACTCAATCCTAAACCAAGCCAATACACATCCGATGAGCTCTCATTGGATCTTAAAAACGTTAATCACTCAGATCTAATACTTCTGGAAGAGGTCATTCACTCTGAACTCAAAAGCAGGTCTTAGCTTAAATACTATCTATTCTACTCAAACCAGCCAAGATTTAGGCATGCGTCATATCACTTGCAGTAAGGTAGCAGTGATCAGCGCACATCCATATGAACTCAAGACTTCTTGGAACATCATTCCCCTTTAATATAATCTATAATTTAACGCCGACACCTTGAAAAGTAATAGGACGACCCTTACATAACTAACAGCTTAACAAAAAAGGTTGATTACCGTATCATCAACGACCGGACTCTATCATGCGCTACCAGAAGCCTAAAAAACGAAACATCAAAAAGCGCTCACAACTGCTTTTAAACCTCTTAATTGGAGCTGTTTTCATAGGCCTCAGCTATGGGGTTTGGCGTCTTAGTAAAGCGGCCTATAGACTTTGGCAACTACAATCTCATCATGTAGCTCAAATCCACATACATCCACCACGAGCACCCAACACACTTTCATCATCTCATCAATCATCTAGTTCTTATTGGATTTATAGCCAGTGCCTACCGTCTGGGATATCTAGTAAATCTTTAGACCAAGCATGGCAATCACAAACTCAAGACTCAACCACCAATCAGCTACATATTCATCAAGAAAAACTATGTACACAACTACAATTCGGTCCATACGCTTATTTAAGTCAAACGCGCCAATCTGAGCTATTTCTAGAGCAGCATGGCCTATCCTATAGCATTCATACAAAGAGGTAACGCATATGTATCCCAGCCCACAAGCTCATCAAGACCAACGCATCAGAGCCACCACTATTTTAACTGTTCGCCGAGACAACAAAGTTGTCATAGGTGGTGATGGACAGGTATCCCTTGGGCCAACCATCATGAAAGGTAATGCCAGAAAAGTAAGGCATTTATATAACAACAAAGTGATTGCAGGCTTTGCAGGTGGTACTGCCGATGCTTTCACGCTTTTTGAACGTTTTGAAAAGAAGCTCCAGACCTTTCAAGGACATTTACTAAAATCTGCCGTAGAGTTAGCAAAAGATTGGAGAACCGATCGCATGCTACGAAGGCTTGAAGCCTTACTATTGGTTGCTGATGATCAAACATCCCTGTTAATTACAGGTAATGGGGATGTCATCGAGCCACAGGATAATGTCATGGCCATTGGTTCAGGGGGAGAGTACGCTAAGGCAGCAGCCAGGGCGCTGTACGAGAATACCAAGCTTAGCGCCGAGGATATCGTTAAAAAAGGCCTTAAAATAGCTGGCGATGTGTGCGTCTATACCAATCATGACATCACTGTTTTATCATTAGATAGCAAAGCCTAAGGAGGTTTCACCATGAACACCATCACTGATATGACCCCTCAAAATTCTGATAAAGAGGCACAAAACCTTCACCCTGCTGACATCGTAAATCTATTAGACCAGTACATCGTAGGTCAGCAAGATGCAAAAAAAGCGGTTGCTATCGCGGTAAGAAACCGGTGGAGACGCTTACAAGTTGGCGATCTCAAAGAAGAAATATCCCCCAAGAATATCTTAATGATTGGCCCAACAGGGGTAGGTAAAACGGAAATTGCCAGGCGAATATCAAGCATCACTCAAGCCCCATTCATCAAAGTAGAGGCCACTAAATTTACTGAAGTAGGATATGTTGGCCGGGATGTTGATTCAATCATTCGAGATTTACTCACTCAAAGCATCAATATCATGCGAGAAAAAGCCATGGTAGATGTAGAAGATGAAGCCACACTTGCTGTAGAGGAAATTATTTTAAATGCACTCATGCCAAAGCCTGAAATCAAAGAAGGCGAATTAACGACAAAAACAAATACTTCCCCCAATTCCGAGGCCCGTGAAATTTTTAGAAAGAAACTTCGAGCAGGAGAGCTTGACAATAGGATGATTGATATCGATTTACGTGGCAATATTGGCATTGAAATCATGACGCCGGCCGGCATGGAAGATATGACCAGCCAGTTGCAACACCTGTTTCAAAATCTACCTCAGGACAAAAATAGAACCAAAAAAATGAAAGTCAGCGAAGCACAAGCTGCACTACTCAATGAACAAGCTCAGCAACTGGTTAACGAGGAAAAAATCCGCCAAGATGCTATCAAAAACGTTGAAGAAAATGGTATTGTCTTTTTAGATGAAATCGACAAGGTCGTCAAACCATCAGGCCATGGGGGGGATGTCTCAAGGGAGGGGGTTCAAAGAGATCTACTACCACTCATTGAAGGCACGACCATCCAAACCAAGCATGGTAGCGTAAAAACTGACCATATTTTATTTATTGCCTCAGGCGCATTCATGGGTTGCAAACCGGCTGATATGATATCTGAGCTGCAAGGACGCCTGCCCATCAGAGTGGAGCTTAAACCTTTGTCCAGTGCAGATTTTGTGCGAATACTCAAAGAACCTAAAGCCTCGCTTATTAAGCAATACCAAGCCCTACTTAAAACAGAGCAGGTAACGCTTGAATTTACCGATGATGGCATTAGTCGCATTGCAGACATAGCCTATCATTACAACGAAAAAACCGATAATATTGGAGCAAGAAGACTACATACGATTATGGAAAAGCTACTTGAGGATATTTCGTACACAGCTCCCAATCTTGCCGGGAAAACTATTACCATCGATGAACACTATGTTAGTAAGCATCTTAAATCGATACATGCGGATGACGACCTAAGCCAATGGATTTTATAAATAAAAAAGCACTAACCACGCCGACGCTAAACAATATATAGGCTGGATCAGTAAATTATATACGAAATCAGATTATCAACATCAGGTATTTGCTAAGCTACTATTAGATGATGAGATTATCCAGATAATCGTATATGAACGTAGCAAAAAGTTTGAGAATGATTACCAGAAACACCAAACAGATGTTAAAAATAAAATATCCACTAAAAGAGAGCAACATATTAGAAAGATCAAAGAAACTTTAAAATCACGTGGTTTTGGAATACACAGATCATGGACCAGTCGTATTACTCGTGAACGTAATAAGCTGGAGGATAACGACAAGATTTGTAACGTTAACATCGATGAGCTCAATGCCATGAATAATAGAAAAGAACAAAAACGGTATATTAGAAAACAGGTATCTTTTTCAGGTACATCATTTAGATAACTAGCATACATACAGAACAATATACTTCCACGCTTCGCCCCAGCTACCCAGCCAACAATTTGCTTTATGGCAAGGCTTAAGCCCAAGTCCACTTCAACCATCTCAGCACACATCATAATATGAATTTATATTATGATTGTCTTAATTTACTAGAACTACCGTCACCTATGTGGTCATGGTATTTGCAATCGGTCACAGAATATGATAACATATGTAATAGTGCGGGGTAGAGCAGTTTGGCAGCTCGTCGGGCTCATAACCCGAAGGTCGCAGGTTCAAATCCTGCCCCCGCAACCATAAAAAGAGCCTACAGGCTCTTTTTTTACATTTAGCAAAACTGAGGGGGGCAACCATGGGTCTTAACGACAACATACAAAAATTCCTCCAAACAAGCGCCCTAGCCTGCGATCTTAAACTCTATGGGTTTGAAATGGTCTCAAGCAACAAAAGCAATTTACTCAGGGTATACATTGACAGCCCTACGAACATATCCAGTGACGACTGTCACCGCATGGCCAAACAAATCAAGTACGCCTCATCCATAGATTTCCCAGCACTTAACGGCATGCCACTTGAGGTATCTTCGCCAGGCGTTGAACGCTTACTGTTTTCCCTTGAGCATTGCCAATCACACGTTGGCAAAGTGGTTAAATTTAAAACAAGACTTCCCCGGAACGGGCAACGAAACTTCAAAGGTCAGCTCCAAGAAATTATAGACCAAACACTCTCAATCACCCTTGATACGGATTCATCTCCTACCTCATTTGAATGGCAAGATATTGATAGAATCCGATTAGTGTACACCAACCAAACCAGGTAACGCCATGAGTCAACAAGCAAATAAAGAAATTAAAGTAAAACTCTACCTAGACTATATTCAGAGCCAAACAGGGCTAGATGTAACTGATATTGCTGAAGAAATGGCTACAGCTCTTGAATCAGTTATCATCAAAAACAGACACTACCCAACTGGCGCTAAAATTCACGTTCAAATTGATCCTAGTAGTGGGCTTTTAGAAATATTTCGGGAATGGCTTATTGTAAGTGACCAACAAGATCCTGTACAGACTGAACATGAAATGCCACTCCATACAGCCAGTGCAATGACAGACGAAGCAACCGTAGGCCAAACAATATACGAGGCATTACCAGCCAATAAACTAGGACGAATAGCAGCACAACAAGCGAAACAGTTATTCGCCAAAATTGTACGGGATGGCCAGCTCGCACAAAAGAAAAAACAGTATGAAAACCAAGTAGGCGACGTGATAACTGCCAAAGTTAAGCGAGTCAAACGAGACTATATACTCATTGAAACACATGATCAATGTGTGGGCATCATCAATAAACAACACCTTATACCAAGAGAAAATTTCAGAGAAGAAGATAAAATTACCGGCATTATTCTCAACACCACACCAGAGTTTCGAAGTGCTGCCATAGAGATTAGTAGAACGAGCAATGAATTTCTCAAAAAACTCTTTCACAACGAAGTCCCAGAAATCTATGAAGGCAGTATTGAAATCATGTCAGTAGCGAGAGAACCAGGCGCTAGAGCTAAGGTTTCAGTCAAAAGTAACGACCGACGTGTAGATCCGATAGGATCGTGTATAGGTATGAGAGGATCACGTGTTCAAGCTGTGTCTAACGAACTCAATGGTGAACGGATAGATATCATTGTATGGGATGATGACCCTGTAAAAATGGTAATTCAATCATTAGCCCCAGGCAAAATAGAAAGTATAGAATTAAACGAAACCGAAAAAACCATGGACCTTCATGTCACCAATGAAAACCTATCGCAGGTCATTGGAAGATCCGGTCAGAATATTAAATTAGCTAGTCAACTAACAGGGTGGAGGCTAAACATCAAGAAGCAATCCGTGAGCGACGAGGCTATGATCGAAAAAATCAGACAACAACTTGATGTAGATGAGCAAATTGCCGAGATCCTTGTACAACACAATTTCAATTCAGCGCAATCTATTATTCAAATGTCTGCACAAGAGTTGGAGGAAAAGATTCCTGATTTTGATGAAGAAATTGCATCTGTCATCATTGAGCGTGCGCAGGACGCATTACTTGAACTCACACTCACAGGCGAAAACCTTGAAAAAGACTTCCCCCTTCTCAAATATGACTCCATCAATATAGAGTTTGCAGAAACTCTAAAGGCCAATGGCATTCTTAACGATGAGGACCTTGCAGAACTATCGGTTGATGAACTCACCGATATCATTGCCATCAACCCAGACGACGCCTCTGATATTATTATGCACGCAAGGAAACCCTGGTTTCAACAAGACGACAAACACCCAGAGTAACATAACCTATGACTGAACTAACACTCGACAAATTAATCAACATGACCGGATTATCATCAAATGATATTAAAGGCATTTTAAAAGAAGCTGGTATTACAGTTTCCAACACTAAGGCACCACTTAGTACAGATGCACAACAAAAGATTTTAACACATATTCGGGCTAGGCGACAAAAACCATTGGCAACCACCAAAAAGAAAACACTATCTTTATCCTCGTCTAAATCTTCGTCTAATACAAGTTCAGAGACATCGGTTGATAGCTTAAGAATTAACAAAAAGGCCATCGTATCTCTTGATAAAAAATTCCAAAAAAAGACCACACTTTCATCACCCGAATCCACAGAGCCCAAAAAAGTTAAGAGTCCCCCTACTGAAAAACCAGTCACACTAACAGTCGAGCAGGTGCTAGCAGCAAGGTCATCAGAAAAAACACCATCATCTGATATGCCCAAGCAAGCAGCAGCTAGAACTGGTAAGTCACATGAAGAAAACGCCTCAGAGGTGATCGAAATTCCTGATAATATAAGTGTTAAGCAGTTGGCAAACCAATCACGGTTATCAGTTACTTCACTTATCAAGACTTTTTTTGATCTAGGAGAGATGGTATCTGAATACCAGCAAATACCCTATGAAATGGCAGAATTAGTACTATCTGAACATAATATCATTGTTCGTCAGGCAAAACCAGCCCAACACAATAAAAAACTAGGGAAGCCCAAACTAATAGAATCTACAGAACATGTGAAAACACGTAACCCAATCGTGACCATTATGGGCCACGTTGACCATGGTAAAACCAGCATACTTGATACTATCCAAAAATCAAATGTGACAAGCAAAGAAGCTGGCGGCATCACTCAGCATATTGGAGCGTGGCAAGTCAACACTCAACATGGCAAAATCACATTTATTGACACACCCGGTCATGAATCATTCAGCGCAATGCGATCAAGAGGCGCTCAAATTACTGATATTGTTATATTGGTAGTAGCAGCTGATGATAGTGTTAAGCCTCAAACTATAGAAGCCATTCAGCATGCAAAATCAGCTAACGTACCTATGATTGTAGCCATCAACAAGATTGATAAAGAAGACAGCGATCTTGAACGAGTCAGAAATGATCTTAGCCAGCAAGGTATCATATCAGAAGAATGGGGAGGGGATTGTATATTTCAACCAGTATCTGCTAAAACTGGAGAAGGCATCAATGATTTACTAGAGAGTATTGCCCTCCAGGCAGAGGTCATAGGACTTAAAGCTGACTTTGGTGGGATACCTCAAGGCATTGTGATTGAATCAAGATTGGACAAAGGTAAAGGTCCAGTTTGTACCCTCATTGTTAAGTCAGGCACATTTAAACTTGGACAACCTATATACAGTGATGCTCACCATGGAAAGATTCGTAAGATGATCAGTCCTATCAACCCCAATATTAAAGTAGCAGAACCATCTGAGCCATTTGAGCTCATTGGTTTATCGGGCAATCCAAAACCCGGAGATACCATTGTTGCTACACGTACTGACAAAGAAGCAAAGAACAAAGCCTCAGAAAATGCCATTCGTGTCAAAAACGAAACCATGAACAAAATGAATGCGTACAAGAACCAATATTTCCTTCAAAAAATGAAGCAAAGCTCTGACAGTCAAGAATTGACAGTTTTATCTTTGATACTAAAAACAGATGTAGATGGATCTCTTGAAGCCATTTCTGATTTTATTGAGCAAAACAACACCAAAACAAAAGACAATCATTTCCACATCCGACTGGTAGGTAAAGGTGTTGGAGGTATTAACAGTTCAGATGTTCAGCTTGCACTTGCATCTAACTCAGTTGTGATTGGCTTTAATGTTAGACCTGATGCTAGCGCCAAGCAACAAATCAGTCAACACAATATCAAAGTTAGTTATTTTAGCATTATTTATGAACTTATTGACTATCTAAATCTACTCGAGCAAAGCATGACAGAGCCGGATACTACTGAAGAAATTATCGGTAATGCGGTGGTGAAAGATGTCTTTAGATCCAGCAAATACGGCACTATTGCGGGATGTATCGTTCAAGACGGCCCCATTAAGAGAAACCACCTAGCCAGAGTATTAAGAGCAGAAACAGTAATCTTTACAGGAAAAATTGAATCCCTAAGACGATTTCAAGACGATGTTAATGAAGTTAAAACAGGTCTTGAGTGTGGTATTGGTATCAAAGCATACTCAGATATCAAGGTTGGCGACATGATTGAAACCTATATTGTAAAAGAACGGGATAAAAGCCAAGATTTGCATGGATAAGACCAAGCGCTATGAACGCATTGCACGCGTTATACACAACCATACTACTGAGTACCTACAAATAAACGGTCTACATATTCAGTACCTATTACTCATGGTTGAAATGAATAATCCTAATAACGCATTCATTCACTACACTCTTAGTACCAGCATCAGCAAGCATGAAAACTCGGATATCGCACATCAGAAGCTGAGTCAACACCTACCTAAAATAAGGACTTATATTGCAAAGCAAGCAAGACTACGCTACACGCCAATGCTACATTTAATTATGGATTCAACCTACCACTATCCTGAATAACTCAATCATGCATCACATCAAACTAAAACGGCCCTACAACGGCATTTGCTTACTAAACAAACCCATTGGCTTAACCTCCCAACAAGCCATATCACGCTTTAAGTCATATACTACAAGTAAAATTGGCCATACAGGCACACTTGACCCATTTGCCACGGGCATGCTCGCTGTTACCCTCGGAGAGGCGACCAAGTTCTCCCAGTATATACTCAAAGCCAACAAAACCTACACAACCACTATTCAACTAGGCACAGCTACCCGTACAGATGATGGTACAGGAGCGGTTACTGAGAATAAGCCGGTACCTCCTCATTTATCTACAACATTTATAAAAGAAATTATAAAGCAATATTTTACAGGATCTATTAACCAAGTGGCTCCTACATTTTCGGCCTTAAAACATCAAGGAAAGCCTCATTATTATTATGCAAGGCAAGACATTATCGTACCCAAAAAAACCCGTATGATTGAAATCCATAGTTACCAACACATTGATTACCAACCACAGCTCAAACAAATACAACTGACACTCACCTGTAGTAGTGGCACCTACATACGAAGCCTTGCAAGAGATTTAGGTGAACAACTAAACACTAAAGCTCACTGCTTACATCTAAACCGAGATTACATTGAGCCATGGTCTCAGCATTCATGTATTGACTTGGACTCAATATCACATCCAACACAACTACAACAACATATCCTACCTATTGATCCAGCACTCCCATTTCATCACCACCTAAACTGCTCAAAAACCAATATAGAAAAATTACAACAAGGCCAATTCATTTCATTAAATAACATAGACGGTATTTTCTCACCCTCTCATTTAGCAACCGACCTCATTAAGCTATTTTATCAAGATAGTTTTTATGGGTTAGCCAGGATTAACATTGAATATCAGAGACTCGAACCCGTTAAAATCATCCAAACCACACATATTTGATAATAAATGATATACTGCTGTCCTAACACCACTACAACAGCCTCAAAGACCTAGATTTTAAAGCCCATGACAGCTATTAACTTATCGAAATTTTGAAACCATTATGGTATCATATAAATAAAAGGAACTGACATGCTTTCACTTGATCAATTCAAACAATTAACGATAGAAAAAAAATGTGGCATAACCCTCATGCTTCCTCTACAGCCAGTTATGTTAGGTTCCTATATCTTTGATAAATACGCATTGTCTGATTACTTTGAACACACACAAACTACCCATACAAATTCCGAACATACCCCCCCTCTAGAACTAAAGCACCCTATTACCAATACCCCTCTAACACAAAAAAACATTGATGATGCTATGACTCAGGAGTACCACGATCTCTACTGGAGAGAGCTGTCCTGGCTTCTTTCACAATGCCATGATGGCTATCGTGAACTTTACACTACCATGCCCGAGCAAGCGATTTTAAATCTTAGTCCAGAGCGTTTTGAGCACTATCTTAAAGCTATGATTTTACAACAGGAAAAAGACCATTTAACATTTAGCATTTTGGTAAAATTTATTAGATCAAATCAAAGCCTACTCACCAATGATTTTTTTAATTTAATTTCTACAAAAACACCCGACATCCTCTCTCAAACCGATCAACAGGGACACACCATCGCCCATTTTACAGCTCAATATGGTCACACTAACGCATTGGATTGGATACTTGAGCATATTCCCGACATCCTTTCTCAAACCACTCAACAGGGAGACACTATCGCTCATATTGCAGCTGGATATGGAAAGACTAACACCTTGGATTGGATGCTCAAGCATACTCCCGACATCCTTTCTCAAACCGATCAACAGGGAAAAACCATCGCTCATACTGCAGCTGCATGTGGAAAGACTAACGCCTTAGATTGGATACGTAAGCACAAACCTGACATACTTTCTCAAACCACTCAACAGGGACAAACCATCGCCCATGCTGCAGCTGGATGTGGACAGACTAACGCCTTAGATTGGATACGTAAGCACAAACCTGACATACTTTCTCAAACCACTCAACAGGGACAAACCATCGCCCATGCTGCAGCTGGATGTGGACAGACTAACGCATTGGATTGGGTACTTGATCATATTCCCGACATCCTTTCTCAAACCACTCAACAGGGAACAACCATTGCTCATGGTGCAGCACAACGTGGACACACTAATGTCTTGGATTGGATACGTGAAAACACACCCGACATCCTTTCTCAAACCACTCAACAGGGAGCAACCATCGCTCATTTTGCATCTCAATATGGGCACACTAACGCATTGGATTGGATACTTGAGCATATTCCCGACATCCTTTCTCAAACCACTCAACAGGGAGCAACCATCGCCCATGCTGCAGCTGAATATGAACAGACTAACGCATTGGATTGGATACTTCAGCACAAACCTGACATCCTTTCTCAAACCGATCAACAAGGAGTAACCATCGCTCATTATGCAGCTGCATGTGGAAAGACTAACGCCTTGGATTGGATACGTGAAAACACACCCGACATCCTTTCTCAAACCGATCAACAGGGACAAACCATCGCCCATGCTGCAGCTGGATGTGGACAGACTAACGCATTGGATTGGATACTTAAGCACAGACCCGATACCCTTTCTCAAACTGATCAACAGGGACACACTATCGCTCAAAGGGCAGCATTAAATGGACACACTAATGCCTTGGATTGGATACGTGAAAACACACCCGACATCCTTTCTCAAACTGATCAACAGGGAGCAACCATCGCCCATGCTGTAGCTATAGCTGGACACACTAATACCTTGGATTGGATACTCAAGCACAAACCCGACATCCTTTATCAAACCACTCAACAGGGATCAACCATCGCTCATGCTGCAGCTAAATATGAACAGACTAACACCTTGGATTGGATACTTAAGCATACTCCCGACATCCTTTCTCAAACCTATCAACAGGGAGCAACCATCGCTCATGTTGCAGCTGGACATGGTCACACTAACGCATTGGATTGGATACTTAAGCACAAACCCGGCATCCTTTCTCAAACCGATCAACATGGACACACTATCGCTCATAGGGCAACATTAAATCGACACACTAACGCCTTAGATTGGATACGTAAGCACAAACCTGACATACTTTCTCAAACCACTCAACAGGGAGCAACCATCGCTCATGTTGCAGCTGGATGTGGACAGACTGACGCATTGGATTGGGTACTTGAGCATATTCCCGACATCCTTTCTCAAACCACTCAACAGGGAACAACCATTGCTCATGGTGCAGCACAACGTGGACACACTAATGTCTTGGATTGGATACTTAAGCACAGACCCGATACCCTTTCTCAAACGACTCAACGGGGACAAACCATCGCTCATACGGCAGCACAATATGAACAGACTAGAACCTTGGATTGGATATTTGAGCACCAAAGGGACTTGCTTATTGATCTTTACTACCCTACTAATTCGTCAGTAAAAATTACGCTGTCTGAGCACATTCAAACGTGGATGAGCCGTCATCAACAAGATATAAACGTATTAAAACGGTCA
>JAYYHL010000004.1:0-332096 GCA_036148435.1 Pseudomonadota bacterium | reverse complement strand
TGCTCGTTTGCTCATAAATACGGTAATGGTAACAAGGCAGGTGAGTAGCTGTGCTATGAACACATTAACAGCTTGGGTTAAAACAAGTGGCCAGTAAGTGATCATGTTATTTAGGGACAAGGCTATCGTTGGATTGGGGGGGGATGTCTGTGGCCATAGAAATAATGTTAGTGATTTAAGACAGGCCAAACCTAAAACACTGATGCATAAAGTTTGTTTAAGCCATTTGATAGGGGTTGCGTGATTCCAGCTGTATATGACAAATAACAGTATCAAACATACAGAAGGACCCCATCCAGCCGGGCTCAACCTGGGTGGTCCTACTTGCCCTAATGAATTAAGATATATACGGAGTAGTTGAAGAATGCTGGCTGCAATAATATTTGTAAACATGGCTAGTTGTTATTTTAACTCAACGTAAATTACACTGTGTTCGAGTGTATGTCAATGGGCCGTGTCGCTAGATCCAGGTTGGAGGCACTGATGCATAAGGTATTAGGATCGTAGTTGTTTATGATGACTGCTGTGTTTTGTAAGTAACTGCTGATAAATGCTCTTTAGAAGGTCGACTGCGGGTGTTTAAATGATAACCTAGGTGGCTTTTTAATGATGTTGCCTATGTCACAATTGGTTTTGGGTTGTGAGTGTATAAGTGATGCTTTTGGTAGCTATTTGGGCAATGCAATACCCAAAAACAACATCATTATGCTGGCAAATTAATAGGTTTTCGCTGTTTGCATGATAAGTAGAACAAATAGATGCCAAGCAATGAAAAAACAATACTTTCTATCAGTTGAATGGTATCGAAATCGGGTGGTTGATTTGTTAGCTTAGTGTTCAAGAGGTAGAGTATGAGGGTGACCGCAAAGGAAACAATTTTGAACAGCCTTATCATCATCATCTGTCCATACCATACCACAAAATAGCTTGCCACACACTGTGAGTATGATGTCTCAGGTAGCACAAAGTAAAATGCAACAGGTATAGTCAATAAAGATATGATGGACCTGATTGCTGCTAATGATTGGATTGAGATGAGCTGAGTAGTCAGTTCGGGGGCGTGGGTATTGAAGAGCGTATACAGTATGCCCATGCTGATATTCACGATGATTAAGCTGAGTATAAAATGAGTAAAAGTCTTTAAGCGTTGAGTCTCTGATTGTGTTTTTCGGTAAAGTACGATGAAGGCAAGGGCAAGACCTATCATTAGGGCAGGTAATACCACCAGTAGAAACCACTGCATTGATTGTTGATACATCTCTATAAAATGGGCATAAGAAGATCCTAGTTTAGGCAAAAGAGGCCTATATAGTAACAGATTAGTGAGCATTTGCCAGGAACTTAAATAAATGGCCATGGTGGTGAAAACGGCGATAGCTTTGCGTGTGTGTGCTGCGCGCATGAGTTCGCGTAGTTTTTTATGTGGGCTAATAGATTGGGTTTCTTGGGCGTGACCTAATTCATGTATGAATTTCCAAGTAATCATCACCACAGCAAGCGTTAAGCCAATCAGCATAAATGTATAGCTGGTGTATATTCTAGGCAAATAAACATCGGATAACAAACCCAGTCTTTGAGCCCATGCAACCGACACGCTGGCGTTGCCAGTCAGTATTTTGTAGGCTGGTATGATCCAAAAAGCATGAATGCGTGGTTGTTTGTTCATGAATACGGTGATCGTAACCAGGCAGGGGAGTAGCTGGGTTAAGAACTCATAAACAGTTTGAGTTAAAACCAGTGGCCAGTAAGCGATCATGTTATTTAGAGATAAGACTAGGTGTGGATCGGGAGGTGATGTTTGTGGCCATAAAAATAACGTCATTGACTTAAGGCAGGCTAATCCTAAAACACTGATAGTTAAAGTCTGTTTAAGCCGTTTGATAGGTGTTGTGTGATTCCAGCTATATAGGATAAATGATAGTGTCAAACATACAGAAAGACCCCATGAAGCCGAGCTGAGCTTTGGTGGTATCGATACTTGCCCTAGTGAATTCATAAACATACAGAGAACATGGAGAGCGCCGGCTGCTATAATATTTGAAAACATCGTTATTTAATTTTATTAATAATAGTATTTTACATGATGGTTGGGTATTTGTCAATGAATTGACTCGCTTACCCTTGAATTATGCTAAGTCCTCATCATAATTGCGAAGGTGCATGGGGCGTGGTTGTTTGTGCGTATTGGCGTTGGTAGCAGGGGGAGGGCGTCTCTGAAAATATAGGGATACAGAAACTTTAGGTTGGTGGAGCCATCACCATGAAGCAGCCTCATGATACCGTTGATTTGGCTATGATAAGGTGCTCTGTTTTATAAGTCACACCTGATAAATACACTCAAGAAGGTCGACTGTGGATGCTTAAAGGTTTATGATGAGATAAATATTACGGAATGGTGTGGTGTTTATCTTTCGCATGATGTTATGGTGTGGCTATCGTTTGATGATGGGGTTGATATGTTTAATCCTTAGTTTGATGGTGTTGAGCTTGTTTTTACCCAATGTTTCGAGTTTAAAGACGGTGACTTATCGTGAGCCACTGCAAATCTTATCACGAGAAGGGGTATTGTTGGCAGAGTATGGTGAAGTTAAGCGAATCCCAATAAAAATTGATCACGTGCCGAAGCTTCTGATTAAAGCCTTAATTGCCACTGAGGATCAGCGATTTTATAATCATCATGGCTTGGATTGGGTTGGAATTGGCAGAGCTGTGGTGAGCTTGTTTACAACCGGTGAAAAACGTCAAGGTGCCAGTACTCTAACCATGCAGGTAGCGCGAAACTTCTATTTGACTCGGGAAAAAACATTTTTTCGAAAAATAAATGAAGTGTTACTGGCTTTTATGATTGAACGGCACTTAGATAAGAATGCTATTTTGGAATTATATGTTAACAAAATATTTTTAGGCGCACGATCTTATGGGTTCGCGGCAGCAGCTAAAACTTATTTTGGTAAACATCTGGATGAACTTTCAGTATCTGAAATAGCTGTTTTGGTTGGGTTACCTAAAGCGCCATCATCGTACAACCCCATTGAAAAACCTTTGCGTGCATTAGAAAGACGTAATGTGGTGCTTGGTAAGATGAGGGAAAAAAAGATTATCGACCATGACCAATATCAGTCAGCTAAAGATGAGCCTATTGCCCCAGTGCTTCAAGCGCGTCAAAAACAATCCACCGGTGCAGGCTATATTGCTGACATGGCAAGACAAGCTGCCTATCAAAAGTGGGGTGCGTCTGCCTATGAAAAAGGTATTAAGATGGTTACTAGTATTGACTTTCATTCACAGATGTCAGCACAAAAAAGTTTGGCCATTGGGCTTGAGCGAATGCCGGAAAAATGGGAGATAGAAAACAATTACATCCAGACCTACGGATTGGATGCTATTGCGTGGCACAAGGCGCTGAGTCAATACACTACCACCATAACAGGCTTAAGGCCTGCTGTCGTGTTACCTCAGGATAGCCAGGATATTTGGGTGTATCAAAAAGGTGGTGTATGCACGCGAGTTGTATGGCCTGAGACGGTTAAGCAAACAGATAAACCATTATTGAAAGATGGAGACTTGGTATTCGTTAGGCCGATATCAGACCACACCTGGCAGTTAGGGCGATTGCCTAAGGCTCAAGGTGCGTTAGTTTCTTTAGAATCCAGTACAGGGTATATAAGAGCATTGGTAGGCGGTTACCAGTTTCAGCAAAGTCACTTTAATCGGGCTGTACAATCAACCCGACAGGTAGGGTCTGCTATAAAACCATTTTTATATGCAAAAGCGCTTGAGCAAGGTTATACCATGGCCTCTCTTATGAATGATATGCCCATTGTAGAGTCTACCGGTGATGGTGAAGATTGGCGGCCTAAGAATGTGGATCATGATTTTAAAGGTCTTATGCGACTTCGGGAGTCATTGGTGTTTTCAAGAAATTTGGTCAGTGTTCGTTTAGTTCAAGCGCTAGGCCTACCTTCTGTGGCGCGTTTTTTACAACAATTTGGTATCAAGGCTGATTCACAGCAAGATGGGCTATCTTTGGCTTTAGGCGTGGGGCAAGCCAGTCCATTATCGCTGGCAAGAGCCTATGCTGGGTTTTCGAATGATGGTAGGTTGCCAAGTGTTCATTGGCTTTATGATGTAGTCAATCGATCAGGCCAGTCTATGTTGGGTGAATCTGAGATCACCGATTTAGAGCAGAGTGTGTTATCGATGGAAAGCAATCAAACCGAACAGCTTGTGAGCCCTGAGCATACTTATATCGTGTCAGATGTATTGAGGGATGTTATAAAAAGGGGCACAGCGAGAAGAGCTAGAGTATTGAACCGACCAGACTTGTATGGAAAAACCGGTACAACCAACCAGAATAAAGACGCTTGGTTTTCAGGCTTTTCTGCTGATCAAGTATCGGTAGTTTGGGTGGGTTATGATGATTATCAGTCATTAAAGGGAGGCGGCGCTAGTGTGGCATTGCCTATTTGGATTGATTTTGTCAGGTCTATTCTACCGTCAAAGGTTACCCCCATTAAAAAGCCTGCTAATATTGTGAGTGTTAGAGTGGATGCTAAGTCTGGCAGGTTGGCACATGGTCAAAATAGTAGGACTGTGTTTGAATTGTTCACACAACAAGAATTAGCACAACTATCCAGTGCACATGAGGAGCAGGATGATGGTCATCATGAGGATATAGATGAGCAGAACCAGGAACAATTATTTTGAAAAAACATCGATTTTTTGAGCCAGAATGTTTAAACCATGGTGACTCACTCGATCACAGTGATTGGACGCTATCTAGCAATAGTCATCAACACCTTCGTGCTTTGAGAGTAAGGGTGGGGGATCGCATCGTTTTATTCAATGGAGGTGGTGGCTCGTATGAGGCAGAGGTTGTTCAACTCAAGCCGATAGGGGTTTGTCGCTTAGTTAGTTACACCCCAGATCATAAGCCTGCTCATGCTTTGTCTCAATCCTTGGTGGTAGCGTTATGCCAGCCACAAAAAATGGCTTGGATTGTTCAAAAAGCTACAGAGCTTGGCGTGGAGGATATCTGGCCTGTCCATACCCAATATTCCGAAGTAAGAGGGGCTCAATTTAGTGGTGACAAGCAAAAACGCTATGAGACTATCATTCAACAAGCTTGTGCACAAAGTGGTCGAAATAGGCTGCCAACCATGCATCAACCCCTGAGCTTAGAGCAGCTTACCCTGCCTTTTGAGCAAGAGCAGGTGGCTTGTTTTTTGCTTCATCCAGAAAGTCCATACCCGTTATCTATAACCATGATGGAAAAATATCAATCTCTTATTTGGTTCGTGGGTCCTGAAGGTGGTTGGTCTGTTTCTGAGCTTGAATACTTAAAGTTAAAAGGGTGTCATCAAGTCAGCGTAGCCCCGCATATTTTACGAATGGAAACAGCTTGTGTCGCATCCTTAGCCATGGGTAATCTTATGCTAAATAGCACATGAATGCAGTTTTGTAGGTGACCAAAAAGAATCATTCGACTATGAAAAGGTCATTGAACATATCACATAAAGCATCAAGGCTGACATGAAAAATATCATTTTTGATGCTAAGGTAGAGGTCTATAGGTGACGATGCTTTCTATATTTTCTATCTAATTTGTGGTGATCTTTGAGGTCAATTACCTCTAGAATACAATAATCTTCAAAGATATTATCCATCCAGTAACCATGATACAGGGAAGACACAGTTTCATAATCCTCAGCTTCAACAAGAGCATATTCATCCCACTCTGTACCTCTAACGGCATCACGTGATAGAACTTTGAACGTGGTTTCGGCTTTACGATCGCCTTCCTCTATTTTTAAAATCAAGTCCTTTAATCCATGTTTGTCCATTTCATCATAAATTCTAGAAAAACCGGATCGGCTGAGTTTGTGGAGTACGTGAAATTTTTTCATAACAATTATTAATATTAAAGTATGTATTTTTATAGTATACAAAGTTATGATTTACATAGATAATTTTAAAAACAGCCCGTGCATGTCAGTAGATTGTTGCGGCTTTTATTGTTAGTGATATAAATAGCGTTTTGGATATTGAATCATATTTTGAGTGTCTTGGTTTTTAAGATACATGGTAGTCATTTCATCTGGGTCGATATTTTCCGGGATTTTTTTGATATTGACTAATTATTTTGTGTGTTGCACAACCATGCTAGGTATAGTGTCGTGCCAGAAAATTGGGTGTTAAGTATAAACTTCAATTTTTTCTTGTTCAAAATTGATGCACCACGCATGGCATTTGATTTTACCTGCGTTGACCTGTTTAGCAACCATAGGGTTGGTTAGTAGATTGGTATAAGAGTTGAGAAGAAAAGACCTGGGGTTTAGGCTGCTTTTATCTTTGAGTTGCTTGGCGACACCTGAAGACCATGCTTCCATGGGGTCATGCTTGGGCATGTTATGTTGGTAGGCGCATTGCATACCTACACAGTTTGTGTGCCCTAGTATCACGATATCTTGAATAGGTAGCTTTAATAAGGCGAGCGAAAGAGCACTTTTGATATTATCGTCTGGTGGTGTTGACTTGTATTCTGGCACCCAAGCTGCGATGGTTCTTATGTTAAATACTTCTCCAAGGGTTAGATTAAATAAAATACACGGATGTGTTCTTGCATCAGGGCATGAAATCATGATGATATTTGTTTCAGGGGGTCTGCTGCCAATGCGTTGGAGTAGGTTAGGAGGCGTTTGGTTTGAAAAATCATTAAAATTTTCTAGTAATTTACGAATATCCATGAGGTTATGTTTGGCAAAGATTTTTATTTTTGCAGAAAAATTTATGAGTGTAAACACCGTATTTTATTGCTTTTTAATTGAAACCGGTATTGGTATTAGCTTTTCTTGTATTTAAGATGGGTTTCTTTGTAGTAGAGGTAGATATGCTAGGTAATGCATATGTTTTCACACTGGTGTCTACTGGTTACCAGGATGCGCTCGTAAAAGTAGAAGCTAATATTGCACGTGGTCTTCCCTGTTTCCACATGGTTGGCCTTGCTGAAAAAGGGGTTAAAGAAAGCCGGGACCGAGTGCGAGCGGCCTTGGTTAATAGTGGGTTTGTGTTTCCTAAGCAGAGGGTTTTGGTTAATTTGTCACCGGGAGACTTAACAAAGACAGGATGTTATTTTGATCTTGCCGTTGCTTTATCAATTTTAATGGCCTCAGGACAGATAGTATCCAAAGTTAGTTTGGATGACTATGTATTTGCCTCAGAGGTCGGTTTAACTGGGTCTCTTATGCCTTTAATTCACATGCCATTACTACTATCATCAAGGAAATATCACAAAGTTTGTGTTGTGTCATCACATACCAATGTGCCTGAGCCTATAGCGATTAAGGGCAGCATCAAGGGTTTTTCTGATTTAAATGAGGTGTGTCACTATTTGTGTTCATCTGATCAAGAAGCAACTAAGCCTGTACCTAGGATCAATATCATGACGGTTGATGAGCCTGTTGAAAGTCAATCGTTGGCTGATATGAATGGTTCGTTTGAGTCTAAATTAGCACTCATAACTGCTATTGTAGGCAGGCATCATTTGTTATTTGTAGGACCTCCTGGTGTGGGTAAATCCATGTTGATGGGCATAGCGCACGGATTGCAGCCTAAGTTAGACGAGGATCAAATGCTTGAAGTTGCTTTGTTGCATTGTCAACATGGAGATTTTAGGTATACCAGACAGCCGCCTCTAAGACAACCTCATCACCATATCACAGGGCCGGCCTTGATGGGAGGCGGTTCTCCTATTCTACCCGGAGAAGTAAGTTTGGCTCATCACGGCGTGTTATTTTTGGATGAACTCACTGAGTATGCTAGGGTTTTATTAGATCAACTGAGACAACCCTTAATCGATGGTAAGGTGTCTATCTCACGTGCTTATCAAAAAATTACTTGGCCAGCGCATGTACAATTATTTGCTGCCATGAACCCTTGCCCTTGTGGTTATTGGGGTATAGACGAACGATGTTTTTGTGGTTATTTGACTGTAAAACAGTATCAAAAGCGATTATCAGGCCCTTTTTTGGATAGGATTGATATCTCTGTCATGATGGATGGTTTTGATCAATGCCCAGAATATATTGATGAGTACTTATCCTTGTTAAAATCTAGTTGTAATGAATCTATCCTTGAGATGATTCAGAAGGCAAGAGATCGTCAATTTAAAAGGCAGGGCTGTTTGAACAGAGATCTCAGCGTTAAGCTGATTCAGCAGTTAGGGTTTAACTTTAACGGCTTTACAAAGAATGGATTTGAAAAACTTAGTTTAAGACGTTTGAAAATTTGGTATTCAGTGGCATTGAGTTTAGCAGATATTCAAGGGCTTGAGCCAAATCAAACACACTACGACCTAGCTTATCGATGGTGCTGCTCAAAGCCTAGGTGCTTAATATTAGAAGGAGGTGAGGCGTTAGTGTGATCTGTTATGAGACACTGATAGGCAAAGCACATGATATGATTACGTTTTTATCACGAGCACATAATATTATTGGATTCATTGTTAAATTACAGCCATTTAATGGTCGTTTTCATAATGATGGGGTTAGATTGAGTGATGTGTACTGAGCTCAGGTGGCTTGGTTAATGGGTTGGAGCTTTACAAAAACGGTAGATGTTTTCAACATGTCTGACGCTCTCTGTTCTATACCTTATACAGTTTTTATGATTTGGTTCAAAACATTGATGTTGTTGTACAGAGGAATTTTAATATGAAAGTGATAGCTTTTTGTAAGCGTGTTGTTGATTACAACGTTCAAATTCAAATAAAGCCTGATGGATCTGAAGTGGTAACAGACGGGGTAAAAATGTCTATGAATCCGTTTGATGAGATTGCGGTGGAGGAGGGAGTTAGGCTGAAGGAACAGGGTCATGTTCATGAATTGATAGCGGTTTCTTTGGGAGAAAAGAATGCAGAAGACGTACTCCGCCAGGCCTTAGCTATGGGTGCAGATCGAGCCATTTTAGTGGAGAATGACACTCAAACACCCATAGTGGAGCCAAGAATTATAGCCAAAATTATGGCAGCTGTGATAAACCATGAACAGCCAGATTGTGTATTACTTGGTAAGCAGGCTATTGACTATGACCATAATCAGACCGGCCAAATGTTGGCAGGTCTATTAGGATGGCCACAGGCAACCTTTGCCTCTAATATTCAGATGCATGATCAAGGTTTTTTGGTTGAGCGTGAGATCGATGGTGGGTTAGAGACTATTAAGGTAAGTAAGCCTGCCATTATCACAACTGATCTTCGGCTGAATACACCTCGGTTTATTGCTTTACCCAATATCATTAAAGCAAAATCTAAGCCACTAAAAACAGTGTCCTGTAAAGAATTAAACATCGATACACAGCCCCAAATACAGTTTCTTGGTGTGGAGGCGCCTCCCACAAGAACTCAAGGGGTTATTGATACGGATTTGGATGAATTTTTACAACGACTAACTCAAAAAGGAGTGCTTCTGTGAAAACACTTGTTTATATCAACCACGACCAAAAAAAAATTCAAGCGACTGTGTTGAGTATGATTACGGCATTAGGTTATTTGACTGAAGAATACGATGCAGTTGTGATAGGCTGCAAGTGTGATCAAGTGGTGAATGAGGTTCTCTTATTGCCTGGTTGCAAGCATGTTTGGACGCTGGATCATCCTGGTTATGAGGGCTCGCTGGCAGAAAATACAGTGCCTGTTCTGGAAAAGCTGATAAATGATCAATCATATGAGCGTGTTGTATTTGCATCAGGCACGGAATCCAAAAATATCTTACCACGATTGGCCGCATCCTTTGATGTAAGTCCTGTCACGGATATATGTGCGATTGAATCTACAGATGTGTTTAGACGACCTATCTACGCTGGTAATGCTATACAAAAAGTTAAACTCAATGCAAACAAACATTTTTTGTCGATACGTCCGGCTTCGTTTGTAAAATCAAATATGGATAGTCCCCAAAAAACCACTTTGAGTGAACTTGAGCCATTGCCGTTGTCAAGTAAGAGTAAGGTTGTCAGCCAAGTATTAACTCAAAATGACAAGCCTGATTTATCATCAGCTTCTGTCGTTATATCTGGAGGGCGTGGAATGGGGAGTGCCGATTCATTTAAGATGATTGATGAAATGGCTGATGTACTTTCTGCGGCCGTGGGCGCTTCAAGAGCAGCTGTTGATGCTGGTTTTAGATCTAATGACCACCAAGTTGGCCAAACTGGTAAAATCATAGCCCCTGATGTGTATTGGGCTATTGGTATTTCTGGGGCCATTCAGCATTTAGCCGGCATGAAAGATAGTGGTATTGTCGTGGCTATCAATAAAGATGCCGACGCGCCTATTTTTCAGCATAGTGATTTTGGATTAGTTGCTGATTTGTTTGAGGTGTTGCCAAAAATAATCCAGTACATACAGGATCGATCTAACTAAGTTGTGTCTTATCTTAGATATAATAGCTAAGTCTTCCAGATGGGTGGTTTTGCTTGTTATCTCCTTGAGTTTTTGTTATCATTGACTAAAATATTTCGGTGTGTAGATGGATGCTAGTCAATATATGACCCCTATGAGGTCAGCTTTATTTCCCATCTACAACCATGAACTTAAAAGATTTATTCCTTCCGCTTTGATGGTTTTTTTTACCATCTTAGCTTTTCATTTATTGAGAAACTCCAAAGATGCTTTGGTTATTTATGCACCAGGATCTGGCGCCGAAGTCATTCCTTTTTTGAAGCTTTATGTGGTATTGCCTGCTTCGATAATATTTAGTATATTTTATATGAGGCTTAGAAAAGCATTAGAGTTTGAGCGTACTTATTACATTATTGTTTCTATTTTCATAAGCGTGTTTATCCTTTTTGCCTATGTGCTTTACCCAAATTCAGCATACATTCATCCCGATGTAGAAACTTTGCAGTATTATCAAGATGTATATCCCAGATTGAGATATTTTTTTGCTATATGGGGAGCCTGGTCCTATGCACTGTTTTATTTAACTGCGGAGCTTTGGGGAACATATGCGCTGAACGTTCTTTTTTGGCAGTTTGCAAATGATACTACCAGCTCAGATGAAGCACAGCGCTTTTTTCCTCTGTATGTGCTGTCAGGTAACGCTGCGCTTATTTGTTTGTATCCAATTGTGACACACATACAAAATAATCATCTCAACGATATTTATGAGGTGTGCGGTATTTCATCAGTGTCAGGTGTGATATTGATGGGTATTTTTTGGTTTTTAAATAATCATACAGATGTGGCTGTTATCAGGCAAAAAAATAGGACGCGAGCATTAAATGGAAATAAGAAAAAACTAACATTTTTTGAAAGCCTCAAGGTGCTTTCTAGGTCTAAATATATAGGTTATGTGGCACTGTTGGTGCTTGCCTATGGTATGATTATTAACATGGTTGAAGTCGTATGGAAGGCTGAGGTAAGGATTATGTATACTGACAAAGAGGCTTACTATGGTTTTATTAAACACTATATACTCATGACAGGAATTGCCACTATTGTGATGAATTATACCAGCAAGGGCTTAATCAGAAAGTTAGGCTGGAAAGCTGGTGCTATGATTACGCCTATTGTGTGTGGTGTTTTGGGTAGTGTTTTTTTCATTTATGTGCTTAATCAAAATATCATGCTTGAGTGGTTCTCGTTTTTTAAGCAAACACCGTTATTTTTATCTGTTTGGTTGGGAGCATTGAGTGTTTTATTATCAAAGTGTTCCAAGTATTCTTTTTTTGATCCTACTAAAGAAATGGCTTATATTCCTTTGGATATTGACCTCAGAACTAATGGTAAGGCTGCTGTTGATGGTGTGGGAGGTCGTCTGGGTAAATCTATAGGTGGCTTTATCGTGTCAGGGCTTTTGCAGGTTACCTCAGGAACGATGATCGATATAGCCTCATATTTATCTTTGGTTATACTTATATTTACAGTTTTATGGTTGTTATCAGTTTTTCGTTTGAATGATCTTTACTGTGATCAAGTTAAACAGCAGCGTGCTACTCTAGCCTAATGGGTATGATATCCAGTTGTTATCGACACAGCTTTGAAAGCTGTCTCGTAACGTTGTGGATAGCCCTCTGTAAGCGATGTTTAGATCTTTGATACCTTTTTGGTTATCAGCATACCAGTTATAGTTCATGTTTTTACTTATATACTTTCGGGTGAGGCCCTGCACTAGCCAGGGTCCAATTAGCCATATAAGTGTTTTAGGTAGTGTTTTTTTAGGTAGGGGGTATTGATTACCGAAGCTAGGCCATAAAAGCCTGATGATTTCTTCAAGGTTTGTATTATGGCCAGATACAATATAGCGTCCATGAGCTGTGTTTGATAGCGCAGCTTGTATATGGGCTTCTGCGCAATCTCTTACATCAACAATACCCATTCCAAGACTGGGGCAACCTTTTGAAAACTTTCCATTCCCAAGGTTTTGTAATAGTGTTAGGCCACTAGGGATCTTTTGGTTTGATAAACTTGGTCCCATAATAACACTCGGATTGATAGAGATAAGCTTCCATTGGGTTTGTTGTGCAGCTATTTCCCAGGCGTGTTTTTCTGCTTCAGTTTTAGCAAATGCATAGGGATTATGATGAATGGTAGCACTATGATTCCATGATTGCTCAGTAATAATGTTGTCTAATCTTGATGTGATATCTTTGTTATCGCCACACATGGCGGCAGTACTACTAGTGAGTATGACTTTCTTTACGGAGGTTGTCTGATTGACTTGATGAAGTATATTAGCAGTGCCTATTTTTGCTGGTTCAAGTAAATCTTTCATGGGGTTTTTAGCATTCAGTGCCACTGGACTTGCTGTGTGAAATACGATGCTACATCCTTGGATAGCGTCTTTAAATGAGTTGCGATCAAGCAAGTTAGCTTCAAAAAATTTGATTTGATTGGAGTTCTTTAATGATAGTAAATGGTGGTATTTTTTTTGATCATCTAGTTGGCGAACAGTTGTGTGTACATGTATACCTCTGGAGATAAGTGACTTTATAATCCAGCCCGCTAAGTACCCATTTGCACCAGTAACCAGTGCTTTTACGTGTGTTGTATTCATCAACTATATAAAATCTCCTGTATGGGTTGGTGATTAAACCTCTGCTGTTTTTCCCATTTCATAGATCCAGTGCTTGCGTGCACGTACGTTTTTTTTAGACATGAGATTTGCCATGGCGTTAATATCTTGGTTACTGGCTTCGGCCCCGTAGGTTAATTGAATGAGATTTCTAGCAGCTGGGTCCATGGTTGTTTCTTTGAGTTGAGATGGATTCATTTCCCCCAGTCCTTTGAAGCGCTGGATGTTGATGTTTGCATTTGGATGCGTTTTTTGGATTTCAGCAATTTTTAGATTTTTGTGCTCTTCATTTTGAACATAATACCAATTTTTGCCATGATCAATTCGATAGAGTGGTGGGAGTGCAACAAAAATATGCCCTTCGAGCACTAATTTTGGAAAATGTTTTAAAAATAAGGCGCACAATAGAGTGCTTATATGATTACCATCAGAGTCAGCATCGGTTAGTATACATATTTTTCCATAGCGCAAACCGCTAATATCGTGACAGCCTACATCTACCCCTATGGCTACACAGAGATCTTGTATGGCTTGAGAGGAAAGGATTTTGTCTTGATGTATATCCCAGGTGTTAAGAATTTTTCCTTTGAGTGGTAATATGGCTTGTATGGCTTTATCACGAGCTTGTCGAGCTGACCCACCAGCCGAATCCCCTTCCACAAGAAACAACTCTGTGTCATGCACATTATTGGACACGCAATCGGTTAGCTTTCCGGGTAGCTTTGGCCCTGGCGTCCATTTTTTACGTTGAGTTTTTTGGTTAATTTTAATTTTTGCTTGGTGGGTGTCGATACATAATTGTATAATTTGTTCAGCTTCAGGCACGTGTTGGTTTAGCCATAAAGAGAACTGGTCTTTAACGACTTGTGAGATGACAGCTGTGAGAGACTGATTGACCAGCTTTTCTTTGGTTTGTCCTGAAAATTGAGGGTTTTCAATTCGTATAGACAGTAGGTAAAAGCAATGTTCCCAAACGTCCTCAGGTTTTAATTTTAGTCCTTTGGGACCAAATTGACGTAGGTCAC
The DNA here is from genome assembly GCA_036148435.1 of Pseudomonadota bacterium. Lineage (GTDB taxonomy): Bacteria > Pseudomonadota > Gammaproteobacteria > Comchoanobacterales > Comchoanobacteraceae > JAYYHL01. The sequence continues at coordinate 317,998 of JAYYHL010000004.1, read as the reverse complement.
AAAATTCTCGTATGGCATGGAGTAGTCCAAGTCTAAGCCCGTTGATATGTACTCCCCCACTGGGTGTGGGAATCATATTAACGTAGCTGTCATGAAGGTTGATGTTTTTGTTTGGGCTCCAGCCTGCTAGCCAGGAAATTTCCAGGGAGGCTTTAACAGTGTGATGAACCATGGGGTCTGAGGGAAGGGTTTCTTGCTCATTCAGGTGCTCCATGGCAAAGGCTCTTAAGCCGTCAGGATAATGCCAAGTTTGGGATGTTTGATTGGCTTCATGTGTGAAGCTTACTGTTAGCCCTGGGCATAGGATGGCTTTTGTTCGAAGTAATTTTTCAAGCGCATTAGCATCAAAATCTGGAGTGTCGAAGTATTTGGGATTGGGTTTAAAAGTAATACATGTACCCGTATTTCGCTTAGCTGTGGTGTTGATTTGTGTCAGTGGTGTTACTGTGATGCCTTCTTGAAATGCAATAGCATAGCAAAAACCATCTCGTTTGATTTCAGCATGAAGAAAACTAGACAAAGCGTTAGTAACAGAGATGCCTACACCATGTAGGCCACCAGAATATTGGTAGGCTTTTTTTGAAAATTTTGCACCGGCATGGAGTTTAGTAAGTATGAGTTCGGCTCCACTTTTTTTGTGTTCAGGGTGCTCGTCAACGGGTATACCTCGTCCATTATCTTCAACACTAAGGCTGTTATCTTGATGAAGGGTGACATTTAACCAAGTGGCATGCCCTGCAAGGGCTTCATCGATGCCATTATCTATAGCCTCTTGAGCAATATGATTAGGGTTGGTAGTGTCTGTGTACATGTTAGGTCTGACTTTGACCGGGTCAAGGCCTTCAAGTACCTCAAGTGATTGTGCGGTATAGATTGTTTCTGACATGTCTGCTGTTTGTGGTTAGCGTATGATATTATCTTACTATAATAACTTATTTATACTGAATCAGCAAGATGCTAGGGTATTGTGATACCAAACAATAGAGCTTAAGAGCGTTTATTAACATGGTTCGATAATAAGACTGATAAACAAAAATTTTGGAGTATAATTCTATGTAAAAATATGATAATAATCTTTTAATGTTCTATAGGGTCTTTCTAAATCGTAGAGGAATGGTGGATAACTATGAGAATTATTCGTAATTTAACGCTTACTTTTTCAGTTATATGGTGCCATAGTAGTATGGCAATCAGTCTACAACAGGCCGTTAAACTTGCATTGAATCATAGCCATGAGTACAAGATTGCGCTATTAAAGGAAGAACAGTCAAGATTAGGATTTGTAGTAGCATGGGGTGCTTTTCTTCCTGCTGCTGATTTCACGATGTCTGCAACCAAGAAAGGGCCTTTTAAATCGTCAAGTCAAAACAGTCATGCAACCGCGATCCAACTTAACCAGAATATCTACAATCAGCCGCTTATGGATAAAATTAAGGCTGCTCGACTTGTGGTGGCTTTGTCAGAAAAACAAGCCAGCCAAGTTAGATCAAGCCTTATTCAAGATGTTTGTACACAGTACGGTGCTTTGGTGTTAGCATTGTCTTCATTAGACTCAAAGAAAGCGTCAAAAAATGAGCTTGTTAAGCAATATGAAGAGGTAAAGGTGAAACATAAGGCCGGACTTGCCAACAAGGGACAATTGTTGCTGGTGGAGACCCAGTTAAACCGGGTTAATACAGAAATAGAGTCTTCAAGAGTAAACGTAATGCTCAGTCAAAGTCGATTGGAGTTATTGCTGGGAACGTCTGTCAATCGTATTCAGCTTTTCAAGAAAGGTGAGCTCAATTTGTGGCTGAGTAACTCAGAGTCAGAGCAATGGCAGTCAAAGGCGATGGATCATAATTTGGAGATTCACATAGCTAAATTACAGCAATTACAGGCGGATAACGAATATCGAGTTTCAATATCAAATAGGCTGCCAGTATTGTCCGGAAAATTGATTTATCAAAACAATAGTCAGGCTAGAGAGTCTGGATTAGTGAGTGCTAATCAGTTTAATTTGAGTGCAACCATTCAACTTAGCGCACAATTGAATGCAACTACAGTCGCAATGCCTTATTTGCAAAAAAAAGCCGCTCAGATGGCAGAACGACATTTTCAGAAAATTCAAGAGAGCGTCATGTCGCAAATTGATATGACTTTAAATAGTATTCAGGATTTCCAATTAAGGGTTAAATCTGAACGAAAGGCATTTATTTTATCCAGGGAGTCTATTGATTTATCCAAATCTTCTTATCGTCAAGGGGTTGTGACCGCACTGGAGGTTTTGAAAACTATATCGGACTCGTTAGATGTAAACTTAACCTTGGAAAAAGCTAAATTGGATTTATTGCTTAATCATGTCAAGCTACAGTCTTTAACAGGCGGACTTGATGAGGTGTATATTGATAAGCTAAGTAGTTATTTTGAGTCCAGCCACACTGCTTTGTGATAGATTGCCTGTTTGGTGAATATTGAGTTTGGCTACTCTATGGTTAAGCCTAACTGAGCAAGTTTTTCTTGAAGATGCAGATATCCTCTATCTAGGTATTGAGAGTGGACAAGTGTGGTCGTGCCTTTAGCGCACATACCCGCAATTAATAATGCTGCGCCTGCTCTTAGATCGGTCACTTGTACGGGGATGCCTTTTAAATTACGGTTGCCTGTGATTGAGATTTCTCGGTTTGATTTGTGGATGATTCGGGCCCCCATCTTAACCAGTTCTGGTATATGTTGAAATCTGTTTTCAAAGAGTGATTCTCTCACCATGGTGACTCCTTGGCTTACACATGCTAGGCTTGTCCATTGAGGTTGTAAATCAGTAGGAAACCCAGGGTAGGGTGCCGTATTGATGTCAATAGCCCTTGTGTGAGTGCCAGCACGGAGATACACAGACTGATCTTTAGTAAGAATATGATGCCCTGATTGCTGGAGCGCATGAATGAGTGTTGAGAGGTGTTCTGGGTTACAGTTTTTAATTTGAATAGAGCCTTGGGTTGCAGCGGCAGCGATGAGATAGGTGCCTGCTTCTATACGATCACTGATAATATGATAATGTGTGCCGATCAATCTTTCTTGCCCTTCTATCACCAATTGGTCGTTGTTATTGTATTGGATTTTAGCACCCATACTGACTAGAAAGCCTATAAGGTCCTCAACTTCAGGCTCCATGGCTGGGTTTGTGATGGTTGTGGTACCTTTAGCAAGGCATGCTGCCATCATGATATTTTCTGTGCCGCCTACTGATGCTGGTGACGGCATTACGATGTGGCAGCCTGTTAATCCGTTGGGAGCAGTTGCATTTACAACGCCATCTGTGATGGTAATTGACGCGCCCATTTTTTCTAGGCCATTAATGTGTTGGTCGATAGGCCTTTGGCCAATATTACAGCCTCCTGGGAGGGCTATATTGGCTTTTTTGTACTTTGTAAGTAGGGGGCCTAAGAATAATATAGAGGCCCTGGTGTTTTTTGTGATGGCCTGGTTTAAGGTTGTAAAGCTTTGTGAGGGGGGCGTGACTGCAAGTTGATCTTGGTCTGTTAGACATACATGTGTGCCAAGTGACATTAGGGCATTCAAGATGTGTTGCGTATCAGTTAGCTGTGGAATATTCGATAAAACGCAAGGCTGTTGGCTTGAGAGTATACTGGCTGCTAAAATAGGTAGTGCAGCATTTTTAGACCCCGCAATTTTGATTGCGCCGTTGATTTTACATGGTCCATGGACACGCGTACTTTGAGTAGTTGTTTGATGTGTTAAATTGACTGTGTTCATGTGTTGAATTTATTTAATTCTTCGATGAGCCCTTTTGCTCCTTTGTGTCGTACAGTTGTTGCGTATTGTAGTTTGAGTTGCTCAATAATATGCACATTATCTACTGATATATCATATAATTTCCATGTATTATCACGGCAATGAAAATAGACGCCAATGATGATTTTTGCTTTGTTTTTTTCGGTTGCCGTACCAAGAAGTGTTGCGCTGGTTTCAGAGGCTTTGAATTTGTCTTTGGAGAATTCAATGTTTCGATTTTTTTTATGTATGTTTTTTGCATACAATTTAACGAGGGCTTTTTTAAACGATTCAATGAGTTTATTTTTATCGGACTCTGAAGTTTTTTGCCATTGGTAGCGTCCCATGATGAATTGTGTTATGTAGGCAACATCGATGTATGGTAGGAAGTGTTTTTCAGCATAGTGATAAGATAAATCTCGATGATCGATTAATGTTTGTGAGGTTTGATGAAGCTGTTCGAAGGGAGGAGGAGTGTCGCATGCGTGAATGAGAACGGAAAACAATCCTGTGGTTATCAATGTGAATAATCTGCGTGCCATGATGATTCCTTAGTTTGCATAGGCTGCAATAAGTTTTGCTATGATTTCGTCGATTATAACACCCGGGGTTGTTTTATCAATCGTTTGGCCGTCTTTTAAGTAAGTTTCAGATAGGCCTGGTTGTATTTGAGCAAATTTATATCCTACAAGGCTCTCAGATGTGATCGATAATACACTATCTTTAGGTATTTTGAGTTGCTCGCTTTTAATCCCAATGATAACGTTAGCGCCATAGGTTTCAAGGTCTAAGGATATATCAGAAACATTTCCAACAGTAATACCTCCAATTTTAACAGGCGCTCCAATATAAAGACCATTGCTGTTCTGGAAATAGGCCTTTAGCTGATATGCATTCGTGCCAAATCCTTGATTGGCAATGCTTGCTAGAATAAAACCTGAGGCTATTGCAAGTACCAAAAAGGCAATCACAGAAAGGTTGGTCATATAATGTTTATTCATAGCATCGGCCTCCATAACCATGTCGTTTTCATTAAGATATAAGTAAGTATTAAGTCCAGTGCAAATATGAGGATGGATGCAGTTATAACGCATTGGGTCGTTGATCTAGCAATGCCGGTTGAGCTTTGGCGCGCGTTGATGCCAAATAAAATGGCGGTTAGGTTGATGGCAATGGCGAATACAAATATTTTTAAAAGACCTGAATAATAGTCATCTGGCATAAGAGAGTTTTTGATACTAGCCCAGTAGGAGCCGCTATCCATATGAAAGTATAGAGTAGCAGTCCCAAAGGAGCCTGCTATTGAAAAAATGCTAAATATATTAAAAAGAAGTGTGGCAGATATGGTGGTGGCAAACATTTTGGGAAGATAACAGAACCGGTAAACATTAATGCCAATGCTTTTTAATGCGTGTGTTTGTTCAGTGAGTTTCATCACTGCAATTTCTGATGTCGTTGCTGTGCAAACATTACCGGAAAATAGAAGAGCAGTGGTCACAGGGCCTAACTCACGTAGTATGGCAAGGGTGATGAATTGGCCAATTTTGCCATTCGCACCAAACTGTTCTAGTGTCCAAATGCCTTGTATGGTAAGTACGATGCCGATAAATGAACCACAGAGAGCTATAATAAACGTTGAGGAAACACCACAGTGGTAAAGCTCGTTGTAGAAGTTTTGTCTATCAATAGCATTGAATTTGAGTAGCATAAGTGTTTGGGTAAAAGCTTTTGAGTTGAGTTTGCTCGAACTATTCATGGTTGATTCTCAGGTCATGGTTATAAATGATTGAACAAATTCGTTGGGATGTTGTTTAATCTGGCCTGGAGTGCCCTCAGCCACGACCATGCCTTTGTTAAATAGATAGATATAGTCGGCTATCATAAACGAGATTTTAACTTCATGTGAGACGAGAACTGTGGTCATGGTGAGTTGTTGGTTGTTGTTTTTGATTAGGGTAGCTAAATTGTGAGCATTGATGGGGTCTTGCCCTGAGAACGGTTCATCACAAAATAAAAATTTAGGGTTGAGTGCTAATGCTCTTGCCAATGCAGCTCTTCTGGCCATGCCTCCTGAGAGTTGTTCGGGGTAGTAGTGTTCGTAGTTTTCAAGGTTGACACGCAGAAGTGCATGATGAACCTTTTCATTGAGGAGGTCTTTTGGCCAATTGAAGTGATAGCGAAGACCAAGGGCAATATTTTCATATAAGGTAAGGTTTAGAAAAAGTGCATCTTTCTGAAAAAGAACACCGGTTTGTAATCTGAAGTTAAGTAGCTCTTGAGGTGTTAATTGCTGTAGGTTTTTTTGATCAAAGAAGATAGAGCCTTGATAATGAGAAGACTGAGTGGATATGGCTCTTAAGATACTGGTTTTTCCAGACCCAGATGGCCCCATGAGTATTGTGATTTTTTGTTTTTTGATGCCAAGGTTTATATTATGGATGACTTGGGTTTGATGGTAGGATATACTAAGGTCTTTGGTCGTAATCGCAAAGGGTTTATCGCTTAGTCGAGCTTTTACCATATGTGGGAGTGTGATTGTCTGCCTTAGCATATCTTTATTAATAGTAATTTACAAGTTTTAGGGTGTTGTTGTGAAATATCGTTTAAATAGTCGGCTGAAGCGCATGCTAAGTCATACGGTTAGTCATGTAACCCAGCTTGCTTACGCCCTGAATGAGTCATCATGGCTAGCTGTAGAGAAAAGTCTATTGGATTGTAAGGGTGCAATAGTTGTGACGGGTGTGGGTAAGGCGGGTATTGTAGCTAAAAAATTCGTGGCGACCCTAAGAAGTTATGGAACAAAGGCAATTTTTCTACATCCAGTTGATGCTGGTCATGGTGATATGGGCGTGGTGGATCAACAAGATCTGTTGCTATTCATATCAAACTCAGGAAATACTTTAGAGTTGATTGAGTTGGCTAAGGCATCAAAGGCTCTGGGTTGTATGATGATTGCTATTACTGGTTCAGCTAACAGTAGTTTAGGTAAACTGGTTGACCAAAACTTAGTGATAGGAAAGCCACCAGAGGTGTGTGTGGTGCAAATGGCACCTACTACTTCAGTGATTTGGATGCTGATGATATGTGACTTATTAGCGTCAGGAGTTGCTCAGCATAAGCAACTTACGCCCGATGTATTTAAATCAGCTCACCCTCATGGCAGCCTAGGGGCAAGGAGTGTTGAATTGATTTGATATCAAATAAGATGTGCTAAAATAGCCACGGTTTATAGTTGAGGCAGTTGGGTAAGCCGAGTGTATTCAGATAGTTAAGATAGTAGGTGATTAGGAAATGAGCTTGTTAGTCAGAAGAATTGAATTGAATAGTTGGATTCAGGTAACGAGGTAATGTCGTGCGGTTACATCGGTTTTGCTATTATGGGTTGATTACCTGTTTGCTGGTGATTTATCTAGGCTTGGGTTATTATTTTTTTTATGTCGTTACCCAAAAGCCTAAACCGTTCATTAATACCAAACCGGACAATGATATTAGTTATTCATCGGTAATATTATCAAATGAGCTATGGTCCACCGACGGTCAATCCAGCCGTGTTTATGCTAAGCACATGAAAGTTAGCAGTCAAAGGGCTGTGCAATTGACTGATGTTGTACTTACTCATGAGGATAAAGAAAAGCCAACCTGGGAAATTCGTGGGGATTCTGGTATCTTGACAAATGATCAAATGATTCTGGAAGGACATGTAAACGTGCAACATCATCAACATCATGTTAAAGCACGCTCAGGAAAATTGATATGGCATAAAAGTAACCCCGATGAGTTTTTGTTGTTAGGTGATGTATGGTTAGATCAAGATGGTTATGAATTATCAGCAAATCAGCTAAAGGGATCGATAAAAAGTGGTCGTTTTGTAATCGATAAAGCACGTTTTAAGGCTGCCAAAGTTCATGGCGAGAAGTTACATGGTTAGTGTAGTGCTGTTTGAACCAGAAATTCCACAAAATACCGGTAATATATTAAGATTGTGTGTGAATGCTAATGTCTCTTTGTGTTTAATTGAACCGCTTGGTTTTGAATTAAGTGATCATGCTTTGCGTCGAGTGGGTATGGATTATGTTAAGCATGCCTGTCTGCGGGTTTATAAGAACTGGTATCATTTTTTGAGAGATCAAAGACCACTCTCCATATTGGCTTTTACTACTAAGACCGATGATATTTACTGGAATGCCAAAGCTGTTTCGCAGCAGACTTTCTTGTTATTTGGTTCAGAGTCGAAAGGTCTTCCAGTAAAGCTTCGGACAGCCTCAAATATCATTATCCCTGTTACTATTCCCATGGCGGATGTTTCAAGAAGTATTAATTTATCGAATACAGTAGCTATAGGTGTTTATGAAATGAAGCGGCAGCTTAGCTTATCGGAATAATTTGTTTTGTGTGGGTCTAGACATTCTTCAGGCAGTGTTTAAGACCTAATGAAAGGGATGCAAATAGCATGTTTATACCCATTTTTATTATGTTTAACTGGATAGTGTTGACTAATTCTCATTGCAGCCATGACATCATGCACCTAATTTGAATAGCTGCAAGAATAAAGCCTGTATTTTTAGTATATCACGTCGCAATACCTCTCCATCTTGTTAGGTGCAGAAAAGCATTTTCAACGAGGTGCCTAACCTGTAGAGCGGTTTATCATGAATGCGCTGCTTTTTTTATTGTTTTTTGGAGGTGTGACTGTTATTGTTTTTTGGGCAATGGACTTGTAAATTAATTCATTGTAATCATAAGCCACAGCCGATTTTAAGCTGGACTCATGCTGTTTGATAGGAAGGTAAAGACTTTATATTTAATGGTGTGGGTTAGTTTTCTTTTAGGTGTTGCCATCATGATCGAAAACCCATATGCTTTATGCTCAATTAATAATATTAACAAATAATGCATAATTTAGTACAGAATGTTTGGGTTTGGTATTTTTCGCCTATTATATTACCTGTTTTTTGCCTGGTTTTGGTGTTTTTTTATTAAAAAAGGCTTGTTCTAAGACCAGTCACGAGTGTGTTTTAATGGCTTTGTATTTGGTGGCTATGGTTATGTTCTGGTATTTGCCCTGGATTGGGTGGCATACTTATAAACAATATGTTTATATCGATTGTATCCGGTCAGAAGGTTGGTATAATCCAGATTCTTGGTGTGCTTTTGATACGCTATTTGGGATGGGAATACTCAGGTTGCCTACTGTTTTTCTATTAAGAGCGGGTTTGATGTGTTATGTGGCGGCTAAGTTGTGGGGTTGCGTACGGCGTCTATTATTAAGAATATTCAGTCGTGGTGAAGCATAGACATCGATGAACACAAAGCCCGCAAGCCGTCAGTTTTTGGTAATTGATAGCAACAAGTTTCAATCACCTTAAGCATTTTTGGGATCAATTGCCCGTAGCTTGATTTGCCTTGAGTTGCTAGTATTGAGAAGATGCCTATGTTTTTAAGGTGTCTTTGAAGGGTAACGGCATAACAGGATGTTAGAAAATATTGGCGAGTAAGGTTTGGGCAACGATGGCTAATTGTGTCGTAGAATTGATGTATCCATTCGAGCCTTTGTGACCAGGATATTTCATAGTAATGATCAGTGATCAGTGATACTAAGTCATAGTTAATAGGGCCGATAATACAATCTTGATAATCTAGAAGACCGAGTTGTAGACTATTGCAAGGGTCGTGGTGTTTTTTGATCATGATGTTAGCGCTGTGAAAATCTACGTGTGTGGGGGCGGTCGGTAGCGCTTTCCAAAAGTTGGCTAAATAGATAAGTGTGGTCTCTATTTTGTTAAAATTAACTGAAATATCGTGGGTTTGGCTGAATCGTTCTAGCCCTGTAAGCATTTGTTTTAGAGCTAGGTTCGAGTCAAATCTACTGAGAGTGGTTTGTGAGTCAAGTTGGCTTTTTTGATATTGGTGGATGAGATTAATACTTGCTTGGTATAGCTGGTTTTGATCAAAATGTTGAGGGTCATTAAGTGCATTGAGTAAGGTGAGGTCACCAAAGTCTGTGATTAAAAAAGTGCTGTTGGTAGTGCCTATTTGAGCAGCTAGTATATTGGGCACAGGCAGCTTGGCTTTGAGGTGTGCCTCTGTGATGGCTTGATAGTATTGACAGTCTGATTCAGGTTTGTTGCTTTCAACTAAAATGCTGGTACTGTTCTCCTGCCTGATTCTAAAATAGGCCCGAGTATCTGCATGCTCTGGAAGCATCTCAATGTGTTGCGGGGTTATGTCAAGTGATGATAGCCAATGCAGGCTACTGTTTTTGGGTTGACGGTTTTGTTTTTGATGAAACACAAACGTGCCTTGTGGATAACAGCGCTTATCATAATTGAGTTATGTAATGTTTTCCAGTTTCTATTGTACAAAACTGTTTTTGACATATTCATTCATGTGATTATTGTCAATAATAGTTTTGAGATGATCTATACATAACACATGTTATACGTGTTTTTAATATGTCCGAAGACTCTATGAATTTTGATGTCCTGATTATAGGTGCAGGTCCTTCTGGTTTGAGCACTGCAATTAAGCTTGCTCAGCTTACTGGGGCATTGGCTCAGCCGTTATCGATTTGTGTTTTAGAAAAAGGTGCTGAAGTCGGTGCTCATATTGTATCTGGCTGTGTTCTGGAGCCAAGGGCACTGAATGAATTATGGCCGTCTTGGCAAAAAAGCCAACATCCGTTAAAAACAAAAGCAAAAAAGGATAAGTTTTATATGTTGAGTCAACGACGAGCCTGGCGCTTACCCAATCCACCTCAAATGAATAATCATGGCAACTATATCGTGAGTCTATCAAAGGTTTGTCGGTGGCTGGCAGATGAGGCCGAACGGCTTGGTGTCATGGTGATTCCTGGTTATGCGGCTCAAGAACCTATTTTTGATGACGGTGTTTTAGTGGGTGTTAAAACAGGAGATATGGGAAGACAAAAAGACGGTTCAGCCGGTCCTGGATTTCAGCCTGGTGTGTCGATTTACGCTAAGCAAACCGTTTTGGCAGAGGGTTGTCGTGGTTCGCTTTCGGAAATCATCATGAAAAAATACCATTTACGAACTGGTAAGCAACCCCAAACCTATGCTATCGGTGTGAAAGAAGTTTGGCAGGTTGATGATTCGGTGTATCAAGAGGGCCATATTTTACACACGGTGGGGTGGCCGCTTAAAAATGACACTTATGGTGGTTCATTTTTGTATCATTATGAGGGAGATAAGATTGCTTTGGGTTTCGTGATAGGGCTTGATTATACTAATCCAACCTTGGATGCGCATGCAGAACTGCAGCGTTATAAGCACCATCCTTTGATTGAACCACTGTTACAGAAAGGGACTCGTATCGCTTATGCATCAAGGGCATTGAATGAGGGTGGGTGGCAAGCTGTGCCAACCTGTTATTTTCCTGGTGGACTGCTGGTGGGGTGTGCTGCTGGGTTTTTGAATGTGCCTAAAATTAAGGGGGTTCATACTGCGATGAAATCAGGGATATTGGCAGCAGAGGCCGTGGCTGCTCATATTCAAGGTGTTCAACTTGAACAGCTGGGAAAAAATTATGAATCTCGGCTCAAACAATCATGGATGATGAGGGAGCTTAAGCAGTGTCGCAACATTAGGCCTGGTTTTTATAGGGGACTTTGGGTAGGGCTGGCCAATGCAGCCCTTGAAACCATTACTTTCGGGAAGTTGCCCTGGACTCTGTCATTGCGTGAGGACCATAATCGCCTCAAACCCCTCAAGGCTATAAAGCCCATTACCTATCCTAAACCAGATGGGAAAATCAGTTTTAGAAAGTTAGATTCAGTACGTCTAACCGGTACTAACCATGCTGAAAATCAGCCTTGTCATTTAAAAATTAAAAATGATAAGACGCCGATCAAGATAAACTACAAGATTTATGGTGGCCCTGAGTCGTATTATTGCCCTGCCGCTGTGTATGAATACGTTAAGATTGATGGGCGTGTGGTTTTTCAGATCAATGCTCAAAATTGTATCCATTGTAAGACTTGCGATATCAAAGACCCTACCCAAAACATACAATGGGTGCCTCCTCAAGGTGGCGAAGGTCCTCGGTATAGTGATACTTGATATTTTTCATTTATGTATAATAATCATATATTTATAAATAACCTTTATAAATATAGTATATGCCCGAATTGATGTAAAGGATTGAATCCATCATGGTGTAAGCGCTTAAAATCATCCTGATAGATAAGCTTGCTACAGGCGTTTTTTTTGTGTTAATATGGCTTTTTATTAAGCTATTTATCTGTTTAATCACTCAAAAATCATAGTCGTTGGCGATGGAAAATGGGGGCTGGCGCTGGCAAAATGTTTGTCTCAATCGGGTATTGTCTTGGTTAATGTGGTCAGTCGAAGACCGGTCTGCCAGGCACTAAGCCGAGCCTTGGAACATTATCCAGATTGGCCTCGAACCATCAATATGGTGTCTGACTTAACTCAGGTGTTCTGTAGAGAGTCCATAATCGTGGTGGCCACTTCCAGTCAAGGTGTGGGTTCTGTCTTGAGTCGTGTTTTAGATTTAAACCCTAAAGCCTTAGTCGTTTGCGCAGCAAAGGGATTGAGCAAGGACCGAGGTAGGGTGGTTTTTCACCATGAGCTCTTTGTAAGCCTGGGGGGAGATCTTCATCATTTTGCTTATTTGTCAGGTCCGTCGTTTGCCCAAGAGGTTTATGACGGTGCTATCACTCGGGTGACATTGGCTTGTGCTAAGGAGGCTCTATTTGATGGGTTTACGGATGCGTGTGAGCAAAACACAAATTTAAGCTTTTCGCATACACAGGATTATATTGGGGTGGCCTTATGCTCGGTATTTAAAAATGTGATGGCGGTCTTGTGTGGGGTGGTGAGCGTTTGTGTTGTTTCGGAAAATACTCGGGCTGCATTTATGGTGGGGTGTTTGCGCGATATCACGGAGGTGGTGAAGGCTTGCGGTGGTGCTCAAGACACCGTGTATGGTTATGCTGGTTTGGGCGATATTTTATTATCAGCCACATCTGTACAATCACGTAATTTTAAACTTGGGGTTTTGTGGTACCAACAAGGTGATTTTCCTAAAATAGGTCAGCTTTGTGAGGGTGTGTCTAATGTAGCCTTACTGAGTCAATATCTTAGTGTTCGTGGTCTTGAGTCTAGGTTGGTCAAGATGTGTATGGATTTACTGGAATCTCCTAGTCACATAAAAAGCTTAGCGCCAGCATGGCTTCAGCGCTTTTTAAGCGGGTCTTTAGAGTTTGCTGATCTTGTAGATTAAACTTTTGGTTTAACGGTGGGCTTATGAAGATCAACTCATGGGGGCGATGTGCGTGAGTTCTGCTTTGCTCATGACAGAGTACCCCTTGACAGGGTGTAGGGACACTAACTGAGCAAGTCATGATGGAATCATAGCTATCAAGTGTTTTTTTAAGGTGCAGCTATGATAAGAAAAGCTAATATAGTATGGTTGTGTTGCTCTGAAGGCATTTATTTTGTTAAATAGTTGCTCATGGCGCTAACGGGTTATTGGCTTAGGCCTATCACAATCCAGCAAGGGTTTGATGGATGGGTTAGTCAAGATGATGAGTGCTGATAATATCGTCAATCTTGGCTGCTAAAATAAAATCGTTAAGGCTTAGATTCTGCACATCATGTGTCCAGAGGGTGATATCAAGGCGTCCATAGCTAACCTGTAGATCAGGATGGTGGTTTTCTTGTTCAGCGCAATCGGCTATAAGGTTGGCAAGCGCCATGGCATGCTTGAAGTTTTTTAAACGTATGTTAGCTTCTAGCTTGCCCTCAGTATTGATGTGCCAATGGTTCTGTAAATGTTTTAAATAGTCCTGAGTTTCTGAGTGACTAAGCTTAGGCGTTGTTGGTTTGCATGTGAGTTGGTTTAGTTTTTTGTTTGGGGTCATGAGATATTCACAGTCAAGATACGATACTTATAGCACAGCTTGGTGTGGTAGGTCATATAATTGATGAGTTGACTAAAAAGACAGGAGGTCGTTGCATGGGCTCGGGGACTTTAACTAACGAAAATGATAAATCGGGATAAGGATGTGCTATATACTTCAAAATTCGTGAAGGTAACTATCATGGACAGGCTCACAAGCAGGGGATGCGTTTGAGAGCAGATTGTAATCAATGACAAGGTTTGGTGTTAAGGGTATAACAGATTATGCCGAAGGTCGATATAATATTCCCAAAATAGGCCTTATGGGTAATATGGCCTTTGATATGGTGTGTTATCTTATGAAGTTGCCTGTCAATAAAAGTACGGGTTGGTAGGCTATGGTTTCTGAGGTTTTGGATGAGGTGCAGTGGCGAACCATAGGTGGGATAGTTTTTATTTTTGGGGTCTTGGTATAAGCTGGAATGGCTTTGGGGTGATTTGGAGACAAGCTGTTTAATGATAACTGGTTTTGTTGGGGACTTTAAGTAGGCGTTTGGTGATTAAATAATAGTTGAGAATCTTATGGGTGCTTGAGGATGATATGACTTGGCCATTCTTAGCTTTTTTGACGGTTTGGATGGAAAGTCCAATGGAGCTGGCTAGTGTCTTGAGGGGTTTGTTTTGGCTAAGACAGCATACAAGCTGACAGATGGTTTGTTTATCAAGGTGTATCATTTCTTTATTCCTGTGGTTTTAGTAATTGTTATTTTATGGCTTTAACTACCTCTGGTTAATAAGTAAAAAGCTATTATTTTTGTGGGAATTGTGCCAATGTTGATTTTTGTTACTCATATGTCAACAATGCTCCAAAATCGATAGCATGGTAGCTTATGGCATTAGAAAACCCTAATGCTGGGTATTTATATACCAACAGGTTTTTGTTCCATGCCTAAGTTAGCTAAATGCCTTTGCACCAAGTACTAACACAAGGTCATGGCCTGTTTAGGTTAGTATGTGATTACGATTAGGATTTTACAATATAATTAGATTTTCATTGCAAGCGAAGTGATAAAATCTTATCGGCCAGGTTGGCTACTACTACCACCTGGTTCGTTTGATTCAGATGTTAAATCAAAACCGTCAAAGTCAATATTATCCATCTTGATCGATTCTACTAATTGCTTTCCGTCGTCAATCCATTCCATATGTTGTGTAAATGGATGTTGGGTTTCAGATGCCTCGAGATCAAGGGTTTTTTTCACAAAATTGCTAATAATCTTGATATTCAAATCGTCGGCTGACCATCCCTGTGACTTTGATTGCTCATATGTATCAGATATAAAGTCAGCAAACCAATAGGCCACTGGGTTTTTTGATCCGTGACTCTTTGAAAATTCCAAAGCAGCAATCATCATCTGGTTAACTAAAGAGGCTAGCATGAGGGACTGTTCTTGCTGTTTTTGAAAGTCAATTAATTCGTCTCTAGTAAGACGTTTTATATTATTTTCAATATCACTTTCTGGTGGTTTCTTTTTTTGTATACTTTGTGGCTTTTGTAAAATTTTTGGCATGCGCTTTGGTACTTTTTTTTTGATATGACTTACCATTTTCGTAGTCCTTTTATATATATCTTTATTATAGCCTAGGTGACTGATTTTATTTTAAATAAATCGAGATTATTTCAATAATCTAGTAACTTTAATAACCGCCAATTACTGATCTAGTCTCTGATTGATTCGTGGTCACTGATGCTATGAATAGGCTTGGTTATTAGATTATGCTGAGATCATGGTTAATATTTCTTGCCAGTTTCGTTTAAAAGCCAGAAAGAATCAGACATCATCGATTCTCTTGTGCATAATTATATGATCATCTTAACTTGTTTGTTATCTGGTGTTTGGTGTTTTGTTATGCCTGTGACATGTGTTTTAGGTGTCATCGTGAAAATATAAATACCTGAGTAGCGGTAGTTGTGAATCAACATATGGTCCAATAAAAACGGTAATGATTTCACAGCGTGACATATTTAAACTAGCTGTTTTGGGCAATAGCTTATGATTTCATGGATTGTGGTCGTTGGGTTTCCAGAAACTTGGCATACATGTTTTAATAGAGTGGCTACACATAAAGGTGTTAAAATCATCCACTTAGACTGGCATGAATGGGCCTCTAGCGCGGCATTTTTTTTGCAGGAGGATAGCGACATGAGTCAAAACGGTTGGTCCTTGGTTAAAAGAAATCATCATGTACTTGATCTGGATGACATTAAAGGACTATTGTGCTGTGAGTTGAATGTGCCTTATCATTGCGTCAATCCTTGGCCTGAAGAAGATAGGCCCTATGTGCATGGTGCTATGCAATCCTATTGGCTTTCTAGCCTAGATAGCATTGTTCAGGTGTATAATCGGCTCACACCATACATGTTGTCGCCCTCGTATTTAAGTTTACCCAGCATGTATCACTTAGCTAAACGTTGTGGTTTGTCCGTGCCAGACTGGTCTTATTCTACAAATAAACAAACAAGTTTAGATGTTGGTTTTTTGCATTATCATTTGGGCGAAGCCTTAAATTTAGTCCAAGGAAATGATGAGGGGTTGATGGCCCTTAAAAAGCCCATCATGCCTTTGTATTTTTGCTTGGTGATAGGGTGTGAGGTTTATTGGATGTTGGAGGAAAAGGCACTATTAAACAATCAAAAAAAAGATTTATATCAAGCGATGATGTTATTGGTCAAGGAGCTCAACTTAAGCATTGCTCAGTTGTGTTTTTCAAAAAATGACAACGGTCATTGGGTTTTTTACCACATAACCCCCACACCTTATTGGGATGAATTGTGGGTGGCTCATAAGCAGATCATTATCAATAGATTGGTAAGTCTTTTTGATACGAACCCAACCGAATCAGATAGCTTAGACATTGCACACTATGGTGAAAGCCGCTGTTATATCACGCGTGATCAAAGACCTCTATCCTGATGCTAAACTAGGTTTTTAGGGTCGATTAACTTTTTAAATTGTGCCATGGGTAGCATTTTGAGTATTTGATTAGCTTCCTCAAGCGTTGTGTGATGTTGGTAGGCGTAATGTGCCAGTTGACTTGCTTTATCGTAACCAATGTATGGATTCAGTGCCGTGACCAGCTTGAGTGAATTGTTTAGGTGTTGATTGATGTGTTCTAGGTTGGGCTCTATGGTATCAACAGTAAAGTTTTTAAGGTGTACGCAGCTGGATGCCAGTAATGTTATGGATTCACAGATGTTGTAGATGATAAGAGGTTTGTAAACATTCATTTGTAGATGACCACCTGATCCGGCTATGGATACAGCTACGTCATAGCCCATGACTTGAGCGCAAATCATGGCTATGGATTCGCATTGAGTTGGGTTGACTTTCCCTGGCATGATTGATGAGCCTGGCTCATTTTTTGGTAAGTTTAGCTCTCCTAGGCCGCATCGTGGACCAGATCCAAGCAATCGTAGATCATTGACGATTTTAAAGAGGGTAACGGCTAAGCGTTTAAGATCGCCCATCACTGATACTAAACAGTCGTGGGATGCTTGTAGTGCAAATTTATTGGGAGCTTCGGTAAAAGGTAATTGTGTTTGAGCTGCAAGCCAAGCGATGGCTTTTTGTGCATAGGCGTTAGGTGCATTTAGGCCGGTCCCTACAGCAGTACCGCCTAAGCAGAGCTGGTATAGTTCTGGCAAGTTTGCTTGTAGGCGTTGCTGGTTGGCTTCAAGTTGGGATACAAACCCTGAAAACTCTTGACCCAGTGTGAGTGGCACAGCATCTTGTAGGTGGGTTCGCCCTATTTTGATAATGTCCTGCCATTGCCTGCTTTTTTTGGAAAGGCTTTCTGAAAGTGATTGGAGTGCAGGTAATAATTGATCATGTAACATGGTTGCACTGGTGATATGCATGGCCGTTGGGAAGATATCGTTAGTAGACTGTGATTTGTTAACATCGTCATTGGGATGGATGGGAGTGTTGCTACCTTTTTGATGACCAAGTTTTAAGTTAGCAAGGTTTGCAATGACTTCATTGATGTTCATGTTACACTGAGTGCCGCTACCACTGATCCAAACAGGGAGTGGAAATGCCTGAGGGTGTTTGTGATCAATGATTTCTTGTGCTACTTCCTGGATGGCATGCGCTTTATCAGGATCAAGCAAGCCCAGTTGGCTATTGGCATGTGCCGCTGCCTGCTTGACAAGAGCTATATTCTTGATGAGGTTGGTGGGCATTGGTGTTGGATAATTAAAAAAGGTTCGAGCTCTTTCAGTTTGAGCGCCCCAATGATGTTTGTCATCTATTTTGATACTGCCCATGTTGTCAGTCTCTGTTCTAGTGGTCATTAACCAATCCCTTTAATGATTTGAGTGATTGTAGCATTAAACAATAGTGGGCACTAGATAATAGGATTTAAAAAATAAGATGATGGTAGGGTTATGTGTTTTGATAGTCAATGTAATGGTAGATGGGGTCTAGTAATATTTGGTATTTACTTGACGGGGTGATATTTGAATATTATGATGATGGTATATTATCAGAGGATATTTTTATGATTTCAACTGTTTTAGGTTACATTACTTCTGTGTTACTCTCATTAAGCCTCAGCGACTCATTGTATGCAAGTAGTCTGTCTGTGCCTCAGGTGGTTTCTCGGGTAGCCGCACACCCAGGTTGTCAGATTGAGGATGTGGCCAAAGGGGGATCACAGATCCTTAAGAATGGCGATACTGTAGCGCTTAGTGTTGTTACGTATAGCAGTCGCTTCGAGCCTATCGATAAATGGGTGAAGCTAGTGGTCGTAGGTGATGATGATCAAAGCACTAAGGATTTAACTTCTATTGTATCTGGTTGCGGCTACAAGCCCTCCATGAGGATAGGTGCAAAGCGTCGGGCTCTGCTGAGCGGTGCCTATCTTAATGATAGAGAGTTGGCCGATATGTATCCTGAGGGTGTTGTGTTTGAGGTTGAGGCCATGCAGTTGCTGAACAAGGATTAGGGACATTCTGATTCACGTACATTAGTAAAGTTGTATTAACCTGTATAATGCGTCGCATATGTTAAATTCTAGGTCAAATGAGCAAAAGCCTGGGCAAGTATTTATCTCTAGGATAGAATAGTGGTCGCCTTGTTGAATTAAGTCAACACCGCTGATGCCTAGTTTTAGGGACTTATGAATACGTACGATGTCAGACTCGATGTGGTTTGGTAGTGAAGTAGTATCCATATGTAGATAGGAGCCATATCTATAATCAATATGGTCGCTTGTACAGGTAACTGAAAATAATTGTTTGCCCACAACATGCACGCGTATTGGCGTCCCTATTATTTTTTTTTGTATAAGCATAGGCTCTGTGAGTGAGTTTTGCTTGTATCGCCTGGACTTGATGGTGGTTACAATGGAGCGTGTGCAGCTGAGTGATTTGTAAATCCACTCGTTTGGGTGTTTAATTTTTTGCATCCATTTATAGGGCTGATTACTGATGATGCTGCTAGGCATCTGTAAGTAGGTGGTGCTGATGAGGCGCAGTTGATGATGCTTTGAAAAATTACTGGTACAGTATTTGGGCCTATTGATCACGTTGGGATAAACTTCATCGAGTAGGTAGTACAGGTAAATTACTGATTGTTTTTGAATGGGATCATTGGGCATGGTAACCAGTCTATTCCAAACGCCGGTGATATCGATATGCGCTATGAAACCATCTTTGAAGCTGAACCCTTGGCTACAAAGATGGATGGTATTGCCCAGTTCATCTTGATTTAAAAATAGCCAATCACACTGAGGATTTTGTTTTCTTAGATAGCAAGCAAAATGTTTAAGTGTAGGGTCTTGGCTATGCCCAACAATCAGAACTGTCATTGTGCAGGATTCTTAGTTATGTGTAGATAAGCTGGCATGGCTGGGAAGGAATTGTTGGCATAGAGTCATCTTTACCATCCTTGCCGTCTTTACTAAAGGTTTTATTACAGTCCGGATTTTGTTTGAGGCTGAGTGATTCATAATATTTATGTAGTGGTTTCATAAAAGTACTCCTTACAGGGCTTGTGTTTGGTTACCGTTAATGATTTTTCCCAGAATGCTTGCCTGCTTACTGAGAACAACCGTTCCTGCTGTGTCAGTGAAGTTGATATCCCCATGAACAGTGGTTTGCTCATTCAAATACAGTGTGGGGCTTGAATGACTATTGGACATCTCTATGGATTGAGTATTGCTGTTCGTCAATGTGGCTTGATTGCCATAGATTTTCAGTAGGGCTTTAGTATCTGAGTTTTTAAGGTTTAGATGTCCAGTAATGATGGCATTTTGATGAATGGTTGATGCAGTAAGTTCAATATGACCAAAAGCTATCAATTGGTTCAGTTGGCTCTCTTGAGATTTAAGAACGCCTTTAATGCTGCAGAAGCCATTAATTTGCGTGTGGTTAAAAATAATATGGCCAGACCCTTTAAAGCTTTCTAGCTGAATGTGATCACAGGTGGTAAGGCCCGATTTGGTGTGGCAGGGGTGGTTTTTAGATTTAGCCTCGGCTGCAATGCTGGTGAGCAGGCAAATGATGCTAGTGAGTATGTGTTTATTCATTCATGGGTTCCTGTTTGTTGGAGGTTTAATCTTAAGTCAGGCTAACCTTGCGCACAATACCGTAAATGCGCTTGTTATTGGATTTTTTTTTGTGTATTATGTGGTAGGTTTTAAGCACTGGAGCTTTGTTTTGACTAAAACTGTTCCCATGACCAAGCAAGGTGAAGAAATGCTTCGGTCGGAGTTAAAGCGTTTGATTGCAGAAGAACGGCCAAGAATATCTAAAGAAATTGGCGCAGCCAGAGAACACGGTGATTTAAAAGAAAATGCCGAGTATCATGCAGCCAAAGAACAACAGGGATTAACTGAAGCTCGAATAGCTTACATTCAGGATAGGCTTAAACACGCGTACGTGGTAGATGTTTCCCAGATTAAGGAAACCAGTAAGGTGCTGTTTGGTGCACAGGTAACTTTGCTAAATTCTGATACTGAGAAGCAGCTAGTGCTGACCATTGTGGGTGAGGAGGAGGCTGATTTGAAACAAGCTAAGTTGTCTATCAATGCCCCGCTTGCAAGTGCTTGCATTGGAAAACATGTAGGAGATGAGGTAGAGGTTAACACACCTTCGGGCACTATTGTTTATGAAATAGAGAAGGTGGTATATCAGTAAATGCCTTTGTAATAATATGAATATTATGTATTCATTTAATAATTATAACTAAATGGTAAAAGATGAAAATTATTCAAAATATATCAATAAGCCGATTAAAGTCAGTTTGTCATACGCTCCTAAGATGGGCCTACGAAGCCATAAATGGTGTAGTTGCCAGATACCGTGGTCCAGATTTGCGAGTGGTTTATCTTGATATAAATAAGTCCAAAATTAGTTTTTTGGAGAGTTCAGCCATACAAGAAAGGATGAATCAATCTATTGAAAGAATCTTCAAATTCCATATGGTTCGATACGGTCCTGTTTACGAGTATTTTGAGGACTTAAAGAGTTCTCTTCATCGATTGATGCCAAAGAATTCTCTTGCTCAGTATGTTCTAGCCCAAGAGGATATCAGGTCGTGTGTATTTTCGCATTTGAGACCGGATGATTTCAAAAAGACAAGGCTATATGCCATATCTGATGTCCAAGGGTGTTTAGTTTTAGAAGAGCTCGGTAATGGTGGTTATAGGCTTCCGGATTCCCCAGAAAATCATTGGAATAACTTCTCTGACTACCAGCATCAAGTAACCGCATCTCAGTATCGCCATCATTTACAGACACATATTGAAAGACTGATGCCGCCTAAGTCAGCTGGTGAAAAGGTTTTTAATCAACCAGATTTAAAAGATAAAATATTTGGATTTATCTCTGACTCAGATATGAGGCCAGCAAAACTAAAAAAACTTGTCATTGACCAAGCACGACATGCTATTGGGCATCCACATGACCTCGAATACCCTCACGATTTAGAAGATGAGGTTGGCCTTTTTGGTGGGCGTGGGGTCACGTGGTTTTAGATTAGACAAACACTTGAGATGTTGTGAGGGGTTCACAATTTAGAGCTATGTTAGGATAGTCTAGCGCCACTCAAATGTTTAGCTGGTCGTTTGTACATTGTGTTGGATGTGTTATCACATCGCCCCTAAACCCTCTTTAATCCTGATTAAAAATCGGCTTATACTAGAATGATCTTAGAAAATTCTATCGGTTGTTTTCACATGACAAGCATGAGTCTCTGGTTGATTGATGATTGTTTTCTTAGTTTGGGAGCTGATTCAAATGATGGGGTCCTATATCTAACTTTTCACTATCTGGTCTCAACAACCATGATTGTTATCACCCAAAAAACGCCTCATTAAATGTTTAAAATCCTCTGAAGATGATCTTATTGAATCAGGACATCCTTCTATTATAGTGGATAACCATAATGGGTGGTCATAAAGCTGATTTTGTTATTGGTTAATGGTGATAAGATTTATACAGAGATTGGATCAGTAAATATTCAATCAAGTATGACCTGACAGATTTTAACAGGCTCTATAAGGCTGATAGTTGAAACGGTTGAATTTGCTAATATTAGGAGTTAAAGGTGATCCTGTAGGTTGGTTGACTACCAAAACTATCGAGTCCATGAAGATTTGTAGTAGACGTGTTACCGATTGAAATAATCATGTAATTGTGAGTCAAAAACAAAATGTTTATCTGTCCTTGCTGTGTGAGCTATTCAGCTTAGAAAGGCCTGGCGTTTCTAAGGTTATCAAGATAGTTTTTCAGATCAAGTAGTAATTTTTTTTGGGTCTCGTTGGCCTCTAGTAGGAGTGACTGAATAGACTCTTGGGCTTCCTTAACGGTTTTTTTTGTATTACCCCGGTAGTCATAGATGGGTTCGCTGTTACAAATGAGATCAAAATATAGCTGTATTTTTTCTTGATGCTCACTTGGCAAAAGGTCAGGGTAGTTTCTCCAAATTAATCTGATAGCTTGGTTCTTCATATGAGAACTGGGAAAATGATCGATTAAAGATGCTTTTTGTTTAGGCGAGGTTAGGTGAAATCGGTTACAAAGAAGATCTTCATCTTTGGTTCTAAAGCCTTGCTCGTATAACCCTGCGTCAAGGTCTACGGAATCAACCTCAGGGTGCGTATACTCTCGTGCTTCATGTGATAGCATAGCAAGCTCGTCGCTTTCGGCTCTGAGTCGTGTAAGGTTATGTTGGCAGATGGCAAGGCGTTCTTCACTGATATGACGAGCATAACGTTCATTGAGTGGTAGGGTAAAGCCAGGTTCGCCCAATTTTTTTCGTATGATTAGGCCTTTTGAGTCTAGAATTTCAAAGTCGCAATCGTCAAAGTTGTGATCTAATCGTAGAAATACAATTTGATTTTTATAGTGATTATGTCGTCCTAGAGAAAGAACTGGCGCTTGAAAGGTATGTTTGTTACCAAATTTGGGGTGAATCATAATCCCTAAATGATGACCTGTACTATCTTGAAAAGCTTCAGGCAATTGAGTGATGCGCTCTGCATCGATGTTTTTGTCAAAAAAACCTTGTAGGTAATCCCAAACAGGCTTATCTTCTATCATGCGTTTTGCAAGTGCAATGGTAGCGTCAACATCGTTCATGGCGTGATGGGCTTGGCCCACGGCCCAGTTATTTTCTTCGGCAATTGCCTCCAGCTTTAGGCTAACACGACCTTCTAATTGTGGCCAGATAATATTTTTGGGCGCATACAGGTAGTAAAAAATAAGCATGGGAAAGATGTCCATGCGCTTACATCCTTGTGCAAATTGATGTGTGTAGGGCGCTAGTAGGTTTCGATAGAAGGTAAACCTCAAAAACTCATCGTCAAAACCCAAGGTGTTGTAGCCAAGACTGATGGTGTTAGGTTGATTGAACATCCTGTGAATCATTAAAGCAGCTGTGACTTCTTCAAGGTGGCTATCATGATCTGCTATACCAATGCCATGGGTGAGTACGGCTTCGGGTGAAGGTATCATGTCTTTTAATAATTTTACCTCTAGGAAATGACTTTCTTGTTCGGTTAAGTTTTGATCGGTGCGTTTTGCTGCAAACTGTAGGATTTGATCGAATGATTTATTGAGTCCCGATGTTTCTAGATCGTAAAAAAGATAGGTGAATTTAACCATATGTCACAAAACCCATGTGTTCTTTAACCTTGCATAATTGTTTATAAGCTATTTCACGTGCATTTGCAGCATTTTTTCTAAGAAGATTCACGAGATTTGTGGGGTCTGATATGATGGTTTGGTAACGGTGTCTGATGGGCTTTAGTTTTTCGATAAGCTGTTCGGTAAGATTTTCTTTAAATACCCCATAGCCTTGTCCTTGATACTGAGTTTTGACTTCGTCTTGGCTTATATTTTGAAGTTGGGCGTAGATGTTAACCAAATTACTAATGCCTGGGCGCTCAGGGTGGCATTCGATGCTACCTACAGAGTCGGTGACTGCACGTTTTAACTTTTTTAAGATGGCTGCATCATCATCTAGTAAAAATAATGTGTTTTGTGCTTGTTGATCCGATTTAGACATTTTATGAGTTGGGTTTTGTAGTGCCATCACACGTGTTGCAGTGCCTGTGATATAGGGTTCAGGTATGGTGAACACTTGGCCATAATCACGGTTAAAGCGTTCTGCGATGTTTCGCGTAAGTTCAAGGTGTTGCTTTTGATCTTCACCAACTGGTACTGTATTTGCGTTGTACAACAAGACATCGCTGGCCATCAAGCATGGATAAGCGTATAAACCTAAACTTGATCGATGTTTGAGGTTGCTGGACTTTTCTTTATACTGTGTCATTCGATTCAGCTCACCCATAGGGGTTAAGCATGAAAACAACCACCCAAGAGCCTCATGTTCAGGGACATGAGACTGTAAAAATACAGTGTGATGGCTGGTTTCAGGGAGGGTAGCCAGCATAAGGGCGGCTGTTGATAAGGTGTTTTGTTTAAAATGAGCGGGGTCTTGTTTGACCGTAACTGCATGGAGGTCTGCTACAAAGAAAAAGCAGTCGTGGCTTTGGGTAAATGATTGCCAATGGGTCATGGTTCCAAAGTAAGAGCCTATATGGAGTTGACCTGATGATTGAAGGCCTGTGACGAGTGAGGGTTTGTTCATGGTCATACCTGTGCTGTTTGGCTGTATTTAAACACGATGCACATATTTTTTCAATGAATTGTATTTGACCAACGTTTCGCAAAGTTAATTGATTAGATGAGTGGTAAACGTACGTTGTAAGTACTAATGGCTATAATCTGTACTATATTTATAACGAGCGATGGTTTTTGGTGGACAAAAAATAAAAACATATTGATTAATATGGACAATAGCCTTGATCTCATGCTATCAAAAATAAAGGAGAAGTAGAGTATGAAAGATAATAAAGATCATAAAGAAAGTAAAGTTTGCCATGATGTAGCGCGTCTGGTTATTAGAACAAAAACGGGTGAAGATTTAGTTGAGGTAGCTAGCGATCATCCTACGTATTTAGCGATAAAAGATTTGTATGGGCAAAGCCATGCATTTTCTCTGGATGCCAAGCTTTTACTAAGGCGCTCCAATGAGCCGCCTTGGGAAGATGATACAAATAATTACGTTGATACTCTCATAAGATCTTTCATGCTTAATTATAATCTTGATTAAATCATCGATCACAGGGCAAGATACCTTTAAACACAAGTAATGATGTATAATTTAATGTTTATTACTTTCACACTTCAGAAGATAGCCGTTTTTTTACATAGCTGTATCAGGAGGGGCTGTTTGGTTGATTGTAGGACGATGCCTTTTCATCAGTAAGGTTCATGGCTGAACTGGGCTCATGTATTGGTGGGAACAGTGTAAATTTTTTAGGTGATGGTGTTATAGCCATTCTTTTGTGAGGTTGGCCAGTGCTTAAGATATTTGATGTGGGTGTTATCGTGATTCTTTTATCATAAGGTTGATCAGTGGGTTCATCTAGTGCAGACGTGATTCGTGATCGTTTTCTCTGTGCAGTGTAACGAGAATCTAGCATGTTTTGTGCGCATGATGTCCGATCGGGTTGTGATGTTGGCATGGAATCATCTGATGAGTAGTCGGCGTCACTTTCGCTTTTGAAAATGCCATCAAGATCATCTTCGTGATCATTATTAGGGCCACGGATGGCTCTCTGAGTTGTTGTTGGTTTAGAGATGGGCCTAAAAGATAGTGTGTCAAGATCATCTAGTAATTCGTTCCAGTTTTTTAGGGCGTCCAGATCTTGGCAGCGAGGGCTTTTTCGAATGAGTGGTGTCATAGTTTTTTTACTTGTTTTTTCTCATTATATGCCAATAATACATGAAAAGTCAATAATTTGTTGTTACTTTTATTTTTTTCAGGTCTCATGATGATAGTGTTTTTGGCTTGATGGCACGATTTTGATCGAATCATATTGAATAATTGTATAATTATGATGTATGATAAGGTATGATAAACGCGGGCTTAAGCCTTGGATTAACCTTAATGAGTGGAAACAATTGTGTTAGACAGGTTGCTATAGCGCCTATGATGGGCTGGACTCACGAACACTTTAGAACGTTTATTCGGATGATCTCAATTGATTTTAAGTTATACACTGAAATGGTTATTGCCGAAAAACTTATACAACACCAGGGATTTAGGGAGCTAAAATTTACGCCTCATCATCATCCTATTGTATTGCAGTTGGGTGGCTCTGATCCTAAAGTATTGGCTACTTGTTGTAAAATAGCATGGTATTTAGGCTTTGATGAAGTTAATTTAAATGTGGGTTGCCCAAGTAAAAAAGTGCGCTCGGGAAAAATGGGTGCAGTATTAATGAAGGACCCGTTGTTGGTGGCCAGCTGCTTAAAAGCAATGAAAGAGGCAAGCCCGTTGCCTGTGTCATTCAAAACGCGTTTAGGTGTGGATGATTTAGATGATGAGGTTTTTTTTACAGATTTTGTAGGTCAAGTAACAGAGGGGAGCGGCTGCCATCACGTGATCGTACATGCTAGAAAAGCATTTTTAAAAGGTTTGAGTGCTAAAGAAAACCGTCACATACCTCCGCTCAACTATCAGCGTGTCATAAGGGTTAAACAACATTTTAAACATCTTACCTGGGAGATTAACGGTGGTATTAAAACAGTCGAAAGCGTAATAGCGTTTTTGAGCGATTTTGATGGCGTGATGTTGGGGCGTGTGGCTTACGAAAATCCTTTGATGTTACTGCGATTACAGGAGGCTCTCACAGGTAAGCCGGTTAAATCTATGGAAGCATTATTATTGGATTATTTAGAGTATGCTAGAGTTCAGGTAGTTGAACTGGGTGTAAATTCATATTACGTGTTGAAGCCTTTTTTGAGCGTGTATATTCAGACCTATGGTGAAAAAAATTGGCATTCATTTTGTAACCGTTTCCAAAAGGGCCAGCCTAGCCATTTTTGTGAAGCGTTACTAGAGGCTATGAGCTACCCTTTAAAACTCTCAGAGTGATAGGCCGTAGATAAATGCTCCACTGGTCGAATAACCGCGCATTTGTAGCAATTGTTTATTATTTGTCTATCCACACTTTCTACCGTAAAAGGCAATACCAATGTTTTTAGATTTCAACAACCGCTAAAAGTATAATTGCCTATGGACTCTAAACCTCAGTACTCCTACTAATATCAGTCAAACCCAGGCAATGCAAGAAAGCACAACCACCCATGG
Source organism: Pseudomonadota bacterium (assembly GCA_036148435.1). GTDB lineage: Bacteria > Pseudomonadota > Gammaproteobacteria > Comchoanobacterales > Comchoanobacteraceae > JAYYHL01. The sequence continues at coordinate 290,618 of JAYYHL010000004.1, read as the reverse complement.
CTTTAAGTCCCCTCAGTGACCCAACATGCTTAAACGATTGGCCATTAAACATTTCCATAAATCAATTTTGTTTTGGCAACTGGTCAAAGATTTTTCTGAGAATACCGGTGGCAAACGCTCGATACGTGCCAAACCTACCCAGGTCAATAGTTTTAAAACACTGTAACCGACAGAGTCAACCGTCCAATAAAAACAGGTTTAATATTGATGACAAAAAAAGAAAGCGCAAGCACCTATGCCTAACTCAAAATTGGATAACAAGATTCAAAACCAATCCAGCTTGATGAGTTTTAAAAACTCATTTATTACGGATCATGGGCTTTGGCGTTGCCTGGTTAAGATTTCATCTATAACTGTAGCTTGTTTAGTGTTGTCACCTTTATCATGCTGAAAGAGTTGAGTGTTATTCAGCTGTTTACTGCTTTGTTGATAGTATATTACTACAAGTTCCGTTTGGGCTAGATTAAGATAAGTGGTCTTAGTCATAGAAAAAAGGTGGATGCTTGTCTTGCTAGAATATTCTGATGCTTTAACCTAAATACCGATGAATTATAATCACATATTCCGGATATGAATCTATTATTGAGGCGGATTCAAGATTCTATTTCTCTATAAAATTATCACATAAAAGGGCTATCATTGACCATGATTTGGTTTTGACAACCTTATTATCCTGATAAATTAATCTAGATACTGTAATTGGGCTTTCTAAGGGTATAATAGCTTAATGCAACACCTGAAAACTGATGGTCTCAATGGTTTTCTGCTATTATTAATGCAACGCGCTCACCATAGACTTAGCAATTGGCTTACCCACATCTGGTCAAACCATGCAATATCTGGCAAACTAAGGTTATCCTTCTACGCCTATATTACAGATATGCCAAGACGTCAGATTTCCACACAACAAGCTTGTCATATCACTGTACAGCCAGGTGATATGGTATTTTATCTAGAAAAAACGTCTAATATACTGTACCAGCCTGTTCATGTTGCTATTGCTATTGACGATATCAACCCCTCCACTGGTAACAGTCAGCTGATGCTGATTCATGCTGTGCCTGGTCAAGGGGTGATTACTCGTCCTTTCAAACCTCATGAACATATCTATGCTGCTATTAACCCTTGGAAACAATGCTCACATTTAGATAAAAAGACCCAACAAAGGCGAACAAGCCAAGTCATCGCTATGGCCAAACGTTTCTCGCCCCTTGAGGACAATCACATACCTATTAACTATTCTCTTGACCGACTAAAAAAACTAGAGTCATGGCAAGTTAAGGCCATATCTTTAGATGATCCCATTCAGTCATACACTAAAAAATTAACCCATATCAGCCATTGCCATTTCTTTGGGCATAGTAAATGCCCAGACTACCACACAGCTGAACTGGCTGGCCACCATACCATCACCGCTAAAGTTTCTAACTTAATTCACAACCACACCAGCTATCGACGTAAAAATTTCAGCAAGGGTATGCACTGTTCCCAATTTGTGCTAATGGTCTTTCAAATGGCTCTTAAATTAACTGATAGCCCCTATAAACCCAATTCTTCCGAAAAAACCTACCTGTCTAGAAAGCAACATCAAGCGAATAAGCCAGGTACCGCACACCCCAAAGCTGACATATATAAAGGTATCTATCTGAATGATGAGAGCTTACCTAATTTTATTACCAAAGAGGCTAAAACCATGTCCCCAGCTGCACTGTTGTCATGTGTTCTAGAAACCCCAGTTCCACCAGAAGGCGGAGATGGCGGGCCGCTTCGTAATCTTGCTTGTTCACCCCAGGTGCTAGAATCGTTTTGTAGACAAATGAAGACACTCTGTATCCCAGCTAATAATACCCAGATGCAGGCAACAGACAATCTGAGCTTTACTCAAATATGCATAGGAAGATTAGAGCTTGCCAGCATCTGTTTATCACTGGTAAAGTTACTAAGACCAAGGCAATATAATCGATATCTTAGGAAAATATATGCCAATTTTTATAGGCCTGTACACAGTGATGAGCTAAATCGTGTGCAAGCTAGGAAAAGGCGCAGAGATGACACAGAAGGCCGTGCCAGAAAGAGATCTGCTTTAGTATATCCGCCTGTAGTAGCCAGAAGGTAATCATTTTGGGGTTGATATTAGGAAAATAGCATGAAATATTGTTTGAATAATCTGAGTAAGCCTGAATCAATGTATCTGCTTAAATCTTCTTTGTTAGTTTTTGTGTTGGCCCCATCATGGATTTTTGCTAAAGTAACCACGCTAGGTGCAACGGAGGGTGTGTATGTATCATCTGGTGCCACCGAGGATGCATACTGTGCCAGGATTGATACGGGTGCTTTGTCTACAAGTATTCATGCCACGGACATAAAAGTGTATCAAAAAAACCAAAGAAACTGGGTTTCATTTGTTATAAAAGGTTGTTTTAATGGGCGTTGTTACAAACAAAAAATGAAAAAACCTTTGTTACGCTATCAAACGGTTAAGCAAGCAGCAGGTTCAGTAAGGAGGCCTGTGGTGATTTTAAATATTAAAATACGTGATGTGATTGATGGCCCTTATGCCGTAACCTTAGCTGACCGCTCAAAATTAGAGTATCCTGTTTTGATAGGAAGAAATGTATTGGATACTAAAAAAGCCAAGATAAAAGTTAATGTGAATATAAATCGTAATTGTTTGGTAGAATACGGTTATGGCTTTGTTCATAAAAAGGGCTAGGATCTATTCCCGGTTTTGATTGAAATAGTTAAGCGCATGGTCATCAACTGACCTTGCTATAAGGTACTAAACTGCGATGTCATAGTGTACTAAACTGTAAATGATGGACAACATCATTTAGGGTTGTTTTTCTGTTCTTTGTATTTGAGACTTTGGGTGTGATCGCTGTCTTTTTGCTCTGAAGGAGGCGCTACAGAAGCTATAGGACTAGGTACGGTGAAATGTGCTGTTCGAGATTGTCGACCTCTTTGCTGTGCTTGAATTTTGCTGGTTTGTACATGCTTAAACCGAGCATTCAATAACCTATGAATGGCCTCTAAGTGCTTAAGATCACGGGATGTAAACACAGTTAAATCCTCATCATCACTCGAATCCAATAAGCTGTAGGTCTGATGCTTGAATAAAGACTTAGATGGATAATGTGATGTTTGATGTGCTACGTCCCTCAGTAACTGTTGTGCGTATTGGTGGGCATAAATCATACCAGTATCACTGGTGCATAGGACGTGATCAATTTTGGCGCCATGATGAATCAGTGCCTCTACGCAATAAATATTGCAACTATGAATAGCAGCCAGTAAAGGTGAGCACTGTTTGGCTGGGTTATGATGTTCTAGATAGTCAGCAGGGGCATGGTCATGTTCGATTAATTCAAGCACATGTTTGGCTGCTCGTTTTTTGATATCTTCTCGATCACCGCCGAACTCTGGACGTGCACAAAGCGTTAGCAAGGTCCAGCCTTTATGATTGTCAGCAGCGTCTAAAATAGCTTTAATGGCTTTAGGGTGGTTAACTTCACTACGAGCGATTATTGTTTCTGCATTTAGGGTCTGATAATCTTGATCGCATGCCTTTATATAACGGTTGAGGGTGTCATTACTGATGGATTGTTTTTCAAAAAGCTTTTCTGTACCAAGCATGCTAAGGGCCTGGTGACCAAGGGTAACCGTTATAAGATGTGATTGGTAAGGGTCGTTATAAAAATCAAAGCAAATCCTGCCTTGATCAGTGGCTTTCCAGTGCCAATAATACGAAGCTGGACATTCGCTTGGCGCTATAATCCTTGATTGAGGCTTACCTATCATCAAATGAGCAAATGCGTGTTGAACATTAGCTAATAGTCCGGCTTTTTGATCGTCGGGTGCTTTTAACAGTCTATCTTGAATGGCAGACAGGGTGGCGCAAGGCATGCGTTTTTCAATGCCGCCTGTACGACATGACTCTAACGCAATCGTTGCTTGATGGGTTGTCTTCTTGGGTAGCCAATCAAACACAGCAGCCACATCGTGGGCATTTAATTCAAAATCATCAGACAATTGCATGCTAGAAGGTGTGCCATGCGATCTTAGCATTACAAAATTAACCGAGCCATCAGGCAAATGAGGAGTGAGCTTTTTAAAATCTTCAGGTTTGCTTATGGTTATTTCAATCAGATGGTGGGTTTTTCGTAGATAATGCTCAAGGCTTAAAAATTGGCCCTTGTGTTTATTAAATAATTTGTGGTCATGTGATGCAGTGTACACGATGGCATAGGGTTTTTTTATAGTTGAAGGGTGCATGTGAGACCTTTTTTTTTTGTATGACAGACGGATAACGGTTCTATATTTAAATATAGTCTATAGTTAAGAAAATTGTCAATTTTGATCTATGATGCAAGATTTACCAGTTTTGAAACTATTTAATATCAGTGGGAAGTTTGCTAAGGAATCGCTCTTGGTTAATGCTATTAGGCCTGGTTTTGTCCCCAGTGATATGCTGGTTAGTGCCGTTAATCATAACTATGATGACATGACCAAGCGTGTGCCTCTTAAGCGTATGGGGGCAGTATCGGATAATGCTGGTGTTGTCTTGTATTTATTATCCCCTGCCAGTCATTACGTTACCGGACACGTTTTGGTTGGGACGGTAGTGTGATCAGTGAGTGAATCCGATGGTTTAAAGAGAAAGCATGAATCTTGTTGACGGACATCATGATATGCCGCTAGGATGATTGGGTATTGCGATAAACAACAGGATAAAGCTTGCAAATACACAGTTTTTTGTGTATGATGTTAAAATTGTAAATTCTGGTAGTCATATGACACGGTCCTGTATCATCACAAAAAAGCGCGCCATGAGCGGCAACAACGTTTCTCACGCCAACAACAAGACACTCAAGCGTTTCAAGGTTAATTTGCATAAAAAGAAAATATGGGTTCCCGAACTAAACAAGACTGTGTCCATTAGACTTTCAGCTAAGGCCTTGCGCATGATCGACAAACTGGGACCCTACGAAGTGCTCAAGAGGGCTGAGCTGCTCAGCAGCAAAGATCTTCAGAGAGTATCTGACCAGAAGTAAGTAGATATTAGGAGTTTCTATTATGGCCATGCATGGAAAAGCCATTCTTGTAAGAATGGTAAATAAAAAAACCGGTACGTTTTATGTGACCCAAAAAAACCCTAAAAATACCCCCGACAAACTAGTACAGCGAAAGTACGATAAGAAAACACGTAAAGTTGAAGAATTTAGAGAGGAAAAAATCAAGTAGAGACTTATCGGGCTGAAGTTGATTGATTAAAAGTCATTTAGGCTTATAATACATTATGGCCACAAATTTAATTCACCAGCTCATTGATGAGCCCCTAAATCATGCATTTATAGAAACAGCACCGTTTGTTGCCGCAACGATGGCTGTGTTTTTGTTTTTTGAGTCTCGAACAAGTGGGCTGTTAAAAGAAGCTGCAAAATCTTCGACATTAGGTATCAGTTTGTCTGCGGTGCTGGGTGCAATGCCAGGTTGTACCGGTATCATGGTTGTGGTTAGGCAGTTTGCACATGGTGCGCTACCTTTCTGTTGTTTGGTTGCGGCCATGACTGCTACTATCGGAGATGCGGCATTTGTATTAGCTTCGAGGGCGCCCACGTTGTTACTGTTATTTGTGCCTGTCAACATTTTGTCGGGTGTGATACTGGGTGTTCTGACAAAGCGTGTTCACGGTGTTGATTACCTAAAAGTTACGCACGACTATAGCATCAAGCACGACCATTCTCATGATAACAATGAATATCCAATGTGGTATGCGTTTATTTGGAGCCTGTGTGTCGTGGTGGCTTTGTTGGTGTTTTTTTTTCCAGCTTATTGGGAAGAGCCTCATACCTGGGGTAGTTCGGTGGGTTATTTAGGTACACTTTTTGTTTTGCTGGGAAAGCTACCCATGCGTCAGTCTATAAAAATGAAGCCTACACCAACCAGGCGCTCCATGCTATTTTTAAATCGCGTCATCAAGTCAAGTAATTTTTTGATGAAGTGGATTATTTTGGGGTATATGGTTACGGCTATACCGACGTTGATTTTTGGAGATGAGCTCAACATTACATGGCTTACTGATCATGCGTGGTCACCTATTGTTGCTGCCTTGATAGGCGTGGTGCCCAGTTGTGGTCCCCAAATCGTGGTGGCAACACTCTATACCCAGCACATGTTGCCATTGTCAGCCCAGCTGATTAATATCATTAGTACCAATGGTGATGCATTTTTTCCAGTCTTTGCCATGCAGCCAAAAGCATCTCTGATGGCTACGTGGTATGGTGTAGTATTTGCGCTTGCAGTGGGGTATGGTGTGGTGTTTTTGAATGCTGTAGTGAATGCTTGATGGTTTTAACCAGCAGTAAGCACTCGCGCATCCATTTCCTTTGATTTTATTGGAAACGATATAAGTAATTAAAATACAAATATTTATATGTAAATATTATTAAAGACTGCCAAGGTTTTGGTGTAAACTTGGTTAGATGCTCCCCAGGGACGACAGCAGACGTAGATCAACTTGCCCTAGATTGTACCAGGGCTCGTTTGTGTGATATATTATAATTAAGCTGTGATTAGGTAAATTCGCCATGCGATTATTTTTTGGTGTGGTATGCTTGTTTTGTACGTGGTGTATGCAAGCCCAGGTGTCAGACTATTTTTCTGGTGACGAAGAGGTTGTAAATATTGATCGTTTTTCCTTGACCATGCCGATTTCGTCTGCCATGCGGTTGTCTAATAACTGCTCTAAATTAATTGATATACAATTGTCTTCATATGCTAAGGCTCTTGATAATCTTGTTTTAGGGGCAAGATTGAGTGCTATAAGTTTGCTAAGGACAGCTGATTCAGTAGCCAGTTTAGGTCCAGCATTGGCGAATTCAAAACGTTTCTCAACTAGATTTGAATTAGGCTATGTTGATATCAGTTTCCATTTTCAACAGACATCGCTCTTCATTGGAAAACTCATGTCTCAAGCGCTACGCTTAACTCATGAAACTGAATTATTATCCGGTGTAAGAGAAGATTTTTTACTCAACGAGGCAGGATTGGATGTGTCTGTAACCGGTCTGGACAAGCCGGTGAGGCTGTTAGGAGATCAATCTTGGGATAGTTGCTTTAGTTGTCAGCATGATAGTTACCTCGGATGGTCCCAAGTTTTAGTGAACGGGATCGGCCCTTTGTACGGTGTTAGATGGGTTGTGCCAGTTAATCAATCAAGGTGGGGCTTTACGACTGCGCTTAGTCAGTTTGATAGCAGTAAGATAGACTTTGAAGTAGACTTTATGCATGACTTTGACTGGGTGTTTGCAAAATTTCGGACTATGTTGATGTATGCTAGAACACAAGCTGTCCATAATCCCCTTGATGCCTGTGCTGATAACGCTGAGTTTCAAAAAACTTTATTCAAGTGGTCTAATAAGCTATCTGTCGTTAATATGGATATAGCCGGCTCTTTAGCTTTTAATCATAGTAAAGATAGACATGGTTTTATAGGTGTTGATTATTCCTGGTGGGATGCTGTGCCCCTGGGGCCTCTTTCGATGGGTATAGGTTATGTATCTCAAAATAAAGCGAGTGAGCATCAACGCACGCGGGTCTGGATAGGAAGTATAAATCAGAGAATAGGTTATCACGCAGGGCTTAAGTGGTATGTTTATCGTTATCGGTTTAAACCATTCCAGGTAGTAAACACAAAATCGTATCAATCAGTTGGTTTGAGTTTATATTATAACATTAAAGGGTGATGATTATAATCGTGACTGTTGACACAACAAGGGATGGTTGTTTATATGGTGGATAAATTTAATACACCGAGCCCGCCTTTTAATGTTAAAATGATTAAGTAGCTGGGTATGGGTTCTCTATATTGAGTAATCAGATGATTTATAAATATCTACAAATTATGGTCAGAGATACATTAGTAACATTATTTTATCAGATCATGCGCACGGTTTGTTTTGGTCTTATGATTTGGGCTAATGTATTGAGCATAGTATATGCTGAGCAAGTGCCAAGTTTTTGTGTTGTCCCGCTAAAGCGCCAGCAAAAGCAGTGTCGGCTTCTAGAAACGCCATCTTTTCAATTATTATCCGATACGTCTTTGTTCTCCTGTTTGGATAGTGAAGCTAATGTGAGGATTGATCAGGACCACTTGCATTTTAGTGCAGACCATTGGGTAGTTGATCATAAAAATTTAATGAGTTATGCCTCGGGAGAAGTGAGTTTTCAGTACCAACAGCAACAGATTAAGGCAGATAATATGTGGTTATGGTTAACACCTGAACGTAAACCTAAGCGAGTGTGTTTTAAAGATAATATTCATTGGTATTTTCGGGACTGGCATTTCTGTGCGAACTACGTAGCTTATGTAAACTTACCATATTGGTTTGCATGTCAATCTGTGTTTTCTATGAAAGGTGATGATACTCTATTGAAGGGAACTGCTGTTCAAGTATTAAAAAAAGCAAACGGTGATATGTCCATGAAGAAAGTAGCTTTAACCAGTTGCCCGCTTGATGATTTGGCGTGGCATATGGCGATTGATGAGCTTAGTGTGGATTCGAATCGTTTTTTTGAAGCCAAAAGACTGGTCCTATACTTAAGAAGACATAGGTTATTAGCCGTACCTTATTTGAGGTTGCCTGTTTCAAGCACACATCATAGTACCTGGTTATTGCCAAGGATAAAAAGCTTGGGGCATGATGGCACAGGCTTGATGCTAACTTACCGTAATCATGTAACAGATAGTCAACGGTTATGGTTGTCATCTTTCTTGACATTAAAGCCTGCCGTAGGCTTTCAAGTACGTCATCAACGTAAATCAGATATTTATGATGCTGAAGGGACTTATGTGCTTTCCAAGAGTAAAGGAGGGGATCATTTAACATGGGGGTTAGTGGAGAAAGGTAGTGTTACCGTTGATATGGCAGGATTGAAATGGTACTGGGTGAGCATGAATAATGGCTTACTTCCAGCTCAATTATCCTCTGTTATGGAACATATGAGCTCATGGTTTCCTTACAAGGATATCAAGCGTTATATATCGGCACGCACGAGTATTTGGGGTTTAAAGTTACAGGCATATACTTCTCATTATCTGAGATTTTCAAGGTTTGATCATCAACTGCCATCATTGGACGAAGTCATTGCAATAAAAATGAGTACAAATGAAAAGGCTCGATTCCATAGTAATATTCGTTATAGTCATGCAGTGATGCCTAAAAATGAGGGTATGCCCTTCAAGCATAATTATATTAGAGGGCTTGCATATGTAGGTATGAATCTGCCACAAATAAGCTTGGCTAATTGGCCGAGTGCACATTTAGGTTTTTGGTATAGGATGTCGTCTTATCAAAAATTTGTATTGCCTAATATTGAGGTGTCGGTCCCGCTGTTGGCTAAACAATATATTGACCTAGGTATGGATTATGCATATACAAAAACAAAACCTCAGCAAGAAAGGGTTCTGAAGTGGCCAAAAAATGTTTGGCCAAGGCATCTTATTGAGAGGGGAGATGGTTTTAATTTGAGTAGAGTCCTTGATCGGCATTGGATGAAATTAAACGTTGTTGGCAAACTGGATGAGCATAAAAAATTGGGACTGATTTATTACTATGCCATCACTAAGCCGGCGGTATTTTTATCTAAGACAGGCGTTGAAAATCCGCTTGTGAGCCATCCATATACTACCTGGGGTATGTATTTAGAGTGGAAATCAATTAAATTCAATGGCATATACGCGGGTCTGGATCATGAAATAACCAGCTATTTGAGTATCGGTGACGAGGATTCTTTTTATCTTAAGTATAAATCAGGTTTGAATCATCCGTACGTTGACGATGGTCAACTAACTGCCATAAGATATCGTAGCTTTGACTCACAATGGCCGCTTACGGTTGGCAATCGTATGTTTGGCCTGAAGGCAAATTTAAGTGGATATCATCACTATGATTTTTCAGTGGGGGTTGAGTATAGAGTGAATCATGCGTGTTATCAAATGAAGACATTTGTAGGTTTGAAAAAATGGAATATAGCTTCTTATAATCGGGTGTGGCCCGTCGTAAAATGGTCGTATCAATTTAATGGTCTTAATTTTTCCGATATCAAAAATTAGCTTAAAGTCTATGTCGGCATTGTTAATCTATTTTTACGCTAACGATAGCCATTGTAGATTTGTTAATACTAAGGTGTGGTAAGTATTATGTAGTGATCACATAAATATCCTAGATAGATTCATGCTAACAACATGATAGAAGCACATACTTGACAGTTGTAAGTCGTTTTTCTAGAATAGGCTATACATGATTATGGAAAGTTATTATGAATAACAGAATTATATTTGCGGGATTGCTAGCATGCTTCATGGGTTTTCATGCTGGACAGCTGGTAGCTGAGCCCCTTAATGACAAAGCTGCTTTGTTAGTTGGTAATTTTGTATACACCAAACAGGAAATTGAGCGAGCAAGGCTGTTTTTAACCATTACCTCAGGTGCGTCTCCAGACAGGTTGATTGATTACCAACAGACCATTAAGCAGATAGTTGCTATGCGGTTGCAGCTTAATTATGCTACAAGATTAGGTCTGGGATTATCAAAGCAAGAGTTAGAACAGGCAGAGAAGGAGTTACTTCAGCAGAACAAGGTAAAGACACGAGCTCAGCTTCAACAGAAGCTCATAGCAGACCGTATAGATACTGAGATGTTTTTTGAATTCTTCACAAATCAGATCTTGTTAAAAAAGTTGTATCAGCAGGTGATTATGCCACAAGTAAGTGTGATTGATGCTGAGGTCAATGATTATATAACCAAAGCTCAAGAAGCCTCAGCACGCTTAAATGTGATAGACTATAAATTTTCCGATAAGCCACAGCATCAGCTACATGAGACTGATTTGAGGGGCTTTGTAAAAGCTCTGAGGTCAGGCTCTAAACTAACTCCGGCTCAAAAGGCTTATAAGATTGAGAGAAAGAAGATGTCGGATATAGCTCTTCAGGACATGCCTGAGTTGTTCAAAGAAAATCTAAAGGGTCTCGATCAGAAACAGGTTACTGAGCCTTTCAAGGCAGCTAATGGCTGGCATGTGATTAAGGTTGTGGATAAGCGTGTAGATAAAAACAGCATCCCTACATTTGACCAAGCTAAAATGATGATATTTAACAAAAAAATAGAAGACAAGGTGTCATCTTGGGTAGAGGAATTAATGGAAAACGAGTTTTATAAAGTTCTTGATTAGATGCATGAGCTATTTTTAGGGAATGTGTTGGCGTGTACCATAAGCCGGTAAAAAAACACTATGGGCAGCATTTTTTAGTTGATATTTCAGTCCTGGATGAGATTGTTAGATCTATAAAACTGGTTTCCCAAGACCGTGTTTTTGAGATAGGTCCAGGCAGCGGTCAGCTAACTTGTCAATTATTGCCTATGTGCGAAGCACTTACAGCGGTAGAGATTGACCAAGATTGTTTTCAGTATCTGATGGAAACTGTACGGCCTAAATATAAGCACTTAAATTTGGTCTATGAGGATATATTGCAGTATGACTTTGGCCGGTTAGATGACGGTGGTCGCCCTTATCGTATAGTAGGTAATTTGCCATATAATATTGCAACTGAGATTATGATGCGTATGAGAGATTATCGACATCTATTTGTGGATGCTACATTTATGGTACAAAAAGAGGTTGCACTGAGGTGCCAGGCACAGCCTGGTTGCTCAGATTATAGCCTCTTGAGCGTCATGCTTCAGACTTATTTTCAGGTAGTATTATTATTTGATGTAGATCCAAAAGCTTTCGATCCACCTCCAAAGGTTGTCTCATCCATGATCTGGTTGAAACCACTCAGTGATGACCAGATAGGTAAAATTCCAAGATCATTTCACAAAATAGTGGCTATGGCTTTTAATCAAAGAAGAAAAATGATAAGGCAATCATTAAAGTCATTGGTAAAAGCACAGGAGTGGTTGATGTTGGATTTAGATGGATCTGAGCGTCCGGAAACCTTATCGGTTGATCAATTTAGGTGTTTGGCTGATTATATCGACGGTCAAGCAACAAAGTTGTGATCAGATAAGGTATGGTTCAGCTTATGGGTGCTTCAGTAAGTTAAAGCTATGGTTACATATCATTTAGTTGAGAAAAAGCGATCAGTTCTTAATATGGTGATAGCAGGATGTGGGCGCGTCGTGTTAATCGGCGTGCTTATTTTCGAAATATATAGAAATTTCTTTTCTATGGTACACCGGTTGGTAACTTATTTATTATTTTTATCAACAACTTTAAACCCAAATTATAGGTTGGTTGAGACGATTAAACATTTATCGGCTTGGACAAATGAGCACCAACTACTAACAGGTTTTGATATGTTAAATTATTGGAGAACTCCTATCAAAGCCGTTGATAAGCCCGATTTGGTAGTGGCACATTTTAAGGAAAACCTGTCATGGCTCGGTGATTATATACCTCACGTAGGTACTGTATATCTGTATTGTAAAAGCCAGTCTTATTGCACAAATGGTCTTCCCGAGGGAGATTGGCGTAAAAATCGTTTGATTATTACGTATTTGCCTAATGAAGGGAGGGAGAGTCATGCCTATTTGTATCATTTGGTGAATTATTATCATACTATAAATAAAAGAACCGTATTTACTATGGCTTCTCTTAATTACGGTATAATGAGAAAAATATCATTTCTACATGCCTTTAATAATGAAAGTCCGGACCGTCCTTTGTATGGCATTTCCAAGAGTACACTCGAGTCTCTAGGCCATTATAGTATTTCAGAGAAAGGTGGCATTGCTTACTCTTTGGGTGATGGCTATTCAGCGGTAACCAGATTAACGCAAGACGGGCTGGCTTCACCTCGTTCTTTGGTGTTGTGGTCTAAAAAACATATAGGCCTTGACTTGAGTGACCACAATGGCATGGTATGTCAGGCAAAACATCATCATGGTGCTATTTTCTCGGTGATGCCCCATCAAATCAAATCCTATGACATCAATATATATAAAAATTTACTCATTCAGAATTCAGGTCAAGTTATTCTTGAGGCTTGTTATTATATGGAAAGACTTTGGCGTTTGATGTATTGTGGCGCAACCAACGTTAAGACGGTAGATTCCATTAAATAATACATACCTGTATTGATGAATGTATATCTATTTCCTGTTAGGATAATAAACCAGAGTTATTTATTTTTCTGAGGAGAAACCTATGGTTAATATCCTTGCCTTACCAAGGCATGTTATTATGAGGTTGGTAGGTACTGCCATTTGTCTGTGTATTATTCATTTCACATGGTCGTATATGTGGTGGTTAATTATGGCAGCATCGATGATACAATTCATAAGTTGCCTTTTCTATCATTCACCAATTTTAGTCATTCAAGGGGCAGTTCACTCTATGGTCATGTTTAGTGTTCAGCTGGTCTTATACGCATTATGGTTGTCTGAATCTCCTCCTTTATATGTTGATGTACTGATTAAGAAGTTATTTAGTGAGCTATAAATTGGGATTTAGCTGAGGTATCACAGAGAGCAGATAAGCTTGCATTGTCGTAAGACTAGAATATACTCAGTGCCTGAGTATCCAGTTATTGGGTAATTAGCTGCCAAATGTTAGCAAATAGGGATGATTAATCGGCTAATCAAGTCATTATGCTGTGTTTGAAAGTAATGTGAATGAAGCTAGTATGTGAGTGTGCCATCCAGTGACACTGAGGTTGAGAGCCTATTCTAATTATTGTTGATCACGAACTATTGGTTTTTAGATATTGACTTGTTTGTGGCTCGTATCAGTTAATATCTAAAGGTGTTTTCATTGGAATGCCTTTGCTAGTATCGTTATTTGAGTTCTCCTCATGCGACGCGGGTGTTTCTAGATTTATTTGTAGACGGCTAAGTTGCGTTATAAAATCACTCCTGACCCGAGTGAATAAAGACTCGAACAAACGATGTGCCTCAATTTTATATTCTTGTTCCGGGTTTTTTTGCGCATATCCCCTAAATTGGATGTTTTCACGTAAATCTTCCATGAGAAGTAAATGCTCTTTCCAATGATGGTCTACAAGTTGTAGATAAATACCTTTTTCAATTTGGTCACGTTGTTCGGTAGGTATTTTAGAGATTTCGTGCTGGTATTGCTGAAAATAATGTGCTGCTAGCAGAGCCTCTGGTTCCTGGCTATTTCTTAGATTCTTAGTGTTAGGCATGTGCGAAAAGAGCGTTTCTAAAGTGTCTTGAAGTCTAACGAAGTCAATGTTTTCGCTGCGGTCAATTTTATGGTTTTCGGTAAGCTCTTCAAAGAATGTATTAAAAATAGAGGGTATATTTTCGTGTATGCTGGGCATAAATAGTAAATTGTGACGCTCTCTATAGAGTGTAACACGCTGTTGATTAGCTATATTATCGTATTTTAATAGTTGCTTTCTAATATCGTAATAATAGGACTCCATTTTCTTTTGATTAGAAGAAATGGCTCTATTCAGCATAGACGCTTGCAAACTTTCTCCTGGTTTTTTGCTTGAATTTTTAATGAAATTAAGAACGCCTTGGGGAAATATTCTAAATAAGTGGTCTTCTAACGATAAGTAAAACTGCGACGATCCCGGATCTCCCTGTCTTGCGCAGCGACCTCTCAGTTGGTTATCAACCCGTCTAGATTCATGTCTTTCTGCACCAATAACGTGTAGGCCTCCGGCGTTTATGACAGCTTCGTGTCGCTGGCGCCAATGAGCTTTAGCGTCGGCGACAGCTTTGGAGTTTCCCCGTTTTTTTGAACTTAAGTTACGGTCCCATTGTCCCCCTAGTATAATATCAGTACCTCTTCCAGCCATGTTGGTTGCAATAGTAATTCTGCCGGGTTCGCCGGCCTCGGCAATGATGCCGGCTTCACGAGCATGTTGCTTTGCATTAAGTACTTGGTGTGGAATGCTTTGTTCTTTAAGAAGACTCGATAGGTATTCGGAATCTTCTATAGATGTGGTTCCTACCAATACAGGTTGGTTGCATTGATGACGTTTGATGATGTCCTTAACAATAGCTTGGTATTTTTCAGTACGGTTCATGTAGATTATGTCATTCTCGTCCTTTCGAAGGCAGGTTTTATTTTTGGGAATCACAATAACTTGAAGGTTATAAATTTGCTCAAGCTCTTCTGCTTCAGTGTCAGCCGTGCCAGTCATGCCACTTAGCTTCTGGTAGAG
Organism: Pseudomonadota bacterium; assembly: GCA_036148435.1. GTDB lineage: Bacteria > Pseudomonadota > Gammaproteobacteria > Comchoanobacterales > Comchoanobacteraceae > JAYYHL01. Next base: position 275,419 of record JAYYHL010000004.1, on the reverse strand, counting down.
GCGGAAGTAGTTTTGAAAAGTAATGGAGGCAAGTGTCTGGTTTTCTTGTTGCACGGGTACGTTTTCTTTGGCTTCAATGGCCTGATGTCTACCGCCTGACCATCTTCGGCCTGCAAGTGTTCGGCCAGTATGTTCATCAATAATCAGAATTTCTCGGTTTTTGACAATATAATGGGTGTCTTTTTTTTGTATGAATTTTGCATAGAGGCAGGCCTCTATAAAGTGTAGTAGGATTGCATTCTTGGCGCTGTAAAGGTCTTCATTTTCAGCCAAAACCTGCTTGGATTTTAATAGTGACTCAATGTGATCATGGCCTTTTTCGGTAAGTTGTACTTGCCGTTCTTTCACATTAATAATGACATCAGTATCATGTACTACCTCAGTATCATCAGACTGAGCTGGATCTTCCATATATTCTTTTCCAGTGAGTTGTTCGACCAATGGGTATAGGGTTTTATAAGATTCTGAGCTATGTCCTGATGGTCCTGAAATAATCAAGGGGGTTCTGGCTTCGTCAATTAAGATAGAGTCAACTTCATCGATGATGGCATAATGGTGACCTCGCTGAACAATATTGGTTTTTTCTGTGGCCATATTGTCCCGTAGATAATCGAACCCGAGTTCGTTGTTACTTGCGTAGGTTATGTCAGCGGCATAGGCTTGCTTTTTTTCATTCAAAGGCATTTCCGGCACGATGATGCCTACAGATAGACCTAGAAAATCATATATTTGCCCCATCCATTCAGCATCACGTTTGGCGAGATAATGGTTAACGGTAACGACATGAACACCTTTTTCTGAAAGAGCATTTAAATAAACAGGTAGTGTTGCAACTAAGGTTTTACCCTCGCCAGTAGCCATTTCTGATATGTGCCCTTTATGTAGTGCAATACCCCCTATGAGCTGAACATCATGATGTCTGAGTCCCAGTGTTCGTTTGCTTACCTCTCTTACGGTTGCGAAGCATTCAGGGAGCAATGATTCTAGTGATTCACCTTGATGGAGCCTTTCTTTGAATAAACTTGTGTGGGAACGAAGTTGTTCGTCACTTAATTTTTCGTAAGTGGATTCAAGGTTATTAATGACTGTAACGATGCCTGAGCATTCTTTGATGAATCTATCGTTTTGACTACCAAAAATGAGTCTTAAAAAAGATTGAAGCATGACGCGTAACCCAGGTTCTATGTTGCTCTATTATACACAATTAATCTTTTTTTATCAAGCGTGTATCCATATGTAAGCACTATGATTTTTTAGCCTATCTAATTGATAAATAACAATATTATATTCTTGTTTGCTGTGGTTTGTGATAATTACGGATGCTTAGGTTTTGTGGATATTGATGCTGAATGCTCGGAGGGGCCCAATAGATGGGATGTTTGATGTATGGATGTTATGGTAAGCAAAGAGTAGGCACAATGCCATACACTCATGGAGATGGTGGCATAGTGGAGTATATATTAAGAGGATGGGCATGATCGTGAATAGGCGTGAATTATATAGGTTTGAGGGACTAAACTCATAGACCCAGTGTTACTGTATGGTTGTGATAGCAAATCATATGAATGTGTTTGTTAACATCCATTGCATTTATGCTGAAATGGCTTAAAATAAGGTACTTTGATGTTGAATAGGTTAGATGGTCACGTTAGCTCACGAGTCTGAAGTTTTAGCAGCGTTTGCTAGAAAAGCCTCGATCAATCTTTTTTTACTTAAGGCAACCCAACAGTTTTTACCTGATGACATATCTTGCTATTGCGTTCAGGTGAGTGCTCGCTCCAACCAATTGGTTGTCTATCTAAACCAGGCCAGTTATTATTTAAGAGTGGTGGGCTTTCTTAAATCCTATGAATCAGAATTTTTAAAGAAAGTAGGACGTAATCGGTACACTTCTTGGGACGTGAAAGTTACGTGTGCCTTTGCTCAGACAAGTTCTAGATTAGGAGGCAGTCTTGATAAAGCCCAACATATTTCTATGGAATCCTTGAAAGCTGCAAAATCCGCTTTTTCTGCACTTTCTAAGCGTGTTTCATCCAAGCCGTTAAAAAAAGCCATTAGTCAATTCACAGGTGGTGGTGTATAGGAATGATCGGTTCTTATCAAACAGCTACGATGGCTTGTGAGACGTGGCATAAAAGATTCGCTTTGTCATATGGGTAATTCGAATGGTTAGTCGATGTGAACTAGTTTGGTTGGTATAAGGTAAAAAGATTACTATTAAGATGAAAGGGGTTTCATAGATTTAATCATATGACAGATTTTGGTATAGAATGACTTTCATAAAATAAGATATGCTTGCCTTAAAGGTTTGTGATAACTCTCTGCAATGTATAGATAGGGTGTGTTTTATAAACCCATGGTTTAGGTTATATCACTTAAATTTAATATGCTTTGCACTATCGGGAATTATTTGTCTGGATTGTGATCATAAAAAAGGGAGACTGATGCCACCCTTGGTGTTATATGGGTATTGTTTATATCAGGTGTGCTGTGATGGATTTAGGGTCACTTTCTTGTTTTGCTGTTGCATCTACAACAAAGGTCTCTTTCCCGAGAAGAATATCCTTAACCGCTTCAATCTCTGCAACTGAGGGCTCAGATTCATCTTTGAAAGAGCCTGAAGCTGCAGGCGTGTAGCCATTCTCTTTGCATACTTTTGTGATAGTTTTATAGGCAGCTTCAATTTTATCTTCGCTTGGCGTCAGTATTTGGTTCCCTAATATAGACCAAAGCGGTGTGCTGAGCGAAAATGCACCTATGAAAGCTTTTGATAGTATTGAGCTTAATCCAAATAAAGGTCCTGCAATCAATAATAGGGTCAAGCTCGTAACGATACTAAACAAAGCGTTTTCATCAGATTGATCGCTATTGGGTAGTAGTCCTTGTTTAGTAAACACTTGTTTGATGCCGCAGAGTCCTGCGCATAGTATACTGGCAATAGCAATATGGGCGATGGCAGTAAGAATGATACCACTACTAGATAGGCTTAATGTGGGTAGGAATTTAAACTTTAGGGCTACAGTGTTGAACAAAATACTAATCATACTTTGATTACCGTAGATGTTGCTAATGATCGTTTGATTGTGAAGCGGTGAAAGATGAGCCAGAAATTGAGTAATAAAAAAGCTGCCAATCACTAACTGCATAGCATAATAAGTTGACAACAGTGCGTCTTTGCTCATGTTTAGCCAAGTTGCCCTATGATGTTCCTTTCTGGGAATGGTGGTCAATAGCCAATCTTTTCTTGTGTGATTGGTGCCTTTGTTTAATATTTTTGGACTTCCGTTTAAGCCTTGGCTGCTGTAAAGTTTAAAAAAGTTTTTTTGAGCTTCGTAGGCAATTTCTGTTTCTGCCACGGAGCTACTCATCTTGAGTAGAGGCATTCCACATTTAAGTGCTTCGAGGATTCTGTCCACTTTGGTGGTAAGGGCTGCAATGCTTTCAACTCCTGGTAGTAGTATGAGTGTGGCAATACTCTTAACCCCCTTTTCGAGAAAACTTGTGACAAGATCAAACATACTTTGTGTATGAATGTTTGCTTTTTTGTATTTGATATTCTTGTGGGTTTCACTTTTGAACTTTGCTAGGTCACAGTTCTCTAAAGTGGCAAATTCAGTGAGTCCGGTAGACAAGTATTGGCTGGCGGTTTGATCATTGGTGGTTGTGGGTTTGAGAAGTTTTTGATTGGCTACGTACGCTGCAATGTTGGCTGCCATTATCACAATAGAAGCAACCCCGATTGTTTTATAACTAAAATATGCGAACATCGTGGAGACTACTAAAACAATTGATTGTAATACAGTTTCTATAAAATAGTTGGTGCTACTATAAAATTTGCTGCCATTTTTGTTAGCCACTTGTAGTCCCTCTGTCAGCTTTGAGTCTTTTTGCTTGTCTCTGTTGGCCATGAAATAGTTGTCTTGTGTTTCTGATACTAGTAGCGCCTCTGGATCGTTTGTGTTTTTTATCAATCTCAGTATTTGGTATACGTGAGCTTTGGCATAGGTTAGTAACTCAGCTTGTTGAAGTGAGACAAGCTTAGAGACAATTTTTATAATCAGTTCAGCGCCGATAATAAAAAGGGTCGTGACAGTATTGAGTAGCGCGGTGACTCGAACAGGTGTTGGTATGGTTGAGCCGGCTGAAATCCCTCTCGCAAATAGAGTTTCTAATGTTTTGTTGGAGGCTTGTGTAAAGATTACCGTGAAAGCAAGTTTAAAGCCTATCAGAATGTAGAGTTGATAGATAGCCAACAGCAATGGCAATTTGCCTGTGTTAAATGCATCTTCTATGATACTCAGGAGAGCTTTGCCAAATTTTGGAGATTTTTTAAACATCCATCCATAACATCTGGAGGCTCTATCTGTTAGCGCTGTTCTGAGTCTGTTCGCTGCAATGGTTGCTTTGCTGTAAATGGTCATAGTGGAAAGGTTAGATAGAGCATACATTGAGTATCTCCCTGTTTTGTGATTGGATAGACTTGGCATGATAATACTTAAATATGGCTTCTGATACCTCCCTTGGTATTATATGGGTATTGTTTATGTCAGGTGTGCTGTGATGGAGTTAGGGTCATTTTCATGTTTTGCTTTAGCATCTACAACAAAGGTCTCTTTTCCGAGTAGAATATCCTTAACCGCTTCAACTGAGTGGTCAGATTTATCTTTGAAGGCTTCTGAAACTGTAGGCTTATAGCCATTGTTTATGATGGTTTTATAGGCGGCTTTAATTTTTTCCGTGCTTGGTGTCAGTACCAAGTTACTCATGATAGACCATAATGGTGTGCTTAGTATAAACAAGCCTGCAAACTTCAAAGATAATACTGAGCTTAATCCAAATAAAGGTCCTGTGATCAATAATAGGGTAAAGCTTGTGACGATACTGAAAAAGGCATTATCTTCCGATAAATCGCTATTGGGCAGCAGATTGTGTTTGGTAAGTATTTGCTTGATAAAATAAAGTCCTGCCGACAGTGTGCTTGCTGTAGCAAGATGGACGATGGCTGCAACTGCGATGCCTCCACCTGACAGGCCTATCGTGGGCAGAAAGCTAAGCTTGAGAGCTAAAGTGTTGAATAGGATACTAACCATACTTTGATAGCCGTAGATGTTGCTTATAACAGATTGATTGTGAAGCGGTGATAAATGAGCTAGAAATTGAGTAGTAAAAAAGCTACCAACTATTAATTGTAAGGCATAATAAATTGACAACAGTGTATCTTTACTCATGCTTAGTGGGGACGTTCTGTTATGCTCTTTTCTTGGAATGGTGGTTAGTAACCAGTCTTTTCGGGTATGATTAGGGGTTTTACTTGATGTTTGCTCATTAGCACTTTTGCTGTAGTGTTTGAAAAATTCCTCCTGTTTTTCATAGGCATTTTCTGTAGTTGCAACAGACTGGCTTTGTTTGAGTAGAGGGATGCCAGATTTGATGGCTTCAGTAATAAATTTTACTTGAGTGCTAAGCGCTGCCATGTCTTTAACACCTGCTTTTAATACTATGAGTTGAGCTTGAGATTCGAATCCTTTTTCGAGAAGGTTGTTCACAAAGTCGAAGTGACTACCCTTTACCATGGTGTTGTACTTGATATCCATGAGCTCATCTATGCCGAGCCCATCTACGCCATCGCCGTCTTTCTTTTTTTCTGTACATGTTTTATATTTTTGAAGAAGTTCGCTCTTGTCTTGTGCCTGATTGATCTCTTCTGTAAAGTCGGAGTGTTTGTTAGTCAAATAGTTGTTGGCTTTTGCATCCAAATCAGTTGGCGTCTTTAGAAAATATTGATTTGCTTTGTAAGCCGCGAAGTTTATAAATGAAATGCCAGAGAATATTGCCACTGAGTATACAAAGCCAAATGATGCAAACACAGTGGTGCCTACTAAGACTGATGAGCTGATAAGGGTTTCTATGAAATAATTGCCACTACTATAAAGCTTACTACCTTGTTTGGTCATATTTTGGAGTGTTTTCTTGTTTATTCCAGCAAGTAAATCAACATTTTGCCTGGCGATAGCCATCATGGCAAACATGTGCAGTTTAGCTTTCATGAGTAACGTTCCTTGCTGTTGCGAAACTTTTTTGGATTCGTTTTTCAGAAGCTGATCTGCCCTGATAACTAAGAAAGACACAATTATGTTGAATAGGGATGTGACAAGAAAAGCTGTAGAGATACCTGGTTCTGAGCTAGCAAATAGTGCTACCAGCGCGTTAGCTGCAGCCTGTATAAATGGTCCCGAGAAGCTTAGCTTAAAGCCTATGATGATATATAGTTGGTAGATGGCAATTAATATAGGGGCTTTCGCGGTGTTAAATGCGTCTTCTATAACACTAAGGAGGCCTTTAATAAATGCTGGCGACTTCTCAAAAATCCATTCATAACATCTGGAGGCTCTGCCTGTTAACTCTTTTCTAAGTCTCTTCGCTGTAATGGATGCTTTGTTGTAAATGGGCATGATGGATACGTTTGATAGAGTTTGCATGATGTATCTCCCTGTTTTGCTGGTGGATAAGCCTCGCATGATAGTACTCCAATGTGACTGCTAAAGCAATGTATTGTTGTCAATATGGTGTCATTTGTGTATGCCTTTTTGCGTACAGTATTACGATATGTTTAGGGCCTCATTGTTTTTCGATCTATTTGTTTGAAGATTCATTATATATCATGTGCTAATAGATGTTGGTTTTTAGTGATGAGAACGCTTACGTATATCTTATGTGTCTGGTTATGCAGGGGTTGCTGTTGAATCAGTAAAGGTGTTTTGACTTAATGGATGGTTGAACCCGGGTTGAATATGGGTTATGTTCATGCCATAGTGCAATGAATTAAGAAACGTTAGCAACATGTACTTGTACAGCCGTATCGGGTATGTAAGTAGATCCTGTTGAGTTCAGTATGATGTTGTAGACGAGGTAGATCATCATGAGCTTAATGAAAAATGCTTCAAAAATATCCCTTTACACTATGCTATCCCGGCTGTTAGGCCTAGGTAGGGATGCAGTGTTTACCGGGTGTTTTAGCACATCTGAGCTGGGTTTATTTCTGATGGCGTACAAAATACCACAGTTTTTAAGACGTGTTTTTGCAGAAGGCGCCTTTAGCCAAGCGTTTATTCCTGTGCTTAAGAGCTATGATCAACAACCTAGCTCTGAAAGATCTTTATATTTAAACCAAGTGTTTAGTTGGCTGTGTGTATTGATGTTAGTTTTTGCCCTATTGGGGTGTTGCTGTCCACAACTGTTCATCATGCTTTTTGCAGGGGGACTGATGCGTGATCCGGATCGATATTTTCGTGCTGTAACTTTGGTGCGTTACTTATTTCCATGCGTTATGTTGATATCCATAAGTGGCTTTTTTACGGCTGCGCTACAAGCCCGCTCACGATTTACAGTACCTGCGCTTATTCCTGCCATGCAAAACGGGGTGTTTATTTTGGTGGCTTTGCTGTTGGCTTCACGTTTTGAAGTGGCTACCTATGCTTTGGTGTGGGGTGTGGTAATCGCTAGTGTACTTCAGGTTGTATGGTTGTGGTGGGGGTATCGGGATCTTTATGACCAATTAAAACTTTCATGGGGATGGGATAAGCAGGTAGAGCGTACTTTTATTCTAATGAGTGTGGGCATTTATGCCACTTCTACTACACAGATTGGGGTGGTGTTGGATGGTATTATTCTTTCTTATTTAGCATCAGAAAGTCAAGCTTGGTTTTATCTTGCGGAGCGTTTAGCCAACTTGCCACAGGGCCTGATTGCTGTTTCAGTAGTGACGGTGTTGTCACCATCGTTGTCAGCCTCTTGGCAAGCGCAGAATAAGCAACAATTTCATGATAGGCTTAGTTGGGGTGTGGCAGTGGTGATGTTTTTAGGTGTGCCAGCAGGATTTGGTTTATTTTGGTTTTCAGATGCTATTGCAACGACTTTATTTTTTAGAGGAAAATTTAGTCTTTATGACGTTAAGCAGGTTGCTTTTGCATTACGCATGCTTGCTTTGGGGGTTCCTGCGTTTATGTTATCTAAGGTCTATGTAGCAGCGTTTGCTGCCAAACAGGAGATGCGATATTCTTTTGTGGTGGCATCGGTAGCAGTGGTGAGCAATATTTCTATGAGTTTAATAGGGGTTTCGTGGTTGAATCATGCTGCATTGGCCTTATCTATGACGCTTTCCAGTTATTTACAGGTAGGTTTATTGTGGTGTCGATTGTACCAGGGTGAGCGATGGGCGAGATGGGTTGAGCAAACACAGTTATTGGGTAAGATTTTGTTGGCTTGTAGTTCAGTGTTGATCGGTTATAGCATGGTTCCCAGTATGGAGGTTTGGCCTAAGTTGGCTAATTCAGTGCAGCTGGGTTACTTAATGGCTGTTTTGGGGGTAACGGTGCCGCTGTATTTTGGTTTTCTTAGAGTTATGTCAGTTCGTATGAGTCTTGTGATGCGATAAATAATTGAAGCATCAGTAGTTGATCTTTATTATAGATATCATTCATTAATATTAATTTCAACCTGTTTTTGAGTTTTAATGGTGTGTGTTAAGAATCGAGCATGCACGTTGATTTCCAATACTGGTTGTTAATTACGACCTGGCACAAACGGTACGAATCTACAATGTATAGGTTGGTTGTTGTAGGGTACTTCAACGATGCATCCATTGATATTTTTGTACAAGCGAATACGCATGCTATCTTCAAGGTGTGTTGAGTGCGGCACTACGATGATACCTTGTGGATTTAACCAATTTATCCATGATGAAGGCAGTGATCCTTGAATCCCACAAGTCACTATTATTGCGTCTATGGAATCATGATTATGAGGAATGTGTTTGCCATCAGCATGGATGATCTGAATGTTTTTAAATGTGTGTAAACGCTTACGGGCTTCATGATACAGTGCTTGAATACGTTCTATACTTGTGACTTTTTTGAATAGCCTAGCTAGTATAGCTGCCTGATATCCTGATCCTGTACCTATTTCAAGTGCTTGGTTGAGTTGAGGGGTGTATTGAAGTAGTAGATGTGTCATTAATGCCACCATAAAAGGCTGTGAAATGGTTTGCCCATAGCCTATGGGGTGTGCGCTGTCATCAATGGTTCCTCCAAAATGTTTTCTAGGTATTTCTTTCATGATGTTGAGAATGGTTGGAGAAATGTTAATGTGATGAGACTTGGCATGTGCCTTGATTTTATCGATCATGATAAGCACTTGATTTCGTTCAGTCAGGTTTTTTTTGAATGAATTTAACATGTTCTTTTTAATGATATTATTGGTATATATTATATAGTACAAATGAAATTATGGTTGACGATTATTATTTACGGTGTGCTTCCTATGAGCATTAGTCAAATGAAAAGGGTTATCGTATTTTGAGACAATGGGCCGTTGAATATCAGCGATGGCAAGGGCCATATTGTCCATCGTTGGTCATGTGACATTAGTATAGATAGAGTGATGTCTCCCTTTTCAGTCCTGAGGAGGGTTCTTCTAAGGGTAGTTATTATTTGGTGAGGAGGCCTTTTATACTGATGTGCTGGCTGATTCTTTTAGGACGGTACCGGTGTGGTGATCATAAAGGGTGATAAGCTTAATGCCTTCTTGTGTAATCAAGGCATAATTTTCCTGATGTTCCCACGAGTCCAATACAGTGACATGACAGTGTTGGGTTGAATACTGTTGGGCCTTATGTACGTGCCCATGAATCACATGTTTACAGGAATACTGTTGGGCATATTGGTCGATGGTGGGTGGATGGGTTTGCATGAGGTTTCTGGATTTTTTGTGGTTGTATTGTTTGCTTTTTTGTCTTAGGTGGTTTGCAATGGTGTATTTGACCTGAGTGGGTAAGTAACGCACAAGCTTTTTTGTGAGTGGGTGTTGGATGATGCTGCGTAGGCTTTGGTAACTACGATCCTGACTGCAAAAAAGATCACCATGACTCAGTAAGATTGAAGATGATCCGTGATAGATAATGCTTGGGTCTGGTATGGTTTGAATACCAAAGCTGGATAATTCTTCGGTAATCATAAAGTCTCTGTTGCCTCGCATAAAATAGACAGGTGACGAAAGTATTTTGCTATTTTGGAGTTGTGCTAAGCTCTCTTGATAAGTTTGGATACAGGGGCTTCCAATCCAGTAATCAAATAAATCGCCCAGAATATAGCATGCGGCAATGTTGTATTGCTCGTAGATCATGTTTAGGCTTTTAAGCCAAGCAAGGTGACGGGCTGGATAATGGCTTTGAATATGGATATCGGAGCAAAGTAAGATGACCTGTTTTTGATGATAGATAGCTTGCGGCTGTATGTCAGTCATGGATGCTTAGCTTTAGGATATTACTAATCAAACAGGCGACGGTAAGAGGGCCAATACCTCCAGGTGTCGCTGTGATAAAAGCAGCTTTTTGTTTTGCTTTTTCAGTATCAATATCACCGCGTATTTTATCTCGATGATCTCGGCAGATACCTACATCAATCACGATGACGCCTTGTTTAAACCAATCTGGGTCTAGAATATCAGGTTTACCTGTGCCGGATATAATGATGTCAGCTTCCTGGGCTGCTTTGACAAGGTGGTGATGTTGGGTTGTTCTATGACAAATAGTCGTGGTTGTTCCATGACAGGTAAGTGCAATGGTTATGGGTTTTCCTACCAAGAGACCAAAGCCGACGATGAGCGTTTTTTTTCCTACAAGGCAAGTTTTAGTAGCATTTAGTGCTAGCATGATAGCTTGAGTAGTGGGTGGCATCATGGCTTGGAGAGGATTTAAATAGAAGTGGCCTAGGTTTTGGTAAGTAAGACAATCAGGGTCTTTAGAGGGGAGCACGGTATTTAAAATAACGGGCGTGTTAATATGCTGGGGTAGTGGTAGCTGGATTAAGATGGCCTGGATAGCTAAGTCTAGGTTAGCCTGCTGCACAAGCTTAATAACGGTTTCTTCTTGGGCGTGCTCATCCAATTTGACTAATTTTGTGGTAATATTTGTGGCATGGCAGGCATTGATTTTACGTTGAATGTAAGTGGTTGACGCATAGTCATCTCCCACTTGAATGATCATAAGAGTGGGCGATATATCAAGCGACTGTAGCTTGTTTTTAACTATATTCAGTTGCTCTTGGGCGATTTGTTTGCCGTCGATAATCATGTGAGTTTTATTAAAGGGTTACTTGGGTCATATTTTATCATCAATGGTATTGTTTTACAATTCTGATAACCTGTTTTGATTAGGACTGTTTTTGTGTATAGTATGTCATGAGGCATTGTGTGCTAATAGGAGGTTTGCCGTGTTTGGTTTAAAGCGATTTAGGCGTTATGTGGGACGTACGTTCAATGTGTCTGAGTGGTTATCGGTGGGGTTACTTAGATCAGGCTATCGAACGATTAAAATCTTGTATCGCGATATTGGTGGGCAAGGTGAGCGGGTGATTGAAACATTTCAGGAAGCAAAAGATAGGCTTCAGCTCACGGAAACTCAAATCCAAAATCGTCTTGTTCATTATAAAAAAACTAGTGGTGTATATGGTTGTTTATTCATGGCAAGTTTGGTGTATTTGATGGTGATGTCTAAGAAAGGGCAGTGGTTGTTTATGGCATCAAGTGTTTCGTACTCGCTCATGTTGTTTGCATTGTTTTTTAGAGAAAGTTTCTGGTACATGCAAATGAAGCAAAGAAAGCTTGGGCTAGGATTTTCTGACTGGATATCATTTTGGGTTCGCTCTGGCTAACGATCGACACTGAGATAGACAAAAAATCTAAGGTAGCAACTATGCAAACAAAGCGATTTGGATCTGGCTTTTGGATCATGTTATGTTTGATTCTGTGCATGCCCCGACTTTGCTGGGCTAGTGCGCAGTTGTACCCTGGTAGTGTAATATTCGACGATTCGACTACTCAATTGTCACAAGGCACCCAGAGAGACTTATCGCTACGCATGTTGTGTGGTTTATTTCCCTCCTCCATGCAGGGTATTGTCTGTGAAAGTACTGTGATGGGCCTAGGGGTAGGAGTGGTCAAAACCTTGTTGGCATATTTTAATGCTGGTATGGGCTTGTTAGCTTTTTGGTTGTTGGCTTACTGGGTTTTTACTAAAACCTTTTCCATGGAAGATTCGCAACAAGAATTCAGTGGTCGCTACTCTCCGTTATTAGTTTTTAGAACGGTGTTAGGATTTATTTTATTATTGCCACAAGCCAGTGGCTATTCAGGTCTTCAAAATCTTATTTTTTGGTTAGTGGTCCAAAGCGTATCGGTGGCCAATGTGGCTTTTGATAATGTGTTTGCCTCAGTGTTACCTGACCCAGGTCCGCCCACTCAGTTACAATTAGCTACTGCTCTAGACGAGGCAACATCTCGTGTGAATATGCAACTGACCCAGGGTAATGTGTTAGGTAAAAATGAGGGTGCGTGTAAAGCTAGTACTGCCACGACCATGGATTATTTGTCCATGAGTTATTGTTTGGCTTTTTGGAAAAAAGCTGAAAACAATCCACTGATACTAGGTGATCTAAGTGGCTATAGCTTTGAGCTCACCGAGTGTAATGTTTCTTTGGGGGATACTCAGTATCCTTATGGGTTGTGTTTTGGATTAAAACCCTCTGGTCAAAACTTATGCGGGGTGGTTAACTTTCAAACCGATGCTGCTAGAGCGGTAGCTAAACGAACTGCCACAAGTATGCTTTCGACAGCAACTACAAAAATGAATGCAAATCTTGATTTTACCACTGAGGGATTCAAATCCGGTACGGGTACGGGTTTGATGATTGATGGCGCTAAAATACTTAATAATTATTATCAAGGTTGTACATCAGAGTCCTCTACATGGTTTTCTGCTGCGTGCGGTATTGCTACAGATTTTGAGCGTTATAATGCGATGTTTGTGATCAATAATCAACTGACTAAACTTTGGGACAGTATCATAGGCAATAAGGAAGGTGCAAAACACTCACCAGCATACTATGAAGGGTGGGCCTCTGCGGGTCGGTATTTATGGACATTGTTATCAGATACTCAATCAGTCCAAAATGATTGCAGCCAGCAATGCAGTAAAAATCCTACGGATTACTGCTCTGACGGTATGCTTATAACCACAAAAAAGGCTTCTTGTGATGCTGTGTCTCAGATGTTTTGCTCTTCGGTTTGTCTAATGGGTCGAATTAAAAACCCAGACGGTGTCAGTGGGTCTGATTGCCCTACTGCTAGTACTATGAGGGCCAGTAATACCACTTTTATTCGCAGTCCATATTGTACGGCACAAGTTGGAGCGTTATCGAAGCCTGGTAACCAATTCAACATGACCAACATGATAGATCAGCCAGATCAAAAAAATGGTATTCCTGATTTAATTGTGGGTATTTATTCAGGCCTTTATGGAGTTATGTTTGGTCCTTGGGACCAGAGCCAATCGTGCTCAAAAACCAACACAACAGGTGTGTTAGCGCGTGTTTATGCCAAAGCTATGCGCACATCGGGTTTTGTGATGCCCAGTAATGATAGCGCACCTTCAAGATTCACAACTCAAGATTCTTCCTCGAGTATATCGGCTTGTAATGTAGCAAAAATATTGAGGCAGGGCTCAGTTTTAGACGGGGGGCCTAGCGAGTCTTGTTTATTGCCATCATCGCTTGATCCTTATGTAGCAAGCGCTGATAATAGCGCCAGTTCAGCAGTAAGCGTAAATAATAATGCGAGTTCAAATGATTATGCGTTCAGACATATGATGACCTCGCTTTATTGGGTGTTATCGGATCTAACAGGACTGAAGATATATGATCACCCAGCAGCTGGGTCCTCCACTAGAAACCCATATGATGATGATGGCTATGATATACTTTCCAGTGGTAAGCAATTGTATAATCCTTTTTGTGCATGCGTGATTGATAGTATGACTTGTGGACAGCTAGCAACCGGGCAATCTGCTCAACTTGATACTAAAAAATTTAAAGACTGTTTTGATATCAATAATGCCAATACCTCAACGCTATCTGGCTTTCAACAGTCCTTACCACTTTCTGGTGCAAATATGGATGTTAATTTTTTAACTGTGATGCTTGAGACTGGATGTTTGAATATAGCGCCTAATGTAACTAAAGTGACAAGTACTGACCCTATTCCCCAAATGAGTTATATCAAGGCGGGATTATTTGGCCAAGAGCTGCTGGCTGATAATAAGTCGTTTTTAGAGAGCCATCATGCTTACGTGTATGATCCGGCGAGGGGTGCCATGCGGCTTGGACATGCTATGATCAGCGCTGCTGTGTTTTATTATGTGAAAACACTCACTAAAATCACCTCTGTGCTTAACACCATGTCCCTTACATTGACATGGGGTTTTGGAATCATGAAATGGGCATTTTTTATGGGGAATCACGGTAAATATAGTATTTCAAATCCGTTTTTTTCCCAATTTAATGACATCATTGATAGAGCCGTTAATATTTTATATCAAGTTCAAAAAGTGGGGCTTGAAATGTATTTGCCATTGGGAACAGCCTTGTCGGGTATTATGATTACGCAGGGCTTTATATTGGCTATTTATTTGCCTTTCTTGGCTTATTTGAACTATAGTTTTGGGGTAATATCCTGGTTAATCAGCGTTATTGAAGCTATGATAGTAGCACCTTTAATTGCACTGGGGATGGTTCATCCTAAAGGTCACGACTTGATGGGGCAGGCTGAACCATCTATTATGTTGATGGTCAGTGTGCTCGTACGTCCACTTGCGTTATTGTTGGGCTTTTTATTGGCAATTAAGCTTTCACATATCAGTGTGTATTATGTCAATAGCGTATTTAGTTATGCGTTGTTAGGATATGTTGATTTAATGTCGATTAAAAATACTATGATCGGAGGTATGATATCCGGTAATCCATCTTGTGTAGATCCTAACAGTCTCTATGCAAGAGTGATTATGGTGTCCTTGGTGGGTGTGTTGATGGTTTATACTTATATTGTCTATGCCTTACTTGACTTGTCATACGCGCTTATTTATCAAGTGCCTGATCGTATTATGAAGTGGATAGGCGTAAATCAAAACTCATCAGATATTAAAGAAAGGGCATCATCAGTTAAAGCTGGTGTTCAGCAGATATCTGATAGTGCTTCATCAGCTGGTAATGATATGGAGTCCGGTGCAGCTGGTGGTCCAGCCAATATAAGTTTGGGTAATGAAAAAGGCCCACCAGGTGATGGTAAATCAGACTCGAGTCGGTCTGGTCACATAGGTCAAAGATAAACAATAAAGAGTTATGATTTGATGCCATTGGTCACCAAGGCTGTTGATAGACTTGCCTTGCTTAGATCAATTTACTATTTGTGATTGAGTTGCCTTAAAATACATGTACAATGAAAAAGGCGCTTTCTCGAAAACATAGGAATGGGGATGGTTATAAACATCATGCACAGTAAAATTGCATCACGGATAGTAAGCTGTGTCGTGTTGCTATTCTTGTTGTGTCCGCCTCTATTGTCCGTGGCCTCAAGCCAAAATAGTCCTGACTTCCTAGATACTAATGTGTTTGTGACTGATTCAGCTATGGTGCCCGACAGCACTGATTTATCCATTAATATGCTGGCTATGCTATTCGGCAAGATAGGAACGGTGTTGAATGCTAATCTACCTTTAGCGGTTATGACAACTTTGTTTACCCTGTTTAATATAGGTATTTTGCTGATGATTGCCATTGTGGTTTTCTATAGTATGATTGCCTCTACTATCAGCCTTGCACAAGAAGGTTCAGGATTGTCTCGACGTGACGGTCCACTTGGTGTGTTTAGAATGGTGTTTGGTGTGAGTATGTTGTTACCCATGTCCAACGGTTATTCGGGTATTCAAATTATTGTGATGTGGGTGGTGATCAAGAGTATTAATTTTGCAAATCACCTGTGGTATAAAGCGGCGGATGTTTTTGTAACCAGTTGTTCTGTTCCAACTGCTTACAGTGGTGTTCAGCCACAAGCATCCTATCAAGGCGCTATTGACCTTACTAAGTCCTGCTATAAGCAACAAATTGTGTATGGTGATGAGACCTCGCTTACAACAGACCCTTATTATACTACACAGGCAACTCAAAATTTAACATTTCTCAGTGGTCACTGTCGCAAGGACGAGGCTATGGTGTCTATGGACATTCTAGCAGCTTTAACTTGTCAGGCTGCCTGGGAGTTTGGTGGTAATCCGCCTGTCTCACTGACCACTACCGCTTACTCGGAAGCTCAAGTGATGCCATCTCTTAAAAATGGGGCAAATAAAGATGATTATTTTGTCTGTGTTGGGGATTGCACAGGTGGCAACAGTAGGTTAGATAAACCTATCTGTGGGGTTTTTAGGGTTTCAGGTAGTAGTGCGACGGATGCGCAGAATAAGGCAAACGTTCTTGTAAGCCTGCTAACAACTCTTAATGCCTCTACCAACCCTGCCTTACCAAGTCACTGGTTTTCCAATGTGACTGAAAATTTCGGTAGTGATGGAGCAAATGATACCGGTACTGATAAAGCAAGGCATCAGGTTGGCGTTAATGGTGGCTGTAGTGGGGCTTTGCAAAGCAATAGCTGGGCAGCATCTAAGACTTTTACAGGTGATGATGAGCTCTGTATCAGTACTGATCAAAATGCATCAACCATGGATAATGTTGCTTTTCCTTTCTATTATAAAACCAGTAGTCAAAAATGTTTCAACAGATGTTGGCTTGGTCAAGCATTAGATGTGATTGGTGAAGCTTATGCCAATGCCATCATGTTGAATTTCCCTGAGGGATCGCTTGAAAAGATGGATAAACTCCTCTCTGAATCTTCTACCCAAACGTCAAGTCAGTGCTTGAAATCTAATGATCTCAAACAAGGCTGGGCAAGTGCTGGCCAATATTTTTTTACGCTAACTGGCCTAAGTGCTTATGTCCCCAGTAGCCTTCAATGCAGTAGTCTTGATTATCCCAGCGTGGTTACACTCTATGCGTACAATCCAATTTGTAGAAATTCAAACGCCTTACCCCCTGGGGTGGGGAATCCTCCTGCAAGGACACTCAAGCCTCAATATCAGAGTGCTTTCTCAAGCACACTTCCCACCGAGATCATTTTGAACAAAAATCCCAACTATATGCTTGCCTATGCCTGGATTAAGGCAGTCCTCAGTACGGTTGGTTTAACTACTGCTTCTTCGAGTAACAGTCAGCAGGCTAGCCAAGATGTTTTAGTCAAGCCTAGTGCTAGTTCAAGCACTATGTGTAAAATTAGTAAAGTGATGTCAAGTGCCCAGCACCAGGTGCTGGGTGGCTTACCTTTGTGGTTGACGGAGGCCAATCCTGCAACTAGCTGGTTGGGGTTTTTAACGGGAGCAACGACTCAAACTAATGATAGTGCTAATAACTTTTACTCGGTGTTGAATAAGTTTGGGCCACTCTTAACATTTGGAGCGTCTCAGACTGTTCATCTAAGCTGGTCATTGGTCAATTTGATGCAAAGTTTGTATATGGTTATGGAATCGTTAACAGGCGTTAGTATGTTTTACCCTAGCATTGTTTCCCGTGATGTCTATAAAGGCACTTCTGATAAAATAGGTGATCCTGGCTATTGGAGTATAAAAGGTGTTAACCAACAAGTGATGACTTCTGGGTGTGATTTTATTATTGACCGATTTTCTTGTGGGGACAGTTTTTATGGGAGCTCATCGACTAGTGGTTCCAGCGGTTCAGATTCTAGCACGAAAAGTACCACGCTAACGTCTTCAGGTAGAGCTGAACTTGCATCGTGGAAACCACAAAACAAGTTGTGGCACACAGTATGGGGTGATTATGTAAGTACTTTGAACTCAAACTGTGGAGCTGATACCTGTGCTGTCGATTTTCTAACCACGCTTGCTCATGCAGGTTGCTTAACATCAATCCCAACACCCAAGTCCTTAACAAACCCGCAAACACAGTTATCGGGTTTGTTTGGTATGCAGTTTATGGTTGACAGACAAATGAATCAACCTATGAATGTACTCGGTAATATGATCAATATGGGCCAGTCCATGATGCGTGCCAGTATATTTTATTTTTTAGTCACCATGCAGCAAATATTTCATAGCTCAACAACTTTTGCAATTGGCATGTTAGGTTTTGCTTTAGAGGCTAAGGTAGCTGGGGCGCTCGCAGTCTTTACAATTGGTCCTGGTACCTTTAGTGCATTTTTTGAATCGTTAATCAATATGATCATGTCTATCAATCAAATAGTGTTTGAAGTAGTGAAGACGGCGTTGGAGCTTTTTCTACCGTTAGGTACAACTATCTCGGTATTATTGTTTGTCCAAGGTGTGATTTTGGCTGTTTATCTACCTTTTCTGGCTTTTTTTTATTATTTATTCGGGGTATTAGGTTGGTTAATTGGTGTCATAGAGGCTATGATTGCCGCGCCTCTAGTTGCTTTAGGTATAACCCATCCCGAGGGACATGATTTCTTAGGGGCTGCAGAGCAAAGTGCCATGTTATTATTAAGCTTATTCATAAGGCCTGCTACCATGGTAATGGGTTTGTTTTTTGCTATCATGCTGTCTCAGCATGCCATGGGATATGTGAACGAGGGCTTTGTATCCATTATACATGAGTTTTTTGTATTGCTTTTAAGTTCACTCAATATTAGTTCATCTGCAACAGTACCTAGTGCTACTCAGTCAAAAGTCATCATTCTTGCAACCCTTGGATTACTATTGGTCTACACGTATGTGTGTTATGCCGTGCTTGAAATGTGTTTTAGTGTAATATATCAAATACCGGATCGGATACTTCGTTGGATTGGTGGCCAAGAAGAGCAAACAGGTAGACAGGCTGCACAGTCTGCTGATGCGATTAAACAAGATACTCAGGGTGTGGCTCAACAAGGTGGTGATGCTATGGCTCAAGCCACTAGGAATGTGCCTCGTACCGGCACTAATATAGGGAAATTGGATTTATCAACCACGTCCAGTAAAGGTTCAGGTGGTGGTAGTGGTCGTATAGAAGGTAATGGCGCCACACCAAAACGTCGAGGCTCCGGTAGCAGTAGAAAGCCTTCGTCGTCGTCATCCTCAAGCACATCAACGTCGTCCAGTGATGAGGGGGGAAGTTAGTGCGTAGATTTTATAATAGGTATAAGACCTAATAGCATGGAATGATACTCAATGGGAGTAAGAATGATCATTAAAATAGGGCTGTTAGTTGTATTGCATCTGAGCTGTTGCTTCAATGGCCTATCAGCTTCATCTAGTAGTGCAGCGAATTATGGTTACAGTACAACAGCAGAGTTGGTTGAGGCGGCGATGCCTTTGGGTTACTTTCCTGCTGATAGTGCCCTAGTTGAAGACGCGAATCAGCCTGAAAGCCCTATAAGCTTTGAAATACTACTGAATCGGTATGTAGGTAAAGTATTGTCATTTGTTTATGAAGGAGATCTTTCCAAAAATTTATTAGATATGTTATTCCCTGGTTTAGGAAAAAATACAGTAGGACAAGGTGGCTATGTTGGGGCAATAAAACTTACAGCATTCACACAGATGATTGCTTTTTTTAGCTCGATGTTATTTTTCATTACTCTGATTTTTTTGAGTTATACCATCATAGTTACTGTGCTTGACTCAGCTATCAGCGGTGATGCTATGGGTAAGGCCATACCAGGTCGCTTGTTTTTATTTTTTCGTATCCCGATTGCTTTCTTTGCATTCATGCCACTGCCAACTAGTATGAATTGGCCTGGTGGTTATTCACTGGCACAGTTTGCTTTGTATTACGTAGCATTGGCTGGCGTTACTTTTGCTAATACTTTATGGTATGCGTTTTCGGTTGCTATGTTAGCAACAAGCGGTGGTGTGGGTGAAATGATGTTGCCAAATGTTTCAAATACATCATGGGGTGATCAGCATTCACAACAACAAGATACTGCATTATTAGCATCCATAAATCAGGTTATCACTCGAGATACAGAAATACTTACAGGCAATGGTGTGATGGGTGTTCCTCGGTTTGTCTTGCTTAATCTAATTTGTGCTCAGGCTAAAAGCGCCTCTACTAATCAGTATGTTCCCCCAAAAGGTAAGCTCTCTAAGGACAAAAACTCTATTCAATGGGTTTTTGATCAGTGTGGTACGTTGTCACTTAGTAATCAAAATACGAATGTTAATACATTTATGATACAACAAAATGCCATCAATGTGCTGATAAGTGGTTTAAATAATCTTGTGAGATCTAGAATAAACCCTAATGTGAAAGAGTTCCGTTGTGCAAATGATAGCTTTGTGGGTTGCCAGGTACCTTTTAACCCATTCAGTGAGACGGGCAGTAGTTATACAAAGCAAACGGCCATGGAACAATCGGCAAGGCCAATAATTATAAATTATTATCAGAGTCTCATGTTGGCCAGTCTTCTTAATAACCCACAGACCGATGTTGACTCTGATCAGTTAAATCTATCTAGAGTGCTTCAACAACTTACCCAATCAGGATGGGCAATGGCATCCAGTAAGTATTTTTATTATGCATCGAGATTAAAAAACAGGGTTTTGCAAAGGGTGGAACCCTATTTAGAAGTTGACCCTGGTGTATCGTTTTCATTGACACAAGACACAAATGCACAAAGCCTTAATACGATAACCATCTGTAATGGTCTAGATGTGAATAATATATGTGCGTTATTGGCATCAAGAGCTTATAATTTTCTCCGTGTGGATATGTTGACATCGTCATCCCTTTCAAGTAACAACCTGAATGCGCCCCCTATTAATAGTTGTGCAGCAGATCCATCAAGCTGTAAGTATGTGTTAAATTCAATCAAAGATCCTTCAAGTACAGATGGTTTTTCGTTGGATAATAGTTATCTTGCTATGATGTTAAGTGGTTTTAAACAGTCGTTTAAGCCAACAATTGTGAGTGAGTCTTTAAAGCCAGATGTGATTCAGGGGAATGCACAGCAGGCCAGTAATCAATGGTGGAATGCGCTTAACCAAAGTAATTCAGTTTGTGGGGTGGCGTTTTCACCACAAAATTGTGGCGTGACTATGGGGAACCTCACGAATAGTTATGATCGAATGGCGGCTTCTGCAATCATGCTTGGTTTTGCAATGATGAGTAAAGCCCTCATATTGGGAGAATCTATTCGTGTTATTCAGGATGTCATGATTTTAGGCGCCATAGCTACTTTCCCACAGTTTTCAATGGGTTTTTCAAATATATTCTATGCGCCTGTTGGTATTATTAATGCACTTATAGATCCGAGTGTGTTGTATCCTAAATCAGTGGCACTGGATGTGTATTCATTTACCTATTGGATGGCGCGTTCATGGTATGAGACTTTTGTGATAAATAAGCTTGATTTTTTTCTGCACCCGATAGATGCGCTATCACGTTATGGTTTTACAGTACTTCAGTACAGCACTGCGTTTATGTTTAGAGTAGGGACTGATTCTTTCGTGGCCAATTATAAGCTATCAGTACAGTACTTTACAGCCAGCATTATGGTGGAGCTTGCAAACTTATCTGCCAAGAACTTATCTGCTTTTATTCAATTGATGGGAGGTAATATTATCGGGTATCCTGAGGGGATTATGGCTAGGCTATTTAAGCCTGGAGGGGAACCTTCAAAATGGATGGCTAAACGAGTACCTTTTTTTATTGAAGGTTTATTAACTGGGAAGGCAGGGCTAGGTAAATATGGTGATGTAGGTGTTTTATTGCGAAATCAAATCCCAAGATACTTTGGTCCAATCATTGGAGGCGTCCTGAAAGCAGTATTGGGTTTAGTTTATCCACTCATGATAGGCGTTTTTATGGTATTATTTAAAATACCTATTGTAAATCTTGTAGCTATTCCCGCATGGTATCTTCTCACCATTTCACTATTCGTTGCGAGTGAGCTTGTATTCGTAGCCGGAAAAATTTTAGAGGTGATGGCCTGGTTAGATATTGTAGATATGCTGGGCAGTATGAATGATATATTTACGCAACTATCATTTTATATTAACAACCACTATAATCCTTTTTATTTTGGTATTGTACTTCCGTTTATTTTGATTGGATCGTTATTTGCTTACTTTATACCTATTTACCCTAATATTATTTACGCAGTAGCGGTATTGGGTTGGTTGTTATTGTTTGTGGAAGCTATGATCGCCGCACCGTTAATATTGTTGGACCTTACAAATCCAAAAGGCCATCCATTGTTAGGTAGTATGAAACAGATTCAAATGATTTTGATTGCCATCGTGTTAAAGCCAGTGCTGGTAGTAACAGGCTTTATTTTTGCAAATATGATTGCGTCAATAGCAGTTATTTTATTTTATCACGTCGCGTTTCCTGCTTTAAATCAGTCTTTGGCTTCATGGCTAGGGACAATAGGGGCCAGCACTTCTGGTGACGTTTTATACCCCGTTATGTTGGTAATCACCATGATTATGTATATCTATATGTTATACCAAATGGTACTTTATTCATATTCTCTTGTTTATACTGTGCCAAATAAAGTGTTACGCTGGGTTGGGGGGCAAGCAGACCAAACCAGTGAAGAAGAGGTCGCAAAGCAAATTGCGGAGTCCTTTAAGGGCATCACCAAGAATATGTCCTCAGGCGCGAAGGGTAGTACAGAAAAGACCAGTTCGTCGCCGCGTGAGATTGTGTCAGCTGAAAAATAACCGATACTGAAGAGGTGTGATCATGTTTGCAAAAATAGGTTATTATGGATTATGTTTTTTATGTCTGGTTCCTTCGCTACAGGCAAGTTTTCCCTTTGAACTCTACTCGCCATCTTCAACAGGAGCTACCGCATCGTTGTCTGAACAGGCAAAGAATTATGGTTGGATGTATGCAGGTTTATTGTATCCACATTTTTTAAATATTAATCAAACTGGAGGCGATCAACGGGAAGCGGAATCTAGAATGTTTGCCATGGCCTCATCAGATAAAAGTTACTGCATACTTAAAAATATCTTTGGTTTAATGCCCGGTTTGTTTAGTTTTGAGCCTGAGGATGTTCATAAATCTGATGTGGATTTGGGCAAGTATCCCTCATGCGGAGGTGGGATTATGGCAGGTGTTTTTAACCACAATGGTTCCAGTAAGATTACCTATCCCTCACAATTTACCGCAAGCTCAGGATTGATGGCCAGTCTTGTACAGGTATTTAATACGGGTATTATCATGCTTCTGTTTATTGTAATTACTTATCAGATATTTATGGGTGGGGTACTTTTAACTGCCATAGAGGGTAACATAATGGATAGAAATTTTACACTCTACCATATGTTCAGGATGGTCAGTGGCCTTGGATTAGTGGCGCCTTATTTTGCATATGGTTACTCATTGCTGCAGATGATTGTGATGTATCTCATATTACTAGGGGTTAGTTTTGCAGATAGTGTATTTGTACAGGTTGTGGAAAAATATGAAGTCAATGGTCTACTCACGCCAAAAAGTAGTGTAAGCCAACCATCATCAGAAACGCTGACGGTGGGCACAGTTACAAAAGCACATAGAAACCAAATAGCTGCAGGTTTGCTACAACCTTTTTTTGCGTCAACAGACCCAAGAGATTTGATAGGGACTAATTTATCTGCTACGATTGGCCTCCCTCTGCCTGCTTCTATACAATTGGTTATAGATGCTATAGATGGTATTTGGCCTAATTCTCCTGTTAAAACATCATATCCTATTAATTTTTCACAACCTGTGAGTGCTCAAAATTTATCTACATCGTTACTGATGATTGCAGAAGCTGTTATGGGTTTTTCATTTTATGAAAAGCCTATTACAGGAGCAGATAGTGCTGACGGAGTTGCGAGTGGTGCAGGCTATAATTATAATAATAGACCTGGTATAAGCACTCAATGTAAGCAGGCTTATAAGAAGTATTGTAATACCCCTGATTTTACTGAGTGCTACAACCAGCTAGCGCAAACATCACGATTTTTTCCTGCTGTATTATCAGATCCAAAGAATAACTGTATTCAACAGGGTCATGGATTTTTGGGGCTAATGGCCGGACGCCAACAAGATAATCCTTTTACGTTTAGTCAGTATGCCTATAACCCGTTTAGAGATTTTGTACGTATTGGTGTGACCATGATGAATGCGGGAGCTTTTTATTTAGCTGAGAACACCAAAGATATGATCGGCCAAGTTATGATTTATAATTATGCATCATTAGGTACAAAGGCATTCTTGGATCTGATACAAAACTATTTAATCAACAAGACGCAAGAGGGAGAGGGTAACTACAGACGTTACGTCATGGGAGCGCAACTGGTGGATGCAATAAGTGGTGTCATTACGGGCGCATTGTCTCTTGCTAAGACCGTTCAAACCTACTATAGCGACATTGGCTTTGGCTTTGCGATATTGTTTTTTCCTATAGGTCTTTTAATGTCGATCATGATACCACTGTATCCTATTCTGATTTTTACGTTTGGTGTCATTGCTTGGCTGATATCAGTTTTGGAGGTGATGGTTGCGGCGCCTCTGATTGCATTGGGGATTGCACATCCTGAGGGACATGATCTAATGGGCAAGGCTTCTAATGCGGTACTTCTATTACTGGCAGCGGTGCTAAGACCGTTTATGATGGTTGCGGGTGTTTTATTTTCTGTTTTGCTAATACACATCGCCTTTACGTTTTTGAACATTGGATTTACGGAGCAATTGTATTTTATGTTTAGGAATTTGGGCTATGCTGGCATGATTTCAGGGCCATCTTCAGAGCCATCTTTAGTGATGATTATACTGATGGGTGTTATGATGGTATACATGTACGCGGGTTGGGAAATTATCAGTCGAGTATGTATGTTAACTATTCAGCTTGGATCAAATGTTTTAAGTTATTTTGGTGGTACGCCACAAGACACAGGCGCTGAAACTGCTATGTCAAAAATGCGAGAGATTAAAAGTTCAACCAAATCATTTGCCGATAGCATGCCCCGGCCACTTGGTGCTATAGGTTCTAGCGTGATTGGTACTGCAGATCGAGTTACCGAGCGTGCGAATGTGCTATCTGCTGTACCTAACGCGATCAGGCAGTATACAAGGAAAAAACAAATCATAAAAGACAATAAAGGTAAAGATCCAAGTGAAGTGGATGCAGAAAGTAGAGGCAAGGCAGGTTCACCTGACGGTCCTTTTGCATCAGGGACACCTGAGGAGCGGTTAAATAAAGCGGAGGACGAAAGAAGAACAGAGGTAGAAAGATATAACAAGTATGCTAATGCTATGCCAAAGGCGTTGTTTAATAGTGTTTCACCATGGGTTGAAAGAAGGTTGCCCCTTACACACAGGGCTGCGTCCAGTGTTGGTAAAGGTGTGCAGCAAATGGCGGCTGCTGCAGATAGGGGGATTGCAAAAGGTGGAAAAGCGCTAGAAACTGGGATTGTTGGAGCGGGAGTCGGCATAGGTCTTGGCGCTGTTAGTGGTCTTACGGGGTTGGCAAACGCCTTTGACAAGCTATTTAGAAGTTATCGCCGATACAATGCTGCAGTTGGTGCCATGGATAATGTTTTAGATCAAGGTGCTAGTCGTTTACCCGATGGCATAAAGCGTGTGGGCACAGCATCAAATTTTGTAGCTAGGAGCGCAGCTAGTGTTGTTGGCCGTGGGATAAGATCTGTTGGCCGTGGGATAAGTTCTGTTGGTCGACGTTTCAGAAATTTATTCACCAGATGAAGATAGAAAATAAGTGTTTGGACAATTCTTTGGTTGATATCTGGCTATTTTGAGTTTGTGGCGTTGCTATCTTGGTTTGGCGCTTTTGGCGGCAAGGTAGGTGCTTGAGTGGTAGTTTTAGGTGTTTCAGATAGTTGATGATCAGCATCCTGTCCCTTGGTGTATCGTTCTATGCTGAGTAAAGTTTGATCACTAATCATGCCTTGTTTGTGTTTTTCAAGCGCGTCATCGTACATGGTTTGATGGCGTTCTTTCACCATGCGTCGTGTCAGTTGACTTACGCTGTCAATGGGGGCATTAAGTAGTTGGTTTCTGATGTCAGGATCGAATACCAAATACTCTCTGAGCGCAGTACGTTTACCATCAACAGTGGGGACCAACCTCTGCCAAATGACTAGCCTCATGGTTTCCACGATGTCTATAATGCGGCTATTTCGTTCATCTCCTGGAAAGCTATTTACAAGACGTCTAACCGTCTCTGCGACGCCGTTACTATGCACCGTCGTATAAACAGGATGACCCGTTAAAGATGCTTCTAGAAGTGCCGAAATGGTAGCTTTATCTCGTGCCTCACCCACCATGATTAAGCCTGGATTTCGTCGTAATGAGTTACGTACGCCTTCTTCGAAGGTGGGTAAATGCTTGGGAATTTCGGATTGACTGATGATACAACTTGGTTTTTGTATGTTGTCGTACACGAATTCTATGGGGGCTTCATAGGTGAGTATTTTTTTGTTGAAGTCGGTTGATTCAGCAAAGTGCCTAATGACAGAAGCAAGTAGCGTAGTTTTCCCTGATCCTGTTGATCCTGTTACGTAAACAGTGCCAGAGATAGGGGCAATGTTATCTATAATGTCTTTGGGAAGCATCATGTCTTCAAGATGCGGTGGGTCAATAGGTATGGTTCTAAAAGTTATTTGAATACCATCATAACCTTCCACCATACAAGCTGTGGCATTGACTCTAAAACGAAATCTTTCGGTTCTGTTAGGTCTATATTCATAGTAAGTATCAAGGTCATGACCGCTTGAAAGTTGTGTAGTACCGTTGGCGCCATAGATGCTATTTAATAAGTATTCAACTTCATTTTTAGATAGTTTGCGTTTAGTGGTTCTATGAAGTTTGCCATAAATCTCTGAACGCACGGTTTCGTCCGTTTGTACGGTGATATCTGAAGCGTTGAGTTTTGATGAAAACATCAGTAATCGATTGAGATCTTCGGGCATGAACCGACTGGGTGGCTCATCGGGTAGCAAATAAGGATCATTGGACTGCGGTTGCATGAGGGATTCCTTTTTAGATCAATTTGATGTCACAGGTCTCAAGTATAGCTCACTTTTTGAAGTTTCGTGAGAATTGTTGCTGATGACTTAACGAAGAGCAGGTTTCCACTGCTGAACCTGTGAGGGGAGCAATTTTGATGTGGTAGTGATTTTCACAATTCTATCATTTAATTGCATCTCTTTATCGTTTCCGGTAATCCCTAAATTCGCAGTGGCAGAGTGAGAGGGCGATATCATGCCTTGGGCTAATAGTTTATAGTAGAGTATCATGCCCATATAATCTCGTTTGAGGGCGCTCATGTTGGTTCTAAAGATCTGGGTTGCCTGTACTATCCCTGCTTGCCACCCTTTACTGATTGAGGCATCCCAAATAGCACGCTCTTGCGCGTTTCTAGGTAGTAAGCTAGAAACCGGCTTTTCAGGTAATGGATAGTGCATCATCAAATATTGTTGCCATGAGGGGATAGCTGATGTAAATTGCGCAGGTTTGACAATACGTATGATTTTATCTGAGGCTCTGATCACATCGGGGCTATCTAGGCTAATATTATGGGTTGCTTCAGTTAAAATGGGCGGTACTAGGTTGTTTTCTAGCAGCAATTCTCTAAAATTGAATACTTGGTCGAGCGTCCGGGCGCTGAGATGGATGTGTTTGTTGATGAATTTGGATTCCCAATGAAGTGCATATCTGCTGGCATAGGTAAGCGCTGTTTCTTCAACTAGCTTATTACGTACATCCTGTTGATGTTGATTGTTTACCGGAGGTGATGTTTGACATCCCATTAAACAGCTTAGTGCTACCAGTATAATGGTAATTCGACATAAAGAATATGAGATTTGCATCTAATAGTACCTGAGTTCTAGTTTGTTATTTTTATACACTACTGAGGCCTGCCTTTGAACAGAGTAAGCAATATCTCTGACCAGGTCAGCGATACTGATGTCTTGTTTATTGAGCGATATAATAATGGGAATGGCAGGTTTTGTTCCAAAAGTTACAAATTTGTGCTTGGTGTGGACAGCAATTTTTGACAGTATACTCTCAACTGGTCCAGTCCAATCGATACTCGTATTACCTTTGATATCAATTTTGAGTAGGGATGGATCTTCTTTAACTTGTGCAATATTGTGAACAGAACGCTGAATTTTAGCAAGTTCTTGTAATGATTGACTAACCGAAACCGCTGCCTGGGATAATACTACGTTACTTGTCTCTGAATCGTGGTGGCTTCTTCTGGCTAGTAGGTTGATGCCATTATAAAGATTACTGGTGTAGCGTTCACTAGGTGTTTGCGAGGTCATGTCGTTCCTATTGCACCCTGATATGAAAAGGGCTAATAAAAAAAGCAATGGGTACTTCATAGCAATGGTTGTCTTGGGCTTACTACCATTGAATCTAAACTTGTTATTTTTGTCAATAGTTGGAGTTAACTGTTTGACTATGTTATTAGAATAAATCAAAAGATTCATTATTTGTAGGTTTAATAGTCAGGTTTAAAATCGCTAATTACACAGTTAGCTCATAAGTGCTCTTGGTCATTCATAAGCAATGGGTAATCAAGCTTTGACCTTTGTCGCTGATATCTTGAACAACTTGCAAAATTTGTAATAAAACTTAAAATATCCCGATTAAAACCCCAATCATTAAGTATGGCGCACTGATATCGTATCTGAGTCGTCAAGAAATAGTTTTAGTTGAGACCTGCTAATGGATAAGACTATTGTTGTATTGATGATTAAGCCTTGCTTGGTATCTAATTGCGAAGTACGACGAGATTTTGATGATTGATGGATATTGCGATACTCCATTTCTGGCCGATAAAGCATGTCTAAATGTGGGATCTGTTTAAATAACTAGTGAGCCAGTTGGTGTGGGCTCTTTCATGGCAATCTAGATTCTTTATGCAGTGGTATATGGTGGTCGTTGAAGTCAACGTATGAGTTATGATAATGAGCCAAACCACGACCGATACATTGCTTTTAGTTGCATGAGGCTTTGTTGATGTTGTGCATGGTCAGCAAGATGAATGTATTTTTTTAATAGTGATTGAGTTGAGGGGAACGGTGTATAACTGATGCGCTTGACCATGAGGTCAAAAGGGAGAATGTGTTGAAGCTGCGCAGGTGATAATGGCGTGAGTTGATCATAAAAAATATTTAATAGCTCTGGTTCGTAAGCGTTTAGACGCCAGATACTATTCAGTGTTTGTAGGTCAGGTGGTGGGGTTGACAGTAATCTTTGGGTGCAAATATGGATGTCAAGACTGTTATGGGTGCTAAGAAGTTGCTCTGAGGCTTTTTGGATGAGGTGGGTGTGGTCCTTTAGATTAGTCCAAATACCTGTGCACAGATTGGTCTCATAGCAAGGTAGTGGTTCATGGGTCATCCAGCCATGACCACCTAAGCTTGTGGTTATGTAGCGATCCAGGGCAAAAAAGTTGACATTACTTGACCATGGGCCATCACGACAAAAATTAAAATACGCATCATAGCTTTCATGTGTAAAATCTATGTGTCCTTTGTCACTACATAGAAGGCAGTAACTGTCGGTTTTTTGGGTGAGTAAGGCTAATAGATTAAAGGTGCCTTCCGGTATCAGAAACCGTTCAATATTTAGGTGTTTATGTTGGTGTATGATGGCCTCAAGTGAACGATCTCTGTAAAAAGGGCCTGTGTGATTAGAGGGGCTAAAATGAAAAGGAACGTTGTTAGACTCCTGATTTATGCTCGCAAGTTTTACCTGGTTATGTTCAACATAAAAGGCATTTTGATAGAGTGAGTCAAAGAAGTAGTTAGCTATGATCACACAAGCTCCAGATTGTAGAGATATGTGATTTGGCCATGGACTGATATGATTCGGTAGTACGCAAAGTTTAACATAATCAATAGCAGGTAGTTGTTGTAGTTGCGGGTGGTGGCGTAGGTAATTGAGTACTTTATCCGATGCATCGCATAAAATCAGGTTAAGACGTCTTATAATGCTTGGGTGATGTTGCAAGGCATGAATGAGGCAGGTCATGTATCGATGAGAAAATTGTCCAAGCCCGGTCCCTAATTCGATGATATTAGCTTTTTTGTGTTCAGGATATTGATTAAAATAACTGATAAGGTATTGTGCAGAAATGTTGGCATAGTGTTGAGCAAGGCTCCATGTATTGGTGATTTTATAAGGTACACGGCCATGCCAGGCATGAATCCCTAGACGCTGATAATAGTCAAGCTGCTGTTGCCAAAGGCTTGATGAGGCTAAGGACTGGTCCGTTGAGGAGGTGGTGTGGTGTGAATCTTGGTTTGTCATCATATACAGAAAATAAGTGTAAATAGTGGTTAGCGGATAAAGATTTTACATGGGTATGATGTTTTATAGTTTGGGTTCATGGTGTGAAAGGGTTTAGTGATGGTTGTATTACACTTGTTCGATTTGATAGGGTGACATGTTGCCGTCATGGGTTTTTAATTCCGGTATGAACGGGGTGTCATTTTTGGGTGTGACCAATTGTAACCATAAAGTAGTGTCGTAGAGGCTAGCAGCTAGACAGGTGGCTTTGCTTTGAGTATTTTTGCAAGTTAGTGCCTCTCCTGGGCTGGGAATGGTCCCTGAGAAAGGTTGTGCTGTGCAGGTGACCAGTTGTTTTTTAACTTTTCCTAAATGGTAGGTTCGAGCAATGATTTCTTGACCTACGTAACAGCCTTTATTGAGGCTGACACTTTCAGAGGGTACAAGTCCTAACATATTAGGTGTAAAACGTGATCTACACTCTGCACCGATAATGGGCTGTTTGGATTTAATAAGTAGTGCTTGCCAAACATCAGGCATAAGTGGGGAGGTGTTTTGTTTTTCAAGCCAAGTATTGAGTTGATCTATGGGGCCATACAAGCCATAAATGAAGGGTAGTGTGCCAAGACAAAAGATATGGACGTTTGGGTTTACAGAATGACAGCCGTGGAGTTGCTGTAGGTCAAAAAGTGGTGATTCGCTAACGATACCTATACAGTGATGGCTCTCGCTTATGCTCATGGTAATACGGTTGAGTTGTGCATACGGTTTTAGGTATTGCATGTTTTCGTGACATATGGATTCTGGAAAGTGAAGATACATTTCATGATGATGTGTGCTTACGTGGCCATAGCCTAACATTTTACCTTGATACTGGCAGAGAGTAGTGGGTATGATATGTTGTGGTTTGAGTGTTCTTGTGTCTGTGGTCAACTGACCTTGAAGAAACTCTCGTACGTTTTTGCCTTGAAAATGAATGGTTTTTAATAGGTTGTGGCCTACATGTAACATCGTGTATCCAAAAAATAGAACGTCTATTATAGGGCCATACTGATGACAGAACAAGTAGATCAGATGCTTTGGTGGTGATTACCGGGACATAAACAAGAGGATAGTTTTTTGTCAAACTTATGTCCTCTTGTGATGGGTCATGCGTGATGATTTAGATGGCTTATGATCCAGGCACTACCTTTAACTTCGATAAGTGCTTGATGGCCTATTAGCTCATTGCTGATACTGCTGGATTGGCCCAAAGTTAGTGGATGATTGGTCATTTCAAATTTTAGCCCTTTCGAGGTAACGGTAGCTTTGGGAGCAGCTATGACGGAGCAATAACTTTTTGGATAGCTGTCGAGCCAAATGGATTGATCTTCGATATAGGTTATTTTGCTGTCAGTGGTTTGTAGTATTATTTTGCGGCTATTAAGGTGATGTTTTTTTAATAATTCAAGATGGTGTATCATATGATCAGGTCTGTGCTGTGTATGGGTTAAAATTGTGATTTGGCTGGGGGCTAGTTGGTTAATTAGAGATAGTGCTTTATCGGTGTCTGTGAATTGTTGATCGGGCGTTGGGACGATAATATTTTGGTGTTGCCCTGTGTAAGGCGTTTGTTTTTCCCAATGAATGCCCCAATAGGAAGCGTCTAAAATTGAATCGAAGTCGCCGCTGATGACGTCGGGTCTTATCCCAAAGGTCTTACAACAGTTAGCCCCACCATCAATAGCCCAGATGCCTTGTTGGCCTATGTGTTTTGGTTCTAAAGTGATGAGGTCGTTGGTGATCATAAGCCATGAAGTATATGCTGGTAGTAGGTTTTTAAAATCGGTTAGAGAGGTGCCAGTAATCATGTTAATTGCTATACAGGTGAGGCAATTTATTATTGTAATCCGTCAATATGATCAGTCAAGTGATGATGTTTGATCATATTGATGAATAAAACTTGGATTATGGGATGTATTTTAATCTATTTGTGTGCAACTTTTGTTTTAAATCTTATGATTTAATGGGGTTCGTGATCAGTTTGTAAAAAATAGGTGAGATTGATAATCAGGGGAGGTATTGAATGATCCTTTAAAGCAACTTGTTGTTCGTGCTGTAGGATTAGAGCATGAATCGTGTTACTTTAGCGATACAGCAAGGATAGGTTAGTATGAGGTGTATGATTGACTGTTAGTCACGGACAGGTTCAGTTGGTTTGTAAGTTGTTAGTAGATTTAGCAAATGATTTTAAGTGTTACCTGAGGCCACCCGAGTCTATATTATTACTGCATCCGTGGTCTCATGGGGTTGTTCAAGCTCTATCAAGTTGTCTTCCTAGTGGTCGTTTGCACGTATTGGACTATCAGGTGTGTGTTCCTCAAGATGAGCTGGCTGAATGCGCTGAATTAGCCAAAGAGCATGTACCTTATCTCATTAAAAAAAATTCATATGATGCTGTCATAATGATCCTACCTGAGTGCCAAGCTACTATCGTGCCTGGTGATCCATGGATTGCTATGCTCAATCAGATGATGATGCCTGATAGCTTATTATGGATGGTTTCATGTACAGATGTTACCATTGAGGGTTTCCAGATTGATGAATCTCTGCTTTTAGGCCAGCAAGAGGCTAAAACTTGGCAGAATCAGGTCGTGGGGTCGAAATTAGAACATATAGCAGTCGTAAATAGACTACTGTCGTGCCGTTATCCCTCGTATGAATCGCTCAAGGAAGATCTAGTGCAATGGAATGGATTAAGAATGACTATGTTTCCTGGTGAAGGTGGTTGTGAAAAGCAGAGGGGTTATTATGATTTGAAATCACAGTGGACGATGCTTACAGGTCGCTGGCCCGGGAAGTTTTTAGGTGGTCAGGTTTTTAGATCGGTGCCCATCGAAGTAGTATCTAAGGTTTAATTAATGCACATATCCATGATCTTAAGATTCATAGAAGGTTTCTTTTAAGTGTTAAAATCAAATTTTTTAAAAAAAATTTAAAAAATATTATGTTTTTGTTCTTGTGATACTCATGTTATGATAAGCTAATCATTGTGTTTGTAATCGTTAAAGAGGTGTCTTAATGAAAAAAATTGTGATACTGTGCGGGCTGTTCTTGCATAGCCTAGCTTATTCGGTCGATCAAGAATGTATTAATTGTAATGCATCTGAAGAGCGAATCAGGCTCGAGAGTTACTCGAAGGCGCTTTTGTCTTTTAAAGACCCAGTAAATCTTGATACTGAGCTAAGACGTATAAGCCATAGAACAATCACCCGATACGTAAGCATTGCGGTTAACACCAAAGATGGGATTATAGGTGCTTACCATAGTATACATACTATTGGAGGGAAGCTATATATTATGACATCGAAGGATTCATCACTAGGCCAAGCTGTTGGTGGAGCTTTTTCAGCTAATCTGATCCAGACACTCGACAGGCGGTATAGTTCACTGGTAGAAAGGTATACTGGAACTTTAGTTCAAGTTCAAGACCCAGCACAGGTTAAAGCGGTCTGGAATGGTTTTTCTAAAGTAATAAGATATGAAGCCTCACTTCCTGTCAATCCTATCAATGCAAGGAACTTTCAAGAAGCAAGTGCTCATATTGGGAAGATGAGTAAAGGAGATTCATACGATAAGGTGCCGGCTGATGTTGTGTTGCTAGAGCTACAGCCCAAATGGTTTAGATTTGGCCTCTGGTCAGTTGACCTACCCGGTCATGTTCGGGAGGTGGAGTTTGTTAAGCAGGCAGATGATACTTGGAAAATGAGAGTGGTACCACCACTCCAATGGGGAGCACTAGAACAACGTTTGGGCTTTATACCTGAATATCATTAACTGCTATTTATACCAAGTTGTTTGTGTTGTGGGTGTGGATTTAGGCTGGTGTGGTATTCAGTGACATATCAGCCCAGTTTTTTGGTTTCAAGAAAAAGCTAAGCGCTTTTTCATCGTTCTGTTGGAGCCTATTTGATGGTATATATTGCCATTTAGCACAGGGAGGCATAGATGCTAGAATGGACTCGGTTCTTCCCCCCCATTTAAGCCCAAATTGGGTGCCTCTATCGTGTAGTAAATTAAATTCTGCATATCTAGCTCTACGGAGCTGTTGAAAGTTTTTATGTCGGGGTTGGAAGGGGAGGGGGTGTCGTTTTGCTACGATGCTGCTATAGCTTGTGATAAAGTGTTGGGCGATAGACCATAGTAGTGATTCGCAGGCGTCTTGATTGGGTGTGTTGAGGTATTCTACCCACAGGCCTCCAATGCCCCTATGTTCTTGACGATGGGGTAGGTAAAAATAATCATCACAGGCTTTTTTAAATACGGGGTATTGATCGAAATTTACCCGTTGGCATGCTTGTTGACAACCTTGATGCCAGGCTATACAGTCTTCTACAAATCCATAGCAAGGATTGAGATCAATCACTGCACCGTACCACCATATATAAGGTTCTGTGAGCGAGGTAAAGTAACGGAGATTGGCATGCGCAATGGGTACAAATGGATTTTGTGGGTGCAAAATGGTAGAAATCCCAGTGGCGGCAAATGGTTTGCCAACGGCCGATAGATTCATATGTTTTGGAAGTGCTGATTGAGGTAGTTCGTCACCCTGTAGTACTGAGTAGTTGATGCATGCTTTTTCAAAAATATGCCCGTTTTCTAGGTGGTAGATGTGGTTGGTATGGTGTGATTTTTGAATATGATCATGTTGCCAATGATGTGAAGGATCCAATGTTTGCCAGTGATGGTGCCAATTTTGTTGTAGTGTTTTGAGTGATTGCGTGAGTTTTTGATAGTATGACATGCAAGTAGAGTATCAGGTTAAACATTTGGTCTGAGGAATATGGTCTAAACATTGCCACCATACATCCTTTTAAATGTATTGTCGAGTACTATAGGTTTGTAGTTGGGATTGTGAAGAAAATAATTTTGTGTTAATTTTTTATTAAATCATAGCCACATGTATATATGCCAGGAAGTCAGAGGTCTGAACAATACAAAATGATGGGAGGTGTCCTCAAGTGTGTCATGGGGTGTCTATTATTTGTGCTCAATACAGAAGCGCTGGTGTATCGAGTTCATGATCGTTTTACGCAGCTGGGGGATGTGCTTCAAGTAGCTATACCGCTTATGACCTATGGTAAGACAGTTTGGTTAGATGATGTATCAGGTCAGAAGTTATTTCTTAAAACAGCTTTGGCGACTGGGTTAGAGACCCATCTATTAAAAAGCGTGATAAAGTCCAAACGTCCTTGTGATGTGTGTTCTATTTCGAATAGATCTTGTGTTTGCTATGATTCCTTTCCCAGCGGACATACTAGCTTTGCGTTTTCAGGCCCTAGTTTTGAGCGCTACCGTTATGGCTTTAAGGCAAGCATTCCTGGATACCTATTGGCGGCTTTAGTGGGGTATTCGCGTGTTTATGGTAAATACCATTATTGGCGAGATGTCATAGCAGGTGCAAGCTTGGCTGAGTTAAATAGTTATGTGGGTTTTCGTTTGAGTGGTATTTTAAATGATAAATCGTACTAAATACCTAGAGAATATTGGGATATTTAGGCTTATCATACGCTTGGTAGTGGTAGATTACTGTGGATCTTTATTTCATTCATGACTTTTTGGATGTGGTTGAAAAATGTCTTGTATAAAGGTCAAAAAGGTCATATTCTCTTAAGAGAATGGTACTATTTTTGGAGTTATAATGTATGAAAATGATTTGGTGTTTATTGGTGGTTTTTGTCGATGTACAAGCGCTTGTATATAGAAAAACAGATTGGATTACAAAGGCAGGGGATAAAATTCAATTTGCTGTCAATTTATCAACACTTGGAAAAACATGGATTTTAGGGGATTCCTCAGGGCGTATGCTCTACCTCAAAGCAACCTTAGCTACTGTTGCTGAAACAGAAATATTAAAGAATATAACACATCAAAAACGTCCTTGTGACGTTTGTCCTCTGACTAATAGGTCATGTGTTTGTTACAAGTCATTTCCTAGTGGTCATACCAGTTTTGCTTTTGCTTCCCCAAGTTATGAGTTTTATAGATACGGTCTGAAGTCAAGTATACCTGGCTACATTGCGGCTTCTATGGTCGGGTATTCCCGTGTTCATGGAAAACGTCATCATTGGAGAGATGTGATTGCTGGAGCTCTGTTAGCACAATTAAATGCCTATTTGGGAATGAAGATTAGTGGCTTATCTTTGTATTACTGAGCAAATCAAGAGTTTTTAAATACCCTTAAATAATTATGGCTTTAGATTACAATAACAAATTGGGACATGCCTGTTTTTTGGTTCATCATCTAGGGTTTATTATGTTTGTGCTTGTGGATTTTGTTGGGATGATTGGTAACAAAAGTCTAGTATGTTCTTAGCTAATTCAACAGGGTTACGATACACAAATATACCTGGGTTTGCGTTCACCTCTATGACCCTTGGGTTGTTTTGGTTGTCGAGTATAATATCAACACCGCCAAGACGTGTCATTTTTTAACCATTAGGTTTCTTGCTCTGTGGTATCGGCTATAAGACTTTGCTGTTCCTCCATGCCTTGCTCGGTAAGCATGGATATGCGTTGTTCTGCCTGATTGAGTTCTTTTTGGCATTGGTTACTTATTTTTATGCCCCGTTCAAATGCTTTTAAAGCTTGCTCGATGCTTAAATTTTGGTTTTCTAAGCCGTTTACTATGGACTCTAGTTCTTTCAAGGCATCTTCAATAACGAATTTAGGTTGTTCAGACATGATACTTATCTCACTGGCTGGTGTTAAGGGGTTGCTTGTTTTCGATCAGATGCTTCATTAGCTCTAAAAATTTAGGTAGGGTGTAGTTACTTGTGTTGTTTAAATGCCTGACCGATAATGTCTGATTGGCTGTTTCTTGATCGCCTACAATAATGATGTAAGGGGTTTTTCGCATTTGAGCATTACGTATTTTTTTTTGCATGCGTTCTGATGATGTGTCTATATCAACTCTTAATCCACCTGTCGCTGTGTGGACATTGGCGCTGAATAATTGTTGGTGAACGGCTCGTGCATATTCAATATGTCGATCTGAGATAGGAATAATACAGGCTTGGATAGGTGCCAGCCATACAGGGAAATGTCCGCCATAATGTTCGCATAAAAAGGCAATAAAGCGCTCATGTGTTCCAAGTGGGGCTCTATGGATAACCAGTAGAGGCTCATCTTGTCCCGATTCTCCCCTGTAAGTAAGATTAAACCGCTTAGGCGCCATGAAGTCAAGTTGGCTGGTGGATATGGTGTACTCAGTGCCGATTGCGCTTTTGATGATAAAATCTATTTTTGGGCCATAAAAAGCAGCTTCACCTTCTTCTTCCGTGAAATTGCAATTCATATCGGTCATGACTTGCCTAATAATATTTGATGTCATCTGCCAGTTTTCAACGTCGGTACTATATTTCTCGCTATTTTCAAAGTCAGGCAGACATAGCACCATTTTAAAATCTTGAATATCAAATATATCATAGTAAGTTTTGTGAAGTTCAATGACCTTTGCAAATTCCTCTGCAACTTGGTCAAAACGACAATAAATATGGGCGTCATTCATGCAAAAACCACGAGCTCGCATAAGTCCATTGAGTGCGCCTGATTTCTCATAACGATAAACTTGACCCCATTCGGTAAGCCTTACCGGTAGATCACGGTAAGATTTGGGTTTGTGTTTATAAAGCTGATGATGGTGGGGACAGTTCATGGGTTTGAGATAAAACCGTTCCTCATCGATGTCTATGGGTTTGTACATGTCATCAGCATAGTAGGGTAGATGGCCAGATGTGAGGTAGAGCGCTTCTTTAGCCAGATGGGGCGTGGCAACTTCCTGATAGCCCTGTCTGCGCTCATGTTGTTGGGCAAGGGCTTCAAGTTCTCGTCTTAAAACCATGCCATTAGGTAGCCACATGGGTAAGCCTCGGCCTACTTGGTCGTCTATTTGATAGAGTTCCAGCTGACCTGCAATTTTTCTGTGATCACGTTCTTTAAGTAGTTCAAGTCGTTTGATTTCCTGATTTAAGGCATCTATACTTTCAAAGCAAAGGCCATAGATGCGTTGTAGCTGGGGATTTTTATCGTGTCCTCGCCAGTAAGCTCCAGAGAGTTTGTGAAGTTCAAAATGGCCAATTTCCCCTGAGTGTTCAACGTGAGGGCCACGGCAAAGGTCAACAAAGTCACCAGTTTGATAAAACGAAATGGAATCCAGTCCTCCGTCTAAAACAGCGTTGTCTTTTGTCTCTTTAGTGACTGCTGTGTGGCCTTTGGTTTTAAGCAATTGTAAAAGTTCTACTTTAAAGGGTTGTTTAGCTGAAGCCATGTGATCGATTGCGTCATCGATAACCAGTTGGCTTTTTTTGAAGCGCTGTTTTTTCTTTTTTAGTTTTCTCATTTGGCTGGCGATGCTAAGTAAATCTGCTTCAGTTAGGGTATGGTTAGGGATGCGAACATCGTAGTAAAAACCATTATCAATGACGGGGCCCACACCAAATTGTGCTTGGGGCCATAGTTTTTGGATGGCAGCGGCCATTATGTGAGCACAAGAATGGCGCATGGTGTCTAATGATGGGGACATGTTTAGGATAAAAATATTGTACAATGAGTTATTTTATCATAATTGATTGTTTTCTTCTAGACGCTATCGGTGGAAGTGACATTTAATTCAGACTCTCGATGATTCTTCTGATAGTTAGACTTGTTTCGAGATGATTAAATGTTAATATGTTTTAGATTTTGAATGGTAATGGGTGTGAGTGAAATTGATAATACGTCGCTTGATGGTACAGGTGCTTTTGATTCGGTAGCGTTTCAGGAACTGGTACATTCCTTGTATAGAACCCGAGACCTTGTGGATCCCAATGATCTGAAAAAAGCACAACAAAAGCTGCTAAGTGGAGCTGAGGAGGCCAGTTTACAAAAACTTTCCTCGCAAGGGGGGCTGATAGATAAAATCATGTCGTTTGAAAATGAACAAGCTTTAGATGCATGGCTGGTTCCTTATTGCGCAACTCAATCTACAGAATCAAAGGTTCACTCAAATGACACTTCACCGCCTGTGAAATTGGATGATGCAGATAAACAGTCAGATTTGACTCAAACATCAGTTTCTCCAGATGGTAACAAGAGCGATGGTGTAGTGTTGCCGGCAGGCCAGGCTGAAGCTCCTGGTGAGCCTGAGGCAGACGATAACAAAGAACCAGGCCCTGACGAAGGGGAGCCGGAAGAAGGTGTACCAACGGTTGATGGTGGTTCAAAGAATCGTGGCGATCCTGAGCACAGTGTGGATAGTGAATCTTTACAGGAAAAAGATACTGGTCAGCCTTATCAATCAGCGCAGGCAGATAAACATGCAGCTTCAGAGGTGACAGATGATATTCAGTCGCCCCTTCAGTTCAGTGAAAACTTTAAGACATTGGCACTTGGCCTTTATGATGTCAAAGATGTGAGCGAAAGTAACCAATTGGATAAAGCCCAGAGAAAGTTATTGGAGTCAGCCGATGATGCCAGTCTTGCCATATTGTCTGGTCATGCGCAGCTTATGGATAAAATCATAGCTTTTAAGAGTCGTTCTGCATTGAAAAAATGGTTAGATGATGGCTCGTGGAATGAAGATCAGGCATCTAATGATAAGTCAGGACAAGTTTCGGGTGTAGCCCAATCTCTCAGTATTCCTGTGTCTTATGAAGATTTTGAGGCATGTGTTTTGAAACTCTACCATTCTAAAGCATCAAATCAAGATCAGCTTAATGAAATAATCAATGATATGCCTGCAGATGCTTTGTCATTGCTAGGCAGTTTAGGTGATGATGTCTTCACAAAGATATTTGCTTTTCACAATGAAGATGAGCTTAAGCAATGGTGTTCTTCGCGCTACATGCAGGTGATGCCTTTATTGTCCACTCAAGGATTTGCTAATGATTCGGTTACAAACTTGACTCAATCTGACATGGCGTGGCTCAAACGTCAGTGGTCTGCTGTTACTGTTTCCTGGCTTCCCAATGATGTTAACATTAGAGATGACCAGTCGTCAGTTGTTGATGATTGTCCTGGATTGACAGTTATCAAAAATACTGATGCACAGATAGTTGGGCTGTCTATAAGAGTAGGGTGGCCTGTATTAGATGCATCGGCCCAGGCCGATCGTTCATGGTCGTCACGTTGTATGGGAGCGTGTGCTTCAGCCGTTAAATTTTTAAAGGAACATCAGGTTGGTGAAGTTGATGTGGTCAGTGAGGTTTCTATGTTGACCAGAAATTTTTGGGCGATGGCAGCTATTAATGATATCAAAGTGAGGAATTATCAGCCCGGTCAGCAAGATATGAAGTGGTTTGATCAGGCTAAATATTCACTCGATGCTCAATATGGTTTGGTTCATAGTGAGGTTGCTCAGTCACCTTCTCCAGGAAATGTAGCGACTCGTGCGCCTGATCAGCAACTCCCCCATCAAAATCAAATTAAAGAAGGTGAAAGCATTGTCAAAGGTAGGGGGGGGGATGAAAAAACTGATGGATAGCCAAGAAGTATGCTGCTTTTCCGGCATGTAACTAAATATAACTTGCAATGGTGTCATCTTTGTTGTAAAATCAGGCTCATTATTTAATCGTACTACGAATGATTCCAAAAGAAACACCCTCGTACAACCCAACCCACATAAGCCGAAAATGGTATCAGATAGATGCAACTGGCCTAAGGCTTGGCCGATTGGCTACTCAAGTTGCTGTGTTGTTGCAAGGCAAGCATAGGTCTACTTACACCCCCCACCAAGACTTAGGTGACCACGTTATAGTATATAATTGCGACGCAGTGGCGTGCACAACCAAGGATAAAATATACTATAGGCATTCAGGTAGAATGGGCGGGTTAAAAGAACGAACTCTGGACGAGCAGATGGTTGTAAGTAGTGAGCGAGTAGTGATGCTGGCTGTAAAAAGAATGCTTAAGCGTTCACCGCTTGGTAGGCAAATGCTAACTAAATTGAGATGTCATGCTGGCCAGCATACTCAGGAGGCTCAGCGTCCGGTGTCAATAGATTTGTCTCACGGAAAATGTCTAGCCAAGGAGATATATTGTGATTAAAAAAGTTAAAAAGCAACTCAGAGCAACAGGCAGAAGAAAGCAGTCTGTAGCAAGGCTTATATTAATAGAGGGAACCGGCAAATTTACTGTTAACGGCAAGTCTCTTCAGGCGTATTTTGGAGAAAATACCCTCTGGTATAACCATGCTATTGAGCCAATATCACTGCTGGCTATGCAGAATATGTTCGATGCACAGATTCTTGTCCATGGTGGCGGCATCAGTGGCCAGTCTGGTGCTGTGTCGCTTGCGTTTGCCAGAGCACTTGATTTGTATGCCTCTGGAAATGGTGCTCTAGCGGCTCTTGAGAAGCATGATGATGTTGAGAATGAGGATGCCCTTACTTCTGTAGTCAGTTGGCGTTCAAAGTTGAAAAAATCAGGCTTACTGACTCGTGACTCAAGAGTTGTGCTTAGAAAGAGGGTTGGTCTTGTTAAAGCAAGAAAGGCAAAGCAATTCTCCAAGCGTTAGTAGGGTTTGTTTAGTCTTTAATTAAGCATTATTTTAGGTGTCTGGCAAATGATTATTTCCAAAAAATCTTGTGTAGTTTTATTGTCCCACTCTAATCAGCTTTCCAATCATGTTGCAAGAATTGTGCTGGCTGAGAAAGCAGTCATATCAGAGGTAGAATATATAGATCAAGAGAGCCCGCCAGAGGATTTTTTGACCATTAACCCCTATAATACTCTTCCAGTGCTTATAGATAGGGACCTTGTACTTAACGAAGTTAACATTATTATTGATTATTTGGATGAGCGATTCCCTCATCCGCCGTTGTTGCCAGTCTATCCGGTTCAACGAGCAAAGAATAGACTCATGATATACAGAATTGTTCAAGATTGGTTTAGTTTATATAATCAGTTAGATCAGAAAGGTGCTCACTTAAAGGGTCTAGATTTAATTAGGGATAAGCTACGGTCGGAAGTCCAAAAGATAGATCATCTTTTAGCCGCTAATGAGTACTTTATGAGCTCTGATTTTACGCTATTGGACTGTTATATTGCACCCTTCTTGTGGCGTATGCCCTCAGTAGGGATTGACGTTAATGATTATTCACACATCCTTGAATATGAAAAAAAAGTGTTTGATAGACCTTCCTATCAAGCAAGTCTTTCTAGTGATGAACTTGACTTAAGAGGTTATACGCTCACATGAGTACCAACAAGTACTATTTGGTTAAAGCTATTTATGATTGGTGTCAAGATAGTGGTCTAACACCGCAAATAGTAGTTGACGTAGGCTTCTATGGCGTCAAGATTCCTAAGAATCATGTCCACGAAGGGACTATGGTTTTAAATATATCAGCTAAAGCAACCAAAAATTTTACCCTCACCTGTGATCAAGTAGCGTTTTATGCTAACTTTAACCAAAAAATTGAGAATATTGTCATTCCTATTGATGCTATTTGTGCCATCTATGCATTAGAGAACGGGGAAGGTATCACTTTTGATATGGATGATGATGAGGGAGACGGCAGCTCCTCTGTAAGTCCAGGTCTAGATCATGGTATGATGGCAGTAAGCTGTAGTGATAATGATGATATTATGATTAATAAACAAGTGCCTGTTCTTACTATAATCAAATAAATAATTTGTGTAGGTTAATTGACCATAAAAGTGATTGAAACTAAATGATAGCTTATTAGAGCCTAGTATGAATGGTGAAAGAGTTTATATGATAAAGACAATACCACAAAACAGCTATGTCTAGATTTGATATTGAACCAGCAGTTGCAATAATGGTTTGATATATCCACGAATTGGGTTTTGCATAGCTAATCAAAAAAGAACTTCTAGTGGTAATTAAGGGCAAAGGATTAATGGTATTACCAAGGAGATGTATAAAGCATAAGGGATTTTATGTTTTTTACAAGAAGATAAGTCTGCTGGCCACCTAAGCTTATCAGTGGTCTGTGTTTTTGCTAACCTGTGATAGGTTAGTGCTAGTAGTAATGGTAAGGCCTAGATTGTTATTTGCTGTATAGTTTAGCAGGCTATGTATCGATGATTCTATACTACTCTATAAAATAGATACTATTTAGGTTAGGTATTTTAGAAAGGCTGTTAACTAGCATTTCTTTTAAGGATTTATCATCGTTTTGAGTAATAAAATAGAGGTTGCCGTCATTAACGATGATAGGTATGTGGCTTTGAGAAGGTGTTAATCGAGAGAGGATATCAAGTGTCCTTCGTTTAATAAGCGTGTCTTGAATCTGTTGAGTCTTGTTGATATTGACTCCTGGCGTTACTAGAGTTTTGACTGTGTGAACATGTGGGTTATTCTTTACGATAGATGTGATTTTGTCAATGTTTGATGTCTGATCGGTTTCGCCTACAACTAATATGTTGCTGTTATAACTGATAACCTGTAAGTGTGAATTTTTCAGGGTTTCATCTGTTAGTAATTCGCTAAGCACAGCATGGGCTAGTTGTTGTTCGTCTTGTTTGTGCGGGGACAGTTTATGAATGGGCTGCTTTTCTACAAGATTCGCATACTTATTGTTGTCATCGATGCTTTGTAGGACCTTGCGTGTAGACACGTACGGCTGGGTTTGATTTTGACAACTTGTTAGAAAAAATGTTGATAAGCAAAGAATCAGTAGGCGATGGCTTGGTTTCATGGGACGTCCTTAGCTGTTTATTGAATTGTGCTGATGCCTGTCAGTTTTTCGTATTAATCATACACAATCAAGGATTCTTCATCAAGCCCTATAGTCTCAATAGGGCAATCAAAAGCATCAGCAATCCACTCTATATGCTGAGGTGAGCTGATGTACACTACGTCAAATCGATATTGTGTGAATCTGTTTGTAAGATGATGTTTTTTTATGTACTTTAGCGCAGTAAGGCATATTTTTTGTTGCTTGTTAGTGTTAATTGATTCGTAACCGTAATCAGCAAGATGGTGTTTTTTACGCCCCTTAACTTCAATAAAGACTAGGGTATGCTGGTCATTCATAACGAGGTCTATTTCTCCGTATTTACTTTTATATCGATGATACATGAATGTAAGCCCATGATTTTCAAGGTAACGCTTGACAATGATTTCATAAATATAACCTTTACATACCTGGATACTCATGTGTCTTAACAGCTTTTAGATGATGGTTATGTTACCTTCTTTTCCTTATGAAGGGGATACTGTATTTTTATAAGATGATCAGCCTCAAATATCAAAATGTCCCCTGTGATTATCATGGCTGAGTTTGAATAAATCTTGTCCTTAGAATTTTGCTCTAGTAGAATCGGATGAGAGGATGGTGAGTTACTCTTTAGATTAGCCTAACACGGTAGGTATGTGGGTTCACAAGTGGTGACGAGCTACTCCTTAGAGGAGGAAAGGGCAATATTATTGAGGGTTATTAAAAATCTTTCATGAATATAATCATAGTTATTGTCCTGTTTTGACTGGCCTTTTTGGTAGCTGTATTGGTTAAGAAGACGTTGTATGACGCCGTTTTGATCCATATAAATATGACCACTGAGGCCGTGGTAGATATAGCTTGGAAGGATTTGCCAAATAGGCAAAGCTTGGCTAATCAAGTAAGCATCAATCCCAAAATCATAAAAGGGTATAAGGCTTTTTTTAGGTTGGTGGGCAATGCTAGATCGATGCATATCTAACAGTGTGGGTTTGAATACTTGCGCATGAGGGGCGTTAA
Organism: Pseudomonadota bacterium; assembly: GCA_036148435.1. Lineage (GTDB taxonomy): Bacteria > Pseudomonadota > Gammaproteobacteria > Comchoanobacterales > Comchoanobacteraceae > JAYYHL01. Next base: position 230,508 of record JAYYHL010000004.1, on the reverse strand, counting down.
AATAATAAATACGGTGGATACCAGAATCATGTGGTAACTGGTGATCTAAGGCAATATGTGAGGTTGTAAAAATCGGTAGCGAGCCAGATCGATGATAGCGAAGTAGATTGATAATTCCACGTGTTAATTGAGTGGTTCCTGCTATTACAATACAATCAATATCGTTTCTGATGACGGGTTCAAAGTTAAGGGTTTCAGTGGGTAGTTGTTGTTTTAATGATTCAAACCGCTTTTGGCTATGGTTGATTTCGAGTGCTTGAGCTATACTGGTAGTGAGTGTTTGTTTTTGGTCACTGGTGACAATAACCGGTATGATATGTAGCTGCAGGTGTTGAGCTTCGGACTTGAGATGTTCTGTGAATTGATGATAGGTGTCATGGTCCTGACTAATAAGAAGAATGTTGTTTAATCCTTGAGTCGATAAATGCTGGGCTAATTGAGTGGTTTCAAACAGCGGAGACAAACTAAACTGTTTCAGTGTTGGGTGCGTCACGTTGGGCAGATAATTAAGTATCAGTATGGGCTCTTTGGACAGGGGGATAGATTGAAGGTATTCAGTTATATGAGCTTTTGTGAGTGGTCCAATAAGGCGTGTGTAAGGTGTTTGGGATAAACTCTCAATATTTTCATTTAACAGATTTGCGGTGTGAAAGGATAGGTTTTCATGGGGATTTTGGTTGTGAAACTGAGCGCTTAACATGCCTTCTTCGATGGCTTTGGGTATGGGGTCAAACGTGTGCTTTTTTGGAAGAAGGATGGCAGTTCCATTATGAGTAAGCTCAGGATTCTCTAGTGATTTGATGAGTGTCTGTGCAGGGTGGTGACTATGTTGTCTTTGCCACTCAAGGATTGCTTTTGGTATTTGTTGGATGTTTTGATAATAGTCTGACCTTGACTGATTCACAATCTTTTGTAGTGATTGCCATCCAATGATACGTTCAGAATCAGGTATAGGCTCGTTTGGTGGCATGGATAATTGTAGGTATAACCAAATAAAATGAGTCAATTGCTCATGAGATAGACGTTGTTGATGTGCCGGGATGTCATAAAGACTATCCAGCGTTTTTAGTAGGGTGGGATCCTTAGTTAAGTATTTGATCCATGCTTTAGCCAATAGAACAAAGCTATCGTTTAAATGGGCTGGGGAGTTGTTTAGTAGGCTTAAAGCTAAACGGGGTTTTTTATCTTGAAGCGCGGCTATGATACGAGCTTGATGTGCTAAAGGCTGATGTTGAAACTCATCATGCTGAGTGATGGATGAAAGACTTGCCCATTCATGATGAGCCATAGCAGATTTGAGCATGGATAGTTGTTGTTGCGTATTAGGTTGTGGTTCATTAAGAATGGCTTCATAGTGAGTCTTGTGTGTTAAGGCCGAGTAATCTAGATCTTGACCCATCAGAAAATCTTTGCTAGTTTGGCGCTTTGATTGTTTTGACTGGCATCCCATGAGTAGTATCAACAAACATCCCACAAGTGCTTTGATGTTCATAGGGCGGTTCTCACTTAAATACATGCATAATGCTTATAAAATAAGGTACCTTTAATGTGAAGTCAACAGATTCGACCGGCGTTCTCTATATGGCCTCGACGCCTATTGGCAACTTGGAAGATGTGAGTGATCGGTTCAAAACCTCTATCATGTCTGCTGATGCGGTCATTTGCGAGAGTCCTCAGCACAGCATGCGGTTATTCTCAGGATTGGGCGTTCAGCCTAAACGTGTACGTAAATTGACTGATCATCAAACGCCATCGCAAATCGCACAATTAGTGGATGAGCTGATGGGAAGTGCTATCACACTATATATCACCGATGCTGGCACCCCTTGTATCAGTGATCCAGGGCATCGCTTAGTGGCTATGGCACATGAACGAGGCGTTAAAGTGAGCGTGCTACCCGGTCCTTGTGCAGCCGTGGCTGCTTTAGTCATGAGTGGTTATGATGTGATGCCGTTTCAGTTTCATGGATTTTTACCGGTCAAGCCTGGTCCTCAGCGTCAGTTGTGGCTTAGCATTCGTCACGATCCCATGGTGCATGTGTTTTATGAGAGTCCACGACGGTTGCTCGCGACACTTAACTGTATGGCGGATGTTTATGGGTTTGACCAACATATTTTTATAGTCAAAGAAATGACTAAGATTCATGAGCGTTATTGGCGAGGTTGTATAAGGTCGGTGATGGGTTCTTTGACTGATGATCTGGTGAGGGGGGAGTTTGTGTTGGTGCTACCTATAACAGAAGTTAAAGATTCACTTGAGGCCGTAGATCCGAGCACGCAATCGCTCATGACGGCTCTGCACGTACAATCGGTGCCGTTTAGATCGGCTTTAAACGTGGTGCTGGCTACGACTGATATGCCAAAAAATACCGTCTATCGATGGCTGTCAGATATCTATGGTGATAAAGCTTAAGTATGGGGGACTTCCGGAGGTGTTTCACCTAAAATAGTGTTGAGTTTTTCACGATGTTTACCTAATTTATCTTGGTGCTCTTCGGTTTTTAGCCCTTTTTTCATATCTTCTTGGATCTCAGTCTTTAGTGCCTCTAGCTTTTCGGACTTTGTTTTTTTTCCATGGAGTATGTCAAAAGCTTTTGTAGCTAACTGACTAGTCTTTTTTTGGGACTTCTGAGCTTCTTCGATTTTGTCTAAAAGTTCTTTATGTTGGATTTCATTCAGCGCTTCTTGAAATGCATGAATTTGTTTATCGAGCATTTTAATCTCAGTGTGTGATGTGGCTCCAGCCTTATCAGTAGCTGCTTTAACTAGGGCTGTTAGATTTGGGTTTAATGATGGTAGGTGTGCGCCAACCATATCAGCAATCCTTTGGCTTTTGGAATTCCTAAGTGTTTGAAGTTGTGCACGCAGATCTTGAATCAACGCTGAGATGCTTTTGGCTTCTTCGCTGAGATGGCTGTGACTAGAGCTAGATGATTCGCTTGTTCCACCTCCAGTTGATATTTCAAGTAATGGACCTGCCTCAGCTAGGGGATTCTCAAAGGTGTACTTATATATTCAGTTATATGGTTTATAGACCTTTCAATTAATGTCTTCGTCATAACATTTGATTCATTAATAAATGCTTGTATGCCTTTTAAGTTAAGCCTAGAGTTGGGGTGACTGGTTCATAAGGAACAGACTACTTTGATGTGGCGACTGAGTCGTAGAGCATGTGGTCCAGGCGCTGGTATAGTGATATGGATGTTTCGCCTATGATAGTCAGGTTGAATGTGGTTAAAATAAAGATCTATTTCAAGCCGGTTGGTCTGAGTGTATAGAGGTTAGTAGCCTTGAGTGGGTTTTAGTGATGCCGGGTACTGGCGCCTAGATCTTTGGGTTTGTGAGATTATCAGATAACAGGCCATGATAAGCATGCAAGGTAATGTGGCACCTTCAGGCCAGTAATGACTGATGAGGGTGGCTACTATTGTTGCTATAATACCAGCTGTGGTCTGTGCGATGCCAAAGCTCGCAAGATGTTGGCGTTTGTGTGCTGGATCGCTGTGGTTGGCTATGTTGATTCTTAGCGTGTTTATCAGTACTGGATTGCAAATGGAGACCACAAAATGAAACATGCCTAAGCCAATGGATGATTTGAATACGGCAATACTGAGTGACGGTAGTGCTAACAACCATGTTAGGCTGAGTGCTAGCGTGGCTCGCCTTTTTTGGTTTTGTAGTTGCGGCATAAGTAAGCAGGCGCTTAGGCCTATGGCAAGTCCATTGGTAGATAGTATCGCGGTGTAATGTTGTGGTGGAATGCGCCAGTAGTGGAGTAGGGAGGCGCTGATGCTGAAAAGATAATCAGTTTGAGCAAATAGTAGCCATGCCAGGGTGAGGTTAAAAAATGCATGAGGAGTTTTGAATATATTCAGTAACGTGCGATGAGTATCACGGATGTAAAAGTGCAGGTTTTGAGGTTTTGGGCTCGAGGTTGTGATTGTTTTTAGCGTGTTTGATAGTTTGAGTGAAGTCAGGTTAATCAGTAATATCAGGAGAAAAGGCGTGTAGATCAGCCATGAAGATTGGTGTGTGTTAAGGGTAAACAGCATACTGATGACTGGAAGTAGCCCGGTAGCTATGCCTATGGCGATTTCAAGTCGTTTTAATGACTTGGCAGCTTGTGTTTTATTTTGATTTTGCTCTGCTGCCAGTGTGAATCCAATCGTGAATAGACTTTTGCTCATGCCAAAGCAAAGGCTTCCCAGGAGTACTGCCCAAAAATGATGCATAGCAATACCCATGCAGGTTACCATGTCCCCTGATATAGATAGGTAGATAAGGTATTGAATACTTTTAGCTGTGCCTTTTCGGGACATAAGTGCAGGGCTAAATGTATTAGCTAATAAGGCGCCTATAGCGTCACAGGCAAGTGTGATACCTATAATGTAGGCATTGTTAAAGAACGGGGTATTTGTGGCTAACATTGTAGACTGGGTGGCTGAGTACAGTATCTGCCTGAAGTTAAGACCAGAAATGACACTAACAATGAGTAGGGTACAAAGTAAATTAACGCTCTTTTGGTGTTGGGGATGTTTCATTTTATGCGGCTCAAGCCATTCTTGATAGTTGAATTTTAACATAATCAACTGGCAAAATCGAGAGCCATGGTGGGATAAAACCGCATAGTGTTTTTTGTCTGAGGAGACGCTTATCTTATTTGGTTATTCATTAATAAGTGTATTGTAGTCGTAAGGATACCGCTCTTCCTTCATCGTAGGCCTCTTGGTTATTGTGTTGTGTCACGTTTTGGCTAAACCCTGCTTTACTTGCTGTGAGAGACCGTAGTGGTGAAGGCAAGCTATTAAAGAGATTATCAATATTCAAATAGACGGCAAGCTTTGTTTGTATCCAAGTCCAAGGTTTTGTGTGAAACTAGGGCGTGCCTTGATGCACAGTGAACGATCAGGTAACGCGCAGTATGATCCCATAAATTGATTTTTAGTGTACAGAGTCCAAGCGCCCGTGTGTGCTTCTATTAGTGTGTTGAAGTAGAGATGGGGTTTATGAGTTAACTGGTTAACAAAATGATTGGGATGGATAAAAGATTTCCTAGAATCATGTATAATCCAAGCTAGTTCCATGGTGCTTTTGAAGGTAAGTGTATTTTGGAGCCGTAAAAACCATGATTTAGTGTTTGGTATGGTATAAGGGATAGATGCTTTGGCTAGAAGCGTGTGGCTGATGTTTTTTCACGTTTTGGTTGTAGCCATGTTTGGGTTGCGTAGGGATAAGCACAAGTGCTGCTACTAGGATCAGCCAGATTTGCAGTGTTTACGCCACCTGCGGTAGTACCTATATTTGATACGTATCCATTGCGGTAGTACCTATATTTGATACGTATCCATGTATTTGACGCAAATCAACACTTGATCCTGATATTGTGTCATCAATATCTTTTTGAAACAGTGGTTGATTACAGGGGGATAAGCTGATCCAAGACCTCTGGCCTGTAATAGAGTTTGTAAGTTGACCACTTTGTGAGTTGGTACTAAGCCCGAAGGTTTCATCAATACTTATAGAGCCGTCGTTATTTAAATCAGCGAGTCTAATGTCGGCGTAGTCTCGTGCACTACCTCTAATCTCGTGATTGCTTGTCGTTGGATGGCTACGGAGAAATCTATATTATCGCCGTGATTGCCAAACTGTATACGGGTGTTACTGAACCATTTGCCTTCAGTTTTATGCTGTCCTTGTTCTCGTGTGGCCTCAAGGCCTTGTGCTAAAACTATTGTTGAAAGTGCAAGTCTAGAGCTTCCACCCAGTATATGGTTTTGTGCCCATGGTAGGGCATAGATTTTACTATAGAGCGCCTCTGGTAATAGTTGGGCATCGATAGAGACGGTATTCATGATATAGAGTGGGGATCGATTGAAAGGTGTAACACCATGTTCAAAACCTCGTATTGTCGTATCATAAACACCTTTTTGCTCATCGCTGGGTCTTGAGAGGCGAGTATTCACGTAGGGACTATTACGGAGTATATCGGCAATGCGCATGCTCGATGAGTTTAACGTTGAGTGCATAGGTGGGAAAAAGAATTATAAACAGGTATGTGTATGTATGTGATGGTATTGTCATCGAGCAGGAAACCTGATTCATTGGTTATTTTTAGTCTAACAAAATCTTAAAATGGGTCAAATATTTATTCATTATGCACACAAAACTTCTTTTGCTATTGACCTCTCTATTTACAAATTGATTTATCCCAAAGGTTAGTGTTAGTGATGCTGGGTGGAGGTTGTGTCGGCGGTTTTTTTCTTGTGTGCCATGATTTGTATGCTTCTTCGGGCGTGTACTTGCCAAAGGATACTGGGGGCTATGGCGTGTATTTTGCTCAAGTTGTGGTATCGTTCGGTATAAATACTTCGTTTGTACTTGACATTCGTTTTTTATTCGGTATAATTTAGCTATTCAAATTTTCGGCTAGAGCGTAATGGCAACCATCAACCAACTTGTTAAAGCAGTAGAAACACGCATGGTAGGCGACAAAAAAGTGCCAAATTTCCGTTCTGGAGATACGGTGTCAGTGTCAGTTAGAGTTGTTGAGGGTGAACGTCAAAGACTTCAGAACTTTGAAGGCGTGGTGATTGCGAGACGCAACAATCACTTCAATTCGTCTTTTACTGTGAGGAAAATATCCGGAGGTGTAGGTGTTGAAAGAACTTTTCATCTCTACAGTAACGAAATCGAGGATATTACTGTTAAGCGATATGGTCGAGTAAGGCGGGCCAAGCTTTATTACATTAGAGAGCTTTCAGGACGCAAAGCTCGTATCCGTGAAAAAATCTCTACCAAAAGAACCTAGTTGTGTTGTATTAGTGAACGTTTTGGTCAGCCATCTGGCTAACCGAGTTTTCCAGTGCCATTCTTTTGTAATGTAGTGTGCTAATGTAACGGGCCATTCTTTATTCTAATTATAATCATATGTATAGCTTTTCTGGAAAGTAAAAAAGCTATTTTTTGTTGATATTGCAGTGCCGGCCGTGCTACAATAAATTGTGTTGGTTGGGCAGTCGCTGGTGTAACCAGAGGAAAGTCCGGGCTCCATAGAGCAAAGTGCCAGGTAACACCTGGGGGATGAAAGTCCACGGAAAGTGCAACAGAAAGTATACCGCCTTGATACTTGAGGTAAGGGTGAAACGGTGTGGTAAGAGCGCACCGCAGCGCTGGTAACAGTGTTGGCATTGCAAACCCCACTTGGAGCAAGACCAAGTAGAGGCGTGCTTTTGCAGTATGTTGCTCGCATATCAAGCCTGGGTAGGTTGCTAGAGGTGGTTGGTGACAGCCATCCCAGATAAATGACTGTCCTTGACAGAACCCGGCTTATAGACCGACGCATCTTAGAAAACTGGCTTTGGTTAGTTTTTGTGTTATACGCCACCTTTGTGGTGCTATGTTGGTGAGTGGGGTCTGGACTTTGGAATCAAAAATTGTTTCCTCTATTTCGATAATCTATGCTGGTGCTGCCGGTGTAGCTTCTATTGCCGTAGTATTTCGCCAATCCATATTAATTGGCTATATGCTGCTCGGTATATTACTTGGTCCATACGGGTTTGCCATCATTGGAGATCATGTTATTATTGAACATATCGGTCAGGTGGGCATGATATTTCTACTATTTTTGGCAGGATTACATTTAGACCCTAACAGTTTGGTTCCTCAATTACAAAAATCGCTTCTGATAACGTTGGTGGCTTCAGTTACATTTGCGATCGCTGGGTTTTTAGTGTGTACACTGTGTGGTTATACTTCAAACGATGCCATGATTGTTGGCGCAAGTATGATGTTTTCTAGCACGTTAGTAGGATTAAAGCTATTACCGAACGATATGCTACATCAGCAGCATATAGGTGAGATGCTTATCAGCATTTTAATCATACAGGATATCATTGCGATTGCTTCTATGATGTTCATTCAAAATATTGGTTATGTTGATATGAGCTACTTTGAAATGATTCGAGTGGCTTTAGCTTTGCCTTTAACTTTGGTGGGCGCCTTTATTTTGGAGTATTATCTGTTATCAAAACTTTTTCGACTGTTTAGTCATGTTCGTGAGTATTTGTTTGTATTGAGTTTAGGATGGTGTTTGGCATTATCTGAGGTGGCTAGCTGGCTTGGTATGACTCATGAAATAGGTGCATTTATAGCAGGTGTAACTATTGCTACAGGTAGTATTGCGACTTACCTAGCGGAGTGCTTTAATCCTATACGAGATTTTTTCTTGGTTTTATTTTTCTTTTCTATAGGGGCTAATTTAAATGTGGGGTTATTGGTTCAGATCAAGTGGTCGATACTGTTACTAAGTGGCGTGGCCGTCTTTCTTAAGCCCTTGATTTATCAAGGTATGATAAGTTTGTCAGGCAATTACTCGGTTTCCTGGGAATTGGGTGTCAGACTTGGTCAGGCCAGTGAATTTTCTCTCATTTTAGCTAACTTAGCCATTGGAGCTAACTTGATGTCAGAAACGGCTTCAGTGCTTGTGCAAGCAGTTGTGATGGTGAGCTTCTTTGTGTCCTCATATTGGGTTTCTAAACGTTTTGAAACACCCTCAAAAATTGAATCTATGGAGGATGAAGATTAGATCTCAATTTATTTGGTAAGTAGGGTGTGTTGTAATACTTTAAATCATGGATGTATGATGCATGATCGATCATTGCTTTTGGGTGTTTAATAGATAAAGGCTTTTTTGGAAACTGATACAGTAGCACATCTTTGCTGGATGTGTTCGTTGTGTTTGTAATGTTCGCCAATCTTGTAGGTTTAGGTCTTGAAAATAACAATAGTTTTCTATACCCTGTGAGTGTTATTTTGCTAGGGTGCTAGTTTTGGTTCGTGATGAAGAGCTCAATGAGTGGTTGGACGCTGTTGGTGATATTATCGATATTGATGGTGTTGAAAGAGCTGCCCGGATTATATCAAGTGTGGCACAATTTGCTTGTAAGCTTGGCTGTGACGTGCCGGATTTTCTATACACTGATTATGTGAACACACCCTGTAAAAGCGCTATAAAACCACCTTTAAATTTTCATTTAAGCAAGCAGATTCAAGGATATATTCAGTGGAATGCATGTATGATGGTGATGCGAGCTAATCAGAAGGATTCAGAAATAGGTGGGCACATCGCTACATTTGCATCAGCATCTGTGTTATATCAGGTTGGGATTGATTATTTTTTTAAAGGCCCAAATCATCCATCTAAATCTGATTTGGTTTTTTATCAGGGGCATTCTGCCCCTGGCTTATATGCCAGATCGTTTATAGAAGGTCGGCTTAATCAAAAGCACTTAGACTCATTCAGAAGAGATGTGTCGTCCGATCATGGTCTAAGTGCATATCCTCATCCATGGTGGATGCCTGATTATTGGCAGTTTGCTACTGTATCAATGGGCCTAGGGCCGATTCAGGGTATTTGGATGGCAAAATGGCTTGCTTTTATGGATGATGTAGGTCTTGATACACTGAATGATAGAAAAGTTTGGGTTTTTTGTGGCGATGGTGAGATGGATGAGCCTGAGTCCAAAGGCTGTTTAACAGAGGCTGCCAATCATGGTTTAGGACATTTAGTGTTTGTGGTTAACTGCAATTTACAACGATTAGATGGGCCTGTTCGAGGAAATGCTAAAATTGTATCAGAGCTTGAGCGTGTCTTTTATGCTGCAGGTTGGCGTGTGATCAAAGTGCTATGGAATAGTGCTTGGGACGAGGTATTTAAGTTTGATGTGGATGGTGCTGTAGCCAAATATTTAGGTAGCCTGGTGGATGGCGCTTATCAGGCTTTGTCTGCTATAGGCCCAGAAGCGCTTATTGAGCATATCATGAAACATGTCCCTAGTTGTGCTACATGGTTAGCAGAGTTGCCTTCTGATGTAGTATCCCAATTAGCACCAGGTGGGCATGATCATCACAAAGTGTTTGCAGCCTATGCTGAAGCTTCTATCAATAATGGCAAGCCTACGGTGATACTTGCTCAAACTCAAAAAGGCTACGGACTGGGTAACACTATTGCAGCTACTAATACCACGCATCAACAAAAAAAGGTTAGTCTTTCAGCACTCAAAGCTTATGCCCAATTATGTCATGTGCCGTTGACTGACGAAGCCATTGCTCAGTATCAGTATTATTTGCCCGAGTCAGATGATAAGGCACTTGTTTGGGCCCTAAAACAGAGAGAACAATGGGGTGGGTTTATTCCTTCTCGGTCATCAAGCAAATATCAAAAGCCCGACCTTAAAACTCTAGGTGATAGATTGGCGATTTTTCAGGGTGCCAAGGCCACTCAAAATAAACTATCTACCACTATGTGTTTTGTTAAAATATTACAAGCAATATTAAAAATGCCTGAATTGAGAAACCATATCGTACCTATAGTAGCCGATGAGTCAAGAACCTTTGGAATGGAAGGACTTTTTAGGCAGATTGGCATTTATTCATCGGTAGGGCAGCTATATACGCCTACAGATAGTGATCAGTTGGTATCTTATGTAGAATCAAAAAAAGGGCAATTTTGGCAGGAAGGTTTGAACGAAGCAGGGGCTTTATCTGCTTGGATTGCTGCTGCAACTTCTTATAGTCATAGTGGCGTGTCTGCATTGCCATTTTATATTTATTATTCGATGTTTGGGTTCCAAAGAGTAGGTGATTTAATTTGGGCTGCAGGAGACATGAGGGCTCGAGGATTCTTACTGGGCGCTATTTCAGGTCGAACAACCTTGCCGGGAGAGGGACTTCAGCATTGTGATGGCCAATCCATGGTGAGTGCAAGTATGGTACCTAATTGTGTAAGTTATGATCCTTGTTATCAGTATGAGCTTGCCGTGATTATTCAAGAGGGTATTGAGCGAATGATGGTGCGTGATGAGGACGTTTTTTATTACATTGCTCTAACTAATGAGAAAGATATTCAACCAGCCATGCCAGAAGGTAGTAGAGAGGGGATAATCAAGGGCATGTATGCCCTTAGCGGAGTTGATGAGCCTGATGTTCATATATTGGCATCAGGTAGAATGCTTGCAGAGGCAATTTTAGCTGATCAATTACTAACAAATCATGGTGTTAAGGTTAAGATTTGGAGTGTTACAAGTTACACAGAGCTTGCTCGTGAGGCTAGGTCAAAGCAATCATATGGATTTTGCCAGGCCTCGGAGCAAAATCCAAGCTACCTGAAGCAATGTTTAGCTGACGGAAAGCCAATAATTGCTGTTTCAGATTATGTGACGGCCTATGCTGATTTGATTAGGCCACATGTATCCAATCCATTTCACTCATTAGGTACAGATGGTTTTGGTGCCAGTGACAGTAGAAGCCATTTGCGAGAATACTTTGGTGTTAATGCACATCATATAGCGCTTAATGGACTGTTTTTGTTAGCTCAGGGTAGTAAACGATTTAGACAGATGTATGCAGCCTATTTAAAGCAGAGTAATAAGCCTAATAATGGCTAAGGAGATTTTATGAAGGTCATCAAGATTCCTGGCCTAGGTGGCATTGATGAGGTTCAGGTTGCTGAAATATTGGTATCGCCAGGTGATCAAGTCGTAGTAGATGCTCCTATTTTGACGCTTGAATCTGAAAAGGCTAGTATGGACGTGCCTGCCCCTGAATCTGGCATAATTGTTTCGATTCAAGTAAAGGTCGGAGATACGCTAACCGAGGGTGCTGAGGTGGCTATGTTTGAGCCATTGGTTAAGCAGGATGATGGTCAAGACGGCGATGTTTTAATATCTGCAAAAAACGAGGATATTTTAGGGGGTAATGATCAGGTTCAGGAAGATATCATTCGGAAAATATCTTCTGAAGATACACCTGTAAGTGTTAAAGATGATCTAGATCATCATGTTTTGGCTGATGGTGAGGGTGTTTCCTCGAAAGCCAGGTGTTATGCAAGTCCATCTGTTAGGCGATTGGCGGGTCTTCTGGGCATAAATCTATCCCAAGTGATAGCGACGGGTCCAAAGAATAGGGTGACCAGAGATGATTTGCTTAAAGTCATTAAGTCTTCTATGTCAAATGCGCCTAACCCTAAAATAACCAGTCTTGACAAATATGACGACCCAGGCCGTTACGGCGAAATTGAGAAGCTGCCTTTAAGCCGATTAAAGCAAATAACCGCCAAACGTATGACAGAGAGTTGGCAATCGGTTCCTCACGTGACTCAGTTTGAACTCATCGATGTGACCGACGTGGAAGCTTCTAGGCAGCTATGCAAGCAGCAAGTTAAGGATAGAGGAGTTCGTTTAACGTTGTTGGCATTTGTGATCAAAGCTATGGCAGATGCACTGGTCAAACATCCTCATATGAATGCTGTTTTTGATCAGAATGCTTCATCATTACTATTACGACGGTATATTCATATCGGTGTTGCGGTGGATACTCCTGAGGGATTAGTAGTACCGGTTTTGAAACACGTTGATCAAGATAGTATTCTAGTGATTAGTGAAAAGTTAGCAGATTTAAGTGAAAAAAGTAGAGCCCAAGCATTGTTGCCAGCTGATATGATGGGTGGTGGTTTTACTATATCGAGTCTGGGGGGTATTGGAGGCACTTACTTTACGCCTATTATTAATCCTCCTCAAGTGGCTATACTAGGTGTGAGCAAAGCTACTTATCAATCTGTGTGGAAAGTTAGTCAATTTGAGAGACGACTGATGATGCCAGTGTCTTTAAGTTATGATCACAGGGTTATTGATGGGGCAGAGGCCATGAGGTTTTTAAAAGACTTTGCTGAGATACTTAGTTGTAAGGCATCCTCGGTTTTTGTGAAGGGGCTGGATCAGAATTGAGTGTAAAGTAATCTTTCTGTGCTGGCCATGATCCCAAGCATAATAATCACTTGGTTGGTGTTTAGCTCTAATTAGAATTTTGATGATTTGTTTTAAATGACGCTTGTCGAGGATAAAAAACTGTGTTAGTGTTTTCTATTGCGTAATTAAGGGATATAAATGCTTAAAAAATTACTTGCTTGCTTGCTACTCTCGGGAATGTGCCATGCTTTAGAATATGATAGAACCCGGGGAGTACTTGCTGTTGGCTATGAAAATAGAACTCATGAGCCAGTAGAACTCACGTTTTGTATAAATGCTGGTTGCATGAAAGCTGAGTTGGACCCATATAAAGAAGGAGGTATTATAAGAATGCCAGATCCAGCTCAGAAAATATGGATAAACCGAGTGGTGTTAAGGCCTAGCGGAAGCTGGTTTTCCCTTACTTCCCCTCCGGCGGTTTATTGTTTGTTCTCCGATACACAAACAGAAAGACATGATCTCTGGGAAGGCTCCTTTGATGTAAGAGATTATTATGCGCTTTGGAAGAGAAGTATTATTATTGAGAAGGCTTCTGATAGCAGTTCATGTCGTGTGAGAATAGAATAGCATAAACAAATCAGGTGGTTAGGTATTGTTTCTGTCTAGGCTACCATTACTGCAACATCAAATAACCAGACATGGGGGTCAATCAAGCTGGGCCCTTTTGCTTCCCATTCTATATCTTACCCCTAAGTCTTGTAGCATGGTAGACCCTATCGATGGCGATACTATAGCAAACATCCCTAAGTGTTGCATCTGATCCAGTTGCTTCTATCTCGTTTAATCGATCAAGACATTCATTAAACGAATCCTCTAGCCTTTGATAAACTCTGTGGAGCACATTTTTTGAACTTGATGTGCCTTGAATATTCTGAGACCACTCTTCATATGAAGCTATAACGCCTCCTGCATTAGCTAAAATATCAGGAATAATGGTTATTTGATTGGTTTTTAGTATATCACATGCTTTAATCGTGGTAGGTGCATTCGCACCCTCTACGATTGCAACTTTACACTTTATATTGGTAGCATTATGCTCATTAATGATGCTTGACTTTGAACAGGGTATCAAAAAATCACAAGGAGTTTCTAGTAATTTTTCATGAGTGATTTTTTTGCCATACGATAAATTTCTTAGAGATTTAAATTTTTCAATATGTTGAATAATAGACGGAATGTGGAACCCCTCTGTATTGATATAAGCGCCTGATAAATCTGATATTCCTATAATTTTACATCCAGCTTGGTGTAATTTGAGGGCTGCGTGGGACCCCACCTTACCAAAACCTTGAATGACAATCCTAATGTTACTTAAGGTGAGATTTTGCTTTTTACAATATATTTTAACAATATGCCCAATACCGTATCCTGTTGATTCAAGTCTACCATGGATTCCACCTAGTTCAACGGGTTTGCCTGTAAATGATGCGGGCAGTCTTTTATGAGACGATTGATATTCATCCAAAAACCAAGCCATAACTTGTTCGTCGGTGTACATATCGGGGGCAGGAATATCAGTATAAGGGCCTAAAATAGGTTCTAAATGTTGAATGAAACTTCTTGAAAGCCTTTCTAATTCTGTTGTACTTAGGGATGATCGGTTAACACAAATGCCACCTTTACCGCCTCCAAAAGGAACGTTTACAAGCGCTGTTTTCCAAGTCATGATAAAAGCTTGAGCACGAAGTTCATCGATATTAACTTCGTCTGTAAATCTTACGCCACCTTTGTATGGTCCTCTGGCATTGTTGTGCTGGATGCGGTAGCCTTTAAAATGTTTGATTCTTCCGTTATCCATTTGCAAAGGGATATCTACGATTACTTCTCTAGTAATACGTTTAAGTGTGTTTAGTTTTTCTTTTGGAAGTTTAATGACTGCGCCGCCTTTTAAAAAATGATCAACGCATGATTCGTAAATGTTTTCTTCGTTCACAGTATGGGTGGATGATTCGGATGTCTTCTATAGTTGATTTTTAATGGTATTGCATAATAATTTATACAAAATTAGATATATGCAGGTTTTTAGAAAAGGGCATACAGGGAGTTGAATAAAACAATATGAACTAAGTGATAAGTTTGATTAGTTTGTTTCGTGTTCTTGGTAAGGTTTAGCTTTTTTGTTAGGGAAATCCGTGATAGTTCCTGTACCTATTTCTGACGCAAGCCCAATCGTTTCTGAGAGTGTGGGGTGAGGGCGTATGGTGAGTGCAATATCTTCAATATTGGCACCCATTTCAATGGATAAGGCGATTTCTGATATCAGCTCACCTGCACTTTGACCCATGACAGCACCTCCAAGTACTCGTCCATCGACTGGATCATAGATGAGTTTGGTAAGACCTTTAGATTGATCCATGCACAGGGCTCGACCACTTGCGGCCCAAGGAAAGGTGGATACCTCATAGGGTATGTTTTGTGCTGTGGCTTCCTGCTCAGTCAGGCCTACCCAGGCAACTTCAGGTATGGTATAGGCAACGCTGGGCATGGCTCTGACGTCATAAATAACCTTCATGCCGGCGATGATTTCGGCGACTGTATGTCCTTGAGCTGTTGATTTGTGGGCTAGCATGGGATTGCCGATCACATCACCAATGGCATAGATGTGTGACTGTGAAGTCTGGAGTGTTTTTGAGTTAACAGAAATAAAACCTTTTTGAGTCGCGACACCAATAGTGTCTAGATTTAACCTGGCAGTATTGGGTTTTCTACCTATGCAAGTCAGCATCATATCAAATGTGGCATCAATCGACTGTTTAGATGAATCAATATAGGTGATGGCTAGATGGTCATCTTTTGGAGTCACGCTTTGAACTTGGCAGCTGGTATGGATGTGAACACCTCTTGTCTTCATGACGGCTGTGAACTGTTTAACAAGATCTTGATCCGTGCCAGGCATGAGTTGATCTTGTGCTTCGATGATGTGCACCTCGGTGCCTAGCGAATGATAGATGGTGGCCATTTCACAGCCGATGATGCCGCCACCTAGGATAATAAGCTTGCCCTGTGTGTGAGTAAGGTTTAACGCACCAGTTGAGTTAAAGATTCGCTTATCCTTGGGTATGAAGGGTAGGGTAATAGGGCTTGAGCCTGTGGCTATGATGCAGTGTTTGAAGACAATAGTTTGCGTACCGTCATCAGGTTTGGTAATGGTTAGGCTATGGGAGGTTTTAAATTGAGCTTTTCCTTGAATGACTGTGACTTTGCGTTGTTTGGCCAGGGCATCGATGCCTTGATTAAGTTTTTGGACAACATTTGTTTTATGTTTAAGCAGAGCCTTGATATTGCTCTTGATTTTTGATGAAAAAATACCTGAAGCCTTCATGGCTTGGTGTTGATAGACTACCTCTGCATGGTGAAGCAGAAGCTTTGAAGGTATACAACCTACATTGAGACAAGTACCACCTAGTACTGGGTATTGTTCAATTAAACCTACTTTAATGCCTAGATCAGCACAGCGAAAGGCTGCTGCATATCCGCCTGGGCCACCGCCAATGACCACGCAATCAAAATCATAATCAGCCATTATCTATTACCACTACTAAAGGTAATAGTATGCCATAGTTTTTGCTAATTAACACCAATCGTAATAATGATTTGACAAAATGCCAAGCATTGACTATATAACAACTATGTAAAGAGAGGAAGCTTAATATGACTGATCAAAATGAAATACCAACCTTAGCCGAATTAACAGAACAGTTTAAAGAAAGGGTGGGGTCAAAAAAAAGCTTTGGGCATACAGCCAAACTCGACTTAGAGAATTATGGGATTGTCTATATCGATGGACGTGGTGATAAAATTCAAATTTCCAACGATAACCAAGATGCGGATGTAACCTTGAAAATGAGCGTGGATACTTTAAATAAAATGGGTACCGGTGAGTTAGATGGCATGAGTGCTTTTATGCAAGGCTTACTAGTGATTGAGGGAGACCAAAGTGTCGCCATGATGTTGGGTGATGTGTTGTCGTAAACAACTAAAATAACCATTAAGCCTAAATCTACGGTACATTTCCATGGCTGATACTTGTAACATAGCGAGAGGTTAGTTTTAATTCAAATGTATGCGTTGTAGGCTTTGTGGTTATGGCATGGTAAGTTACTGGCATTGTTGTCAAGTATGTTTAACTATTTTTCGAGAATCCTTGGTACGTTTTCGGTGCCAGGAGTGCGGAAAAGCTTTAATCAAAGGTCATCATTGTGATGATTGCTACACTATTTTTCGTCCGATATGGCGGAGTTGTTACTGTCCTTTTTGGTACCAAGGCAGCTTAAAAAATCATATCATCCAGGCCAAGTCCTCGAATCGTGGGCTCTGTATCATTCGTACCCTGTGTCAGGCTTACTTAGGTTATATGACTCATTCGAGTCAAGTCCCATTAATACCTCATGACGATGTTCTAGTGGTAGCAGTTCCCATGCATTGGAAAAAAGTTTTACAGCGGGGCTATAATCATGCAGCCGTTGCGGCTAAAGTTTTTTCCAACAATCTAGGCGTGCCTTGTGCACTGGGTGGTTTGGTAAGGACTAAAGCGGGCATGGATCAAAAAACACTGGATAAACATTCCCGATCAGACAACGTTTCAACTGTATTTCAGGCTCGCGAGTATTATGTGACATCAAAAACAATCTGGTTGGTTGATGACGTGTTAACAACTTTTGCTACGGTTAATGCCTGTACGCGAGCTTTGCTTGATGCTGGGGCCAAAGAGGTCCATGTGCTTGCGTTTGCTCAAACGCCTTGAGGGTTTTGTGAAGGTTGGCGACTCAATCATAGTGTTTGTTGCGTCCGGGGTGTAGTCTAAAGATAAATTTAGAAACTAAGATGTCACCTGATTTAAAAAAAGTATACTTTGGGCGATATTTAATATTGATATTTAATATTGATATAATTAAGTTAATTATGTACTGTATCAAGTATCAAGTATCAAGTATCAAGTATCAAGTATCGAGTATCAAGTATCAGGGATTTCTTATGACGTTACGTTTTAAATTTACACCAAGCCTCCTCACGATAACCACTGGCTTACTGGCGGTTAGTCTAGAAGCCAACTATGGAATGAGCGTTCCAGCCAAAGACTTAGCCAAGCAAGTTGGAGGGGGGGGCACAAACATTGAGAGCAAGTCAACATTTAAGTCCAGCCATTCTATAGATGCCCAAGCATCGTCTTATCAAGGTAAGGCTAGTCGGTTGCTATCAGGTTCCGTTGCCTACGGGACTCAGTATTGGTCGTATGCCAAGGTGGATTGGATGGAGCCCATCTGGCAAAGCCGGGGTAAGCAGTTGTACACCTCGTTAGATTATATGAACCACCTACACAAGAGTAATAACTTCAGTCATGAAATAGGTTCAGGTTTAGTGTTGTGGCAGTCGTTGGCATCGGGTACGGAACTAGGCCTTGGCGCCTATTGGTTGAATTATAATTCCTGGCATAATCTTAGGCATCATGGGCTCAGACTTGGGGCTAAGTTCATCTGGCAGGATTGGCATTTGACCGGCAATGGGTTTTTTAGGATGAGTAATGCTAAAAAGGCTAAGGTAGGGGTAAACTACCATCTATATTATAGACAGGTAGGTAAGATGGTGGCTGGTGAGCAAATGGTTAATGGCGTGGATATGATAGTGGGCCGTAGTCTATGGGGCATGGACATCAATGGGACGGCTTATTATTATCCAAATACTGGAAATAATTTACAGCTTTTGACCAAAGGTGTTGGGGTTAAAGTGGCTATCCCACTGAAAAATCCTATCCAGAAGTTTACAGCTGCATATCTAAGTTTTATCGCTTCAAATATGTATGACAAACACCATAAAACATTGACAACATTCGGTATAAGATTGACAAATCCGAGCCAGCGATACGTCATTCAAAAAACTGATACAGACGGAGCTACAACTCATTATAATTGTATTATCATACAACAAGTACCTCCTCCGGCCGATACACTTAATCCATGGTCTTCACATGGTGTAGAAAAATTCACAGCATCAGACGAGTGCCAATGCATCTCTTCTGCATTGCATCAAGCAAATACGAACACATCTAAACATTACGGATGGAATTATAACGGCCTCACTGGGTCCGTAAAGGCACGGCAGACATTGCAGTCATTCAACTTTTGTTAAGATAGAGAATCAAGATGTATCAAAACCCTTTCATATGAGTTTCAAAATAACCCAAGTTATGTTTGATAAGGGTTTGTGTTTCTGTAAAAGGGTAGTATGCCTGCTTGAAATTACGTGTGTGGGTGCTTTGTCTTCCTCGTTTACACGTAGTCAAAGTAAGGTGGGTATGTAGATCATGTTGTTGCATAATTAAATAAAGATTAGTTACAGATAATTGATCTGTGAATACAATCAAGGATTGTTCTGTTGTAGTTGAAACGCTGGATTTTCCTATTAACTTTTTGATAAAAGAGCAGGTGTCAATTTTTTCTCTTACGCGCATAACATCTATAGCGTCGCTTAGATCAAGCGTTAGGCGCATCACCTCTAAACCTGCTAGTAAGTAGTTTATGTGTCGTTTGAATCTTCCCTGGGGTGTTCTTGTGTTGAATGATTTGAGATAGGCTGATGGCAAGCTCTTTTCGAAGCTTGGGGTTTTGAGGTAGATAGGTAGATAATGTGTGGGGGGATTCTATAAGGTCTTGAAAATATTTGGTTGATATGTTTTCCCATATGGCGTCTTTTTGTGAATATGGCATGTCTTTGTGCCAGTTGCCATATTTATTGCCTGAGTCATGCATGATGCCAGCTATCTGAACTAAAAACCGTAGGTGGTAGGTAGATATCTTATAGTAATTAGAAAAGTCTTTAAGTGCTTGTCTTCTTTCAGGAAAGTTTTTCCATTGGATATCCCAAATATAGGGAATGATGCTGGCTACGCGCGCGACGTGTTGAGCCCCATGTGAGTTTGCATCAAAGGCCCCACATGAGCCAAGATGATCACCCAGTGGTTTAATCAATTTGCTTGGTTCGTAATAATAACCTAGAATGATCTTCTCTAGAAGAGATACTTGGCCAGCGGTCATTTTAGGTGAGGCAAGTGCCGTGAAATGGCTTAGAGCTAATAGAATGGAAAATAAGATGGGCACAATTAAATTCCTTATTATTTTGGGTACAATGAATCATAATATCAAAAGAATGATCAAGTTATGTCGAATAAAAGTAAGCTTTAAGTATGTTATGTATAGATATAAACAGGCGTAATCTTAAGTGGCGTATGGATTCAATAAGACTTTTTTGAGGATGTATGTATAATATCGTGTATCATTTGGGTAAGCAACTCAGGCTGGTCAATGTTTACCGCATGATAGGCATTTGGGACCATTTTAAATACCGTATTGGGGTAGGTACGGCTATAGTGTTGTCGAGCTGATTGATCGGTGACGGTCGTGTGTTCGCCATATAGGATGGTGAATGGTTTATGGTAATCTGTCTCGTGTTGTTCGTGGAGTATGGCATGGGTGAAAAAATTAGGGTCAAATAACCATCGATAGCCAAGCTTAGAATGGGTGATAGACTTTGATGCAATGTGGTTTTGTAGGGAGGGATTGATGCAAGGTTGGCTAGGCATAATTCTAAATCGGTCTAATAAGGTGTGCTCTGAGTCATAGTATTTGATGGATCGTACGTTAATGCTTTTGGGTTGATTGAATCTAAGGAAATAGGGTGTATCAACCAATATCAACTGACAATGCTTGTGATGTTTTAGAGTGTTAAGAGCTATGATGCCACCCATAGAGTGGCCTATGACTACGATGTTCTCTGAAGGTGCTATCAGAGTGTCCATGAAGGCTTTAAATAGATCATGGTCGTAACGATCAAACCAGTCGCTATGTCCATGCCCTGGAAAATCCGGGGCCATTACATAAAATTGATCTGCAAAATGGGGTGCTACACACGTAAACCACTCTGCATTGGCAAAGCCACCGTGTAAAAAAATAAGCTTGGGATGGTGAGCTTGTCCCCAGGTTTTGATGTGAATCTGTTTATGCTGCAATGATAGATAGCGTGATCGTGTGGGTATGCGTAAACTTTTGTTTAGCCATTGTTCTTGATTCATCATTTTTTCCACTCGTTTTATTTGATTCCACTACACATGTATCATAGCATAACTAGATACCATCTATGCAAACAGATTAAAGAATGTTGAGGCTGAATAAGTGTTTCTGGGCTACTAGTTAATATGGTTTTTATGCTTTTTTGTTTGGTATGAGTTAGCTTTCGTTTCTAAATCAGGGGATCTTATGCTAATCAACTTGAATATTATGGATAATCTGACCCAGTTGGGTAGATGAATGATTGGGCTCATGGCTCACTAAGCACAGTGTGTGATTACTTTGTAGCGTTGAAAACCATGTTTGATATTCATATGGTTGGCTATAGTAGATATCATGGATCGTGAGGCTGTCATCCCAAGTTTTAGGGGCTTGTTGCTTAAAGGTTTGCCAGAGTGTTTGGCCTTTGAGTTTGGTAAAGGCTTCAAGATAGGTCCAATGTTTCCACAAAATATCGTGTTGTTGATGGGGGGGCAGTGCTTGGTATTGTATGAGTAGTTCATGGACCGTTTTATGAGGATGTATGGCCTGTAAACATCGTTTCATCAAGCTTACTCTTCGTGAAAGTGTGAGTGTTTTGGGATACTCAATATCTATGCCAATGGCACGATCATGCAGTACAAAAACGCTGATGTCATGGCTGTGACTGATACTGAAATGAATGGGGCACGGTGTTATGGCGTGACCGTTGTTCCCATGAATTATAAAACTAGGCTTGCCTTGGGGATTGGTTTGGTAAATTACATGTGAATCCGGGCGGTCCAGTCTATGAGCTACTTGTTGTCTAACCATGTTGCGAATGAGGGTGGATTTTTTTGATTGATGGTATCGTTTGGATGCCAAGCTGCGCTGGTTGTACTTGGGCGTATGCCAATGAATGATATGAATGTTTTTGTTATCGTTAATCATAAAAAACCGGCTTAGATTTGTGGTGGTACAATAACTCTAGTAAAGACAGTGGTATTGGATATCACTGATTGACTTCTATGATCTCAGCTGTGACTGCTTGGTGAAATAAGCTGCAATCTCGAGAAGAGCAGCAAATGATTTGATCCTTGGGTTTAAGTAGGCTCTGAACATACTCGGGCGTAGTGTTGGCTTGATCTAAAATAATAACATCTAAGTGATGTTCGTGTGCGAATTGTCTGTAAGGAAAGAGGCCTGGCTGTTGTTGAATAAATATAAGATCAGCTAAACGGGTAGCTTTAATAATATCTTGCCACATCAAACCTTCACGTTGGGTATAGTTGGCCAACTGCAAATATACCACCAGTCGTCTGTTGGGTTCTCGAGCTTTCAGTGTTTGTAAGACGGATGCAATAGCAGTAGGGTGATGGGCAAAATCATCCCACAAAAGTTGACCCTGTTGGGTGTTGGGGATGGCCTGCATGCGTTTGGTTACGCCTTTGAAAGTGGACATGTGTTGAATGATGGAGGCGGTTTCCATGCCTAAATGGGTAAGAAGGGCTGCGATATTCAAAGCATTGAGCGCATTATGCTTGCCGATGAGAGACCAACTGACCGTGTGATGGGTCTGATTTGCATCAACTATAACAAAAGATGACCAATCAACAGATAACGGTTTGAGATGCCAAGGTTGATCGGCTTGATCTGAGTGGGTTGGGATGCCTTGACACCAATGCGCATCAGCCATGAGAGGTCTTAAGTAGTCGCAGTTGGCAGGATATATTACCGGCGTATTAGGTCTGAGTGTTTGCAAATAGTGTTTTACTTGTTTGCAAATGGCCTGAATATTCTCATAAATATCGGCATGATCGTACTCAAGGTTATTTAAAATAAGCCCCCGGGCAGGGTAGTGAAAAAATTTGGGCCTTTTATCAAAATAGGCAGTGTCATATTCATCTGCTTCAATCACAAACCAAGGTTGATGGCCTAATCTTGCTGAGGTGGGGATGTTGGTTGGAATTCCGCCCAATAGGAATCCTGGTTCAAGGCCCATTTGATCTAAAATCCATGTGGTAAGCGCCGTGGTTGTGGTTTTACCATGCGTGCCGGCGATGGCAATGGTGTTTCTGTGTTGTAATACCTGCTGACTGAGCCAGCCAGCACCTGAGTAAACCTTGTGCTTATTTTCTAATAAATGTTCAAGCGCGGGCAGCCCTCTAGAGATGGCATTGCCCACAATAACTGTGTCTTGAGGTTGGATGTTTACTTGATCATAGCCTTCAATCATGGTGATACCGGCGTTGGCCAATTGATGTTTCATGGGTGGTTGAAAGCTTATGTCGTAGGCTTTGACACTATGTCCCATTTCCTTGGCAATGCAGCATAGGCCTGCCATAAAGCTGCCGCATCCGGCAAAAACGTGTGTGGTCATGTTTAAGTCTAATAGATATGCTGGTGATATTGTATGATTGTTGTCTTGATGTCAATACTTATGCAGGGTTTTAGTGGGATGGGGCTGTGTGGCTGGGATGGTTTTTTGTTGGGTTTGTGGATTAGATATCAGTAGAATGCTTTTGTTTATAATAGAAGGCTAAGCGAGCTGCTATACTCGTTCAGTTTGATGACTAAAGTGGAATCCTTTCGGTTTTTGTTTATGGACCCATTGTTTGAAACGTTTAGCTTTTTTGGCTGAGATTGGGATCCCTAGGGATTGAATATGGGTGATTCTGGTACGCTTATGACTGGGCTTGATACACGTTGACAACTGTTTATGGAAAGCTACCAATGTGGCTTTCGAAGCAGAAAATGTTTAAGTCGTATTTTAAAATTAATAATCATAATTAATTATTTGTAAAAATTATCTTGGAAAATAGATGTGGTTTTGTGCTTCAATGAGCAGTGAGAGCAGTTTACATAGGTTGTTTGTCAACCAACAGGCCAGCTGTAGGCAGCACTGGCTAGCCGTGACTGAGCAGGTGGTAAGCGCCATAAAAAATAAACACAACGGCAGTATTATGTAACTGATAGCAGGTACTGCAATTAGGTTACACAAAAATGATATCCATGAGATATTGCCAAAGTAGGCATAAGTCCAGGGAGCACTGATAACACTGATGAGAAAGGCATTTTTAATAGGGCTAAGCTTTGGTCTAAGCATTTGTAGTATTAATAAGCTGGCCACCATGCCATAAGATAACTGAAAGCCTATTTGATGAATAATAAGAGGATCGTACCAAAAGCAAACTTGAGCTGATAGGCATAGTTTGATGAGGGGGCTGTGGTATGCAAATCGAATATCGTCTAGACATTTAAGCGCCTCATTGAGCCAGGCGCGCTGAGTAGAAGCAGGCCAGCCTATCAGACATGCATAGGTGCTGAGTAGTATGGTGGACAGTGTTTGGCAGATCACTCTGGGAAAATACGGCCAACGATAACTTATCATGGGCGCTAGTAGGCGGTTTAGTATTTGGCTGAGTGTGGAAAAATGAAGTCCTGATATGGCCACTAGGTGCACGGTTCCGCTGGCTTGAAGGAGTTGCCATTGATTGAATTTTAACCATGTGGTCTCTCCAAATAATAAGGCTATGATGATATTAAGGCTATTGGGGTAGTGGCCAGCATATGCGGCTGTGAGTTGTTGTTTGATAAATTGTTTCCATGAATGAATGATGGACGGCTTTTGGGGCTTTGAAAAGCTATGCCATTGTTGTCGGCTGAGTAAGACTGTAGTGCCTAAGTTGCGCTTGCCCAGTAATCTAGTTGGGTTAACTTGCCATACAAACCAAGGGTCTATCAAGGTGCTGTGATTAATATTAACTTGGATGTTGTCGCCTAAATTGAATCGTGCGCCCCTTATTTTTAAGTTAAGATAAATCGGGCTGTCCGGTTGCCATGGACCGCAGGCTATGATTTGAGTGTTGAGTGTGTGTAGACGTTTAAAACTGGGTAGAGATAAGATCGTCACCTGGCAGTGCGTTCCTTGTTGAACAAGTGTGGAAAATTCCCTTACTTGTCTTTGAAAATAGTGAACAGCATGCCGGTGATAAAACCAGTTAAAAACGGTTGTCAGACTTAGTAGTAGGGTTAGTGCTGGATGATCAGTTAAGTAGATGATGGATCTTTTTAGGTTAGTTAGGTAAGGAGTAATCCAGGCTGCCATGGGTGTTTTAAAACTTAAGGAGCTATCGGGTATGGATTGCGGTATGCTAGTAGGCATGGCTTAGGATGATCATCAATGGGGTGCGTTACTATGCGTGTTTTAAGTTTTAGCATCAATACCGTGAAACGGGGTTACATAGTTTGTGGCTAAATGGTTGTTTAGATTTTTGTGAGACGCTATAAAACGGTTTTGATGCTTATGGCTTGGGCTGTTTCTGTTCCTGCTGATCTTGAGTTTGCCAAAGGCCATAGTCTTTAAGATTAAGCGGTCGGTAGTGAATGGATTCAACTACCATTTCGGCTTGTTCAAAATCAGGATTGGGTGCTTGAGGCCAGTCACCTCCTAGTGCTAAATTTAAGATCAAAAATTGGTCATCGTCATAAGCCCATGGTTGATCGGGCGCAACATAATTTGCTTTATGTAAACGGCCATAGGGTTGGCCATCTAATGACCATTCTACAAAATCAGGCGTCCAGGTTAGGCCGTAGTCATGGGCTTGTGTTAGATCGTCTACTTTGATAATGAAATGTTTGTTTTTGACTGCTGTTTTCCAGCAATGACCCGCATCGTGAGCAGATCCTTGGATTTGGGCTTCAGTGTTAATATGTTCCATGATGTCAATTTCCCCACAACCTGGCCAGCCTTTGTGGTGGATCTGTTTTCCCAATAGCCAAATAGCAGGCCATGTGCCTTGTTGCAGAGGCAGTCGTGCTCGAATATGAATGCTTCCATAGCTAAAATACTGATTATGTTGTGTGGTGAGTCTAGCAGAGGTTAGCTCTTGAGTGCTGGGGTTCTTCAGGCCTCTTATGTGAAGATGATTATCTTGGGTAAACAGATTGCTCGGGTCCCGTGTATAACGCTGTAACTCGTTGTTGAATTTTTTTGCTGGCCAAGTTTCGATATCCCACTTTTGGGGGATGCGCTTATTATCGCTAAAATCTGCCTGCCAACTGATGGGATCGAGTGGTAGGTTGTGGCAGGATCGAGTGATGGGTGTTGAACTAGTGCATGGGACTGTTATGGTTTTTTTTGGCATGTTGTTATGTTGTGTCTAATTGTTTACATCATAGCAAATTAAGGCCTGATAAGCCATAAGTCTTGCCTATCTTTGTGGCACGTTTACTTGCTGAGATAGCATTATCAGGTCTATTAACACCCCTTGTTTTAAGTTAATTTAGGGACTGTTTCTAAATATGGTAAGCTTATACAAGCTGACGGTGTATATGTGTTTACAAAAAAGTAGGTCTAATTGTAAGCCGTTTATTGATTTTGGCTAATCAGTATCTCTAGATTTGGTAATGGGTGTGGTTGTTTGTGCTTATTTGAGCGCCTATGTCAATTAAGACTACTGGTCCTAAGGTATAGACCATGAAAAAACTCGACAGAATGGATGGTGGCTACGAATGGAATGGGGTTGTTTAATGTCTGCGCTAAAATAATATTAAACATGTGAACACCGTGTTTTATTGACAATAAATGTAATAGAGTGTATGTTTTATCTATCCAAGAATGTTTTAAGAGGACCTATATGAAGTTTTTAAAGTTACCTGCCGTGTTAGTGTCAGTCGTGTTAATGTCTGGTTGTCAGAGTCAACAAGACTTCGGCCGTGTTGTAGGTGGTATTGCTGGTGCGGGTATAGGTAGTCAGTTTGGTAAGGGTAGAGGAAATACTGTTAATACGGTGGCAGGTGCTTTAATCGGCAGCTATATCGGGGAGCAAATCGGTAAAGATATTGATGCCAAAAATCGTGAAAAAATTGCTCAGGTATTGGAAACCAAGCCGTCAGGCAATCAAGTGGCTTGGAAAGATCCTGATACTCACCAATCCTTTGTGTTGGTGCCTAAGCCTTCATTTAAACGTGCAAAACGGATATGTAGGCCATTTAGTTTAGTTGTATATATGAATAACCAACAATATGTCAAAAATGGAATCGCCTGCCGAAATAGATATGGCCAGTGGGAAGTTGTTGAGTAGGTTGTTTTTGACCATCAGTATTTCTGAATTTGTGAGTGAGTTGGCTCGATGCCTTTGGCCACGGTTCTTAAAATTGGTGGATGGCATAAAGATTAGGGACTCAGTGTAAACATTCAGCATGGTTGCTTAGGTATGCCCCGGGCAGGATTCGAACCTGCGACCTATCCCTTAGGAGGGGATCGCGCTATCCAGCTGTGCCACCGAGGCATTGATATTTAAATTCTAGCATAATTCTGGATCTACATCTATACTTTCGCATGATGTGATATTTTTAGAGTAGGGCGTTTGCATTATTATAGTTAGTAGGCTGTTTGTACTACCTATGTTCTAAAGTTTTGTCATCGTGACATAATAAGTTCAAGGAGGTTTGTGGTGTCAATGTCGGTATGGAATCAATTGCGGTTGGGAGATCAAGATTTTCGTTATTTGAGTCTTTCTGCCATAGCTAAGTTGCATCAAATTGAGTTGGCTCAAATGCCTGTGGCTCATAAAATTTTACTTGAAAATTGCTATCGATATGGCTTATTACAAAAATTAGATGTAGCTCATATGATAAAACCTTTTGTGGAGCGATATGGTAATCAACCGTCTTCGTCTCAATCATCGTCGTCAAAAAATAAGCATGGATCAGCTATTAAATTTATGCCTGCTAGGGTTTTAATGCAGGATTTTACTGGCGTGCCTGCCTTGGTAGATATGGCGGCATTGCGGGACGCTTATGCAGATCAAGGTGGAGATCCTGAGGCCATTCGTTTTCAGTGTCCCGTAGATTTAGTGATTGATCATTCTGTGCAAGTGGACAAAAGCAATGCAAAGAATGCTTGTCAGTTTAATGTCAATATGGAAATGATACGTAACCGTGAGCGTTACCAGTTCTTAAAGTGGGGTCAGCAATCGTTTGATCAGTTTCGTTTGATCCCGCCCGGTAAGGGTATATGCCATCAAGTTAACATAGAATATTTAGCACCGGTCGTGGCAACTCAGGAAATAGAAGGGCATTGGTATGCATTTCCGGATACCTTAGTGGGGCTTGATAGCCACACAACCATGGTGAATGCCTTAGGTGTGCTTGGTTGGGGTGTGGGCGGTATTGAGGCAGAATCAGTTCTTTTAGGGTATCCTATAGATTTCTTGTTACCTGAAGTGGTAGGTGTGGAGCTAACAGGGAAGCTTAAGAATGGCGTTACTGCCACTGATTTAGTATTGTCATTGACTGAATTATTCAGGCAAAAATCATGGGTAGGGAGAATCTTAGAGTTTTGTGGGCCTGGCTTGGCGCATCTGAGTTTGCAAGACCGTGCAACCATTTCAAATATGTCTCCAGAATTTGGTACTACTAGTGCTTTATTTCCTGTGGATCAAGAAACGCTGCGTTATTTGCGTATGACAGGTCGTAGTGATGACCAGGTTGATTTGGTAGGCATGTATAGCCGCAAACAGTTCTTGTGGGCCAGTTCACATTGTCATCATCAACAATACCAAGAAGTGATAAGTTTTGACATGAGTCAAGTAAAGCCCTGTGTTTCAGGTCCAAGCAGGCCTCAAGATAGGGTTGCACTTCCTAATCTTGGTTTGGAGACGAGTCGTTTTTTGGTATCAAGAGGTCACCAAAATGAACTAAAGAAACGTTTTCAAGTCACTGGGCGTGATTTTTCTTTGAGTCATGGTGATATAGTCTTGGCAGCCATCACCAGTTGTACCAATACCTCTAACCCTCAGGTGCTGATTGCTGCCGGTTTGTTGGCGAAAAATGCGATTCAGAAAGGTTTAATGACCAAGCCATGGGTTAAAACCTCTTTCGCTCCAGGCTCTCCGGTCGTGGTGGATTATCTTAATGTTTTGGGTTTAATGGAGCCATTGGCGGCCTTGGGCTTTTCGGTGGTGGGGTTCGGTTGTACCACTTGTATTGGTAATTCAGGGCCATTAGATGATGCTATTTCAAATGTGATTACTCAGGAAAAGGTATGTGTGTCAGCCGTTCTGTCAGGCAATAGAAATTTTGAGGGGCGCATTCATCCTCAGGTAGCTATGAATTGGTTGGCCTCTCCGCCACTGGTAGTGGCTTATGCGTTGTTAGGTGCTACTGGTGTGGATATCACAAGAGAACATCTGGGGCACGATAGTCAGGGATCCCCTGTATATTTAGATGATATATGGCCAGATAATGCCCTAATAGAAGAGATGATGCAAGCCATCAATCAGTCCATGTATCGAGAGCAATATGAGCATATAGAAAAGGGCGATCATCATTGGGCCTCATTGATAGTTGAGCCATCAACACGTTATCCTTGGCGAAAATCTTCAACCTATATTCAAAAGCCTGATTTTGTGGCTGCAAGGCCACGTTTAAATGATCAGAAGACTATTGAGGGGGCAAGAATTTTATTGTGGCTAGGAGATAGTGTTACCACTGATCACATTTCGCCGGCAGGTAATATTAAGCCTGACAGCCCAGCTGGCTTGTTTTTACAGAATCATGGTGTCAAGCCAGAGCATTTCAATAGTTATGGTAGCCGTCGCGGCAATCATGAAGTGATGATGAGAGGCGCTTTTGCTAATATTCGTATTCAAAATAAAGTTTTACCTGGCATATCAGGGGGTTATGCCAGGTATGTGCCGACCCAAACAGTTATGTCTGTTTATGATGCTGCTATGAAATATGCTGCTGATCAAATTCCGCTAGTGGTTATTGCTGGCAGTCACTATGGTTCTGGGTCCTCTAGAGACTGGGCAGCAAAGGGAACATTTTGTCTGGGTGTTAAAGTGGTGATTGCTAAGAGTTTTGAACGTATTCATAGATCTAATTTAATCGGAATGGGCGTATTGCCCTGCGAATTCGCGTTTGAAGAAGATGGTGATATAATATTTGAAGGTGATGAGAAGTTATCGATTACTGGTCTTGAACACTTAGTTTCAATCAGTACCCCACTGATGATGATTCTAGAAAAATCGGATGGTTCGATACATAAAATTGAGCTTAAATCAAGAATTGATACAGCACAAGAGCTTAAACTTTACCACGAAGGTGGTATGTTTCCGAGCATGCTCAAACGTATTCAAGTATCATAACAAAACCCGTAGCAGGTTTTAGTTCTTGGTTATAGATTATTTAATGGGGATTCAAACTGTCCATCATGCTGATGACGACATGTTGTATCGGTGAAAATAATTGTTTTTCTTTTTTAGTATGTTTGAGTTGGCATGCCATAAATACTAAAAACGGATGATGTTTATTGTTAATGCCATAGATGCTTATGAATAAATCGAGCTATTGAATGGATTCAAGAATATGGGCGTCTATTTTGGCATGGGTATTCGCTATAGCTATTGGCTTGTTAGGGTATTTTGAGGTTTTATTGCCTTACGGTTTAGCTATTGCAAGTAGTCCTGATGCTGCAAATGTTTCTATGGCCTTGGCCTCGGTGAATATCTTTTCCGTCGGTGTATTGAGTGTGGATATATTCAGTGTAGGCATATTTAGTGTGGGCGTTATTGCGATTGGGCCTTTTAGTTTAGGGTTATATTTTGCCATTGGGATTTTCTTTAAGTCTATTTTTAAACGTATAAAGCGTTAAATTTGTAAAAGAATTTCAATAAACTTTAGACATAATGCTGATGGTTTTTTGTGATATAGTCCTGAATTTAATCAATAATTTAGGTTTTATAAAATACCCAAGCATGATTGATCTTATGTGTTAAATGCATAATTATATGAAAAAAAACACAAAAATATGGTGTTGTCAACGACGATGCCATCCTTTATTGAAGCTGATGGGTCATAATGACTTTTCTATTGATGATCGTTCTATACTAAAATGTTTGATGACCCCCAAGTATAGCAGCGGGTACAGTAATTGATATTTGTGTGAATGTATGTTAATTTCAGCTTTGTTAATGTTAATGTTAATGTTTTCTGTTATGCGTTTATCATTTTTATCTTTGTGTGTGTTTAATTCAACAATGGCGGCTCATTTTGGTTTAGGGGTTTCCCTTGATAAGGCGCAACCATGCTTGGCAGCGGCGTATAAACAATCAAGTGTTTCAGCAGTGATTCACTCAGGTGGGTATAGCATAGATAGTTTCAATGACGGCGGGTCTATCGATGTAACTAATACCTACAGGAGTTTGTTTACGGGCTTAGATTTGGATTATGGTTTCTATGAAGATGGTTCGTTACGGTCTAATTTAGGAATTAATATTCGAAAGACGTTTCGTTTCAATGGAAATGTCGCTGATCGTTTCAGTGTGGCATTCACGACTGGGATTGAGTATGCCTTTTCTAGTCAGGTAGCTATAAGAGGCAGGCTAGATGTGATTGAACGTGATTATGTACATGCTAACGTTGACGGAAGACGTTGGAAAAAAGCAGACATTTATCAGTTGATGTCAAGCGGCTCATTGGGTCTTATTAGATATTTTAACTAGGAATCCCTTCCAGGATATTTGCTGTAGCTTTAAAAAATTCATCTCTTTACGTTTGTCAAGTTCATCAGCATTCTTGCAATAATATTGGTCTTAGTAGAAAGAGTAATGCTGTCTGTGAGGTGTGGCGATACAGATAATGAGTAACAAGGCGTGAATTTTCTGTATCTTTGTGGGACTTGAAGTGCACTGATTTTTTAAGTGGAGTAGTTTGGTACTATTATGTTAGTTTACGTTTGTTTCTTAAAGTCATTGCAGATTTTTTGCAATGCACTGCTTGCTTGCATGCTGTTTTAGTTATATAGTGATTTTTATCGATCAATTGTATGAGATGTATCCATGGTAGACTTCAATGCGCTTGGTGGTGGGCAGATGTCAACATCCGGTGTGGTCGTTTTTTTAACCGTTATTTTAGTGTTGATGTCGGTGTACTCATGGAGTATCATTTTCATGAAATACTATAATTTCAGATTGCTTCAAACCAGCTACGATAATTTTGAGAGGCGGTTTTGGTCCGGTGTCGATTTGAGTGAGTTGTATCAGCTCACTAAAGACAAAGTACAAAAAACACCTATTGATGACATATTCCTTGCCGGTTTTTCGGGCCTCATTCGTCATCGGGCTTCTGAGTATAGTGATGAAGAGCGGTTTAATCAATGTCAAGCTATGATGGTGTTATCTTGTAAAAAATGGGAGGTAACGGTCCACAGCAAGCTTACATGGCTTGCGACTATTGCCAGTGTCAGTCCTTATATTGGTTTGTTAGGTACTGTTTTTGGTGTGATGCATACGTTTCAGGGCTTGCTTCAAGCCAGTGCTGCTATGCATCTTAACGCAGTAGCCCCAGGTATTTCTGAAGCACTTGCCATGACTGCTTTCGGACTTTTTGTCGCGATTCCTGCTACGGTTGCCTATAACAGGTTGTCTTTAAAAATGGAATCGATCATAGAACACTATCAGATCTTTCAAGATGAATTTATGATACTTGCACGTAGACAACGCGCTGTTTCTTAGATAGTTAGGTGACGATGATGCGAAAAAAATCAGCGCCATTCAGTCAAGTCAATATGGTGCCATATTTAGATGTTATGTTGGTGCTGCTCATTATTTTTATGGTGGTAGCCCCTGTGGTACACATGGGGGTTAACGTGTCTTTACCCAAGGTAACCTCTTCAGTTTCAGATATGGGTAAGTCTGTTGTAGTTGTGTTCAGTGTGGATAAATCCGGAAGACAGTATCTGCAGCTTGGTGATTCGCAGCCTGTTGAAGTTAACACTGACTTTGCTATGACCAACTGGTTTCAACAACAATCAATTGCGCAAGATCAAAAGATACACGTTCGTGCTGACAGGTCTCTAGCTTGGGAGGTGGTGCTAAAGTCTATGGCTCAGTTGGGTAGAATTGGATATCAGAAGGTTTCCTTAGTATCGCAGCCAAATTCATGATATTGATTATATAATATTTTTATATTTTAACAGAGTGCTGTTTCTAGACCCTAGCTACGGTTGATGGCTTTTCTCATAGTCTTTAGTAGGATAGGTTGTGCTTGTTGTGCCATCTCAAGCATGGTACTTAAGTGTTCTTGTTTGAGAGGCTTTTTTTCGCCTGTACCTTGAATCTCAGCAATGTCACCGTGCTCAGTTAGCACAATGTTGCAGTCAACGTCAATATGAGAATCTTCTTCATAGTTTAAATCAAGAATAACCGTATCATCTACGACGCCAAATGAAAAAGCAGTCAGTAAGTACTTAAGTGGGTCGTGCTTTATTTTTTGTTTATATTGAAGTGTTTGTATTGCATGAATGACTGAAATGATAGCACCGTTTAGTGCCGTAGTTCTTGTGCCGCCATCGGCTTGGATAACATCGCAGTCTATCATGAGTGTGTAATCCTTCAGTAAGCTTAGATCTATACAGTTTCTCAGCGATCTACCTATGAGTCTTTGAATTTCTGTACTTCTTCCGTTTTGTTTGCCACGACTGACTTCCCTCTCCCCTCTCGTATGAGTCGCTCTGGGAAGCATACTGTATTCTGCTGTGAGCCAGCCATGTTGTTGATCTCTTAAGAATCTAGGTACACCCTCTTCGACACTTGTGTTGCAGATAACTTTAGTATAGCCACAGCACGATAGTACTGAGCCTTCTGCATAACGAGTGAAATCGGGGATGAAACTGATGGTACGTGATTGGTTAGGTTTTCTGTGATCGCGGCGCATGAGCGGATTCCTTATTTTAAAGCTGTTGCTCTATCATACGCTAACTTAACGGAGCAAAGAGTTTTTTGCAAATGTTTTTTATATTTGTAAGGCATGTTTTTGTCTTGTGCTTACGTGGTAATTTTGTTATGTTCATGCCATAATGAAAGTAAGGCGCGGTGGTGAAGTATACAATATTTGTGTTATCTGCAGTAACAGGAACTGGCAAGACTACTATGGCAAATAGGTTGCTGGCCCGAGATAAGCAAATACGACGATCAGTTTCAGTAACGACTCGTCCACCTAGGGCTGGAGAGATTGAAGGAGCCAGTTACCGGTTCGTAACGTCCAAGCAGTTTCGTGCATGGATTGATGCAGATTTGTTTTTAGAATTCTCCCAAGTTTATGGTTATTGGTACGGAGTCCTCAAGGAGGATTTCTTCAATCTTATAAAACAACAAGATGTCTTGATGGTGATCGATTGTCAAGGGGCAGCAGTGCTTAAGCAGTTGTATGATAGGGTGGTTAGCGTTTTTGTGTTGCCGCCAGACCGAGATGTTTTGTCCAATCGCTTGAAATACAGAGGAGCAAGTGATGAATTGATACAAAAAAGATTAGCCATGTCCAATGCTGAACTTGATGCCTCGGTTACCTTTGATTATTGGATAGTGAATGATGATCTCGAAGCTGCGGTTGATGATTTGGTAAGTATTGTTCGGGTGGAACGGCTAAAAACGAGTAACCAGCAAATATCACATCCTGGTTTGGTGTCATCACTCAGGAGTTGAGTATTTTTAGCTAGGAGGTCTCAGCACCAGGTTTAATAGCATTGGTGGTTGACTTTCATTTGAGTTGTGATAAAATCTTTAGAAATCAAGCGGGTTTTGTCGTGACTGCAGTATCAATCGTATCATGTGTTAGTAAAGTAAGTGGAAATCGCTTTGCTTTGGTTTTGTTAGCTTCTCAAAGAGCCCATCAGCTTGCTCAAGGGTCTCCCTCTCCTGTGGCTAACTTGATCCAAGGTCACAAGCCTACCGTAGCCTCTCTTATTGAAATTGAAAACGATGCTGAGGATCCTGAAGAGGACGCGTTAGATTCTTTCGATGAGGATTTGATTTTAGAAGGTCTCTGATGGTCGGTTACGTTGGTTAGCGCATCTGTGAGTTCTGCTGTAGAGACGGCGCTTAAGAAATTCGAGATCACGCTTGATTATGTTGATCAAGACGACAGATCAGTGGTTCGTAGTGCCTTTGCCTTAGCCAATGACTATCATCGTGGCCAGCTTAGAAAATCTGGATTGCCTTTTATTATTCACCCGCTTTCTGTAGCGATCATTCTTGCTGAACTAAAGATGGACTGTAAGTGTATTGTAGCAGGTCTATTGCATGATGTATTAGAAGATACTGATTGTACCGATACCATACTAAAAGATAAGTTTGGCCCGTCAGTGACTGGTATTGTACTGGGATTGACCAAAATTAAAAAACTGCCTACTCTAAATCGGTCTGATTCTCAGGCCCAGAATTATCGAAACATGCTGATGGCCATGGCTAAAGACATTAGGGTTCTTATCATCAAGTTGGCAGATAGACTTGATAACATGAGAACAATAGCATATCTTCATGCCGAAAAGCAGGTGCGTATTGCAAAAGAAACGCTTGAGATTTATGCGCCCTTAGCTAAAAGGTTGGGGATGGGGTATTTTGGATTTGAACTTGAGAACTTGAGCTTTAAGGTTATATGGCCTGTAAGGTATCGCGTCATTGACCAGGCCCTTTTAAATATGTCCCAGAATAATGCATCTTTAATTGATTATGTCAAACAAGAGATATGTGCTTTGATGGACCATCACAATATTGCCTTTGAGAGCCTCACGCACAGACACAAACACACGTATTCGGTTTATAAAAAAATGCGAGATAAAAATAAGTCATTTCAAGAGATCACCGATGTTTTTGCACTACGTGTTTGTCTTGCTCAGCCTCTTGATTGTTATACAGTGTTGGGCTTGTTGCATACCAACTTTCGTCCTATGTTGAACAAACTAAAAGATTATATTGCGTTACCTAAAAAAAATGGCTACCAATCCTTACATACCGTAATATTTGGACCCAGTGGTGCTAAGGTTGAGGTTCAAATTAGAACAACTGTGATGGATCAGCTTGCAAGTTCTGGGGTGGCGGCCCATTATGCATACAAAGAAGGTGGTGTAAACCACACAGCCTCACAGATCCAAGCTTATCAATGGTTATCTAGATTGGTCAATAATCAGAATGAGAATGGTAGTTCGTTGGAGTTTATGGAGCACGTTAAAATAGACCTATGCCCGGATGAGGTGTATGTGTTCACCCCAAAGGGCGATATTGTTCGGCTACTAAAAGGTGCAACTGCATTAGATTTTGCCTATTATATTCATACTAAGCTTGGCCATAGTTGCGTACTAGCAAGAATTGATCATCAGATAAACCCTCTATCAACAGTATTAAAAAGTGGACAGTTTATTGAAATTATCACGAAGCAGGATTCTAGTCCAAATCCATTATGGTTAGATATTGTGGTAACCGCAAAAGCAAAGGCAGCGTTGAGGTTGTATTTTAAGAATCAACGAAAACAAGATTTAGTGTTTCTAGGACAGCGACTCATCTCAAAAAATATAGATAATGCACACGCTTTGTTTACCAAAGATGGTGCCGTTTTTTTAGAGGTTGTAGCCACTCGCTTAGGTTGTGATTCTTTCAATGATGTCCTAGAGTTAGTCGCATTAGGGAATATGGCTGTTTCGAGAGTGATCCGCGAGTTGCAAGCTTATTCAGTTGACCATAGTGTCTGGTCACGAGTTGGCTTTTCTAATAATCGTCCATTGACTATTAACGGAAAAGAACACTTAGCTATAAATTATGCGAGATGCTGTCTACCTATTCCAGGAGATGGTATCATGGGCTTTCTATCTGCTGGGTTTGGTATCACGGTGCATAGAGATCGCTGCCATGTTGCCATCCAGCTCATTAAGGAAGCTCGCTATGAAACCATTAATGTTTTATGGTCAGAGGAAGGTGATCGTCAATTTACTTCGATGTTAGAGCTTGATTTAATCAATCAAAAAGGGGCTTTGGCTTCAGTGTGTTTGATAATTTCTGAGCTTTTTTGTAATATTGAAGAGATAAAATCTGAGCTGCTCGATTCAAAATCGATGCATGTAGTTATGTGTGTTTCTGTAGGAAGTCGTAGTCATCTAAGTAAAGTCGTCAGACGATTGAGGCATGAGAGAAATGTTGTGCGTATCAAAAGAGTAAGTTAGTCAAGGAGTGTGCAATGCCTTCGGCACAAATAGTAATTATTGGATCTGGCATGGCTGCATATATGTTGGCCATTGAGTTGAGGCTTATTAGTCAAACAGCCTCTGTGATGATGATCACGGAAGGGGATGGCGAGTATTATCCTAAGCCTAAGTTGTCAACGCTTTTATTCAACAAGACTTCTGCTAAGGATATTGTTACAGGAACAGCTGAATATATGTCTGAACGATATCGTTTGGAAGTTGTTGTAAATCAGTCCGTAGTGGCGGTTGATAGATCTGCCAAGCAGATTAAAACCAGCAACGGTCTATGTGTGGGTTATGATTACTTAGTATTTGCCACTGGATCATTGTCGCGGCAACTGCCTGGTCAAGATGGATTATCTGGTATTTTTTCTATCAACAGTCTTTCTGATTATCACCAATGGTCTCAAGTTGCAGTAAGATCTAGGCCTGAAAGTATTACCATAGTAGGATCTGGCCTGGTAGGTATTGAATTTGCACACGACTTTTTAAGTCATGGTTATCAAGTTAAGATGATTTCTGATCATGATAATCCGCTTAGTCAATTTGTCCCGGAGTTGATGGGTGAGCGGATTTTGCAGCACCTTAAGCAAATGGGATTGCAGTGGTTGTCAGTACCTGATGGTGTCACGGCGTGTGCACAAAAGGATAATCAGATAGTCCTGAGTCTATCGGATCATACCATGATTACCTCAGAAATGGTACTGGTAGCCATTGGCCTTCAAGGTCGGGTTGAGTTAGCTAAGCGATCAGGTTTGGCTTGTACCTCAGGCATTGTTTGTGATAATTTTGGAAAAACCTCAGATTCATCGATATTTGCGTTAGGTGATTGTGCAGTTGTTCATGGGCAGTCTAGGTACTTTGTCGCACCATTGAGACAACAAGCGAAGTCAATTGCACAGACCCTTTTAGGTAATCCTGTTCAAATTCATTATCCTGTGATGCCAGCTGTATTGAAAATGCCAAGCTTACCGGTTTCTTTTGTAGCGCCATCTCCATTATGCCAGGGACAGTGGCGAGTTGAATCCAACGATAAAGATGATTTGGAGGCTGGCTTTTTAAATACATCGGGCGATGTTGTAGGCTTTGCATTATTGGGCAAAAAAGCTATGCTCAAGCGGGCTTCATGGTCTGAAAGAATAATGATGGAGCATTTGGATGAATAAGTTTAATGATGTTGAGCATTATGAGTAGAGTATATGTAAACAAAAAAAAAGCCAGAGTCAATCTAAGCAAAGATATTCATCAGTTGGTTCAGGCAAAAACTTATGATGTTTTGACACACGGCATTACCTTATCTCGGTTAAACGCACATGCAGTTCACATTGTGAATACTTTATGGAAGTCCGGATATCCGTCATATCTTGTGGGTGGCTGCGTGAGAGATTTATTATGTGGTGTGGTGCCAAAAGACTTTGATATTGTGACACAGGCTAAGCCAGAACAGGTAAAACGTTTGTTCAGGCGTAGTCGAATTATTGGTCGTCGATTTAAGTTGGTCCACGTCTATGCCCATCAAGAGGTTTTTGAAGTGATCACCTTTAGAGGTGTGGCTACTCTATGGCAACGGATATGGTGGCGTTTATTTTCAAAAAAGATGCAAACTAATAACGTCTATGGCACCATTGATCAGGATGTGATGAGAAGAGACTTTACAATAAATTCTCTGTACTATGATATCAGATCCGAAACTATTATCGATTATGTTGGTGGGTATGAGGATTTATGTAAGCGAAGAATTTGTTTTATTGGTGACGATAAAGTACGAGTAGAAGAAGATTCAATGAGGATACTTAGGGCTTTAAGGTATAGCGCTAAGACAGGATTTGAGATAAAAGCACCCCTGCAAAGTTGTCTTAAATCACATGTTGATCTGATACTTAATCAATCAAAGGATCGACTATTTGTTGATTTTTCTAAGTTTTTTATGCAAGCTTTCTCAAAGCGTGGTATGCATTTATTGCTGAGATATGGTGTGTTGAATAAGCTTCTTAGTGGTTATGATAACTGTTACAAAGATCCTGAGGTGAAAGCATTCCTTGATCATCTCATGCAGAGCAATGATAATTCAATGAGACAAAATAAACCTATGTCAAGAAGTTTGTTTTATGCTGGACTACTATTACCGTTAATACAAAAGATTGGTCAAAATGATCACCATCACGGTTCGAGTTTAGCTGTTTATAACAGGGACATAAAACGTGTTTGGCAAGTTATTTCAACACGTATTAAGTTTCCTAGGAGACTCCAGGAGGAAATCATGGTTATTTGGAGAATCCAGTTTATGATCACTCAAGGAAACCTTGATATTCAACAGGAACTATCACTTCATCCTAGATATAAATCAGCCTTAAAAATGCTGAATATGAGGGCATTGGTGAATGCCAAACTGGCAGATGATTTGCTAGCATGGGATTTATAATTATGATTTTTAATATCCCAATCAACTTTTAAGTTATCTCGAGATAACAAACTTAAAAAAAGTGCATTGGGTTTGATTCCAACCATAGACTATTGATATTCATTTCGATACCTATGGATATTGACATACATGTAGTATCTCAATATCTTGTTATGAAGATAAAGACATCAAAAACTGAACTTATGGGTTGTCATGTATTTTGTATTGCTGTGTAAGATATAAGTGTTACTGCTCGTTGTATTTGGTTTTATTGTGTGACACAATATATAGTATCCTGTTATTGTTTTGAAGGTCTATTAGAAATAGATGACCGATAGTCATCTGAACAACTCTTAAATAGTGAAAGTGGAGAACACACATGCTCAAATACGTATACAACGCTTTTAGAAAATATTTTTCTGTCGTATCTGATGTAGAGAAAGACGTTGGTAAGAATTTGAGGCTAAACGGTTTTAACGGCGTGTGTGAAACTTACTTACAAGAGTATTATTCCAAGGGTTTAATACCGGGTCAGATAATTAAACTACTACAGATTGCTTCCTCACGCACATACATATTAGATGTTCTTGGGGTTAAAATCGCCATAACGAGTGACCTTTGGAAAAAAATGAAACTCAGCTATGTGTAGGTATTGAACAGAGAGGCTATTTACATGAAGAAGATTGCGCTGGTAGGGAATCCAAACTGCGGAAAGACCTCTTTGTTCAATTCCTTGACAGGATGTAATAGCTGTGTGGGTAATTGGTCCGGTGTAACCTCAACTAGCTGTAGGTCTCTATGCAAAAACGGTATTTCGATAGATTATGAGGTAACAGATTTACCGGGTTGCTATGGGTTAACTAGGCTCCAGGGTGGTAATTGCTCGATAGTAGAAAGTAACGTCAACGAACAACTGTCTGGTGGAAACTTCGACTTGGTTGTTAATGTACTTGATGCAATGCTAATAGAGCGACAATTATACTTGACTAGCCAGCTATGTGAACTCCATATCCCCATGATTGTTGTTATTAATCGTATTGACTTATTAAGTAATCAAAAAGCCTCATTGAATGTAAATCTACTAAGATCAAGGCTAGGGTGTCCTGTGTATACGCTATCGACCTTAACAGGCTTTGGCCTACGCCCCCTGAAGTTAGCTCTTAGCGCTTACAGCCAGGATGGATTAGGGTTGTGTAACCCCTCTATACCCCTTGTATATCCTGAGGTTGTCGAGTCATTGCTTAATGAGAGGATGGCCACAGGCATCAATCGCTCTCAGGCACTGGGGGCACTTATGAGCGGTTTGTTGAAAGATAGTCCGCCATCTTATGTCTTTTCTAGTGCTTACCAGAAACTTTTGCTCTTATACCCCGGGGGGTTGTCTGAGTGTATCGCAGTAACTCGCCGCGAATGGGCCAGGAGTATTGTTAAGCAAAGTATGACTCAATTAGGTACCATAGACTCATGGACTAAATGGATAGATAAATGGATGTTACACCGTCTATGGGGTGGGCCTCTGTTTATACTTAATATGGGCCTTGTGTTTTGGCTAAGTATGGGGTTGGGTCAGTACCTTCAATCTGTTGTCGAGCCGTTATTTTCATTCCTATTTATTGATATGATTGCATGGGCTGCAAATATGTTACAACTCCCAAATTATTTAATTATCGTTTTATCAGAAGGACTTGGGTTAGGTTTGATTACTTCCTTTTGTTTTTTACCATTCATGTCTGTAGTATTCTTGGGATTTTTTTGTTTGGAGGAGTGTGGTTATATGACCCGCGCTGCTGTGCTTTTTGATCGACTGATAAAGCCTCTTGGCTTGCCAGGCGATGCATTAATTTCGCTGGTGATGGGTTTTGGGTGTAATGTCCCCGGTATCATGTCTGTTAACCATGTTAAGTCGAAGGAAAGCCGTTTCGTAACAACTATGATGATGCCTTTCATGTCATGTAATGCGCGTTTAGCAATATATGCAGTGTTTTGCCAGGCCTTTTTTAAGGGAAGTTCGTGCTTTATTATGTTGTTCTTATATATATTGGGTATTGGTGTGGCACTTTTAACGGGGATCCTGCTTAAGATGCTAGGATACCAATCTCAGCAGAGTAAAACCTATATTCTTGATTTGCCAGTATATCAATGGCCAAGGCTAAGGTTTGGTTTCGGAAATGCGGTTCGTAAAAGCTATGCATTCGTGAGGCAAGCATTACTCATGATTGTGCCCGCAACCTTAACTCTTTCCTTGTGTGCTCATTTCACACCTAATGGTGACTTCTTGAGTTCAAATAATTCTCCCGAGAGTTGTTTAGCGATTGTAAGTAAGTTTGTAGCATCATTTTTTGCATTTATGATAAAAAAAGATTCATGGCCTGTGATACTATCCTTAATGATGGGTTTTATAGCGAAGGAGGTAGTGTTAAGTACATTGAGTTTATTTTACTCAGATACTTTGCCAGATCCTGGTGTTGTGGGTGATAGTCTCATCGATATCTTTAGTAGCCGATTATCAGAAGTGATGGAGCAAATGCTCTCACTACCATCTCACATATTACCATTTTGGCAGCAAGATATACTTATATTTCCTGGATTGCATCAAGCATTTGAAACGCCTTACCATGTAATGAGCTATTTGATTTTTTCATTATTGTATTTCCCCTGCGTGAGTACACTAGTGGCTATGTCGAGACAAGTTGGTGCCAAGTATGCTTGGATGTCTGTAGCATGGTCGTTTTTCATTGCTTATGTTTGTGCATGGTTATTTTTACGTGTGTGTAAACCGTGGATTTATGGTCTTTTGACAGCTAGTTTGGTTTTACAATGGGTATTAATAGCATTATTTATAGGTCTTACGTGTTGGCTAATTATGAGGTATCGCGCTGAAAACTATGTCAGCGGGTAACGGAGCATAATATTTATCAACTAGAGGCGTTTGAATGATGGCCATACAAAAACGATTGCTGAGGGCTACTGTTATGTGCCATGATAATGCCTAAGCTTTCTGTGGTAATTTTATTGATGTATATCCGGTCTAAGGTTTATTTTCATGATCGTATAATGGTTGTATGGCTGTGGCCAATCCAGCTGAATTACTGGTAATCATAACGCCCCTTAGTGTCACGGGCCCAGATGCAACAATAAAAGAAGGCTCTTTTTTAGATTTAATTTTTAACGCCTTGTTGACTATTTCTTTTTTGTCAAACCCAATACACGAAGCATAACTGCCGCACATACCAACATCAGAGATATAGGCTGTACCTTCAGATAAGATACGATGATCAGCTGTAGGTACATGAGTGTGTGTACCCACTACCGCGGTTACTGTACCATCAAGAATATATGCAATAGTCTGCTTTTCCAAGGTTGACTCCGCATGAATATCAACCAGTGAAAAACAAGGTTGATCAAGTTGTATGATGGTGTTTTTAATCTGTGTGGCTGCTTGTATAGCAGAGCTATGAGGTCCTTTGATAAATGCATTACCTTAAATATTAGCAACGCAATAGATGCCGTGAGAGCTTTTAAATGTAGATATGCCATAACCTGGTGCAGTCATGTTGAGAGGCCTGATTAAACGTGGTTCATGATGTAAGCTGTCACGAATGCTAGACTGATCTAGTGTATGATTGCCAAGTGTAATCACATCAACGCCTGAGTCTAGAAGTTGATGGCAGATTGAAGGTGTGAGACCTTTTCCTGATCTATGAGCATTTTCAGCATTAACAATCACAATATCAGCATTGTACTGGGCTTTAATTTGAGGGAGGCGTTTAATAAGATAGTGTGTAGCTCTTTCACCTACAATATCACCAAAAAAAAGACTATTAACAGGAGGCACGTGTAAAATCCAAAGTCATTTTATTTGTATAGTATAAGGATTTTATTTAATCTGAAATTTGTGATTTACAAAGATCATGTTATTGAGGTGACTTTACACAAGGATGCTACTGACTACCTGATCTAAGTCAGTGGCTAAGCTTTACCCAAGATAACCATCATCAAATAGTTTATCAGCTATGCGTACGAAGCCTCCTATGTTGGCCCCTTTAGCATAATCAATATAATGCGGGCTTTCCTTACCGTACCGCAAACAAGTGGTGTGAATGTGTTGCATAACTTCTTGGAGTTTTGCATCAACTTGTTCTTTGGACCATTGAGTTTGTTGTTGATTTTGAATCATTTCAAAGCCAGACACGGCAACGCCGCCAGCATTTGCAGCTTTGCCTGGGCCGTACAAAATTTTTGCTTGTTTAAATATGTCTATAGCAGCTTTGGTGGCGGGCATATTAGCACCCTCAGATAGTGCTAAAAGTCCCTGTTGACATAGTTGCTTGGCGTCCATTTCATTCAGTTCATTTTCGGTAGCACAAGGAAGGGCGCAATCTCCTTTGTAGCCCCAAGGTTTTTTGTGTTGAATGTAGTAGGCGTTTGACATGTTAGGTATAATGATGGACAGTCGACTTTTGTGGTTAAATCGTTGTGTTTTGATATGATCAAGCATGATTTGACTTAGGCCATCAGGAAAATGTGCTGTACCTTGTGAGTCAGATAGTGTTAGTACATGAGCGCCTAGTTCTAGGCACTTTTCTGCCGCATATAGTGCAACATTGCCAGCACCCGATATAAGTACGGTTTTGTGCTTGAGTGTCTGTTTTCTTGTGGCTAGCATATGTTGTAGAAAGTATACACATCCATAGCCTGTGGCTTCTGGCCTTAAGTGACTACCATTAAGTTCAAGAGGCTTTCCGGTCAATACGCCCGGTTTGTGGTCTGTATAGTTCAATAAGTGATGAATCATATGGTTGATTTCAGTAGCCCCTACACCGATATCACCTGCAGGTACATCGATATCATGACCAATATAAGGAGAAAGTTGAGAAATAAAACTTTTACAAAATGATTTAATTTCGTTATTGGATTTACCCTTTGGATTAAAATCAGAGCCTCCCTTTCCTGCGCCTAAAGATAGCCCGGTGAGACTATTTTTAAAGGCTTGTTCGAATGCTAGAA
Organism: Pseudomonadota bacterium; assembly: GCA_036148435.1. Taxonomy (GTDB): domain Bacteria; phylum Pseudomonadota; class Gammaproteobacteria; order Comchoanobacterales; family Comchoanobacteraceae; genus JAYYHL01. Next base: position 186,259 of record JAYYHL010000004.1, on the reverse strand, counting down.
ATTTTAGAACGTTTATATTGACGGTGGGTGAAAATCTAAGGCCGCCTTTGTAAGGCCCAAGTAGATTGGTATTCTGAACGCGATAGCCCGTGTTAAACTGTGTGCAACCTTGATCGTCCGTCCAGCTTATTTTAAAGCTAATGATTCTATTAGGTATAAGAAAATAATCAATCAGAGATGGGTGTTGGTATTTTGGGTTTTGTTCAATCCATGGTAAGACGTCATGCATAACTTCTTCAACGGCTTGCTTAAATTCATCTTGTCCGATCAATTTTGAGGTGTCCATCATAGGTTTTTTAGTCCGGCTTACAGTTGTCATGGTGTTCTCCAATTTTGGATTAGTATATCTATTTTTTAGTCAAAATAAAAGATTTACCTTTCGTTACGTCCCCTTAGGTTTTTGATTTAGTATATGCATGAGCTCAGGATAGTTAACTTTTCCTGTAGGCATGCGTGGAACCTCTTCAATGTGCATGATTTGCTTGGGGATCCAAAGTTCGCTGATGCCTTTTTCTTGGAATGCTTTTTGTACCATACTTCGAGTAAGTGTGTTGCTCTCTGTCACAAGAATCACCTCTTCGCCACGTTTTTCTGAGGGAATGCTGATGATGGCATGTGATTCATTTTGAAAAAAGTCGTTAACAGTATTCTCAATTGCCGCTAGGGAAATCATTTCGCCTGCAATTTTAGCAAAGCGCTTACCTCTACCAATGATTTTAAGAAAGCCGTCTTGATCAATATTGGCTATATCACCCGTATCGTGCCAGCCGTCCTTACAAGGTTGAATCACTCCGGGTTGTTCGTGTCGTATATAGCCTTTCATAATATTGGGGCCTTTGACATGTAGACGTCCGCCATTGTGATAGGTCTTTTCTTCGGTCAGTTTGTACTCTATCTTTGGCAAAAGTCTACCTACACACCCTTGTTTGTTGTGCATAGGTGTACTAATGGATATACCAGGAGATGCTTCTGTGACCCCATAGGCTTCTAATACGCGAACACCAAATTTCTCACACCAAATATCAATGGTTTTTTTCTGTAGTTTTTCTGCTCCAGCAAATACGTACCTCAAACTATAAAAGTCATAAGCATTTGCATGGTTAGCATAAAGTGACAAAAGGTAATCAGTTGAAAATAAAATAGTGGCATTTGTGTCATAAATTAATTCATTGATGATTCGATAATGTAATGGGCTTGGGTATAAAAAAACTCTCAAACCTACGATGACTGGTGCTATCAGGGCTCCTATCATACCAAATGAGTGAAAGAAGGGAAGAACATTAAAAATAGTGTCGTGACTATTCAAATCAACTATGGATATGATTTGTGATATGTTTGCGTGAATATTATCGTGAGAAAGTGCCACACCTTTCGGGTTGCCTTCTGATCCTGAGGTAAACAAAATAATTGCTGTATCTGAGGGATGGATCTTATGGTTTAGCCATCTATAATAGAGCATAGGAAACCAGGAGGCTAATGCAGCGACGGCTTTATGGGCAATTGTAAGTTTGCTGGCGATGTCGTCAAGATAAATGATACGGTAGCCTGCATATTCTAATTCAGTGATTAAATTTTGCCAGCCAGCTTTTTCAACCACCTTTCTGGCAGTGATGATTTCTTTGATGGCTGCAGTTTGACAACAAGTGATCATTTGCTTAGGCCCATGTGCATAATTTAACATGACTGTGGTGCGGCCCATACTTTGGAGGGTATAAAATAGCACTACAGATGGTAGCGCCGGTGGCATCAGTATCCCAACACGTTGCTCTTTTGATAGCGCTTTATTAACAACAAATCTAAGAGCAAAACACTTTAGAATTAACTGATGGTAAGACATGGGCTTTCTGTTGACATCATTGAAGCATTTTTTGTGTGCGCCATGTTGTTTGGAGGCTGATAATAAGCTTGTAAACAAGTGGCCATTTTTTTTATTGGTTTCGTAGTTCATGTTAGTCATGATTTTGTATAAAAAATCACCTGCTATTTTTCGCTTTTCTCGTTTATCGCTTCGATCAGGTTTAGGAAAGTCTACAGCAGGTTGGATTAAGATACTCATTTGAACATTTATAGGAAAAGCACTTTTTGTTTTGGCCCTTGAAAAAAAAGTTTTCTCCATACCTTGAATATGAATGGGTAATAAACGTGCATGGGCTTTTTCTGCAATCATGGCTGGTAATTCATATATTTTCATAAGTGAGCCGGTCTCAGTGACTCTGCCCTCAGGAAAAATTACAATTTTTTCGCCGTCTTTGATGGACTCAATCAGCCCTCTAATACTCATGGTTTGGGCTGGATCAATCATAAAGACCTTATTCAGTTTGATAAATCGTTTGATAAGCCAGTGATGGGTCATATTGGGATTGAAAGCAAAGGTGAGCTTTTCTGGAATAAAGGCAGCTAGGATAAGTGCATCAAGCCATGATGTGTGATTGCAGATAATTACAAGACGTTGGTTTTTTGCCTTTTTAAAATTATCCAGTCCTTCAATTCTTGCTCGGTAGAAAAATTTAAATGCCCAACGCAGGATGGTGGTGAGTATGTCATAGGGCATTATTTGAGAGATATATAGAGATAGCCAAGCAAACATCAGTGAGATGAATGCTAAAGTATAGGCAGGGTTGCCGTTGTAGAAATACCTGAGCACAACATTCAGAAGAGCGCCTACCAAACTAAATACTGTAGAGATAATGTTGTAGCATGCCATGATTCTTGCTCGGATATTATCCGGACTTTCGTGTTGCATGATTGTAAATAAGGGTACTTGATATAGTCCCCCAAACATACCAATTAAAAAACAGTCAAATGAAATCCTGATGTAATTCCAGTTTGATAAAAATGTGTAGATAGGTATTTTTGTATCGTTTGGTGTGATCTGATGCATAACTGATGCTAGGTCATATAAAATAAAGGATATAGCAAAGGCAGAAAGTGGTACGTAGGTTGCCTCAATTCGAGATTTTAGAAGATAATTACACAGAGTAGACCCAAGGGAGATTCCCACTGCAAAAATGATGAGAATAAAAGTTATGACCTCAGGGCTGGCATTAATAATCTCTTTGAGTAGAAGAGGTATTTCTAGCATCACCATGAAGGCTACCAGCCAAAACCATGAGATTCCAAGAATGCATAAGTACAAAGTGCGGTAATGTTTGGTTTGTCTTATAATGTTCCAGCTGCTTGTAATGATGTTGTAATTGATTTTGTGATGAGGGTTTTTTGGTTTTGTGGTGGGTAAAAACAAAGCTGCTATCCAGGATGCAATAGACAGTGTCATGAGCGTGGATAGCAAGATAGTCATACCTTTATATTTTTCCAAGAATATAATGTTAGCCAGAATGTCACCTAGAACGATGCTCGAAAAAAGTGAAATTTCGAACAGTGTATTACCTAGCAACAGCTCTTTTTCTTTCAGATATTCTGGTGTTATTGCTAATCTAAGGGGTGTGAGAAAAGTTGATCTGGCGCCTAAAAAGAAAATGGTGGTCATCATGCCGATGGGATGCTGGTTGTATATGGCCCAACATCCAAAGGCTACCAAAAAAACTTCTAGGGTTTTAAAAATGATAATAAGAGAAGACTTACTATGCTTATCACAAAGATCTCCAGCAATCGATGAAAATAATACGTAGGGCAATATAAGCAAGCCGGAGGCAAGTGTGTTGTAAATGCTTGAATTAGCTTGCATAGCTGGAATAAGGTAGAGTGCAAGAAGAATGAAGGTTTGTTTGTATGCGTTGTCCATTAAACACCGGCTCGTGGTTTCGAATAGAAGTGGCCAGAGCCTGGTGGACAAAATCAGTTGACGTAACATGCATTACTCGCTTCTTGACTACCGTACAATTTACCGCCCTTTGCCCCCTAAGTCAATGACTAAGGTTTTGTGGTTTATGGGCCAACTTTTCAATAATTTGGTCAAAAAGTTCTCGATGAACCTAGGGTAGATTTGAAAAATGATAGGTTAGTTTGGATTTGTCAGAAAATTTTGGTTATACTGAAACGGTAAGTTCTATACCTTGGTTGTGTAAGGGACTTGTTTTAAATGGAGGTGATCATGCAACAAGACTTGTCTAATGCTTCGTGGCGTGACACGGGTAGGCCAACCAAATTGGGTTTTTTAAACTCACGAGTGGTATTTCCTGTGTTGTTAATGTTTTTACATATCCGGTTATGGACTTTTATTTTAATGGTATTGGCGGTAACTGCATTTGTGACACTTGACTATTATGGTTATAAGCCTATCGTGTTTGCGCGCTGTATCCGTTCTTATTTAGCAGGTCCTCGTCGATGTGTTAGGTTGTGGTGGGCCTAGTATGGATGGGATCGTGAAGTTCTTTTTGGCGCTTACTCGGAAGAACCAGCTCAGTTACGCGTTAAGGTCCAAAATTATGCCTGCCGCCGAAGTGTTTTCTGATGTGGGTCTTTTGCCTGGACTCATTAAAAGAGCAGATCAATTATGTTCTTTGTGTTTTGGTTTAACTAGTGGCGCATCTTACGTGGATGACTCTAAGGCGGTCATGGGGTCAAAAATTATCTTGCCACAAGGCGACATGCCTATTGAGTTATATTACTGCCTGTTGGATAGTTTCATCGAGTTGTCTAAGGGGGCTAAGAATACTCGGGTTGATTTAGATGAATTATTGTACGATTAGTTATATTATATGCTATAATAGAAATAAGATATACTAGGTCATACTTGTGAGCACGCCTAACATGACTAAACAAACAAGCGGACTTTCCAGCTCCCTCTTTAAGCCTGAAATGGATTTGAGTGACCAACTCCTTCCACTTTTAGATCAACTCTCTGTGTGCCTAAATGGAGCTAAATCAGATTTAACGACCTTATCAAGGTTTGTATCCCAGCGTCCCTCTAGTTTGCCCAGTGGTTTAACAGGGTCAAACACGGGTGTCAGATTAGATCCTAGTTCAGTTAGTTCAGATTTAAAAGGCATAGATACGATACTCAATCAGGTTCACGCTTTATCCTCACAAATTAAACCCCAACAATGGCGATACAGTGCTCCGTGAAACCATCAGACAAGCAACAAATAAACGAAAAGATACAAGAATTAAAGTCTAATTTGCAAAAACTAACGGCGAGTACCAACTGGGAGAGCAGCGCATTACTCAGAAGGAGAAAGCAAGCTATTGAGCATTTGATTTCAAAGATTTCTGAATTATCTAGTACTATGGCACAATCAAGTGCCCATGAATCTTCTTCAGCTCAGTCTGTAAGCACCCTCAACAACCAACTTTCCCCGATTTCTCCTAATTCAAAAATCAAGCGTGTGTATGTATTTGTCTACCAAGTCATGGGTAGTGATATGAACAAGTGGCAGGTATCGTTAGATGCCTTGACCAGTTCATGTATAGGTCGTCCTGTTTATCAAGAAGAAAAACAAATAAAGCAATGGCTTTTATCTAGAGGACAAAAACAGACAGATGGTTACGTTATTTGTGATGTGAATGAAGATTATTTTCTGTCGGTGACCGTAAAAGATAATATAGGTCAACCATTGATTTCCTTGAGTCAAGGGGCTATCACCCAGGACTCTATTCGTAGGTTTGTACATAGTGATGGCGCTGTTTATAACTATATCAAAGGTAAATTGGTGCTAGTTGCCGCGTGATGGTGTGCATGATTTTGCTTCAATAGCGATCGTTATGCTGGTGTATCTAGGTGAATGGGGCTCTTTGTTATCTGCTATTAGCCTGTTGTGGTGGCTTGAAGAACAGGACTGATGTTGCCATGGGCTTTTGCTAATAAATACTTTGATAGCATGTAATGTGGGTCGTGACTAGAGCGCCTAGTGTGATTTATTCTGGATATGTGCTTGGTGTAGTTTGAGGTCTGTGGCGTGATGATGAAATAAATTTAAGTCGGCACATAAGGTGGTAGTACCGAGATGATGTTGCGTTATTCAGTAAGATTGTGGCGTGTGGATGTAGAGACCTGTGTTATCAGGGATGTTGTTAAGAAAAAATTATATATGTAAGGGTTTGGAATCTACGATTGTTTGGTTCAAGGGGTTTAAATAAGTATGTATGGGATCAGGATTATTGACTTCTGTAGGATCCTGTCCTTTTTGATTGTTTTCGTCTTGGTGTTGATAATACACATTTATGTTGATGTGGTAGTCTATGCATGGTTGCGATGGGGCTGCAAATGATAAGAAAATGAGGGTGTTTTGATAGTGTTATTATGCTATGGTTGGATTGTGATTTAGCTATAGTTAGGTGGAGGCATAATATATAGCCTTTGAATATTGACTAGGGTTATGCTTTTGTGGTTTATTGGTATGAGTCGAACCTTGTGTTAGGAAAGCCTTTATACCATGGGCGCAGCAAGGGAGAAAGTGTTCTAAGGGGGCAATATGCAAGGCGGAGGTGGGCAGCAAAATTCATCAGCTGGGTTGGATATGGTATACTATGCTGCTGCCATAGTGCTTGGTAGTTTGCTTGTTTGGAATTACTTTTCCGGTTATATAGTCGCTGTGGTTTATCGTATAGCTTACTATGAAGGCGTTGCTATGATATTTCCTCTGAATTTCATCAATGAGGAACTTGCGGTTTTATTTCCGGGGTACCGGCCTATTAGTTTTTTTTCTGGTATGGATTTACTTGAGGCCATGACCCTGATGGTTCAAGATTTTTCTTTGGAGGAAGCAAAGCAAGTGCCTTTTGATGAGTTTGCTAGTACGTTAGGCGTTGTTGGTCGGTACTTATTGGCTTACACTGCGCCTTTGTGGGTTGCTATGTCTGTTTTTTTATTTACACATGCCGTAGATTCGCGATATAAAACAAAGTACACAATGGAGGATTTTAGGCAGCTGGAGTCATTTAATTGGCCGGCTATTTCTACTATGCTTTCCAAAAACTATTCCACTACTCCACTGGATGACGGACCCTTTGCGATGTCACTTCAACCTATGGGTTTCGCTAAAAAATATCAGTTATTAACTGAAAAAGAAGTAGATGGCAAAACAATCGCTGTGGTTGATAGAGATAAGGCCTACACTTTATTTTGTTGTCAAATGGGTCCGGCATGGGATGGTAGTCTGCAGTACATGCCACAGCATGTATTAGCATTATTTGCTATTTTCTCAGCAAAAGCTGAGCATGATACAAAATCAAGTGATTTGCTGCTTCGACAAATTTCAAAATCAAGCTTAAGAGGTAATACTAAACTTGACTACTCATCAGTAAATACAGTTCTATCAAAACATATAAGATCAATGAAAATTGCCCAGGTTGTTGGGCCCCATGCTTTTCTATATCCTGCTATGGCGTCATTGCTAGAGTTAGCTAGGGAGGATGGAGTATTGGCAACATCAGAATTTATATGGTTGAAAATGATAGATAGGCCTTTATGGTACATGTTAAATAGTGTGGGTAGGCGAACAGCATTTCCTGAGGTTTCAGGTCCATATGCACATTGGATCATGGAAAAGCGATTGAGGCGTCCTTTAAAAACGCCTATGGTAGCAGAGGCTATCAACGCACTAGAGTTAGGTGTGGCTGAATTTATCTATAAGCCAACAGATCAGAGTTAGGAAATATCATGATAAAACCTAGGTTTAGAGGCGTTACAGAGGCACAGGAGCAGAATCAGGCTAACTTGGTCCGTGATATTCGCCCCGTATCACAGAAAATCTATGATTTTATAAGTAAGTCAGAGCATGCAGCACTTATCGTAATATTGATAGGAGTAGGTGGTTTTTTAGTGCCTTCCTTGGCTAATTTTTTGATTCTGTTTATGGGTATTATATTTGTACTGGCTCGTTTCAAGCATACACATCTTCCATTTAGAATGCCTATGAGGTCTATGGACGTTGACTATTATGACCAGTTACCGAATGGCAAATACGGTTTGGCTAAGGGGATATATTATTTTGGAAACAGCATAGAAGACGGCGCAGAAATGTGGTTTTCTGACGAAGATATGCGCACCCACTGCTTGGTCTTTGGATCCACAGGTTCTGGTAAAACCGTGACTTTGTCAGGTCTGGCGTATAATGCTTTAGTGCAAGCCAGTGGTTTTATTTATATCGATGGAAAGGGCGATAACACACTTTTCTCACGGTTGTTCTCAATGGCTAAGTTTATGGGCAGAGAGGATGATTTGCTCCTTATTAATTTTATGACTGGTGCCAGAGATATTATTGGTGCCCAGGAGAAAAAATTGTCCAATACGATGAATCCATTTTCAACAGGTTCATCGAGTATGTTATCAAACCTTGTGTCAAGTATGTTGGACTCGGGCAGTGGTGGTGGCGACGGTGATATGTGGAAAGGGCGTGCGATTGCATTCGTAGAAGCACTTTTTAAATTGCTTGTTTATCAGAGGGATGCAGGTAATATCATGTTGGATGCTGATACTATTCGTAATTACTTCGCCTTAGATAGATTAGAGGCCATTGTGGCTGACAAAGTTTTTATTCGTGATGGGCAGTTTGATATCAGCTTAGAGGGAACGCCTGATTTAGTGATGCAGCCTTTGACTAATTACCTCACCACATTGCCAGGCTATGTTAAAGAGAGAAAAGGTAAACAAGTATCTCAGGTATACGAGCAACATGGTTTTATCACGATGCAGCTTACAAGAACATTTGGAACCTTTGCCGATACGTATGGACATATCATGAGAACCCGGCTGGGTGAAGTAGACATGAAGGATGTTGTATTGAATCGTCGAATATTAATTGTATTGTTGCCTGCACTTGAAAAATCGCCTGATGAACTTGCTAACCTCGGAAAGATCGTGATTGCCACCTTAAAAGGGATGATGGCATCAGGTCTTGGAGATTCAGTTGAGGGGACTTACCAGGACGTTATTACACGCAAACCAACTAACGCGCCGACACCGTTTTTGTGTGTGATGGATGAATATGGCTATTATGCAGTTAAAGGGTTTGCTGTAGTGCCAGCACAAGCAAGATCTCTGGGTTTTGCGTGCGTGTTCGCGGGACAAGATTTACCTGCTTTTCAGAAGGCATCTAAAGAAGAGGCGGCATCAATTGGTGCTAACACCAATATAAAAATTTGTATGAAGTTAGAAGATCCTACGGATACCTGGGAATTCTTTATGAAATCAGCAGGGGATGCCTACGTGACTTCGGTTGAGAGTTTTTCATCTCAGAATCAAGGTATGAGTGGTTCGTATATGGATACAAAAACTGCTAAAGCTGAGAAGAGGTCAAGAATTGATTTGTTAGATCTCAAAGATCAAGGTGTGGGGCAGGGGCATGTGTTTTTTAAATCACAGATCGTACGAGCTGATCTATTATTTTTTGATCCCCCTGCTGTAAAAGCCATGCGGTTGAATGTGTTCTTGAAAGTTGATTTGCCAAAAGATTCTGATATGTACACCATAGTGAAAAGTATTGAAGATTATGAGGCTTTAGTATCTAAAGGGTCGTTGCCTGAGTTGCAAGCACAGGAGGATGAGGCAATAGATGCTATTACCCAAGCTGTACAAGCTCAGCTGCCTAATCATGCCACTTCGATAGATCTGGGGTTGAATGTCTTATTTGAACAGCACAAGCAATCTGTATTAGCAAGCAAGACTACAGAACCGAATACACAAGGTGTGGCGTCATCAGATACTGCTTCTGAGCTACCGTCACTGCCGGATTCTACAGCCAGCCAATCTTCACAAGAAATCGACATGCCTGTGACTGATAGCAGCAAGGTGACACAAGAAGTACCCATGGTATCAACTGATTGTGATAGCGTGGACGTGTTTACAGTGGTCGCTGTTGATCAGTCGCTGAGCTCGATTGGAGAGATAAGTTTGTTGATCAAAAAAGATTGTATAAAGCAGATGGTATATACTATCAAATTAATGGGCAAGCCAGAGAAAGATGCTAACCAAATGGCTGAAAAATGTATTTTAGGATTAATTAGGGTGAGTACTTATCGCGATTGTAACATCGAGAACTTTGTAACAGTAGATCAGTTAAATGATAATATTCGCGCGCTGACTGAGCTGTTTAATGATACTTAGGAGGAGAGTATGTTTAGAATTTTTTTATTGAGTATTTTGACTATGGTTTGTAATATTGGCACTGCTAGCTATTGGGTGTTACCCAATTATAAAATACAGTTGCCCGCTGATGTTAATAAGCCTCTATTTATAAGACTGTATAACCAGCTAAAGAATCATGGCGTACAGCTTCAACAGTATGGGCAGTCGTACCAGTTGTTATTGCCACATTCAAGCATGTATAAGCAAAACAGCGCTGAGCTTTCTGAGCAAGGTTATCAAGTGTTAATAAATATAAGTAAGCTACTTAGGCTATTTCCCTATAGTGATCTATCATTACAGTCATGTGCCCAGCAGGATACTGTAAATCAACATGATGAGTTACCTGAGCTTGGGGGCGTTAAGCCAATGAGCCAAGCGACTCTATCCTGGATAAGGTCTAGAATCATTAAGGACCAACTGAATCATTATAAGGTGAATCATAAAATGGCCAGATTTTTGGTGTTAACCCCAGGTTGTACAATAAAGTCTATCTATGTGCCTGATTATATGAAGCAACAGACGTTTACATTATTGAGTTTTTCTTTTACTGGATAAATACACTTTTTCGTCTTGTTTTTAGTTGAACTGCTTGCTATGCTGATTACTTAAGACTGTGGTAGTGAATAGGTCATGAGTAAACTTACTTTATACGAATCAGTGATAAACAGAGACGGGTTTTATCGAAAAGATTACAGAAGTTCCGTCGTGATATTGTTTGTGACTAGCTTGTGTTCACTGCCTTTATCACTTTATATATTTCACATCGCCTTGAAGCCACACAAAGTATCATCAATCATCACAACCATTGACGGTCGACTGGTCTTTCCATCCAGAACCTATTTCAAGCAAACAGGACAGAACTACTTTTCGAGGTTGTTGAATGCGTAATGATGTTGGCTATCAAGCTGTTTTAAATAGGAGACAATTTTATCGTGATCGGTCTAGAACGATTACACTGGTTGTACTGATCTCATTTGTGACTAATTTGATCTTGGCTATAGCTTGTCTAATTTTTATTTTTTATCCCCCGCCTGCAGAATTCATCCTCACATACCCTGATGGTCGATTGATGAAGGTTCAGCCCTTGACCGAAGCAGTTAAGTCAACTCCTCAAATCAGAGCTTTTGCAGCTGATGCTGCTGCTGCTGTATTTTCGTATGACTTTGTTAATTACAGAAGCCAATTGCAGCAGGCGGCTAACTTCTTCACCTACAGCGGATGGGCTTCTTATAAGAATAAATTAGAAGCATCTAAGAACGTGCAATATGTCGTTGATAACCGTTTAGTAACTACTGCTGCACCTGTTGGCGTTCCTGTGATAATCAATCAAAGTGAGATTAATGGCCGTTACACTTGGCAAGTTACGGTGCCTATACTCAGAAAATTTTCAGGTCCTACCGTCAGCCAGAATGAATCGAAAAAAATAACCATGTTAATTCAGCGGGCACCTTATTCCGAATGTCCGAATGGAATAGGCATTGTACAGTTATTAGAGCAGTAGAGGTATGGTAAATGCGCTTGATTAAAATATGTCTTTGCGGCTTGGGGTTGTTATGGCTCTGTGGTCAGAGTATTAGTGCAGATGATAAGGCTATCAATACTGCAGCCTTCAATAAGATTGCAGATACCATTTCTCCATTGACTCAGGATCAAATAAGGCAGCTTCGTACATTATGGAATGAGAGTAAGCGTGCTGAAACCATCACTTCACCTAACCCTCCGTTTCCTGCTAATGTATCTAGGATGGTCGATCTAAGCACAGGCGGCCTGCCAACTGTTGTAAGACTGGGTGCTGGTTACGTTTCAGTTGTATCGTTTTTTGATGCCAATGGTAATCCATGGCCAATACGAGGCTATGATGTGGGTAATCCTAACATGGTCAATATAGTGTGGAATCAATCTCCTCCTGAAGAGGATGAAAAAGGTGTTGGACTCAGTCATACCTTAATGATGCAGGCACAAACCATGTACCGAACAACTAATATGGTAGTGTTACTTAGAGGCATGGCCACTCCAATTTTGCTTGAGATAGTACCAGGCCAGCAGTCGGTTGATTATCGTTTAGACTTGCAAGTGCCTAGGCATGGCCCGTATTCTGGCAAAAAGACAGGTCTTCCTGCTAATGTTAAACCTATCCTCATGGACTTTGCGAATCATACACCACCAACAGGTAGTGTGCAGCTAACGGTCAGCGGTGGGGATGCCCAGGCGTGGTTATATGCTGATAGAATGTACCTTAGAACGAGACATCAAGTGATTTCTCCCGCATGGATGGCGAAATCATCGGTAGCTAGTGGTGATATGCATGTATATGAAATGAATTATGAGCGTGTCGTCCTAGTATTAAGTAATGGCCAGACTAGCCAATTAACCATTGAATAAGGTGTATCTATGAATAGAGGTAGTAAATCAAATTCGTATAGTGATGTTGGGTTTGGGCGACGAATAAGTATTATTTTACTGTTAGTACTCGGTGCGGGAGCGCTTTTTTATGGTGCGTATTTGTGGTATTTTTCTGGTACCACAGATTATCAAAGTGGCGTTGGTTCCATACAGGCAGGTGAGGCAGCCAAGCCAATTGCTGGCGAAGTCATCCCTAGTTACAGCAAACTGGCAACAAAAGCCAATGCTGATGCTTATGACGAAGCCCTCAAGTCAGGAACGAGTAATGTGACGACGGTTATCGGCTCTGGTCAGAATATGGAGGATGCTCAGAAGTTCTTGAATGATCAAAGTGGATTAAAGATAGGACAACAGCCTAAGTGTACGATTGAATATGCCCGAAATGCACGTGCTTCTGGTGTCACAGCCTATGAACTAAGGTGCCAAAATTGCTCGCTAGCTACATTAAAAGAAGCTGGCTATGACGCTGTAGATTTAGCCAGAGCCGGCTATAGTCCTGCTGAACTTATCAAGGCTGGATATACACCGAAGCAGCTCATGGATGCTGGGTTTACTGCTCGAGAACTTCGATCAGTTGGCGTTAGCTGTAAAACAATGCATGATGATAAAATGACCGTTGGTCAGCTTCGGCAGGCAGGTTATACGACACGCCAGCTGTTAGATTGTGATTTTAGTGTTGCAGATTTAATAGCAAGCGGTGTAAGTTCACAGCAATTGCTGGCAGCAGGTGTAAGCAAACAGGCATATGCTGAGGCAAGTGGTTGTGATGCATACAATAAGCAGTGGCGCTCGTGTCCATCTGCAAAGGACACTGACAATTTAACCGGATTGTTTAAAGAATTATGTAGCCCGACTGAATTGCTTGATAATGGGTTTACGGTTTTGCAGCTCAAGGAGGCGGGCTACTCCGCAAAAGCTGTCGTATGTAGTGGAGAATACGCTGAAAACCCAGAGGGTTTGACAAGACAAATGATTGCTAGCGGTTATTCGCCGTCAGAGGTCAAAGCCTCAAATGCTGACTTGAGGGCGCTATTGAAAAGTGGAATGTCAGTAAATGAGCTAAGGAAGGATGGTTATAGTTGCTCTTTATTAGCAGCATCGGGCGCAAATGTTGAGGCTCTTCTAAAGTCCGGTTGTTCGGCAAAGTCACTTCGTGATGCTGGGGTATCTGCAGAGCAGCTTGCGAAGTTGGGCGTATCCGCATCACAGCTACAAGCAGCCGGATACACAGCAGCAGACTTGCTCAATGCTGGGTTTTCACCAAAGCAGTTGATAAATGCCGGTTACACGCCTTCGCAACTAAACCAATCTGGAGTTTCTGCGGCGGAACTTAAAGACGCAGGTGTGAGTGCTGACGAATTGTTAAGGGCCGGTTACACACAAGGAGATCTGCTAAGGGCTGGTTTCAAGGATGCTCATCAAAGCAAATCTTGTAGTCCTGAGGAAGTCAAAACGCTTGTTGATGAAGGGAAGTCTGTAACAGATCTTAAAGATTTAGGCTGTAGTGCTAATACACTTCGAGAATTTGGCTTTTCCGCCAAACAGCTTGAACAAGCTGGCTATACAGCATCCCAATTGAGGTCTGCTGGATTTTCAGCAAAAGCATTGAAGGCGGCGGGTTACAGTGCATCAGATTTAAAAGCTGCTGGTTATAATGCACAAGAACTAAAATCTGCAGGATTTACCGCAGCGGAGCTCAAAAGTGCTGGCTATTCTGTCGATGCTTTAAAACAGGCTGGCTATACTGCCAAGGACCTATTAGACGCGGGCTTTGATCCCCGCCAGCTCCAACAAGCAGGGTTTAGTGCGAAGCAGATGCTAGAGGCTGGCGTAACTCCAAGCGATTTAATGGGTGCAGGCTATACAGCAACGGAGCTCAAAGAGGCAGGGGTTAGTGCAAATGAATTAAAGAAGGCAGGATACTCTTTGGATGACTTAAAACGTGCTGGCTATTCAGCCCATCAATTGATGGACGCCGGCTTCACTCCAAGTGACTTGAATCGAGCAGGATATTCAGCGGCTGAATTGAGACATGCAGGTGTATCTGCCACTGAATTGAAAAAGGCTGGCTATTCAGCTGCTCAACTTTTACAGGCAGGCTACCCACAGTCCGAATTAAGTGCAGCTGGTTATACTCAGAAAGAATTAAAGGAGGCAGGGGTTAGCGATGGATTACTGGCAAAGGATAAGGATTGTAACGTTGAAGGAATAAAGAAAATGCTACAATCCGGCTCGTCGCCCGCAATGATACGATCACGTGGTTGTAGCATATATCAAATGGAACGTGCAGGTTTGGATGCCAAGCAGCTTAAGGAGGCAGGATTCACCGCAAAGCAACTCAAAGAACTAGGCCTAGATGCAAAGCAGCTTAGGGAGGCCGGTTTTACTGCTAAACAACTCAGGGAGGCTGGATTTACTGCGAAGCAGCTTAAAGACTCAGGTTTAGATGCTAAGCAGCTCAGAGAGGCTGGTTTTACGGCCACTCAACTTAGAGATGCAGGATTTACTGCTCGCCAGTTGAGTCAAGCTGGTGTGCCGTTATCCGAGCTTGTGGAGGGTGGTTATGGGGTTTCTGCTTTAAAAGCTGCAGGCTACACCGACAAAGATCTAGAGTCTGCGGGTTTTTCTAAATCAAGTATTGAGGCAGCCGGTGATGTTAACGCTAGAAATGACCATAATATTAATTCGCCACTTATCAGTAGCTTACTAAGTAATGGCTATAATGCGTCTGAACTCAAGAAAATGGGTTTTTCAGCTCATGCAATGAAACAAGCAGGTGTTTCAGTCTGTAGCCTTAAAAAAGCTGGCTACTCGTTAAAAGATATGATGGCAGGTGGCTATACGCTCACTGATATAAGGAAGGCCGGTTGTATATCATTGGCCGAGCTCAAACAGGCAGGAGTCAGTGAAAAATCACTGTTAGATGCTGGGTACTCTCCACAGGATCTTGAAAAATCCGGATTATATCCAAACAAGTTGAGTGGGTTGTCTGGAACGACGGTGCAAGCATCTTCATCTGAGGGTACAGATCCTTTGCCAAAAGATGCAACGCCGCAGGAAATCGCAGCCTACCAGCTTGCTCAACTTGAAAAGGAAAACAAGAAACAGCTTGAGCAGTCGCAGATTCAGAATAAGGTAGATCAGCTCAGTGAAATAATGAGAATAGAATACAGTCGTCTAGCGCAAGTCTGGTCGCCGACAGAGGCCGTTCAATCAGTGAGTATGGGCCGACCATTGGATGCAAAGGAATTAGCCCGCTCAGGTGAGAGCGTGCCTATAGTCAGCAAGTCGAGAGGAGCTAAATCAACATCTTTACAGACAATCCCAATGGGCACTGTGATGTATGCGACACTTAGGCAGGGTATTGATACCGATGTGGAATCTAATGTCTATGCTAGAATAGAATCAGGTCCGCTTAAGTCTTCAATCATCTCCGGCAAGTTTGAGCTTTCTCAGGATAAGTTACGGGTCGTATTTACCTCGATAAATGGGCCTACTACACAATATAAAACTCAGCCCATATCTGCTCAAGCAATAGATGCTGATACATCAAGTGTAGCACTTTCTGGTTATGTGAATAATCATATATTCACTCGCTATGGGTTAACTATTTTATCCAGTTTTATACAAGGATATGGCACCGCGTATGCGACATATTTGAATAATCGCTGGTCTGCTCAGAGTAGTGTACCAACGACAACTACCACTGTGACCCCTTCCTCAACAACAACACAAAGTGGCCCATCATCCGCAGGTTTAGACAAGCCTCAGTCACGAACTTTCTTGTTATCTGCATTAGAAAAAGTAGGTACTCAGTTAACCGAACGAGTTAATGAGAGTGTTGACAAGATACCTAGGGTGACAATAAAAATCCCAGCAGGTAGGTTGATTGGAATCATTTTAGATGCTGATTATAGTCAGTAAGTAGGCGCGAAATATAAGGAGATTGGTTATGAACAGTGATAACAACCAAACTGAGGAGAAGTTTGAAATGCCAGGCTCGCCCCAGCAAACTACCGAGGCGATTCAACCTGAAACAGTTGATTCAAATAGTGACGGCCAAGTACAAGACAATACTAAAGTTCCACAGACTGACAAACCTCTTACAACGACTGAGATGATATATGCAGGGCTAATGATTCTGATATTGATAGGCCTTGGGTATGGTGTATATGCCCTTTATGATGCCTTTTTTGGTTCAAATTTGCCAGACAAGCCCATTGTTGCAACAGATGTATCGAAAACGGATGATGACAATAGCGGTGATTCAGACGTGCCAACAAAGCTTGAGGCAGAGCAGCAGGAAGAGAGTATCAGTGAACTCAAAAAGACGCTAACCAAATCGTCGGAGCAGCAGGCAACAACTATTAAGCAAATAGACAGTGAACTAGACCAGATTTCTGAATCACATAAGATATCCTCCGACAAGATTAATGCTATTCAAAACGAACTTAACGAAATGAAATCCCTTTATAAAAAGTTACAGTCGAACGTAGATAACCTTGCGTCTCAGATTGAGGATATGAAAGGTAGCAATACTGCTACGCTTACTGCCTTACAGAAAGTAGTAGATAATCAGAATCAAAATACAGTTGTTGTGCAACATTTATTGTCATTACAAAAGAAAGAAGAAGCAAAGCCTGCTCCAAAAAAAGAATTTCATATCGTTGCCTTGGTGGATGGTCGTGCCTGGCTTGCTGATCATCAGGGGCATCAGTATACTTTCGTGGTGGGTGATAATTTACCTGGATATGGTAAGATTACTGGTATAAACCCTGTTGACAGTACTGTAACTATATCTGACGGTACTATAATACGATAGTCTTGATTGAGGACGTTATGCTTTTTAAGTCACTGATAAGTTTATTAATATTTTTAGGATTGGCAACTGTTGTTGTCTTAGATAGTTCTGCAGCTAGCAATGCTTTAACTGTTTCTACTGTAATGACGAACATTAACGACCAAATAGATTATGTCAAACTTTTCATTATTGGTATTTCGTATCTATTGGGAGCAGGCTTTTGTATCAGTGCCGTGATGAAACTGAAGAAGTATGGTACGAGAACTGCCTTCATGGCAGTGGAAACCTCTATGCTCGGACCACTACTTCAGTTCTTTATAGGCGTAAGTCTTTTTTACTTATTGGATCTTTTTAAGGTTATTAATACAACGTTATATGGTGAGAGCAATAGCATGTTTGCCACTGCTGAATCAGTTTTTAATTATGACGGAACAAACCAAAATAGTGATTATGAAATTTATATCACCCCTATTTTTAGTATTGTACAGATAATCGGACTGATATCTTTTTTGCGTGGCTGGTCTCAATTGGTAAGAGCTACTGCTGCAGGACAGTCACAGCCTGGATCAATACCTAAAGGTATTACTCACATCGTGGCAGGGGTGCTTGCTGTTAATATCTATCAATTGATTAATGTCTTCTATTTTAGTATTGGGTATACATCTTAGATATTGTCTGGATTTATTTTAATACGTTTTCCCCATTATCATTTTCTATGATTCCGATAGTAGCTTATTGTGAGCTAAGGTGAAGAGTGTCTGAGAAACTAACATTATTGTGTATTGACTTGATTTATAACAACATGCTTTATTGTTGTCCAGCTGGTAGTACCGTCGGGCTTTGTTGTACACAGTAGTTTGGATCTAACAATGTGACTTCGCTATAAATATCGGAAAGATTTTGAAAGTTTACAACGGTGTTATTCGTGTCAAAGATAGACTGAAAAGTCACGTTTATTAGACTTGGTAGATATATGAGTCCTACACCGGCAGCCATGTAGATGAATGGTGTACTTATTGTGACCTGCTGAGGGTTGTCACGAAATTGCTTTAGTTTCACAACCGCTGTCACTACTAAGGCAAGTCCTGATATATAGGCAAAGGCACCTATGAGTGTTGAGATAGACGAGAAGCTAGCATTAAGGTTGATTAGGATGTATGCTATGCCAGTTGCGTTTTCGTAATTACACCCCGCGTGTAGCGGAGGCGTACTTGCTGTAGCACAAGCTGTGTTTACAACTACCGATGATACATAAATATATGTACTAAGCTTACCGTAGGATCTTAATTTCATAGTTTACTCACTCAACACTTAGAATTGTACTGTAATTTTGACCCGCTATACCTGCCTCTTTTGATCCACTGGATCCTGATGCTCCAAAGAGGGTGATGGCTGTCGGCTTAACAATATGCGGCATGTACATGAGGAGGACTGCGATAAACAAATAAGCAATAGGTACGGCAATTGGATTTTGCTGAGGGTTGTCGCGTGTTGCCTTGAGTTTGTATAGTGCAGCAACGGCAAAGCCTAAACCTGCTATATATGCGCCACCTATAATCAGTCTGGTTAATAACGGGAACAAATTTGTGACGCGTCTTACTGTGCCATATATCGTGCGGTCTGAATTAAAGGGTATGCTATCTTTTTCAAATGATATGTCACTGGTTGAAATAAATCTTAATGTGTATGCCTTTGAACCACTTAAGGATTGTTGGCTACTCTCATTATTGCTTCCTACATTAAATAAAGTTACACCGCCTTGTTGTATTAAACCCGGTAAGAAGAGAAGTAACATAGCGCAGAGTAAAAAAGCTAAGGGTGTACTGACAGGAACTTGTTGTGGGTTTTCTCTCACCTGTTTAAACTTAAATATAGCAGCTACGATAAAGCCGAAACCACTGGTATATGACATGGCCATAAGGAATTGAAGTATGTAGATTAAGTTACCGGTTTGTTTTTGAAGGATACATCTAATTGATAAATCTGTCGGGCTGCAAAGTGTGGCGGCTACAGCACTGCAACAGGCAAGTGCAGTAGCTAGTATGCATATGAGGTGCTTTGATGACATGGCGTGACGTCTAAGAACTATATTAACAGATTAGCATAACTTTTTAGATAGTCAAATTAAGAAAAATGATAAAAGTGGGTGTTATCTTTGCTATATATACATGAAACTGATGGTAAATATTATGGATAATAATCAATCAATGAATGGTTATCAGGTGCTCCAATTACACGTGAAGCAGTCAAGACTTATGGATGTTGTTCATGCGATAGAATTAGCACCTAAAGGAGATCAATCAGTCGTGGTATAGGCGTCTAATCCTTCGATAAGATACTCTGCCAGGGCTAACTCCACAGGCTATTTGTGCTGGAGTAATATAAGTTGCGACTCTATCGAGCATGGGGTGTAGCACTAGATGAACGTTATGGTATGAATATTAGTTGACATTCTTTATGATTTAATTAATGATGTTATTTTGTGTCAGTTGTACTTAGCCATGCTCAGAGTTTTCTTGTTGTTACTCCACTGTGTCGTTTGCTGTACATCATGGGCTACTATTGGAGACGTGGCGGCGACTATGACTAGAAGCATGGGTAATATTACATTGTTAATTGGAAGCCTCTCTTATGTTGTTGGACTTGGTTTTTTTATCGCATGCTTGTTTAAGTTTAAACAGCATAGAGACAATCCCACCCAAGTTTCACTTGGTGCACCTTTTTCATATTTAGTTATTGCAATATTGCTAGTATTTATGCCAAGCTTTATCTTGGAGAGTGGCGGGACATTTTTTGGAGCAAATTTGAGGTCATCAGGGGCCTCTGGTAGTGGCTTTTCTAATATAGCCAATCAGTAACAAATGTTGTATGGAGGAATTAACAATGAAACCAACATTATCTAGCATTAAAAGTAGTTTATCTCATTTATCTTTAAAGATGAGCTGCTTCGCAATGGGTTGTAGCGCAGCGCTAGCCGGTGAAGCTAGCCAAACCAGTGCCAATAATGGCATAGGGGCAATGGCATCCAGAGTCCAAGGGTCAATGGCGAATATCGCAAGTTTGATTGGAAGTGTCTCTTATGTGGTAGGACTGGGATTTTTTATAGCTTGCTTGCTGAAGTTTAAGCAGCACAGAGATAATCCAACACAGGTGCCTATAGGTATGCCCTTTACTTACCTGGGGATTGCAGTACTATTAGTATTCTTACCCAACCTGGTAGTTGAGACGGGCAACACTGTATTTAGTAATGCCACATCATATGGTGTGACAGCTACATCGTTTAGCGATATACAAGTAAAAGGCTAGATAGGGTCTATATAGTGGAGCGACGCCTAAAATCTGTACGTCTTGGAGGGGCAAGCTGGCTGGATTATTGTAGAAGAGAAACAGCCACAGGCTTCTTAAGCTTTAAACAGAAAGTATTTAAGCGAGACGGTTGGCGTTGTAATCATTGCGGTTTTGTAGCTAGTAGTTACATGCAGGTACTTAATTGGGATGGAAACTATTACAACAACGTAATGAGTAATATGTATACGGTTTGTCCTTTGTGTTTTTGGAGTCATTTTATTGAGCATAGTAATGCCTCGGGTGTTAATAGAGGAATTCTTATCTATATGCCTGAGTTATCACAATCAGATATTAATGGCATCATGCATGCAGTATTTTGCTCGATTGCGGGTGCCACAACCCAAGAAACATCAGCAGAGGACATGTATAAGACTTTAAAGCTTAGAGCAAAATCTATGGAATCTCTTTTTGGTGAAGGAAGAAGTGATCCTACTGTCTTTGGGCAAATGGTCATCAACTCGATGAATTCCGATAAAAGGCTCTATGAGAAGGCGCTGGAAAATATTCGATGGTTGCCATCGATGACAGGTTTTGTAAACGAGGTGAAGCAGTGGTCAACCGACGCGGCTGTCTCAAATTAAATCTAGACAGTGAGGTGAGCAGATGGGGTTAGTTACGTCGCTTCTTGATGGTATTGATGTTGTATTAGCATGGGCTAGGCTAGGCTTGGGTACAACAGTAGAATCAAATTGCCTATTACAAACTGCTGATAGCGATACGGTTTTGGTGTTAAATGATGGGTCACTACTCTCAGTGATAGATTTTGATGGTGTCATGAAGTTGGTAGGTGCTGATGAATTTAGTCAAATCTGTAGTGCGTACCAAGCTGCGTTCTCTTCTGTACTTTCCAACCAAGGTCACCATGCCCAAATCGTGTTTAGTTATAGTAAAGAGAAGGGTGCTGAGAGAATACGTAAAAATTATGAGCCAATCCAGGAGACTATGGATAAACTGGGTCTGTCATTAAAGGATCTCTTAAAAGAGCGCCAAGAAAAACTACCCATGTATTGTGCTGACGAAAAAGTATACGTAGTTATTAGAACAACGGTTGATATCTTAACCAACGAACAGAAAAAACAGACATTCAAAGATCAAAAAGATGCTATTGCCAAAAGTAATCTAACTATTGATAGATCCAATGCACAAGATGTTTTTGCCGCTCTACCTGCTTTAAGAGACGCGCATGATTCAACCCTCAAGACATTAATTGATACTTGCGTAAGCGCAGGTGCTCGATTACAATTGTTATCAGTGCATGATGCAATAAAACGAATAAGACAGGAGGTAGATTGGCATTTCACAGATGATAGTTGGAAAGCAGTTTTGCCTGGAGACATGGTTAGACCATCGATTGCTCGATCTTTTTCAGGTAATATATCTGATTTATTGTGGCCACCCCTTTATGTTCAATTGTTTCCAAGAGATGCTTTTAATGTTGACTTTAGTACCTGTATTGTGGGCGATGACTATTACGGTATGGTATATATTGAGCTGTACCCACGACATGTACAAATTTTCAACCAGTTATTAGGTCGGTGCTTGAATGCTCAAATACCTTGGAGAATGTCTTTTTCGATCGAAAGTGGTGGTATGCAAGCACTCTCAATCAAGAAAATGTTTGCCGAGGTTCTATCTTTTTCATCAGTGCAGAATAGGTTAATTGCCAACGGTGTTGATCTTTTATCCTATCTTGATGTTAACACTGATGATGATATTGTTAAGTTAAGGACTGTCTGTTGTACTTGGGCATCCGATAAAGAAACTTTAAAAACTAGGGTATCATTACTTGCTCGCGCTGTTCAAGGTTGGGGAGGGTGTAATGTTTCCCAAGTATCCGGTGATGCTTTTCAAGGTTTGGTAGGTACTTTACCCGCGGTAAATCCTGTTAACATTGCGCCGATGACTGTAGCCAGTCTTAATGACGTGATAAGTATGATGCCATTGTATAGGCCAAGTTCACCATGGCAGTCAGGTTCATTAATGTTGAGGTCGCCAGATGGTAAAATATGGCCTTATCAGCCTGGTTCACACCTTCAATCAACGTCCATTGACATTATTTATGCACGTCCTGGATCTGGTAAATCTGTTTTGGCTAACTCGATTAATCTTGCGCTTTGTTTAACGCCCGGGATCACGCGTTTGCCTATGATTTCAATTATAGATATAGGACCTTCAAGTAGTGGCTTGATCTCTCTCATTAAGGATTCTTTACCACCATCTGAGCAGTATAAAGCGTCCTATCATCGAATCAGTATGACCGAGTCATATAGTATAAACCCTTTAGATACACAATTAGGAGCTCGATATCCAACGCCGCCTGAGCGGTCATTTTTGGTAAATTTTATATTACTTTTGGTTACCCCAGCAGGTGAAAATAAACCATATGATGGCATGAGTGATATGATTGGACTTGTGGTTGACGAGGCCTTTAAGGGCTTACATGATAATGCAAACCCAAATGTTTATACTTTATCTACTGATCATGAAATAGATGATACGTTAAAGGATATCGGGTTTGTATTTGACTCAAAGACCTCTTGGTGGGAGGTTACTGATGCTTTATTTATGGCTGGTTTCATCAAAGAAGCTTACAGGGCTCAACGATATGCCGTACCCTTGATTAGTGACTTAGTGAGTGTTGCTAGGGTTTCAAATGTTGAGGACTTGTTTGGAAAAGTGATGACACCTACGGGGGAGAAGTTGATTGTAACGTTCACCCGGATGGTATCAAGCGCTGTTAGAGAGTATCCTGTACTTTCTAGGCCAACCAAGTTTGATATCGGTGATGCCAGGGTTGTGTCGCTTGATCTTGATGAGGTAGCAAAAACAGGTGGAGCTGCTGCAGATAAACAAACAGCTGTTATGTATATGTTGGCTAGGTATCTATTAACAAGAAATTTTTACTTAAATATTGATTCATTTGAAGGGATTGATCAGGCCTATAGAAATTTTCACCAAAAGAGGATTCAAGATAACAAAGAAGATGTTAAGCGCCTAGTTATGGACGAGTTTCATCGAACCAGTCATTCTGATATCGTTCGCCATCAGGTTGTCCAGGACATGAGAGAAGGAAGAAAATGGGGTGTTCAAGTTGCTTTGATCTCTCAGTCTCTTGACGACTTTGACTCAGTTATGATTGATTTTGCCACATCAATTTTTATCATGGATGCAGGTCCTGAACAATCGATTAGAAAGTCAGTGAGCACGTTTGGTCTTCCTAAATCGGCTGAAGATGCTTTGCGTTCTTATGTTAGAGGACCTAATGCTCAGGGGGCGACAATGCTTGCTATCTTTGCAACCAAGGATGCTACATTGATACAATTGGTAACCCTCACACTTGGGCCAATTGAATTATGGGCATTTAGTACGACTGCTGAAGATTATTATTTGAGGGATGCATTGTATGAAAAACTAGGGCCTGCTGAAGCAAGGCGTCTTCTCGCACAGTTGTTTCCATCTGGATCCGCTTCAAAGTATATTATGAATGAGGTTACAAAACAGCAACTTAAAGAGCCTGATCAAGCAGTGGATGTGGTCAGCGTTGTGCAGAGATTGATTGATCATATTTTGGATCAGCACAATAAAGATCCGAATGTGAAGGCTATTTAATACATGGGTGTGCTGCTAGGTCTTTTAAGTGGGCTTTTGGCTTATTTAATTTGTGGTAGACCAAATTCCTTGATAAATATTGTGTCACGTCCCGCATTATAGTCAGACTTGATTGGTAAGATTTCATGATGATTTGCCATGTTGATTGAGGCTTCAATTTTACTTTTTCATATTCAGCGTTATCACGATATGAGTCGTATCCGAGGTAGCATGTATACTGTGATAGCATTGTATAGGGAGGGAATGGTAAGCAGTTTCGGTTGCTCCGCAGTTTACGAATCCTGTGTAGTGGTTAATTTTGATAAAACTGAATTGTCTGTTATCGTTTAGATAAAATACAATTCGAATATAGTTATGATCAATAGGGTAGAGTTCCACATAATGATTTGGATCAAGTGTTTTGGGAAATGTCTCAGTTTCTTGTTCGATTTTCCATTGAACACCAACATGGTTTAATATAGTAATTTTAAAGATCGATTGTTGCTGAGGAGGTGAGGCTATTGTCGATAGAGTCACAAAGAAATATATCCATAGGTAAGCGTATACTGAATTCATTGTGTGAACCATTAATCTATGTCATTTTGGTAGATAACTATATAGTTAATTTTTTACCTTTGTGTAGTAATTGGTGTTATTAGTTATTAATTTTAATTGAATGGACTACATGATGGTTTCAATGTATCATTTTCTGATGGTTATGATCTCTGATGGTTGCGCTAACTTTCAAAGTGTTGATTGTTCGGTTAGTGTTTGTTTCTTATAAAATATATATTAAACTTATTGACTATTATATTAATATAGTATGAAATTAATTATAATCAAAGAATAACAAATTATAGAATATACACGCGAAGACGCAAATTAGAAATCACAACCACCCTAGAAACACATAACATGTTTCAAACACAGAGCGGATATACGGCAACATATAGACGTAGCATTACGACTACTGCACCAGAATCAGTAGTAATCCCAAAGGGCTTCAGCCGCATAGGAGAAAGTGCGTTCAGTAATTACGTCAATTTAAAATCGATAAAGTTACCTGAAAGTCTTGAACACATAGGCTACAGGGCATTTTCAGGTTGCGGTTTAGGGTCTGTAGTGATCGAAAGGTTTTAATATCGTTTATTGCCCTATTGTTCGTAAAGAAATGGGTATATATAATTGAGAATACGATTATTAAGCCAGCTTTCTATTTTCCATGGTTGTTTCTTTGAGGATTGAATAAACCCAACGTGTCCGCCTGTTTGATAGTATTCTACCGTTGAGGTAGAAGGGAACCGTTCTTTAATAGGTAGTGCATTAGGTTCGATAATAGGGTCGTCAAATGCGTTAATGAAAAGCATAGGTTTTTTAATGTCTTTAATACGAAAGCACGAGCTGGATTTTTGATAGTAGTCTTCTAGTGAGCTAAATTGGTGTAGTGGTGCTGTTACAATAGTATCAAAAGCTCTGAAGGTTTCTGCTGCATATGCTTTATTCAGGTCGATAAGTATTTCTGAGCTAGGAATGTCAGCATATTTTTCTTTTAATCTTTGCTTCATAAGCTTAACCAGTCTTTTTTCATAAAATCTACCAAACGTAGTCTTTGAGGCTGATCTTGAGGCAATTTCAAGGTTAAATGGGTTGGATATTGAGACAGCGCACGATAGGGGGCTGTTAACGCCCATTTCTCCCATCCACTTTGTCAACACATTGGCTCCAAGAGAGAATCCGATACCTGCCATGAGTGTTTTAGGTTCTCTATTTTTAATAATACTGATGATATTGTGTAAATCTTGAGTATCGCCCATGTGGTAAAGTCTTTGAAGTCTACTATTTTTATTGTTGCCGTTTCTAAAATTGAATAATAAGCATCGCCAGCCCCTTTCCTGTAAAAGATTCATCAGACTATTGGTATAGTAAGAATCCATGCTGCCCAGCAATCCATGTAATATGATTACAATGGGACCTTCTTTTTTCCCTACCCATATACCCTCAATAAAATCGCCATCTATAAGTTCGAATATCTCAGTAGTTGAGTCTAAAGGGAGTCGCTTACCTACCATGTATTGGTAGAGAGATTGTATATGGCTATTCTGGAGCCACCATGGTGGCTCGAAACGTATTGGCTTAGGTACCATACGGCACTTTTGTGTGTTCGAGACATTTTGCATCGTGGAGCGTGTGTTTGTTTGATTAATATAATTTTACCCTAGGCATGGCTAGCTGTCAAAATAAGGGCATTATTTTGATGGTTTTATGATCTAAATGGATAAAAATTTATGCTATGGTAAGCTTAGGCCGTTGATCAGTATTTGGGATCGTGGCTCCGGTATTTTTATTTGTCTGAGGTTCAGCCATCTTTACATATTCATGGTTGAGTTTGATCAGCGCCCATAACCAGCAAGCAAGTATAACGGCACAGATGACAAAGAAATATGGCGCGTTATTGCTGTATGTGCCATCTCCGGTTATTTGAAAAATACAGAGTTGAATTAGGCTACTTCCCGATTTCCCTGATCGCCCCCCAATACCATCTGCGGCTGCCTTTCCACTTACTTTAAGGTTTTCTGGAAGTGGAATAAATGCCATTTCTTTAGTGGTATCAAAAAAAGCATATTTGGAGGCGTACATCATGATGACTACTGAACAGCATAACCAGGCAAACCAATATTCATTGAGTCCTCCTGTGTAGACGTCTATGTTCAATTGTGTGAATGTAGAAGGTCCTAATACAAGAGCTAATGACAGTAAGCATATTAAGGGGGTGACTATCGCCATACTAAACCAACCAAGCCGCTTCAGGTAGTGCAGCGTAAAAACATTAGCAGCGATGGCTAAAAGCCCCTTCCATTTGGTGAATGTGCTGTAAAATGA
The DNA here is from genome assembly GCA_036148435.1 of Pseudomonadota bacterium. Classification (GTDB taxonomy): domain Bacteria; phylum Pseudomonadota; class Gammaproteobacteria; order Comchoanobacterales; family Comchoanobacteraceae; genus JAYYHL01. Next base: position 159,215 of record JAYYHL010000004.1, on the reverse strand, counting down.
TAAATAGCCGGCCTGTCCATGAAAATATTTGATCATAAGTTCTTTGAAGCTTAATTCAATGGTGTTAACTAAAATACCAAAGGCAAATATGCATATGGTTATGAATAGGATATAAGGTGAGGAAATGGCTACCTTGAAATTAGATGTCAAAGATGTTTTCGCTTTTGTGTTCTGAGTATTTGCGTGAGTGTTGATGTAGGGTTTGAGGTGTGTGGCCGTGACAATCATACCTATGGCAAGAATCGTCATAAAACAAACACAGGTGTTAAGCGGGTTGCTACTTTGACTTAGTATAGAGACGATAACTGAAGCTGCAACAATGGCGAATGCGCCTACTAAATTAAGTAATGGGTAGTAAACTCTTGCATTACTGGTGGTAAAAATTTCATTAGCGATTTGCCAGAATAAAATGATGAGAGTAAACGTCCCCCACAACTCAGAGAAAGTGTAGAATAGTGTTGAGGGCCAGTTGGCAAAAATACCTAAAAAGAATTTTAGAGAAGGGTAGAGCTGTTGGTAATATGCTACGAATTCAGAAGAGGGTGTAACACTTGACATGTAAGGTGTTAACACAGTTGAAAATAAAACAAAATAGCTCAACATGCCAACTGTGACTATATAATACGTTTTTAGTAAACCGTATTTTTGTTTAAGTGCTAGGTAAACTGCTCCCATTACGATGGAGGATGGGAGTACAACAAATGATTTTATGTAGGGTATGTACGCCGCTGTGGCGCCTGGTAGGTTGAGTACTAGGGCTTCCTTCATGGCCCTCATCACGTTATAGCTGACAACTGTGAAGAAAATTAGCAAAGACATCATGCATATTTTGTAATTGTCTTTGAACTTGCTAATGAAGTAGTTGTTCATATAACGATATGTAGTTACTTTGTGTAGTATATCACGACGAAATGAAAGTCGCAAGCTTTGTTGAAATTTTTTTAATGTTTGGGTTGCGAGGACGTGGCTGCCTTGAAGGGTGTTGTCTTGGATATTATGGATTTTCAACTTTTGTCTGGCATAGAGACATAGCATAAAGATTAATAGATACTTAATCTCACTTGGATGCGGTGATGCGGTTGAAGATGATAGGTTATTCAATTCATATCAAAGTCGGTTGTGTATTACTCAGTGTTTTCAATTGATTCAACCCTTGTCGAGGTAGACTAGCATTTGCGTGTTGGTTTGCAGGTTTGGCCGGTAGAAATTGATGAGCAGTTGGCGATGGTAGTGAGCTTAGTTTGCAGGCAGCCTTGAGTATGCTTTTATGGTATATAATTATAATGCATAATCGTATACAGTATTTTGGGTTAAGTAAAGTGTGGCTCATACCTAGCGTAGCGAGCACTCTTAGGCCATGATCTAAAAATGTTTTACCGGATTGCAGTCTATCTTGACATTTGGTAAAAAAATTGCTTACAAAATTGGGTAAATAATGGATATTTTTAGGCATTATTTGCAATAATACGTAACTTATACACCCTTTAATCAGCTCCTGAGTGATGGGTAACGATGTCGTGGAAGTGCATAAAAGACCATTTAGTATAAGGCATGACAATGTTACAATGGTTCCTTGGTGTTTGATGATGAGCGTTTTTAGCCACATAGTAATTTGGTCATGAAATACTAAGTTATAACTTATGTGAGGCGGTTATGCATGTCAATAATAAGTTGGTAGTAGGCAAATGAAACGATTTATACAATAGACTTGCGGTATGGGTGGTTTTGACTTTGTGGTCAAAACTGGTCTATTTAATTTTGAATCACTATGTTGTCTATACTGCAAATTTAACGGGGATTGCGAGATAGCAGCTTGAGGTGTGTATAGATGCAGAGTGAATAGACTTTTGTGATTGTGTGGCAGTATAGAATGTTAGACTGGACCCAATTGATTTGTAACGATTTGGTTTTTGATGTCGCCATGGCTGCATAGTTACTTGATGCTTACGATCCTGTCTGTATCGATTGCCATTGATATGGTACGTTAAAAAATGTATGTTATCGAGTAATAAATAGTCTCATTTGGAGTAGGATGTTGATGCTAATTTTTAGGGTTATTTTTACATTGATGATTTCATTGAGTGGTCATGCCATGATGGATATCGAGCTCACACGTGGTTATGTGGGAAACATTCATATACAAGTCCAAGATGGTCAGCCCCATGATTCTATCGCTAAAAAATTCCGGGAGTTATTTGTTAGGGATATGGAGACTTCAGGTCGGATATCGGTAGTGCCTCAGTCCTCAAAAACGACAGCCATCTCTGATTACCAAGTGGTGTTTTCTCATGAAATTATGGCAGATGGGTATCATAAAACTTGTATGCAAGTTGGCGTGGTGGATCGGTCGTTATCTAATACAGCTGCATCAAAATGTTTAACCTATCACACAGCTGATTGGGTGCCGCAAGTTCATAGATTTTCTGCAATGTTGTATCAAGACTTAATAGGTCAAAAGGGGATATTCTTGAAAAAATTGGTCTATGTAAGGGAGCTGAAGAGTGTGTCACAAGCGGGTACTCATTCTTACCAGCTTGAGGTATCTGATTTTGATGGTGGGGGTGCCCGCACATTATTGTATTCAAAAGAGCCTATCATGTCACCGGTATTTTCTCCAGATGGTAGTCAAATTTTATACGTCAGTTATGAGCATCATCGCTCTCAGCTTATGTTGTATCATCTAAACACCGGCAAGTCTGAGGTTCTGACAGATTATCCAGGTGTTAATGGAGCGCCCTCATGGTCCCCTGATGGTAAGCGCGTTGCATTGAGTTTAAGTTTGTCAGGTGTTGTTCAGGTATATGTTATGGATGTTAAATCTAAAGAGTTACAGAAGATTTCAAAAGGTTGGTTCATAGAAACTGACCCTGTGTGGACTTCAAATCAAGATGAACTGTTGTTTGTCTCCAATAGAGGAATGGGCGTTCAAATATATCGTGTTTCACTGAGCACTGGTAGCATTAAAAGGCTCACATATCATGGATCGTATAACGTGTCGCCTTCGTTAAGTAGTGATGGTCAAAAAATGGTTTTTTTATCAAGGGTGGGCCATAAACTAGGGGTGGTTTTGTATCATGAAGCTGAAAAAACACTTGCACATATCGGTGGGAAGGATGTAGATGAATCGCCTGTGATTTCTAAGGATGGCGAGTATGTGTTATTTGGTTCATTGATAAGCGGGCGAAGATTTCTAATGGTTAAGTCACTTTCTACTGGTTTGGTTCATCGGGTTGCTAATGATGCTGGTGATATTAAGTATGCATCTTGGTCTCATGATTAACTTTGGGGATTGATTTTCCAGCTTTGAAACGATACGATAGGTTATTTCAAGAGATAACGTATGCGTACTAAACAGCTGGTTTTTATTGTGATAGGCATAAGCATGTTATTGGGCTGCTCAAATACAGATCGGCAGTTGCCCAAAGGCGTGTTTCACAAAGATGTTGTCTGGTTGCCAGATGGTGGCTATGAGTATAGTGAGGCCTTTGCGCAGGGCTTTCATGAAGTTGTTCATTTTGATCTTGATGGCTATCAGATAGCCCAGGGTGATGACGTAGTACTCCAGTCTATCGGTCAGCGATTGAAACAATCACCCCAGCTGAAGGTTTATATAGATGGATATACTTGTGAGCTTGGGGGTGTTGCCTACAATGTAGCTTTAGGTTATAAACGTGCAAAGGAAGTCGCTCGTTATTTGATTGCGCAAGGTGCTCAACCGTCTCAGTTGATATTGCTAAGTTATGGTAAGGAAAAACCTGTAGATTCTGGTCACTCAGAGCAAGCAAGACAAAAAAATAGAAGGGTTGAGGTCAATCTTGTGCTTTTAAGCTAAATAGTAAGGGCGTGTAGTGTTGAAAATCGCTTACGTGAGTTTAATATTGTGCTTGATGCCGGGTCTTTTTGCGGATCAAAAAATAGAGGCACAATTAACAGCCATACAGGGTGCTGTGAGTGATCTGGTTGGCTATATGGATGACCAGTCAAAACAACTCACACAACTAAATGAGCGTGTTAAAAAAACGATACAGCACAAGTTGGAGGAAGGTGGTCAACCATTAGGTGGTTCACGCGTGATGATTCGTCAGCCTCAATATCTAATTACTCAAGCAACTGCATTGCAGTTGTATCAAGATATGGTGGGTAAAATTGAGCAAAAGGATTACCAAGATGCTGTGGTTAAAGGAAAAGCACTGTTACAATCGTTTCCTGATGCCAAGGAAGTGCCGCTTACCTGGTATTGGCTGGGCGAAGTAGCCTTGATATATGATGACAAGGATGCAGCAAAAGACTACTTCGAAAAACTCATTAAAGCATTCCCAAGGCATGAAAAAGAGGCTGATATTTATCTAAAGCTGATGACGGTTTATGCTGATCAGAACAATTTTGATCAAGCTGAACGTTACTACCAGTTATTAGTAGCAAGCCATGAGACTTCAACTGCGATGTATTTGGCAAGATTGCAAAGAGCTCGCTATCAAAAATCCTCATAGTATAACCGAGTGTTAGCTTACAAATATTTGTTTGATTCAATGGTTGTAATTAAACCAGTGATAGGGTATAATCCCCACATCATGGGTCGTTAGCTCAGTTGGTAGAGCATCGGGCTTTTAACCCGCTGGTCGTGCGTTCGAGTCGCACACGACCCAACTATTCTGAGAATTACTTCATGGACAACGCCCAGCTGCAATTAAAAATTTCTGACTTAACAGTAAGAATAGCTGCTCTCCGGGGGTATCTTTGACTACGATCAAGCTATTCAGTCCGTGGCACAGCTGTCCAATCAACTAAATAGTCCTGATGTATGGGAAGATCCTAAAAGGACGGTAGTGTTGCAGCGTGAACTCTCAATCTCAAAATCAAAGGTGGAAGCTTTTAGTGAAGTTGACCATAAATGCCAAGAACTAAAAGAGTTAGCTGATTTTTTACAGGAAGAACAAGATCAAGCCCTGTTAGATAACTTGATTGCTGATTATTATGAACTAAGTAAACGTGTCGATCAGCTTGAATTTAGGCGTATGTTTTCACAAGCATTTGATGCCCACAATGCTTTTGTAGAGATACAAGCTGGCTCCGGTGGTACTGAAGCTCAGGATTGGGCTGAAATGCTTTACCGCATGTATGTTAGATGGATAGAGTCAAAAGGTTTTAAGTATGAATTATTGGACTGGTCTCCTGGTGATGTGGCGGGTATTAAGGGTGCTACACTTAGAGTAGTGGGCGAATATGTATTTGGGTGGCTAAGAACAGAAACAGGTATCCATCGTTTAGTTAGAAAATCACCTTTCGATAGCGGTAATAGGCGCCATACTTCCTTTGCATCAATTCATGTTACACCTGAAATTGATGACAGTGTTGATGTGATGATCAGCCCTACTGATCTCAGAATTGATACATATCGATCAAGTGGGGCAGGGGGGCAGCATGTCAATACCACTGATTCTGCTGTACGTATTACGCATATGCCAACACAGATCGTGGTTCAATGTCAGTCAGAACGTTCCCAACATCAAAATAAAGCCAGAGCTATGTTGCAACTTAGGGCAAAATTATACCAATATGAGCTACAGAAACGTGCTGAGGTTGCCAAGGCAAATGCTGCTAAAAAAGATGATATCAGTTGGGGTAATCAAATACGATCTTATGTATTAGACCAGTCAAGAGTCAAGGACTTAAGAACCGGTCATGAATCAGGAAACCCTCAGGCTGTGCTTGATGGTGGATTGGATGAATTTATAGAGCTAAGTTTAAAGAAAGGGGTCGGCAGCCCAGCATATAGAAACACTCCAGGAGGTTGACATGGATGATCAAATCAAGCAAGAAAAGCGAGACCAATCTAGGCAGCGTCAAGATAAATTAACTCAGATGAAGCAAGATGGCTTTGGTTACCCAAATCATTATAAACTAAGTCATAGAATAGTAGATATTAAAGCACGTGTTAATGAGCAAGGCTTAGATGAGCATCAATATGCTACTGCTGGCCGAATTATGTCGATGCGTGTTATGGGTAAAGCTGCCTTTGTTCAAGTACAAGACGGAAGTGGAAGTCTACAAATTTACCTGCGTTCAAATAACTTGGGTGAGCGCTATCAACAGTTTTTGTCATGGGATCTGGGTGATATTATTTGGGTCAAAGGTCATGCGTTCAGAACCAAGGTTGGAGAGTTAAGTTTGTGGGTAAGTGATATACAGATTTTAAATAAATCATTACATCCCCTACCTGATAAGTATCATGGTCTTTCAGATACAGAGCTAAGGTATCGAAGGCGCTATCTAGATATCATGGTAAACCAGGATTCAAAAGACCGGTTTTTAGCGCGGAGTATGGTAATACAGGCGATAAGAGACTTCCTCTGTGCAAGGGACTTCATTGAAGTTGAAACTCCTATGATGCATCCCATTGCAACTGGGGCGAACGCAAGGCCCTTCCAAACCCATCATCATACGCTTGATATGGCATTGAACCTAAGAATAGCTCCAGAGTTATACTTAAAGCGTCTGGTCGTAGGTGGGATGGACAGGGTGTTTGAAATTAATAGAAGCTTTAGGAACGAAGGGGTGTCTACTAAGCATAACCCTGAATTCACCATGTTAGAATCCTATCAAGCATATATTGACTGTGGTGAAATGATGGTATTAACTGAGGACTTAATTAAGTATGCTGCACTATCTCTCAAGTCTGATGGGGTTTTTTATTATCAAGATAGCCGTATTGACTTCACAAAACCGTTTCAAAATATGACCATGGCTGAGTCTATTAAAGCGTATGTCGAGGAGGCGTCCTCTGTTGACTTGTTTGATCTTGACCAAGCCAGGTCGTTATGTGAAAAACTAGGTCTAACTACTCAAAAAAGGTGGGATGCAGGAGAAATTCAGTTGTGTTTATTTGAGGAAAAAGTTGAGCACCAATTGATTCAGCCTACTTTTATCACACGATACCCTACTTCAGTCTCTCCGCTTGCTAGGGCTTGTGATGATGACGCTAGTGTTACAGAGCGCTTTGAATTGTTTGTGGGTGGTTATGAGTTAGCCAATGGGTTTTCAGAGCTTAACGATCCACAGGATCAAGCTGCTCGATTCCAGGCTCAGGTTGAGGCCAAGAATCAGGGAGATGATGAGGCCATGTCTTATGATGAAGATTATATTTTGGCGCTTGAGTATGGTCTACCGCCAACAGCTGGTAATGGTATTGGTATTGATAGGTTGGTTATGTTGCTGACGGATGCAGCATCTATTCGTGATGTGATCTTGTTTCCTTTGATGAGGTAGTAAAGGTCAAACGATAATTTAATCTAGATGGTGTCAACACATGGCTTTAGTTATGTGTCGACTCACTTTTTACATATTTAATCATGTAGAAAATTTCATTGCTTTGTTTATTGTAGTCGCATACTTGGCATATTGGATAGGGTATAATAAACCAAGTCTAAAGTAATAATCACTATGACTATACTAACAAGACAATATGTAAAAGAGCAAATTCAAAGCAGTCAAGATCCTACTGTATTTATTGTGCCAGATGGTATCACTAAAATCGAAGAGAAGGTTTTTAAATTTTGCACCGGACTTAAGCAAAGAACGCTTCCAGAAAGCCTGAAAAGGATATAGAATGCTACATTTGAGGGTTGCGCTGCCCTTGAAAAATTTAGCAAACGGTGTTTTAACGCTATTCGTTAGGTGTGAATCATCAGCAGGAATAGGGGTGTGATTGAAGATAGTAATCTTAGTATGTATTAGTCGTAGAGTTATAGATTTGTCTTACACTGTAAATGGGTATTTGATAGCAGGGTGATGCTGGTAGTCCGTGACCATAAAATCATCTAGGGTTACCCAGGTTTCTAGGTCTTTTAGGGTTTTAATGTCTGGGTTGATGTTTAGTTTAGCTGGTGGATAAGGTATGCGTTGGATTTGCTCAGATACAAGCGGAACTTGGTTTTGGTAGATGTGAGCGTTGACTATTTTATGGTAGGCGACACCTGCTTTCTTTCCTGTAATTTGTGCCATGATCACCAGCAGTGTGTAGACTTGAATCATGTTAAAGGTTAAGCCCAGTGGCACGTCACAGGAACGTTGGTAAGAGGTAAGATAGAGGGTGTCTTCTAATAAGGAAAAATGATGGCTATACATACATGGCCTAAGACAGCCTAAATGAAAAGCGCCAGGGTGGTAGAAGGTCAGTATTTCACCACGATCATCGATGCCTTTTTTAAGATGATTGACTATGGATTCTAGTAAATCTATGTTGCCACCGCCTATTTTTGGAAAAGCTCGGCCAATGGCGCCATAAATAAGACCACAGTCATCATGCCCTTTTCGGTTTGGATTATTTAGCCAGGCATGATTGTTGTTAGCATTGGCATCCCAAGTTTTGGTGCCAAGTTTTCTAAAATCTTCCGCAGACTGGTAGCCCCTGATATACCCTAATAGTTCTGCAATAGCTGGTTTCCAGTAACATTTTCGTGTGGTAACCAGTGGAAACCAAGAGGGGGTGTATTCTAGATCTGCGTTGATAACCGTAAGACACTGCGTGCCGGTGCGTTGATTATGGGTCCACTTTCCCTCGGTTAGTATTCTTGAACATAAAGAGAGGTAGTGGTTTTCCATGGTTCGAACAGCCTTATTTTATAAGATCATAGCAGTTAATCGCACAAAAAACCAGTTGAGGGGTTTACAGAATAAGTTTTTTATGGACATACGTTCTGAAAATAGAGCGCGTCAGTTTGTTAATATTAAGGTCTTTGGCATTAAGTTGATTTAATGTGTTTGTCTTTTATAACTATTGATCCGTTATAACCTTGTTTGTATTTAGCGTTATTTGTTATTTAAAACCATTACTCAGTCCCGTTATATAAATAACTGCCCTTGCACAGTCCTGAGTTAATTTGACCGATTTTTTAAGAAGCTCCTCTAGATCCTGATACTGTCGTGACTGTATAGACCGGTATCAATAAGTAGCCTGCTATGATGACCCTTAATGATATCAATATTATTGTTGTTTGGTTTGAATGGAAAGCGTTAATTAGGCTCAAAAACATCTTCATTTGCTTAGCGTCATGAGTCAATTATATGGACGTTACATCATGCACCATTTGAATATATAAATGGTTGTGGGGTATGATCACGATAATTAATAATATTAAATTTAATAACTTGACTTTATTTTGTTTTTTACATATCATAGTATATACTGTTGTAAGAAAGTTAAAAAATGAAAAAGCAAGCAGACGTGGGGCCCATATTTTCAGCCCTCATCAGGAGCTCAATGGATCAAAACGCTACCGTGCCTTCTAAACATATAGTTTTACAAAGCGGTCAGTGTGATCACGACAGCCTCATAGCTTCTAATTTTACTTTACCCGAATCTGAATTAAGCTCATCTCCTCAAGCAATGTTTGCACGCTGGCATCGAACCTCTCCTCCTATACCTATGACGCTGTCTGATAATGAGGAAGCCAGTTTAGAAAATGGCCGCCATGGTCCGGACTACAGAAGGATAGGTTTTTCATTAATAAAGCCATAAAATTTGTTGTATAGGGTATCAGCATCTCGAAATTATACCGGTCTCATAGGAGTTATACTGTATTGATAGCATGTGTACTTCAAGATATGGATGAAGATGCTTTTGTGTAGCTTGAGGTCATGATCAGTAAAAATGTGTGTCATCATGAGTTTCCCTCTTAGGAAATCTTATGCTTACACCATATACATCAGTATGGTTCTTGATATCCCAAGCATCTTAATTTTGGATAACCTATGGAACCTGATACCTTGGCTAGGAGATATTCCAGTGCTTAGTTTTCTGGTTATATTAAGCTAGCCATAGTACTTACATGTGGGCAATCGATCAGTAAATAACCATGCTTTGGTTGATAGACTTATATCTGTGATGGTTGATCTAACTTTTTGCCTATGGTCAACGATTTTAACAATAAACTATCATTTATATTCAGTATTTTATCGTCAATGCCACTCGTAAGTGGTTATGATAGCCAATTTTTGAATAGGCTCTTTTTAGCTGTTTATCCAGATGCATAGGTGCTGTGATGATTCAAGAGTTAAACCGTGTGACCACTTCTTTTGGTTAGAGCTTCCGGAATCTGTCTTAGATCTAAACTGCTACACCCTTCAAATGCATTGCTTTCTATGCTCTGAATGCTTTTTGGAATCTGGATCGTTGTTAAACTCTTGCAATCATGAAACGCAATATTACCTATGTGCTTAACACCTTCTTGAATCTCTACCTTTTCTAAACCACTGCAACCAACAAACGCATAATCACCTATGCTCTCAACACTCCCTGGTATCTCTACCGATTTTAAACTGTTGCAACCTGCAAACGCTCCCTCACCTATGCTCTCAACACTCCCTGGTATCTCTACCGATTTTAAACTGTTGCAACCTGCAAACGCTAACTCACCTATGCTAGTTACACTCTTTGGGATCTTTATCTCTTTTAAATTATCCCAATTAATAAACGCTCTATTGTCTATACTGGTGAATCCCTCTGGTATCACTACTGATTCTGGTGTAGTAGTAGTAATGCTACGACTATATGTCGCGCTAAATCCGCCTTGTGTTTGAAACATGTTATGTGTTTCTAGGGTGGTTGTGATTTCTAATTTTTTTGCGTCTTTTTGTGTGAATTTCATAATATTACTGTTTTTTTAATAAAATCAATTATATGTAATTTCAAATTGTTTGTCAATAAATTAAATAACAATTATTGTGCTTATCCTAACTGAGTTTGTCACGAGCATACACTTTATTTGTGTAAGCCACACATTGAAATGAGCCAAGATCCCATAGTAGCTAGTCCTAAATTTTTGCACCACAGCATATCTTTTATCAGGATCTTTAATCAATCTGTATAGTAGGTTGAAATCATTAAGGATGTAAAAAATCATAATCACTTGGAAGATTTGAAAGTACATGGCTGCATACCTTTAGTCATTTAAGCTAGTTGAGTAAGTGGTATCTTTATACAAAATAGTACTATAATATCTTGTGTGGCTCTTAAAAAGGATGAAAAGGATGGCACTTATGATGAGACAGTATGGCATTGCTTTGTTGGCAACGGGTGATGAAATCGTAAGCGGGGACTGTCTTAATACCAATGTTACAGAGTTAGCAAGGTGGCTTGAAGCCAATAAGTATTGTGTCAGTACTCATCTTGCTATTCGTGATGATCAAAAAGCTTTATGTGGTGCCATTTCTTGGTTACTGAGTCATCATCGAGTTTTGATCACGGTAGGTGGTTTAGGGCCGACTGAAGATGATGTAACCTTGAGATCGCTTAGTCAAGTGTGTCAAAGAAAGTTAGTCTTTGCTGAGGATATGTGGCATAGAATACAGCATTATTTCAAAAAAAGGGGTTTAAAGTGCCCTGTCTCAACAAAAAATCAAGCATACCGTTTGGAGGGTTCGGTACCATTTGTTAATCATTTGGGCACGGCTGATGGTTGTATGTTAAATTATCATGATCAAATGATTATCACACTTCCAGGACCACCTAGAGAGTGTCTACCTATGTTTGAGGACCATGTTTCACTGGCATTAGAGCCATTATCTATTCAAAAAGCTCCAAAACGCCATATGTGGTTGTTGCTTGGTATAGGTGAATCATCAGTCGTTGATTTGATCAATCCTTTGCTTCACGATTTAAAACTATCTGCAGCTTACAGAGCCAGCTTTCCTTATCTTGAGGTGAAACTATTTACACATAACGACCAGGAGACGTTTTCAAGTGTAACCCAAAAATTATTGCCTTGGCTGGTAGGACGAGAACGGAAGATTTATTCCCAATTATGGTGTGATTGGCTGTCGAATCAAAAGAAAAAGATTACTATTGTTGTGGCTGAGGAGTACGGCACTTGGTTTGAATGGTTATCACCTTTAAAAGACCGAGGATATATCGTTTTTATACATGACCACTCTATTGATATAGGAAGTTTAGATAAAGCTTGGGTTAATATAGAGGTAGGCAAGTATGTAGAAACATGTGGTATGGGTCATAAAGCACGAGCTGATTTATCAACTTACGATGAGTCGGCCCAGAAGCAATGGGTCAAGGAATGGCTTAGCTATAAGTGGTATAGCTGGTTTTGTATCCGTGGTTTGGATAATTATAATAAAATAATCAGTTGGACATAAACATAACTTTTTCGCATGGTTTTACTGGTATCGATTACGCATATTTGTTAAGTTTTATTCACGTTAATAAAAAGGACATGTATAATGGAACAAGCCGATCATCAATCAAATAACGCACAAGCATCATCCTCTAGCTCTCGATTAGATGCAATCAAGCGGTTGTTAGCTGAAAAATTTAAATTTACCGAGACCCGTGGTATTGGCCATGCTGCAGAACTTGAGCGATATCACATTAGTTGTGGTGATTCTTGTTTTAGGTGTTAATACTTTGACTTATTGCATTGAATCTGGGTTATGGGGTTGTTTGCTCAAGGTCATCAACTTGAATCTGTTGAATCTGACAAATTCTCTAGCCTTTCCCTTCAGTAAAAGGCGGTCAGCAAACCTAAAGAAAAAGCCCTCGAAAGGTCATTTTTTTTGAGCGATATAACACAAGTCGTAGTTATTTTGTTCGAGGCATCGATACTTTGGCTTATTGCCTTGAATCATTTTTAAAAACACGGTATTCTCTCTATAATTTAACAGTCAGAGATGGAATTTTCACTGGCAAATTAGGATTTAAAATGGGAATAGTGTATTGAAGTATTTGTGTGTGTTTTGTGGTTCTCAAAATGGAAATGACAACCAAGTATTGCGATCGGCCCAAGAATTAGGTTCGATGCTGAGTAGATCTGGAGTAGGGGCCATCTGTGGCGGTAGTGGTTGTGGTTTGATGAAAGTGCTTATTGAGTCGATTTTCCAGTCAGGAGGACATGTTCTTGGCGTACACCCTAAAATGTTAGATATTGACCAGCCCGCTCATCCACAATTATCTAACTTAATCACAACTGATTCACTTCATGAGCGTAAAAATATCATGATCGACAAAGCGGATGCTTTTCTTGTGATGCCTGGGAGCTTTGGAACTTTAGATGAGTTTTTTGAGGTGATGGTGCTTAATAAGATCAATCAAATTAATAAGCCAATTTTTTTGTTTAATATTAATGGTTTCTGGGATGGACTGATAACCCAGCTAGATGCTATTCAAAAAAATGGTTTTGTTAGTGATTTTAGTTCTTTTTTTAGGGTAGTTAAATCTATTTCTGAAATCGAGGAGTCATTATTGAAGTTAAATGAATTGGTGATATAAAGCTAACAAGATAAACTTTTTTATAACTATGGTACTTTAATCAGTTGATCTCACTTCAATATAGTGAATCATTATGACTAAAAACTTCAGATGTGTTTAAACAAGATTATTTCTAAACTGTCCAGTGTCTACCTAAGTATAATCCAGACATGCATGCAAGTAGGCACAGGCTTAAATTGAGTATGATGTTTGTGATACCAAGTAGTATTTGGCCGCTTTCTAAAAGCTCAATCGTATTTAATGAGAATGTTGAGAACGTGGTATAGCTGCCACAAAACCCGGTGATTAAAAGGGCTTGAGCATGTGATGATAAGGGAAGCGACATTTTTGATAGCAAGGGCGTCAATAAACCTATGATCAAAGAGCCAGTGACATTGGCTAAAAAAGTTCCATAAGGAAAGTAAGCTAGGGTTGCGGTCATTTGCGTGACCAGGTGTCTGCAAGTGCCGCCTAGTCCGCTTCCTAAAAATATAAGTATGAACGAAGTCATATTTTCAAATGAATAAATAATTATATTACATGCTTCAAATAACTTAATCAATATTAATATGGATAAAGGTTTTAATAGATCAACCCTTGATGTATACAAGATGATAGTATCCAGGTACCCTTAGATTTGAAAATATATGAGCGGATGCTTGTGAATGATTTGGCCAGGATGGTTGACATTGTTTGTGGGTATTGCCTAGTAATTACTCGATTTTAGTTATATAATGAGCGTAGGTACATGTTTTTTTGTGTATTCTAGTATAATGGAGTAAAAGAGCAGAAAATGATTGAAACAGACATAGTCATTATAGGAGCAGGTCCAGTAGGGCTGTTTACCGTGTTTGAAGCTGGGCTGCTTAAATTAAGATGCCATCTTGTAGATGTTTTGCCTCGGCCTGGTGGTCAGTGTATTGAGCTATACCCTAAAAAGCCTATCTATGATATACCTGGGTTTCCAGATATTCTAGCAGAAGATCTGGTGTACAATCTGTTGAAGCAAGGTGAGCAGTTTCAACCCGGGTTTACGCTTGGTGAGAGCGTGATTTCGCTTCAAAAACAAATAGATGGGCGTTTTTTACTGACCACTGATAAGCATACACAATTAATAGCGCCTGTCGTTGCAATAGCAGGAGGTCTTGGTTGTTTTCAACCTAGAAAACCAGAGATAGCGCGGCTTGAGACATTCGAGCAAAAAGGGATAGATTATAGTGTTAAGCACCCCCAAGATTATCAACACAAAAAAGTAGTGATTGCTGGGGGGGGGGACTCCGCTCTGGACTGGACTGTTTGCTTGGCTGATTATGTTAGTGAGTTAACTTTAGTTCATAGACGTAACGCTTTTAGAGGTGCCCCAGCAACGGTTGACCATGTACAATCGTTAGTTCGTCAAGGTAAAGTGACCCTATGTACTCCTGCTGAGGTTGTGGCTTTGCATGGGGATGGGCACCTTGAAGCTGTAACCATTAATCATAATCAGCAAGATAAACAACTAAAGGTCGATCATTTTTTACCTCTTTTTGGCATGTCTCCTAAGCTAGATGTATTTCGTGAGTGGGGCTTGAATTTGGAGAAAAATGCCATTGTAGTGAATCCACGAGATTATCAGACTAATATCCCCGGCGTGTATGCTATTGGTGATGTCAATACCTACCCAGGTAAGCTGAAACTTATTTTGTGTGGATTTCACGAAGCCACTTTGATGTGCCATGCTGCCTTTGAGATGATAAACCCAGGTGTCAAGTCTAGTCTTAGGTATACCACTGTAGTTGGCGTCGAAGGTTTTGATGGGACCCATAAGCCTGCGCATAAATCAGTTCTAAAGTCGTTTGAATAGCCCCTTCAGTGGTAGCTGATGTAGATGGATAAAAAACGATTTTCTATGCGTTCTTGTGAATTGTAATTGATACAATTATCTTATATAGCTAAGGTTTGTTTAGCGTGTGGATGCGAATGGGATGTTAAAGTTTTTGTTTTACTTATGGATTGCAAAAATAGGGTATGCATCAACTTCAGGGGTAGGGTTGAGTTATTAGATCCCAATACATTTTTAGGGAGTTGTGCCCCCAAACCTAGCGTGTTAAGTCTTGACCAGATGCTTTTGTTATGGCAAAAAAAAGATCCAGATATCATGAGATATAACATTCGTATGAATCCAAATGTGGGATCATCGTTTTTTGCCTTCAGAACTCATCCTAAGTGGGTTGTTCGTTCAGCGCAGCTAAGTGATAATGAGTCGTGTTACAAATATCTTATAAGTCAGTACGATATTCGTAACGTGATTAATTTATATAATCATAGTTTTCAGAGTCCGGACCAGGTTGAAAAATAATTTTTAACATTCACGGCGCATAAGCCAATAGGCATCTATACACGTGTGACTCATTTTAGTGTATGGACTGATACACAGACTCAAGAAGCATTATTCAATAACATAGATACAATCGTTAATCAAATTGCATATGCCCAGGGAAGCGTGCATCTTCATTGTTATCAGGGCATGCATGAAACAGGGGTTATTTTTGGTGTTTTACAAAAATGTATCCAGCATGCACCTGATCAGGAAGTAATAGCTACTTATCATCGATACACCGCCTACAGAGATAAGCTGCATGCAGGGTTTAGCTCGAATCGAAATATCCAAACTATTTTAGCTTATCCATGTGAGCGAATTCAGCATTTAGTTGGGTCTAAGTTGTGATTTATATCAATAGCCAAGATAGCTTGATTGAAAAAGGTCTATGGCTTTACATAAGAAGGCGCTTGATTAGCATAATAGAAAAACTTACTTGACTAATAAAGATTGCTATAGTCAATAAGTTCAGACCGGGAAAATACTAAGAAATCAAACCAAGTTTTTTGTTCCATAAACCATTTTAAAACATAGGTATATCGTTTCTTAAATGAAGAAAAAACTAATAGTATTTTGTAAATACTAGTCGTGTGCATGTGCTACTTAAAGTTAAAAAACACGGTAACGAAAACTGATTCTAGAAAGATCCAGAAATAATGCTCTTAGATGCTACACCTAAAGGTGTAGCTTTGACAAAGCATGAGTGCTTATCAGTTTAAGTTAGTCGAGGCGTGAAATCTTGTTATTGTACGCCCATATTTTGAAAAAAGCTTTTAACTTTATCTGTCCAACGTTGCTTTTTTTGAGCATGGCGAGTGCTATCGTTATCAATAGCATCTTGAAACTGCTTGAGTAGCTGTTTCTGATCATTATTGAGGCGTGTGGGTGTTTCTACCAGTACCTTGCAGATTAAATCTCCTGCATAATTCTTACCGTAGCCTTGAACACCTTTGCCTCTCAGTCTAAAAGTTGCGCCAGTTTGTGTTTCAGGAGGTATTTTTATGCTTACTTTGCCGTCAATAGTTGGAATAGTCAATTCATTACCCAATGCAGCATCTGCAAATTGTATTGGCATCTCACAATGAAGATCATTACCGTTACGTTTAAAAATGTCATGGGGTTTGATATGAATTTCTACAAATAAATCACCAGGAATGCTTCCGGGGCCTGCAAATTCCCCCTCTCCAGACATGCGCACTCTGTTTCCCTCATCAATACCTTTGGGGATATTGATTTTGAGTGTCTTTTGTCTATGAACATGACCTTTACCATGGCATGTCTTACAAGGATTTTTAATGGTCTTTCCAGTGCCATGACAATGGTGGCAAGTTTGTTGTAAACTAATAAAGCCTTGTTGGATTCTTACTTGGCCAGTCCCATTGCATGTGGTACAGGTTGAAACATCATTAGGGTTCTCTGCCCCTTGACCATCACATGTATCACATTTAACATTGGCTTTAAATTTGATTTCTTTCTCCACACCCTTGATGGCTTCTTCTAGGGTTAGGTCTAGTCGATAACTTAGATCGTGCCCGCGTGGTTTTTGCTTTGATCGTCCACCAAATGGGTTTTGACCGCCCATGAATTGTTCGAATATATCACCAAAGATATCACTTCCATTAAAATCAAAGCCGCCGCTAGTTCCTCCTGCGCCGGCATTATTGATTCCAGCATGACCGTACTGGTCATACATAGAGCGTTTTTCTTGATCACTCAATACATCATAAGCCTCGTTGATATACTTAAATGTCGCCTCTGCTTGTTTATCATCTGGGTTTCTATCAGGGTGATATTTCATCGCCATACGTCGATAGGCTTTCTTAATATCTCCTTCGGATGCCTGTTTGTTGACGCCTAATGCTTCGTAGTAATCTTGTTTTTGCTCCATATGGTATATCCTGGTTAGGCTTACTTATCCTCGTCCTTGACTTCTTTGAAGTCGGCATCTACTACATCATCATTCGCTGCTTGGTCTTGGTTTGAGGTGTTATCCGTGGCTTCAGATTGCTTGTTTGCATAAAGTTTTTGAGTAAGTGGTTGTAACGACTGATTTAATGTGTCTTTACAAGCTTTAATTTTCTCAATATCTTTTTCCTTGACAGCCTCTTCAAGCGCATTAACAGCTTCCTCAAGCCCTTTTTTCTCATCTGCTGTTAGATTTTCACCTGCTTCGGATATGGACTTTTTAGTACTGTGTACCAGGTGCTCTGCTTCGTTGACAGCTGTCATTAGTTCGTGGAACTGCTTATCGCTTTCAGCATGTTTTTCGGCATCTTGAACCATTCTTTCAACCTCTTCATCGCTTAAACCGCCTTTTGCTTTGATTACGATGGATTGTTCTTTTCCAGTGTTTTTATCTTTGGCCGATACGTGTAAGATACCATTGGCATCGATGTCAAAGGTGACTTCAATTTGAGGCATGCCACGAGGTGCAGCAGGAATGTCACTTAAATTAAATTCACCTAATGACTTATTCTGGCCAGCTACACTGCGTTCACCTTGAAGTACGTGAACAGTTACTGCTGTTTGATTGTCGGCAGCGGTTGAGAATACCTGGTTAGCTTTGGTAGGTATGGTAGTGTTCTTTTTAATCAGTGGTGTCATGACGCCACCCATGGTTTCTATGCCTAGGGATAGTGGCGTTACGTCAAGTAATAGAATGTCGTTAACTTCTCCACTTAACACCCCTGCTTGAATGGCGGCACCAATGGCAACAGCTTCGTCAGGGTTAACATCACGCCGAGGCTCTTTTCCAAAGTAAGCCTTCACCGCTTCTTGCACTTTAGGCATGCGCGTTTGTCCGCCTACCAATATCACTTCGTTGATTTGGTCTACTGATATCTTGGCATCTTTAACCGCTGTTTTGCATGGTTCTATACTGCGTTTAACCAGGTCTTCAACCAGTGATTCAAACTTTGCCCGTGTAATTTTGATATTCATGTGTTTAGGGCCGCTTGCATCTGCTGTGATATAGGGTAAGTTTACCTCTGCCTGTTGGGCTGTAGATAATTCAATTTTTGCCTTTTCAGCGGCTTCTTTGAGGCGCTGTAGGGCAAGGTGATCTTTGCTTAGATCAACATTCTGTTCTTTTTTGAAGGTTGTGGTTAGATAGTCAATGAGGTGCTGATCAAAGTCTTCACCGCCTAGGAAGGTATCACCGTTAGTTGCAAGTACTTCAAATTGATGTTCTCCATCGATTTCTGCTATTTCAATGATGGATATATCAAACGTACCGCCACCTAAATCGTAGACTGCAATTTTTCTGTCGCCTTTTTGTTTGTCAAGCCCATAAGAGAGTGCTGCAGCTGTGGGTTCGTTAATGATACGCTTAACATCTAAGCCTGCAATTTTCCCAGCGTCTTTTGTGGCTTGTCTTTGTGCATCATTGAAGTAAGCTGGAACAGTAATAACTGCACCTGTTACCGGTTGACCTAGATAGTTTTCAGCTACTTGCTTCATTTTTTGTAAAATAATGGATCCCACTTTTTCAGGAGACCAGAGTTCTTCCTTACCCTCGTAACTAATTGCAAATCGAACGTCACCGTTTTTTGCAGGCTTGATGGTATAGGATACTTGGGCATCTTTTACGACCTTGTCACTGGCTTTGTGGCCCATATACCGTTTAGTAGCATACAATGTGCCTTGAGGGTTTGTCACGGCTTGCCTCTTGGCCGTTTGACCGCATATAATCTCGTTTTCGTTAGTGACACAAACGTAAGAAGGTGTTGTGCGTGCGCCCTCCATGTTTTCAATGACCTTGGTTTTTCCGCCTTTTTCCATAATAGCAACACACGAGTTGGTGGTGCCTAAATCAATACCAATGGTTGCGCCTTGTTGTGTAGACATAAATAAATCTCCTTAGTTATGTTGAATGTTAGGTTTGACCTGATGTTAAAGTATATGTGGAGATGCCTCAGTGAAAAATCAAGTGTTAGGACGGTTTTTCTGTTGGATTTTGACTGACAACTACTCTTGCGGGCCGTAAAAGCCTATCTTTTAGTTTAAAGCCTGTTTGAATAACTTGTATGATTTCATTGTGAGGGTGTTCAGTGTTGGGCTGCATTAGCATGGCTTCATGGTGGTGAGGGTCATAGGTTTCATGTAGAGGCGATAGTACCTCAATGTGGTTTTTTTCAAGTGCGCTTAAAAATGTTTTTCTGATTAATGCCAAGCCTTCTTTTTGATGATCATCAGTGCAGGCTAGTAGCCCTTGGTCTATGGCATCGACAACATCCAGTAGGCTCTTGGCAAAGTCACTAATGGCGTACTGTCTACTTTGAACTTTTTCACGTTCTGCTCTTTCTTGTAGGTTTTTCCAGTCAGCAAGCATTCTAAGTTGTGACTCTTGATGCTCTTTTTTTTGAGCTTTAAGCTCTTCGCTGATTGCTTGGTGCTCTTTCTTAAGTTTTTGTATTTGTTCTTTGAGCTCGTTGGTGGATACTTTGGGTTGATCAGATTGTTTATCCATCTGTTGCTGTGCTGTGCTGTAGGTGCTAGAGGTTTCAGGCTTTGTGCTTTTGTCGGTGTTATGCTTTTGGGTCATCACTCATTCCTTTCCAGTAAATTGATCGGTATTATATCTTATTTTGTTGGGATTGTCATATATCGTTTTATTTACATGGGCTTTAAGTGTTTTATTGTGATGGAAGTGGGTATTTTTCTGTATATTATATTAGTTAATCATATAAATAGTCTAAGTTGATCGTGTAAATCTCGTCTATTCATTGCCGCTAAATAAGATTTGAATGACGGTTCTTATTCGTTAAAAAAACCTTTGAAATAGGTCTAATATTTCTTGACTCGCTTGCTTGAATTCATCGGGGGAGTCTAAATCAAACATGTGAGCTGTATTGTATCGAGACATAATATAAATTATAAGTTCATCTGATTTATTTTAACTGCATGCAGGGCTTTTTACAAGGTTTTGGCGTATTAAGATTGAGGGCTATGTCCTGATTATGGTTCTAGATGGTGTCATTTAGAATATTTAGTGAGAATCATTGGGTTTTGAGCGCCATCGATGAAAAGGGTATTCGGTCGAAGAGTGGTCAGCTGTTATAGCTGAATAGTATGGGTTTACTAAGTAGGCTTAATGAACGCTTTGATCAATTGATGTGGGTTTTTAGGTAAGGTGTATTGTACCAGGCGTTGACATACGTAAGGGGTGAATGTATCATATGTATATGAATTTTATCTTTAAATATAGGGTCGGTCATGATGACAATGCTTAAGACTCATAAACTGTTGCGAATATTGGGCTTTATGAGCTTGTTTCTTCTGGTCTTTGCTTTTTTCGTGCTTGATCCTTTTTTTGGTTACCAAATGTGTAGTTTATGTTTAGCACAACGGGTGGTGCTTACTTGTGTGGGTGTGTTATTGGTTTGGTCCAGTTTTTGTGCACAAGCATCTATGCTTAATCATGTATTGAATTTGTTGGTCGTACTGTTAGGCATAATAGGAGTGGGCTTATCTGTATGGCACCTGATGCTCCAGTATGTTTATTCGAATGCAAGTTGTCCACTTTTATTGAGCCGTCATCCATCATGGTGGTGGTCTATGTTCTTATCTCGCTATCACTGGACGCCATGTCAATTTGAGCGTGCTGCACTTTTGGGTATGCCGCTTTCAGCTTTGGCTGGGTTGTTTTTTGTTGTGGTCACTTTTACGGTGATAGGTTTGTGGTACCATGAGAAGCTTGTGAATCAGCTACCTTCTGAATAGCTCAGTGTGATGGGGTTATCTAAATTTTTTAGGCCCTGGTTTTTGTTTCGTTTTGTTGGAATATTAATTGATAAACCAATGGTATACAATAGTAGGCTAGTTCATGATTAAGTCCTTGTATTATATATAATGTAATCCAGTTAGGACTGAGCTTATAAAGCCGTAAACTATCAGACACTGGCACGTAAGTATCGTTTTGTCCGTGAATAAAACGCATGCTGATGTTGGGTTTGGTTTGTTTTAACTTCTCTAAATAGCGATGATTTTCGTAGGTGTCCCATAATAATAGAGGGCTTGTCGTCTTAGCAACTGTTTTGCCTAACACTGTAGCACTGGCTTCAATGGCATCCCAAAAGGGAGATATGAGGGTGATGTTTTTGAGATGAGGTAAATGTTGTGCTGTCCTGAGTGCTAGTGAGCACCCCAAGGAATGTCCAACCATATGATGATTGACTAGTGTTTTATTGAGTTTTTGATGTGCGGCATCGATAGCGCTTAGAATAGCATGGATATTATTGACTTCAGAAAAGTGGCCTTGGTTTTCCCCAACGCCAGGGTATTCAATTAACAGGTGTGCGCAGTTAGACGGTGCGTTTTCTGTGAAAGGCATCCAGTCTAGAGCAAGCCCACTCTTACCATGAAGATAGATCATCAGTGTATCAAGGTTGTTGGCATCGATATCAACAACTAAATATCCTTTTTGAGGCTTATGGTATTGATCGTGATAATGAATGGACATGGGCTTTTTAGTGGTATGGCTATGTGGGTGACTCCATGTTCTATTTCCACATTGGTGAGATCGTTGTCTTAAATATAGTCTTATTATTTGGTAACTGATTATGACTGTCACGGTGATAAGACTTGCAGCTGCGATATTGATTAAGCTTGTCATAAGGGTGCCATAGTGATTTGATTATTCTATAGTATGGAATCGTAAATTTATGTGACAATGTTGATATTGTGCTAATTATGGATGCCGGGTGTTGCTTTTAATCAACGCGCATTGCAAAATAAACGGTCAGGAGGTCTTGTATGTTAGCAGATTTAAATATAGTGGATTTGGTGTTCGGAGGGCTTATCTTTTTGTGTGGCGCCGTGGGAGGTGTTAGAGGCATGAGTCGCCAGCTGGTGTCGTGGTCAGTTTGGATAGCGGGTGTGTACATAATTTATTTATATGCTCAAGATCTTGCTGCAACACCCTTAGCCGTGGCCTGGGTTAGGCATGAATTAATGAGGCTTGGGGCGGTCATTTTTTTGATGATAGTAGGGGTTATGATGGCATCGTGGATGGCCCAACTGGTCGTAAAAACTATTTTGGTTGGGCTGGGTTTGTCGTTGTTAGATAGATTTGTAGGATTATTTGTGGGTGTAGGACAGGGTTGTGTATTAACTTTATTGGCTGTGTCTTTGGTGGATAAAACCTATTTTAAAACTGATAGTTGGTGGCAATCATCTCATGTGGTGATATATGCCAGGCAGATTCTACCTTTATATGGTGGTACTTATGTGGATAAAATTGTAAAGCAGGCCTCTCGTGTCAGTGGTGATTTGATTGATACCGTTACCGATTTTACAGATAATGATAATTAGCGGTATAGTTTGTATTGATTGATGTACGGTAAGATGCATTCCGGCACGTGCTTGTGTTTGGTATGACTGTTTAAAGATCGTCTAATAGCTGTTGAGCTCATGTTGTATAGAGGTATAAAATAAGGCACTATCATCCCGCAGTTAGTTTTGGGCCAGGTAAGACTTAGGTGTTGTTGAGTAAATGTCTTCATGGTTTTACTCAGTTTGGGGCCTTGCCTAGGGATAACCAGGCAATGAGCCCATTTTAAGATACCTCGCCATCTAGGCCAAGTGTCCATACTTTGTAGTACGTCATAACCGCAGATAAAATAAATAGGTCTGCGTGGATATTGATATCGAAGTTGTTCTAGAGTAGTTATGGTTTCTATGGGTTCAGTGGCTGTAGCTTCTTGAGTAGAAACCGTGATTTGAGGTAAATGGGATGTGGCTAACTGAACCATATGGCATCGCTGCTCAAATGTGGCTTGGTGGCTTTTGTAGAAGTGATGATGTGTGGGTACGATTAATATTTGGCCTGTGGGATCTTGCTTGGCAAGGGTTTCAATCACCCTAAGATGCGCTTTGTGAATCGGATCAAAGCTTCCGCCTATGACATATAGGTTTGAATGAGTTGATTGATCAAGCATGGGCAATCACTTGGCATAATGTTCCTAACTGTTGTTTGAGGGTACTAACAAAGTCTACGGGGTTCAAGCCTTTAATAGCCCACTCCAATTGGCATAGGGCTATGTAATGATCTTGTAGTGTTTTAATATTTGGTTTAAGCGCTTTTGCCATGGTTGTTTTTTGTTTGGGCCACATTTGGGCGTTTTGAAGGACTTGGTTGATGGTGAGAGACTGGGCTACTTGTTTTTCTTTGTAAACGAGACAGGCCCTTAGCTGTTTTAGGGTCATCCAATAGGGCATATGTAAATCCTCTGCGCGTTGAATCGTGGCTAGATATTGTGCAAGTGTTTTGACTTGGCCACTGAGCAAGGCTTGGGTGATTTGATAGGCAGGGGTTTGATGGGCTGGCTGTGTGCAGTAAGGTTTGATTTCATTTAACGTGAGTACTTGGGCATTCTTGGGCGTCAAGTATTCTAATTGTTTTAGGCATTGCCATAGTGCTAGAGGTTGTTGCTCGCAGGTTTTCATGAGGTATTGTGTAGCTTGGGGCTGCATGCGAATGCCTAAGTGGTTTTGGTTCATCGTTAGCCAGCGTTGAATTTG
Organism: Pseudomonadota bacterium; assembly: GCA_036148435.1. Classification (GTDB taxonomy): domain Bacteria; phylum Pseudomonadota; class Gammaproteobacteria; order Comchoanobacterales; family Comchoanobacteraceae; genus JAYYHL01. The sequence goes on along the minus strand of JAYYHL010000004.1, from coordinate 135,081 downwards.
ACTGCTATTGAGGGTTTTAGTATCGATAAGAAAGGCGTTTTTTTTGAGTAGTGCAAATGCTTTTTGCTTGCTTATCGTTGTGGTGGGTTTATTGAGCTGAATGATGAGTTTGTGTTGGGATTGGCTTGTGATGGCTTGAATGATCCCAAAAAGCTGATCATGTTGCCATGTTGTGGGTTGATTGAGGTTGATGCGGTAACAGCACGGTGCTTGAAATAAATCTTGATGCTTGATTTCATGATACAGAGCATGTAAGTCGCAGCTGTCATCCAGTTTGGTTTTGAGTGTAAAGCCATGGTTTTTAGCTGTTTCAGTGAGTAAGTTTTCGGACCATTGTGCCAAGAAATCATCGCTTTTTATAATGCCAATCAGGCCACGATCTTGAATGATTTTAGTAAAGTTAAGTCCGTCGCATGTGTGCATGTGTGTGGTGGGCGATAATTTTTAATATGTTATCTTAGAAGTTGATAACTGTCAAAGTGGGGCTGTTTGCTTGGTTGATGATAGCTAAAGGCTGAGCTATCCATGCTAGGATGAGCCCTAGACCCTTCTCAAGAAATAGGTCATGAGGGTGCCCTTTAGAAACAAGATGGAGTAATATGAAGCTTCAGATGGCTTATTGTATTTTTAATGTATGCTTGCGTACTGCAGTATGAATGGGTTGACTGATCATTTAAATAATATTAACATATTGTAAAATATAATTATAAATGGGTAAAAAATGGTTATTGAATATGTTCCTCGCTATATCACTGATAACGGGGCAGTTGGGTTATTTTCTGATATTATTACCGGTAAAATTGACAGAACTATTGGCCAGTACGAGCCCAGCAGGCTTGACGGTGTCCCAAGGACTATTGGTACCGCTGAGGATTTAGATCAATTTATCAGCAGTGCACCTGAAAGTTACGATGAGGATAGGCATTGTAGCCAGCCGTTTTCTGTTAATGACTTGGGGCGTTTGCAATGGACGTGTTTAAATGTAGCCATTGACCATGGCCGAATGGATTGTGTTGCCTGGATGCTTGAAAGAGGTGCCAGGGTTGATGGTTTTCAGGCTCAACGCAAGTCAGCTATTTGGCAAGCTGTAGATTCCAATCAAGATGAGGTCTGTCAGTATTTTCTTCAACAATCTCCGTCTCTTGCTGTCAAGGTGTTTCAAAGAACTCCGGGAAGTATGAGTCCGTTAGGGGTCGTCGAGATTAGAAATCGTGCCAAGGACTACGACCTTCTACACAAACAAGTAGGCATAACAGAAGCAAGCGAATCTATTCAAAACGCTATGATTAAAGTCGGTTACTTTGATATGATGACACCTAGAGCCTGTGTTAGAGAAGTATGTAAGCTACCGTTAGATCAAAAGCGTCAAGTATTGGGTGATGATTTGTTGAATGCAGTGAGTGATGGCAAGCTTATGGCGCATGCCAATAGCTTATTTCGTTCGGAGTGTGGTCGATCACGTCCTTTGATTCAGCTTGCTTTGCTTAACGATAGGATTGCTCATTTGCCAGAAAATCAACAATATACAACATCTGAGCTTGTCCGAGGTTGCCTATTTACAGAAAAAGAAACTCAGTTGCTCAAAGTGGCCGCTCAGGTTGCACAATCTTATTTTTACATGCTCGATCTGATACAAAAATATGGGCGACAGGCCCCTAAAGTGGTGGTGGCATGTGATACGCAGCCATGCACAGAGGACCATCAGGTTTCAGGTGATATTCATTCAAAGGTACGGGTCACTTGTAAGGTAGATCAGCAGCCTTTTACCCCGCTTCTGGAAGAGCTTAAACATAGGATAGTTAGCTATGCTTTATGTGAGCACCCTGATATGCTGGTGTCAGCTTTTGGATGGTTTTCACAAAAAAATCAGTCAGCTGAAATGATGGATGTGCTATTACCTGGGGCTGCTGTTTAGCTAGCTATAGTCAATTAGTAGTAGTTGTCGCTGGCGCATAGTGGCGCATCGCTTTCTGGGTTATTATCACCGCGTAACTGCGTATGACCATATGATTTTTTGTGACCACTTAGATCATAGTTGCTGGGCTGTGAGTGCTGATTATTAAGGCAGTCCCCTGATAAGTGTTTATTTATACATTATTTCATTGACTGTTGGTATTTTATATGGTATGATGATGAACAATTAAAATAATAAAATAATATGGTACCCATCTCGATACAAACCCAATCATTTTTTTCACAACCAAACGGTTTTCGGCTTGATTATTTTTTAGAAGACGGTTTGACTTTCTCAACACCGGCGCATCAGTCCGCCTATGCTGAATTGTTAAAGATCGAGCAAACCGATAATGCCAGGTTCCAGCGTATATGTAATCATTTTATGCTCAATGACATCAGTGAGTTTACAAAGCAACATCCATCTTTTAAACAAGCTGCTGAGGATAGACAGTTTGTATTTAATGAGGCTTTATTTACCTTTGAGGATGTTCAAACAGAGATGGCATGTCCAGAGGGTCTTGATTCATTATCAATTTAGTCGGTTAATTTACAATATTGTAGTCTTGGTTTAGGCTCCTATATGGGGTATTCTAAAGGTCATAAATCGCCCTGTGATTCTAACAGTCAAATGTGATGTACCCGTCGGGTCGATATAAAAATATTTAATAACAAGGATTCATTAAGATGCTTGAAGATAGTGCATATGTATTAAAGGTATTGTCTGCCATTGACAAACAAGGATTGCAACCAGCCTCTGTGACTAAAACAGACCACCGTAGTGATACTGATAAGGTGAATGGTTTTGTCTCGTACGGTATTCTAGAGAGGTCGAACCGATTGGGGGATGTTCTAAAGGTGGTGGTTAATCATGAAACCATAGGATTGATTGCCATCGCATTAGAGCATTATGCCAGTAGTCTTGAGGCGCCAAAAACGGAAGCTGAGTATCAAAATACCTTAGCCATTATTGAGTCCAGGCTCAATAAAACTGTACTATTCTTAGGCGATACTGATTTTGAGCCTTGCTGGCGTTCATCTGGTCTCTGGAACGAGCCGGAAGATGATTATTATGAGTATAAGTATGCTGCTGAGTTGTCTCAGGGGGTAGCGCCTATCATGCATACCATATTGGCTCCAGAGTCCGTGATCAATTTAATAAGGCAAAAAGACTTGTTTTCTGATTGTTCAATCATAGCTGTGCCCACAATGGAGGTATTATTACGTTTGGGATCTTGGACATTATCGAATTTGTTCGGTGAGCACATACCCAGTCAAATGAAGCGTTATGTGCCCATGACCATCCCTGATTGGGGTGGCGTATTGGCCAAGGTGATGCAAAAACGACAGTGTAAGTTGGCCATGCATTTAACAAGATGTTGGCAGCCGGATGCACATAACTTTTCTCCTAAAAATACCATGCACGTTGTAGCTAGCCTGAATCATCAGGATGCGTTTGGGTGCAATGATCTATCCAAAATGGTTGCTTATGCGATTCCTCAAGATGACGCCCAAGTTCTTAAATGGCTCGATGGTGTGGTTGAAAAATTCAAACGACGGCCTTTTTTGACCGTTGTGAGGCAGGGTCTTTTGGCCGTGGGGAGTCTGAACCAGTCGTTTATTGTATATCGAGTACCGTCAATATTTGTTGATCAGTGGAACAAGCTTACTGAGGAAACAGCAGAAGAGAATTTTGTTAAAAAAATAGGTTTTAAACAGGTTTATTATCCGCTTACCCCTGTTCAATTTTCTAGGTTGATGAAGTCTTGTCCCTTCGTAACGGTCATGTCTGTGTGGCGTCAGGATAAATCTGTACAGTACCTAAGCAGTAAGGTGCTGGTTTCGAAAAATTACTACCATGCTTTCGAGTCTTTTGTAGCTTCAGAGAATAATGCAAGGCAGCAAGCAAAAGCTGTCTTAAGTCGTTATTGCTTATTTCGACGTGATCGTAGGCGGTATCAACAGTTCTGTATCAGAAATCAAGAGTTACTATCTAGGCAGTCAGGTATTTCATTTTGTTTGAACCAAGCGCAGTTAAGTTTGAGTCATGTTCTTCTGAATATCGATGCGTTATCTTATCAGCTACAAAGGTTGCAACAATCATCTCAGCAGATGTCTCAAGACTATGATGCTGTGGTTCGTGAGTATGATACCTTAAAAGAGCAGATTCAACAGTCATGGCGTTTATCAAGATAACCTACCATGAATCGCTGATAGGACTGATGTGCAAAGGTTGTCGACGATGCGTTGGCTGAGTGGATCGTTTTGTAAAGTTGTATGTGTTTGTCCGTGTGTTATTGGGTAAAAAGTGTTGACGCTTACTACTGATGTATGATTTTGCTTAATGTGCCAATGGTGTAGGTGGTTATTGTGGTCTGGGTATGGTAAACTAAAGACCCAATAAAGTAACGCATGTTGATGGCCAAGGAGTTGTTAGCTGGTGTGGCTGTCAGTTTTTTATAGGACAACGTGTCTCAATCCTAAGGAGGCCTGATGCAGAAAAATTATTTAATGATAGCCAACTGGAAGATGAACGGTACTGTCGATTATCTTCGATCTTGTTTAAATCAGCTGGCATCGCATCATTTTAAAGGTTGTCAACTAGTGATGTGTTTGCCTGCGCCATACCTTGGTCTATGGTCTTATGAGATTGAACGATTCGGCAAGTTTAATGGTGTCGTATCATTGGGTGCTCAAATGATAGATCCTCGTCATGATGGAGCATTTACCGGGGCCTTTAACGCTCGTATGCTTAGAGATATTGGCTGTGATTATGTGCTCATAGGACACCTTGAAAGACGAAGACAGTTTGCTGAGAGCCATGAATGGATAGCAAGCCAGTATCTTCAGGCTGTGTTGGCAGGTTTAAAGCCTGTTCTTTGTGTGAGTGATCAAGAAGACACTCATGCTGCTAGAGGACGTCCACAGATCGAGTATGCTTTAGATGCAGTTTTTGGTTGCGATGGCTTTATTTCTATGCCTCCGCATGATATAATTGTCGCGTACGAGCCTAGTAGTTCAATTGGCGGTAGTTGTGCTGATTTCAATCATATAAGTGCCGAGTGTGCATTCATCAAAAAGCATATCCAAACCCTAGTGCCAGAAGAATTTGGTGCCGTGACTTGTTGCTACGGCGGCGGTGTTGATGTAGAGGTCATGGCTAACCTTCTTCAGCTTCCTGGGCTTGACGGTTTTTTAATGGGGCGACTAAGTTTGAACAAAGCTAAGCTATTGGAGGTTTTAAATCAATGTTGTATTTCGTAACCATCGTTTATGTTATAGTTTGCATCTTGCTTGTTTTAGTGGTTTTACTGCAACGCGGAAAAGATGCCAGTGGCGATTTGTTCGGGGCCGGCGCTAGTGCTGTGCTATCCTCTCAGGGTACTACTACATTCTTGGTTAAGCTCACCAGCTCTTTGGGCGTGATGTTTTTTTTGTTAAGCGTGTTACTGGGTTACATGGTTAACCATTCTGTTTCTCGAATTTCTTTAAAGGATGTTTTGGCGCCGGTGCCGGCCGAAGCTAGTCTGGATGGCAATCAAGCTTCCACAACGACTGTGCGGCCTAAGAATGTAGAGGCTCAAAACGGTATTGTAGTAGAGTCAAACCAGGTAGGTAAGCAGTCGCCTGCGCAATCACAAAAACCATCAGCAAAGCCCAAGGCTCGAGCTGACAAAAAATAGCCTCTTGCCGAAGTGGTGGAATTGGTAGACACGCTGTCTTGAGGGGGCAGTGATCCTATGGTCGTGTCGGTTCGAGTCCGACCTTCGGCACTTTTTTTATAACTAAGTTGTAGTCGCTTGTGGTTATTCAATGGGCGCTAAAAGTTTGGCCAAAGAGTGGACTACTTGTTTGAATTCCACTGGGTTTGCAACGCTAGGTTGAATTTAATAGTGTTTAGTGGGCCACGGTGTGGTGCTGTCTAAACTATAGATGAGGATCAGTTTAGATATTAGGGTTTCTCTACGTGTCCTGATTGTTGTATTTTAAGATGTTATTTGATTATTGAAATGATAATCAGTTTGAAAACTCTCTCACTGCTATATCGTTTGTGCTGTAGGTTATGTATGTGTACTTGCTAAGAGGAGGCTTGTTCATATAGGTGCTCGATAGGCTGTTTGCCTCATCTGGAGAGAAAAATGACTGTGTATGAGTAGTCACTTTAGTATTATAAAACTATCAGTTTTTGCGTTTGAACATAATTAGTTTTGGATTACTGAAGGTGCACATTGGGTTGTCTATCACAGACAAACGCTTAATGGTTATAATGTTGGTTGCTATGAATCTGGAATATAGGGGACTCAACTGATTAGCCTTGTGATCAGAATGCTCTAATGGCATCTTTTACGCAGTTGAAGCAAAAAACAATATTAATTAAATGAATAATATTGTTTTTTGCTTCTGACTAACGCAGCGTTTTTTTACATGAAATAAACAGCTAGCCCAAACCTTGGTGTTCCGTTAACTCTGGTTAATAGTGCTTTCCCACCAACTTTTGCAGTTGCTGAATAGTTAACTACATTGCCCTGTTCTGTAGATACTTGGCCATATAAAGTTTCGCTCGTTTTGTCTCTGACGTTGGCGATGCCAATTAGGTTGCTCTTTACGTATAAATGTAAAGCTTGTGAAATCGGATAATTGATGCCTATGGTGATAGCGGCACTATCAAAATCAAAGACTTCGTGACCGGGATTAACTGCCGATAAAGGTCCTGCTAATTCTCTAAGAGCTGCCGTTAGGATAGATGCTTCGGTTACAAAATCAGCGTTGTCTGACGATGCTAGGTTACTTACTTTGGTTTGTGTTTCGGAGTCCAGTTTTGCGCTAAATGACAGCCTTCTAAGTCCTGCGCTGACACCAATGCCCCATTTAATATTCTCGACGAGTGGGAAGAAATATTCTGCACTGGCTTCAAATAATAATCCTTTCCCTTTAATGTCAAATCCAATGGGTATTGAAGGTTCAGTTGGTTCTCTACTAACTTCAACATTGCTTATATCTACAGATGCTCGTTCTTTGCCAGTTGTTACGTAGCTGATGTCTGTGGTTATTTTCCAGCTATGGTCTTTACTTTTAATAGCAAGATGTGGGAAATAAAAATAATGATTAGCGAGACCTGGTAAAGCATTTCCGGATGCGAATATGCCATCGGTACCTACGCCAATCATATAATCTTTATCCATAACCGCGGCGGCAGTCATGGTATTGCTTAGTAATATAAGTACTGAAGATAGAGTGAGAGCTGATTTCATGATTTAACACTGGTATAAGGTAAACTCACGTTATCGTTATGTGTAGTTGTTGTCAACGCTTTATATTAATTTTGTGTAAATAATAGGTATGATTCTTGTCTAGTATCTGTTTTTTATATGATTAGATGTCATGGTTTAGAGTTTTGTAAGGTGTTAGTGATTGCACTCATATGTGATTTTAAGTATGATCTAAGTTTGAATGGGGTTTTTATTATGGTTGCTTACCTGCCGATACTGGTCTTTGTGTTGTTTGCACTCGTGGTATCAGTTGTTTTGATGTTAGCAGGGTTTATATTATCACCCTCAAGACCCTCGCCTGCAAAATGTGCAGCCTATGAGTGTGGTTTTCCTGCTTTATCCAATACCCGCCAACCCTTTGATGTGCGTTTTTATTTGGTAGCCATCGTTTTTTTGTTATTTGACTTGGAAACGGCCTTTCTATTTCCATGGGCATTAAATTTTAGGTCCTATGGAATCATGGGTTTGATGTCAATGCTGATGTTTGTTTTGGTCTTACTTTGTGGTTATGTGTATGAATGGAAAAAGGGAGCACTCAATTGGGAGTAGTTAAGTTCAAAAGTGCTCAGTCTTAAACGAGGGGAGAAGGTTTTGATCAGCCGGTTAGTAAAAGATGACCCTAGCATGTTTGATGCTTCAAGTCTTGAAGGTGATATGAGATCGTTCAGACTCAGTGGTAAGCCCTTACAAAAACAAGGTTTTGCTGTTATGACCTATCAGCACTTGGTTGATTGGGCAAGGGGTAATTCGGTTTGGCCACTTAGTTTTGGATTGGCTTGTTGTGGTGTTGAGATGATGCATTTTATTGCCTCTCGTTATGATTTTGACCGATTTGGCTTTGCGCTACGAGCTAGCCCTCGCCAAGCAGATGTTATGATAGTAGCTGGAACTTTATGTAATAAAATGGCGCCAGCTTTAAGAGCTTGTTACGATATGATGGCTGAGCCAAAATTCGTGGTATCCATGGGTTCGTGTGCTAATGGTGGTGGGTACTATCATTATAGTTATTCAGTCGTTAGGGGTTGCGATAGAATTGTACCTGTTGATATATATGTGCCTGGGTGTCCGCCATCAGCAGAAGCTTTGCTGTATGGCATGATACAATTACAGAATAAAATACAAGGTGCTGACCAGGTTGTAATTGATAAGGAGAGTGGTCATGTCCTATCATGAAGATCGGGATTGGTATATTCAGGTTAAGTCAGTGTGTGCTGATTTTGAGGGGATTAAAGCCTGTTCGCCTTTGAATCACCTTGCCGTACAGATAGATGTAGGTGTGTCCGGTTTTTATGAGTTAATGTCATGTTTAAAATTACACAAACAACTGGATATGGCCATGCTTATAGATGTATGTGTGGTGGATTACTTGCATTATAAACGTCAAGAGTGGCAAACCACACAGGCTACTGCTACCGGATATAGTAGAGGGGTGGTTCCTTTATCAGATCAAACTTTTAATGTGGACATGCCTGATCGTTTTCAGGTGATTTACCAGCTGTTATCGTTGAGTCAAAACAAGCGGTTAACAGTAGCGGTTATGCTTGAGGTTGATATGACCATAGCCAGTATAGCTCCTTTGTGGCCAAGTGCTAATTGGTTTGAGCGCGAGGCATTTGATTTATTTGGAGTTCGTTTTAAAGGCCATCCAGATCTTACACGAATACTGACAGACTATGGGTTTAAAGGTCATCCTTTCCGTAAGGACTTTCCGTTGGAGGGTGAGCTTGAAATTCGGTACGATGCTAAAAAAGCACAATGTGTGTATGAGCCTGTCAGTATCGAACCTCGCATAACAGTCCCCAAGGTGATTCGAAATCAAGATTTTAGATATCATCAAAAACAGGAATCATCATGAGTGATTTTGAGTCTTACTCTTTTAATTTTGGTCCTCAACATCCAGCTGCCCATGGTGTGCTCCGGTTGATGGTGAAAACAGAGGGTGAGGTAGTAACCGCTATTAAGCCTCATATCGGCTTGTTACATAGAGCTACAGAAAAATTGTGTGAATCAAAGCCCTACAACCATAATATCGGTTATATGGATCGATTGGATTATGTGTCTATGATGTGTAATGAGCATGCCTACGTGATGGCCATTGAGCAGTTGTTAGATTGTAAGGTGCCTATTCGAGCTCAATATATTCGTGTGATGTTTGATGAGATCACACGTATCATGAATCATCTTATGGTGGTGGCCTCCATGGCCCTTGATATAGGTGCCATGACCCCCTGGTTTTATGCTTTTAAAGAAAGAGAAATACTCATGGACTGCTATGAGGCGGTTTCAGGTGCGAGAATGCATGCTACCTACTATCGTCCAGGTGGAGTCTACCGAGATCTACCAGGTGCGATGCCAAAATTCTCAGCCAATCAATGGCGTACCCAGGCTGAGATAGATCAGCTTAATGCAGATAGACAAGGCTCTTTACTGGACTATATCAGCTGTTTTACTCAGAAGTTTCCCAAAACTTTAGATGAGATAGAATCGTTGCTAACCGATAATCGTGTTTGGAAACAGAGAAATGTTAACATCGGTGTGGTTAAGCCGGAGCAAGCCATCGCGCTTGGGTTTACAGGGCCTATGCTTAGAAGTACGGGAGTATATTGGGATCTTAGAAAATCTCAGCCTTATGAGGTGTATGATCAGCTGCAATTTAAGGTTCCTGTGGGCAAAGCAGGTGATTGTTATGATCGTTATCTACTTCGTATGTTGGAGATGAGGGAGTCAGTAAATCTTATCAACCAGTGTGTTGAATGGCTCAAATTTAACCAAGGACCAGTTATGGTCGATGATGTTAAAATGACCAATCCTACCCGCCAGGCCATGAAACACGATATGGAAGCGCAAATTCATCATTATAAAAATGTCACTGAAGGTTATCCGGTACCTGAGGGCCAAACCTATGCTGCCATTGAGCATCCAAAAGGCGAGTTTGGTGTTACCTTGTTGAGTGATGGTGCTAATAAGCCTTATCGGGTTAAAATCAGGCCTGCTGGATTTTCTCATTTAGCTGCATTAGATACCTTATGCCGAGGGCACTTACTCTCGGATGTGGTGGCCATTTTAGCATCCATGGATATTGTTTTTGGAGAAATTGATCGATGATGTCGTCCAGTTATGTCTTAGCGCCTGAAGTCCTGAAAGAAATCGATGCTTGGATAGCTAAGTTTCCGGTTGGCCAAAAACGGTCTGCCGTGATTATGGCCCTTAGGTTGGTTCAGGATCATTATGGTTGGATTTCAGATTGGCAACTGGATGCTGTGGCGGATTATTTAGAGATGCCGGCTATTGATGTGTATGAGGTAGTAAGTTTTTACACCATGTATCGAAGAGCACCACTGGGTAAGTATGTGATAAAAGTTTGCCATAGTGTGTCTTGTTACTTGTGCGGTAGTGGCCGCATCATTCGGCATTTGCAACAAGTTTTGGGTATTAAGCTAGGTCAGACCACAGTCGATGGCCTGTTTACTTTGCAAGAAGCTGAGTGTTTGGCTGCTTGTTGCCAAGCGCCGGTCATGTGTATCAACGATGAGCATTATAAAGGTAGTCTTACTCCTTCCGCAATTGAGTTGTGGGTAGAGGATATCAGACGTAAGGAGCAGGGGTATGACACGTCATCGTGACAATACTAAGTATATGAATAGCGTTTGCTATCGCATGTTGGGTGTGGAACAGTCGTGGACATTAGAGGCTTACGAGTCTATGGGAGGGTATCGTGTTTGGCGACAGATCATAGCCAAGCAAACACCGCCTGAAGTATTGTTAAAAGAGATCAAAAGCGCAGTCCTTAGGGGCAGGGGTGGCGCTGGTTTTTCAACTGGAATCAAAATGAGCTTTATCAGTGCATCAAGTCCAACGCCTCGTTATTTGGTCTGTAATTCTGATGAGGGTGAGCCTGGAACTTGTAAGGATACGTTGATATTGCAATTCAATCCCCATCAATTGATAGAGGGCATGCTAATTGCTTGTTATGCTCAGGGTTTATCAGTTGCTTATAATTATTTACGTGGTGAATTCATGCATCATTACCAACGATGTCAGCAGGCGCTTGAAGAGGCCATGAGTCATGGGCTTTGTGGGGATGATATTTTAGGTTCGGATATCGGTATTCAGATTTACAATGTGTTAGGTGCTGGCTCATACATTGTGGGTGAGGAAACAGCCATGTTGAACTCGCTTGAGGGGCGTCGTGGCGTGCCAAGAATCAAGCCGCCTTTCCCTGCTCAGAAAGGCCTTTATGGGAAGCCAACTACGGTTAATAACACCGAGACACTGGCATCATTACCCGTGATTATTGAAAAAGGTGCTGACTGGTTTTTAAATGTGGGTACTCAAAAAAGTGGTGGGACTAAGATTTTTTGTATCAGTGGTCATGTGCAAAAACCCGGTGTTTTTGAAATGCCATTAGGGACACCTTTTGCTACCTTACTAGAGATGGCAGGCGGGATTAAAGAGGGAAGGCAGTTGAAGGCGGTGATTCCTGGCGGCAGTTCTATGAAAGTGTTAAAGGCAGATGAGATCATCAACTTGACCATGGATTATGAGTCTTTACAATCTGCTGGATCAGGGATAGGCTCTGGTGGTGTTATCGTGATGGATGATAGCACCTGTATGGTAGAGACTCTAGTATGTATCAGCCATTTTTATAAAATGGAATCTTGCGGTCAGTGTACGCCATGTCGTGAGGGCAGTGGTTGGGTCTGGCGGGTCTTGAATCGTATTTGTCAGGGTCAGGGTAGGTTGGATGATTTACCCAAATTGATGAGTATTGCAGCGCAAGTAGAGGGTCGAACCATTTGTGCATTTGGAGAGGCCTTTTCTTGGCCGGTTCAAAGCTTTATTGAAAAATTTTATGATGAATTTGAGTACTTTATTCTGCACAAAAAATCAATGATCACAGGGGTGTCTGGAGGTGTGGGCGGCTATGAGTAAGCCTGATCAGCAAAAGACCGTGGACATCATATTAGATGGAAAAACATGTCAAGCCGTTATCGGTGAAAGTGTGATTCAGGTAGCAGATAGGCATGGTATTTACATTCCTAGATTTTGCTACCACAAACAATTATCGGTGGTAGCCAATTGTCGTATGTGTTTGGTTGAGGTAAAGGGTGCACCAAAAACATTACCGGCATGTGCTACAGTGGTTCAAGAAGGCATGGAAGTCAATACTCAGTCAAGATTAACTCGGCAGTCACAAAGGGCAGTCATGGAGTTTTTGCTCATCAATCATCCTTTGGACTGTCCTATTTGTGATCAAGGCGGTGAATGTGAGCTTCAGGATCTGGCCATGGGTTTTGGTCAAGGTGTATCTCGTTTTACAGAGGGGAAGCGAAGTGTTCAGGATGAAGATTTAGGTCCTTTAGTCGCCACGCATATGACGCGCTGTATTCATTGTACCCGTTGTGTTCGTTTTGGCAAAGAACTTGCTGGTACCACAACTCTTGGTGAACTTGACCGTGGTGAATCAATGGCTATTGGCACGTATTTAAAAAAGGGCATGCACTCGGAATTATCAGCCAATGTTATGGATGTGTGTCCTGTTGGGGCACTTACTTCTAAACCGTTTGCCTACAGGGGCCGTTCTTGGGGGTTTAAGCAAAATCCAAGTATTGCAACCCATGATTGTTTAGGTTCAGCTACTTTTGTGCAAACGCTTGCTAAGGGTTATCAGAATCAACATACAGTGATGCGAGTACTGCCCAGGCAAGATGATCAAGTCAATCAGGTATGGTTGTCGGATAGGGATCGATTTAGTTACCTGGCTATGGATAGTCAGCAGCGACTCAAGCAGCCTATGATTAAATCAAATGATCAATGGCGCTCGGTAAGCTGGCAAGAGGCACTCGCCTTGGTTGCTAATCAGTTACAAGACGTGACCGCAGCTGACCCTGATCAGTTAGCAGTGCTCATCAGCCATAGTGCAAGCATGCAAGACGGTTATGCTTGGAAAATGCTATGTCAACACTTAGCGTGTGAACATTTAGACCACCGATATACCATGGGTCCATTGCCTAAGGGGTTCTCTCTGCAGGGTGAGGTGATACTTAAGGGCCCTATTTCTGACCTAGGTCAAGCCAAGGTTTGTATGATGTTGGGTTCTTATATCAGACATGAGCAACCCATGGCCGGCTATTGGATACGACAAGCAGTTTTGAGTGGTGGACAAGCCTTTTCAGTGAATCCTATAGATTATGATTGGCATATGCCTGTGACTTGTAAGCGATTATTACATGCTGATGATTACATGCATCACTGGCTGGGATGTTTGAAGTATCTATCCGAGCAATATCATAAAACGCTGCCAGTATCCTATACACGCATGATAGAAAGGCTTAATATCTATGTGGATGATGTAGGTAAGCTGTTTGTGGATGCCTGGATGCGGGCGGGTGACCGTGCTTATGTGTTGTTGGGAGCTTATGCTCAGTCTTTGAGTTGTTGGGTGCACCTATGGAAAGCCTGTCGGCTCTTTGTGGCTTTGGCCGGTAACGGGCAGGCTGTCAATATGTTACCAGGTGCTAATGGTGCTGGGCTTCACCTGTTGGGTTGTTTGCCAGGATTAGGACGAGAACCTACTCAAGTAGAGACTTATCAGTGTGCCTATAACATGTTAGGCATACCTAAGAAACTAGTATTACTACATCAGATTGAGCCTGAGTTTGATTGTTTCAACTCCTCTAAGGCGCTGGCCACTCTATTAAAGGCAGAGTCGGTTGTATGTTTTAGTAGTTTTGTATCGGATGTCATGATGTCTTATGCTGATGTACTATTGCCTGTGGCATTGCCAGATGAGTGTGAGGGTCATTATATGAATATTTCAGGTAGGTTAGCTCATAAAAAAGCCTGCGTCCAACCCTCAGGATTGAGTTTGCCTGCATGGCAAGTAGTATCCACCATAGCTCATCAACTCAAATGTGATGAATTGTTAGCGGCTGATTTTGATAAATTAACCGAGGCTATTAAAGGGGTAGAGCTGCCAGTTTCTCCAATTGCAAGACGACTTACTTGGCAACCTGGTGTATCAGACATACCACTCGTTCGCCTAGGAGATCCTTGGATATATGGTATTGATGCTCAGGTCAGGCGTTCTGAGCCGCTCCAGGCTATGGCGTCATTATTAAAAGCAGATAAAGTTAGAGCACATACTCAAACCTTGGCGCAATATCATTGGAAGGACGGACAGCGTGTTCAATTATCGCAACTAGATAAAACACTTTGGGTTGAAGTCATAGCAGATGATGCGGTACATCCAGGCGCTTTGTGTTTGCCCTCTGGTTTTATATGGTCCACAGGTTTGGGGGATCGAGTGGGGGCCATAGAAAGCATAGAGGAGTCATAAGGTGTCTATCATTTTTATTTTTTGTGTCATCCTATTGTCTTTAGCTGTGTTGTGGTCTCTGGATTGGATGTTACTGGCCATGACGTTATTAAAAATCGTGGCTATTATGGTGCCATTATTAGTGTTTGTGCTTTATTTGATATTGGCTGAGCGCAAAATCATGGGGTATATGCAGGCAAGAGTGGGACCGAATCGAGTGGGCCCCTTGGGTAGTTTTCAAACACTTGCTGATGGACTAAAATTTTTATTAAAAGAAATTATTATACCTGATGATGCTGATAAGGTATTATTTTTAATAGCCCCGTTATTAAGTTTAGTGCCTGCGTTTGCGGTGTGGTCTGTGATCCCTTATGACCAAGGCTGGGTATTAGCTGATATAGATGCTGGGGTATTATTTCTGTTTGCCATGACTTCTATCGGTATCTATGGCGTTATATTGGCCGGGTGGGCCTCTAATTCCAAATATGCTTTTTTTGGTGGAGTAAGGGCGATGGCACAAATGATTTCTTATGAAATCGTGATGGGGTTTTCCTTGATTGGGGTTCTAATGCTGGCCGGTAGTATGAATCTAAGTGACATCGTAAGTGCTCAAGCAGGTGGCTTCTGGCACTGGTATGTATGGCCATTGATGCCTATTTTTGTGGTGTATTGGATCAGTGCACTAGCTGAAATCAATCGAGCGCCTTTTGACGTGGTGGAAGGAGAATCTGAGATTGTAGCCGGTTATCAGGTTGAATATTCAGGTTTTGCATTTGCTATGTTTTTTATTGCAGAATACTCCAACATGATTTTAATGGCTTGTGTGAGTGCTTTGTTTTTTTGGGGTGGTTGGTATTCACCTTTTGAGGGTTTGGTGTTTATTGATGGGGTAACGGCATGGGTGCCAGGTATTGCATGGTTGTTACTCAAGACTTGTTTACTTTTGTATTTAATGATTTGGCTGCGATCTACGTTGCCAAGATATCGATACGATCAAATCATGATGCTGGTCTGGAAAACACTCATTCCTGTGACTGTGTTTTGGTTATTTGTGGTAGCGCTTTTTATTCAAGGAGGCTGGCTATGACCTTTTATGGTATTGCTTTGATGTTGTTGCTCCTACTTGTAGTGGGGTTGTGGGTGTTGATATCAGGATGGCGTTGGTGGTTGTTGACTGATATTGTTCAAGGGTTGAACACCACGCTTGGTATGTTTTTTAGGCGTAAATTTACGGTCCAGTATCCTGAAGAGCAATTGCCTAGATCTCCTAGAAATAGAGGAATGTTAGCACTTAGGCGTTATGCTAATGGAGAAGAGCGTTGTATTGCTTGTCAACTATGCCAAGCCACCTGTCCTGCATTGGCCATTACCATAGAGTCAGCACCAAGAGATGACGGATCAAGAAGGGCCAATCGTTTTGATATTGATATGTTTAAATGTATTAATTGTGGGTTGTGCGAAGAAGCCTGTCCTGTGGATGCTATTGTGTTAACCTCCGAAATACACTATGTCCCCCATGTAAGGGGACAAAACATCCTCACCAAAGGCAAATTACTAGCTATAGGCGATGCATGTGAGGAGCAGCTTGCAAAAGATAGACAAGAGGATGCCCCTTTTCGATAGTTATATGACTATTTGTGATCTTCCTCAATAGACAGGCATGCACAGATTTATAAGTTATTCATAAGGCCTTATGGTAAGTTGGTCATGATAGGGTATTTACATGAGTCGTTTATTAATATATAGTTAACTTTTATTAGGTTTTCGACTTATGGTACTCTCTGGCAAGTTTAATGATCAATACTGGAAAGAATATCATAAAATCATAAATCATGCCGGTTATAGCGCTATACCAGAAGAGGGCTCCGAGCCCTCGTTAGTTGCCGCAGTCATTAACAGAAAGATAGTACTTGATTATAACCCATACCTTAACACATCCTCATATGTGGAGGTAGAGCACTCACAGCAAGAGTTAGATTTAGCAGCCAGGGGATTATCAATCAACTTGGCTGATCAAACTATTTATACCCATGTATTTGGTATTCATAATGAATTAGTTAATATGGTGGCGCAACTCTGGAATTGCCCGTTAGATACAGATACTAAAGGCCAATCTCAGCATATAGGAAGCTGTACTGTTGGATCAACCGAGGCTTGTCTTTTAAGCGGGATTGCCCTAAGAGAGCGATGGCGACGTTGGTATTCAGAAAAGCATGGTATAACAAAGAAGGATATCCTGGGTGTCAAACCAAATATAGTCATATCCAGTTGTTATCAAGCAGCATGGGAAAAATTTTTTCGATTTTTTGACGTAGAACCTCGAGTTATATTGGGAACTCGAGCCAGTTTTGAGTTAGATGTATCTCAGCTTGATCAAAAGATCGATGATAAGACTATCGGTGTTGTGGGTATTTTAGGTAACCATTATGGTGGTCAATTTGACTCTATCCAAGCAATTCATGATGAATGTGCTAAAATCAATAAAGAAAAATCCACACAAGTTGGTATTCATATTGATGCAGCATCAGGTGGATTTATTGCGCCTTTTTTGCCTGATATGCCCGCTTGGGACTTTAGGCTTCCCCTGGTGTTATCAATTTCTGCAAGTGGTCATAAATATGGAGAAGCGGTTGCTGGAACTGGCTGGGTTATTTGGCGTCATTATAAAAATCTAAGTGAATATGTAGCTACGGAGGTTACTTATTTGGGTGGAAAAAGTTCCTCGTATAGTTTGAATTTTTCTAGACCAGCTAGTAGTGTTATTTCTCAATACTATAATTTTTTGACAAAGGGTATGGCTGGATATCGAGAGAACGCCCTAGCAGCACTGTCTTGTGCAGCATATTTAAGAACAAAGCTTTTAAATATGTCCTATCGGGGGCTTCCAAGATTTGAATGCTTGGATTCGGCTGATTTACCTGTGGTTGCGATGCGTCTTAATCCTAAGTTGAATCTTTCATACAATGATATCGATCTCCAAAATGCTTTGAGTGCTCATCAATGGTATGTAAGTGGTTATCATATGAGTTTTCTAGATCCTGAAAATGATTATATGGAAACACCACTTTTTTCTGATGCTAAGTCAACAGATACTATGTTTAGAGTTGTGGTCAAACATGTTATTACTATGCCTATGATAAATGACCTTGTAGAGGCATTTGAGAAATCCCTTTCACACTTGGATAAAGGAGGGCGAGTCATGCCTTCTAAAATGACTCGTGACGATAATGCAAAAAATGTAGCCCAAAGCTGTTAAGTTCGAGCTCAATCAATGTAAGTTTTACACAGTCCTGAAATTCCATTTACGTCATCTAAGGTCGATCTTTGCTCCGGTGTTAAAAGTATAGAAGCTTGGCGATTGGGTAGAGGTGTCAATTTTGATTTCATATGACTCAAACAATAGGGCTCTGTTCTATAATGTTTACATTTTAAAATGGAGAATACCTGCGCAAAGAAGTCTTATCAAATCAGCTTTGGCTTGAAGGGGCAGAGGTTGACTACTGATGATTTTTTGAACATCTGTGGGTAGCCAGGAAGAGACTGAATTTTTGTCAAGTGTGATGACTTACCAATCTGGATTCATGCTTCTCCATAGAAGTACGAGGTCATTGACGAATGGAGGCGCTTTCTTAAAGGATTGATCTCAGTATATAAAGATGTGTTTGGGTAGTTTTTTTGGTTGAGAGGCTGGTAAGTTAGTAGAGCTTAGGGTGTGATTTGGGCTACTTGTGTAAATGGGATTGCCAGCTAAGTATGAGTAATAGATAAAATATGTTAATAGAGTAACAAAGCGCTTATCCATATTAAATTAATATAAATAAATTACCATAGCTTAAATTTTGATAAATATACATTTGTAAAAAATAATATACATGATGATATTCGTTTTTAGTCTTTTTAGTGGTTGCCTATGTTTGTGTGAGGATAATCAAAAAAATCAGTTCATAATATTTTCAGAGTTTGTTAAACTGTTATTATTATATGTCGAGGTCTCGGCGTGCTATTTGTAACCGTTGCAGTACTGATGCTTTTTTTAGCTCATCAAGTGGTGTTTAGTCTTCATCCACTCAGGGCTGTGGTCAGCTTGGTGGGCTGTTTTGTCGCCATGAGCATATTGTGGATTGACTTGGGTGCTGAATTTTTGGGTTTGGCGCTAATTTTTGTGTATGTGGGCGCTGTGATGGCGTTGTTTTTGTTTATGGTCATGATGCTCAATATCGACTGTTACCCACATTATAGTTCTTTTACTAGCGTTATGGGTTGGATAAGTTTGGGGTTAGGTGTCTTGGTGCCGTTTGTGTGGTGGTTTGTTAGCTTTTTAAGTGGTGATCATGAAAAGCATGTCTTCAATCATGATGCCTATGGGGCTCAGTGGTCTAATACCCATGCATTGGGGTCGGTGTTGTATACGGACTACTTAGTACCATTCCAGTTATTGGGTGTGGTGTTATTGGTTGCAATTTTAATTTCAGTGGGCTGGGTTTTTAGAGGGATTAGGCAGCGTCGACGTCAAGTTATCGTTGAGCAAATCCAGGTAGACCCTAAAGGTAGGGTGGTCATGATGGACGGTCCTTGTAAATTGGAGCATAGTGAATGACCCCTTTAGATTATATGCTATTATCGGTTTGCTTATTTGGTTTTGGCCTTATAGGGCTAGTGCTTAATCAGAAAAACACCTTGGCACTTTTAATGGCTATTGAATTGATGTTATTGGCATCATCGCTCAATTTTGTAGCTTTTTCCAGTTTTTATGAACACCTTGATGGCCAGATAATGGCATTGTTTATTGTGGCTTTAGCTGCTTGTGAAACCGCGGTGGGTCTTGCGTTGTTTATTTTAATGTATCGACGATATCACTCTGTAGATACAGATAGACTGCAATCGTTAAGAGGTTAAGGCTATGGGATGGTTAAATATAACGGTGTGGGCGGTCTGGTTTATGTCAATAATCAGTGCGTTATTCAACACTCTGTTTTTTCTGTATAAGCGACAGGTGTGGGCTCATCGAATTGCCCTCACGTGTATGACGGTTTCTTTAATCGCGGCTATGCTTTTGATGAAATCGTTTGTGTTTTCCGGTCAAATGCCTGTGACACATGGGTATTATGATTGGATTAACATGGCTGGTTTTAAGGTTACAGTTGGGTTTTACTGTGATGCTTTGGCTGCTCAGATGGTTTGGGTGGTTGTGTTTGTGAGTTGGGTGATTCATATTTACAGCATGAGTTATATGCAGCATGATGATGGCTACTACCGATTCTATGCGCTTTTAGGTTTTTTTACGTTCATGATGTTAGTTTTAGTATTGGCAGGCAATTTAATACAGTTGTTTTTTGGATGGGAAGGTGTGGGCTTGGCCTCTTATGGCTTAATCGGTTTTTATGCACATAAACCCATGGCTGCTAGGGCTTCCTTTAAGGCTTTTTTAGTCAATAGGTTGGGTGATGTAGGGTTTTTTCTGGGAATAGCTTTATGTTTTTTTGTTACCGGTTCTTTGGATAACCAAACCATATTATCCCAACTGCCTGAATTTGTAGACGAGATATTGCCCATTGGGATAGGGCTTGATGTTCAGGTAGTGGGAGCGATTACAGCTCTATGGTTTTTGGGCGTGATGGCAAAATCTGCTCAAATGCCTCTACATGTGTGGTTGCCGGATTCCATGGTGGGTCCCACACCTATATCAGCCCTAATTCATGCAGCTACTATGGTCACTGCAGGTATCTACCTGATGAGTAGGTTTTCAATACTCTATGCTGCCTCGCCTATCATAAGTAATGTGATATTGGTGGTGGGTGCAAGTGGCGCTCTATGGTTGGGTTTGTTGGGCGTATTTGAATGTGATATTAAGCGTATTGTGGCTTTTTCAACATTGTCGCAGTTAGGCTATATGGTGTGTGCTGTGGCCGTGGGTGCCTATTCTTTGGGCGTTTATCATCTCATCTGTCATGCCTATTTTAAATCGCTATTGTTTTTGGCAATGGGTTCGGTTATTCATATTCAAAAACAACAGAATCTTGAACAGCTCGGTGGCCTAGGGTTACTTATGCCCATCACAGCAGTTACCAGTTTGGTAGGTAGTTTATCTTTGGTTGGACTCCCACCGTTATCGGGCTTTTTTTCAAAAGATGCCATTATCACAGCTGTAGCTTTGCGTTACCCGTTTTATTGGGGGGGAGGGTATGTTTATACATGTTTAACATTTGGAGTGTTTGTCACAGGGTTTTATATGTTTAGACTGTGGTGGCGTGTGTTCGTAGCTAAGAGGCTGCAACGTGAGAATCAGTTTGGTGATGGTCCATTGGCTTTATGGGGGCCATTGGTGTTACTGGCAGTGCCAAGTGCGATTTTTGGGGTCATATCAGTAGCGAGTGTGGCTCAAGGCTGGTTTTTTCAAAATGTTATCGGTATTGAGTTTTTAGGTTTTGGTGGTGAGTACGCTCAACAAACATTGTTAAACTTATTGTCATCTCCTAATCATTTGATAGGACATGCATGGCGTACCGCACCCCTGTATTTAATACTACTGGCTATCGTCATCACCTATGCTCTATATGGTCGCGATAAGGCTATGGCTATTGACCTGGGTAGCTCAGGATTGATGAGGGTTTTTAGGAAAGGGTATGGCTTTGATTGGTTTTTTGAGACCGCCTTGCCTATGGTCGGTAGATCCTTAGCTTTGACTTTGCTGAAACGAGTTGAGCAGAGTGTTATCGACAAGACAGCCAGTGATCGATCAGCGGCCGTCACTTCTAAGCTTGCAGTGGCTATTAGCGGCATTCAAACCGGACGGTTAACCGGTTATGTTACCTATATGATAATGGTAGTTTTGTTTATGTTGGCGACCGTATTGTGGTGGTCAGTTTCAACCGGGGTTGTAAGTTAATGAGTCATCAGTGCAGTATGATGTGGTGGATCGAACAGGAGGTTTGGGTATGCTCAATATCATCGTAGGATTTGCATGCAGCTTATTATTGTTGTTGAGTATTTTAGGTGCGGGTGTGTTATACGCTTTGGACAGTTACAGTCCACGCATGGATCCCAAAAAGACTGCTACAGCTTTCATGATGGGTGTTTGGATTATTTACGGTATCATGTGGTATCATTTTCAGATAGAGTCTTCAGCGTTTCAATTTCAGGAACAATATCCTTGGATACCATCCTTAGGGGCTGTCTATCATGTGGGTATTGATGGCATTAGTTTGATTATGATAGGTATGACCTTTGTAATCAATACGGCTTTAATTTGGATGACTGAAGACATGCCACAATCTTCAACGGCTAAAAGTTTGGCTGTGGTTATGATGATGCAGATTTGTGCCTTGGGACTTTTTATGTCTATGGATGCGGTGTTGTTTTATGTATTTTGGGAGAGTGCTCTATTACCCCTATTCATGGCAATTGGTATTTGGGGATCATCTCGTCGTATTGCTGCTAGTTTTAAGCTTTTTTTGTTTACATTTACAGGGTCTGTACTTTTTTTAGTGGCTTTGGTGTACTGTGGGTATATCGCATCAAGCTCAGTAGCCCAGGATGGTGGTTTAATATTTGATATGTACGCTTGGCGGTTGTTGCCCCTTACAGGGTATGAACAAATGTGGTTATTTTGGGCATTTATGGTAGCTTTTGCTGTCAAAGTGCCATTATTACCCTTGCACACATGGTTGCCTGATGCTCATCCTGAAGCACCTACCTTTGGATCTGTAATACTGGCAGCACTGACGCTCAAGTTTGGGGCCTATGCTATGATTCGTTTTATATTGCCTGTGGTGCCCGATGCTGCTCGTATCTACGCGCCGGTAGTCTTAGCATTGTCAGTGTTGGCTGTGATATATGTGGGTTTGTTGGCTTGGGTGCAGACAGACGCTAAAAAATTGATTGCGTATTCGTCTATTGCTCATATGGCTGTGGTCATTGCAGGTCTATTTTTATTGTATCAACTACCCTTAAGTGTCGGTTTTGAGGTGAGTGAACTTTCAATAGTAGGTAGCGTGATTCAGATGTTTGCTCATGCTTTAAGTTCTGCAGGATTATTTTATGCTTTTGGACTCGTGTACAAACGTGGTCATACCCGACTTTTACATAAGTATAGTGGCTTAATGCAATCAATGCCCATTTGGAGCTTGTGCTTTTTTATATTTGCACTTAATAATATTGCACTACCTGGGCTATCAGGATTCGTGGGCGAAGCTATGGTGTTATTGGCTGCTTTTCAGGCAAGTGTTTGGTTGGCCCTAGGTTTATCTATTTCATTTGTGTTTGCACCCATGTATACACTTAGTCTGGCTAAACAGTTAATATTTGGACACGTTAATACAAGCCAAAGTGTTTTTAAAGATATCAGTATTCCAGAGTTACAGCCAATGTTTTTGTTGGCAGTGGTTGCTTTGGCAGTGGGGATGTATCCTTCATTTTTGGTAGATGTTATGAAGCCTACCGCAAGTGAGGTGGTGAAAATGGCACTACGATCTAAATTATAGGGTAGATATGAACGGGTTGGTGTACTTGCCTGAATGTGTGTTGTTATTGGGCGTATTAGTATTATTGTGTAGTTATGTAGTAGGTGTCGTGGATGAGTGCTGGTTTTCATGGATAGCTTGCATTACCGTTGGGGGAGCTGGGTTGCTTTGCTTTGGCTTGACTGACCCAACAGCGGTCGTGCAAGGAGTGCCTGGTTTATGGGTGTATGATTATACGTCATACTTAAGCTGTTGTTTAATAATGTTATTTTCTTTTATGGCCTTGATGATAGTAGATAATGGTCACAGCATAACGACCCATAGAACAGTGGAGTTTTATGCCTTATGGTTATGTCAAAATATAGGCATGTTAGCCCTATGCTGTTCTGCGCATTGGCTCAGTTTTATGGTCAGTCTTGAGCTGATGTATTTGCCTTTGTATGCTTTTGTAGCTTTACAACTGACTGATGGTGAAGGGATGGAGGCATCTATTAAATATTTTATTCAAGGGATTGCTGCATCTGCTTTGATGTTATACGGCGTCAGTCTTTTGTATAGTGGCTTAGGTTATCTATCATTTGAATGGTTGGGAGCTGCTTTGCAGCAAGTTGTGCATCAATCCTCTCTTGAACATGGTGTGTTATCGGTGGATTATAGTTTATGGTTATCGATTGCGGGCTGTTTTTTTATTCTAGTAGGTCTTGCTTTTAAGTTAGGCGTAGCGCCCTTTCATTTTTGGGTGGTGGATGTTTACTCGGGTGCCTCATATAGAGTGCTAACTTTGTTAACTACTATACCGAAATGGGTGATATTAGTGGCATGGGGCCGTGTGATTCAAGATGTAATGGCACCTTTATTTAGTTATTGGCAGTGGCCTGTATGGCTGATGGGTGTGATATCCTTGGTATGGGGCCATTTTGGGGCATTCAAGCAAACACATATCAAACGATTACTGGGCTATGCTGCCATTGCTCAAATGGGTTATGTGATGTTAGCGCTTGGCCTGGCTACGCCTGATGGACTTGGAGTAGCTATGGGTTATGTGTTTGGCTACATGGTGGCCAGTTTATTGTTGTTATCGTTATTGGGTGCTTATCAGACATCGTCAGGTGGTGATATCAATCAAGTTCAAGATTTGGTCACGGTAGTTAAGCTTAACCCCTGGGGAGCTGGATTGATATTGATCAGTGTGTGTTCCTTAATAGGGTTGCCACCTTTTCTTGGTTTTATGACCAAGCTATATGTGCTATGGGCTTTGATTAGAGAATGGTATGTGAGTATGGCCATCTTGGCTATGGTCATGAGTATTTTTGGGGCGGTATATTATCTCAGATTGCTCAAATCGACTTTTTTTGAGCATCAAGCCAACCATGATACATCCATTAAATTGACCTCAGCGCACCGTTTGGATCGATCCTCTGGTCATACAGCAGTCTACAGTCGTTATAGTTGGGGATTGCTTTCAGTGATGCTGGTTGTTTTAGGGCTGTATCCAGAAGCTTTTTTTAGATTGGTTATAGCTCTTTAGAGGTTAAACTGGATATGGTTTAGTGAGCAATATGCCATATAATTGCTTGAGGTGTAGTATCATGCATAGGTTTGGGACAAGCTTATAAGCGTTAAACTATGCAATATCTCGGATTCAAGATAGATAGGATCATGCCAGTATCCGATAAAATATCTGATTTTTATAAAATTATTTTATTATATTTTAATATTAAAATGACACAGATATATTTTTTTTTGCTAGATTCTGGAGGTTGTGCTATGTCATGGTACGTTTATTATTTTATGGATTGGTATTATGAAAGAATTCATAACCCCAAGACTCAAGCTGTCCTCAGATTTTTCGTTTTTTTTAAATAATATAAAGGAATTGTCGCGCAAACATTTAGAAGAGAAACTTTTAAAATCTTGTATTCTAGACAACATTAAAAATATCATAGATCAGGATGCATTTCTGGAAGATGTGCAGTTAATGAACAGTGGGAATTATGTGTTTTTGGGCGGTGATAATCATCTTATGTGTATGCTTTTGAATTGTCCACTGGGTTATGTTGGGGGTATTCACGATCATGCAACATGGGCAATATCCTCAGTTATTCATGGGTCTCTAGCTCATGATTTTTATATATATGATCATAATGGCTGTGTTTATGAAAAAACCATCACACTAGAGCGTGGTGAAACATTAATGTTGGAATCAGACGCTATTCATCGGATTAGAAATAGCCATGATAATCAGCAGGTATGGGCATTGCACGTATATGGTTTAGATTTAAGAACGGTTTATAGATACCAATATAAACAGGGCTCAAGTATGAAAGAACAATGTCCTAATTCAATTCTCATTGATGTTGAATGGAGTTAGTTCATGCCTGTTACTCATAAAAAAGGTGTTTTAGATCTAATAGGACAGACGCCACTAGTTAAGCTCAATGGTTTAGTACCAGAGGGCTTACATGTGTATACAAAGTGGGAGTGGTTAAATCCTACTTTAAGTATGAAAGATAGGATAGCACTTTATATGATTGAAGATGCAGAGAAAAGAGGTTTACTAGAAAAAGGTATGACTATTGTTGCGCCTAGCTCTGGTAATACGGCAACTAGTATTGCTATGGTTGCGACAGTAAAGGGCTATAAGGTTGTGATTACTGTGCCCGATAGAACAAGTCTAGATAAGATAAGTTATACAAAGGCCTTTGGCGCAGAAGTTGTGCTATGCAGAAGTTCTTGTCATCATGATGATTCAGATCATTATATTAAAAAAGCTGCTATGATTGCATATAGTCGACCCCGTACATATTTATTGGATCAGTATAATGACCTATCTAACCAGCATGCCCATTATTATATAACTGGTCCAGAAATATGGGAACAAACAGATGGCACTATCACTCATCTAGTTGTTCCTGCTGGATCCGGTGGTGCAATTTGTGGTGTGGCAAAGTTTCTAAAGTGTAAGAACCCAACAATAAAAGTTATATCTCCTGATGTTAAAGGGTCAGTATATGGGTTTTATAAAAAATATGGTTTTGTATCTAAAATGGATGGGAATACCGAGATAGAGGGAGCAGGGAAAAAAAATATTCCGGTGAATATGGATATAGATTTAATCGATGAGTTTGTCCCAGTCAGTGATGAACAAGCATTTTCAATGTGCGAGGTTCTTGCTAAACAAGAAGGCATTTTAGTGGGAGGATCCAGCGGTGCCGCGTTTTGTGCTGCACAGGTGGTGATGAAGACCATGCAATCAAGTGATATTATGGTGGTTGTCTTTCCTGATAGTGGGATTAAGTATTTATCAAAAACAGCAAACCTGATCAACTCAAATTAAGCTTGTTAGCACAGTTTTCAAAAGAGGAAATCGTTGCTTGGGGTAGGCGTTTTATCAAAAATTATGGCCAGGTCTTTTCAGATGGCTTACAGTTTTTTGTAGGATTAGTTCGTTCTCAAGTGGCGTATATGGCTGTGAATATGAGTCGAAACCCTGATGATAAAGACCATTACTCAGGTCTATAAATACTATCATGGGAAACCTAAAACGTTATCTATTAGGCATTCATCATACAGTACGCAAAAACTTTTGCCCCCGATATTTACGTGCCATTGCTTGGTGGGTTAATCATTGATATCATTTGCTTGATGCTTTTTATTCTGGGTTATCTACCATTATGAGAGGCAAGCCCTGTTCTCGCAAAAAACTGCAAGTTGCCCTTTGAGGGTAATCAAGTAATTTTTTATGTAATTCATTAAAGTCACCCTTGAAATCAATAAGAGGATAGGTAAACTGTTGGTATGAACTTTTTATTAAATTTTTTTAAGACGGGGTCTCAAAAGCGCTTTCAGCCACGTAGGTTATTACGTCGCTATCGTTGGTATCGTGCGATCGCATTGGTTTTAATAGCATGGCTATTGAGCTCATTTTTGTGGACAGGATCCTCTACTGTGCCTACTGGCGACTACTACGCTAAAATCAACATTAATATGTCGCCCTCGGCATCGCTTGATTGGTTATCGGCATTACAAGACGCTGCCTTCGATGCACGATGTCGTGGTATTTTGCTGTTTTTTGACCAGGCTATTGGCGATGGCAACGCGCTGGGTCAGACCGAACAAGCGCTAAGTTTAATAGGTCAAGCTAGAAAGTATAAGCCTGTAGTGGGCTATTTATACGGTTATACTTTAGGCAGTAACTATGTGGTGGCTTCGGCCTCTCAGGTGTTGGTAGCTCAAAATACAGCATCTATTGCGGGCGTAGGTATTCGAACTGCTCAATTCAACTACGATAAGCTTTTAGATATGGTTGGTGTTGAGGTGATCAACAAAGGTTTTGGAAAACTCAAAACATCCCCCAAGCCCGGTGACCAACATCACGATGCCTTCGTGGCTCATCGAGAGCAAATCACCGATCAGCTGCAACAATGGATGATTAGTGTGGTTCAGAGAAATCGAGGGTTGGATGCTGAGCAAACCAAGCTTATTGACAGAGGTCAGTGGTATTTAGGTATGCGTGCTTGCCACTATGGGCTTTGTGATCTTAATGGCGATGAGCGAGATGCGATTGCTCAACTGGCACAATTATCCAAAAGCGGAGCACTGCCTGTTTTTAATGCTCAACATAGCCAAATGAATGTTTTTCAGAATGCTACAGCTTGGCTAAAAGGTAAGCATCAAGCTAGATTTTCAAAAGGATTGAGTGGCTTGTTAGGTCGTTGGGTATTGGATGTGGTTGAGCAGGTTAATCGAAATAACCTAGGTTTTTGGCATGAGTAATGTGTCTAAATCATCTCACCAGGCCACAGCTGAGATCATGTATGCTATGAGTTTAGTCAGTGCCATAGCGCGCTGGCGTCGTTTGATGCTGGGGGCTTTGCTGGTATTGATACTGGGCATGTTATTTTCTGGGGGTGAGCAACTACAGCCTCCGCAGCAGCCACACATAGCCGTAGTGGAGGTTGAGGGGGTATTGAAGTCTACTCAAGAGCCTTGGTACCAGGCCCTGGAATCTGTTTATAAGCAACCCAGTGCCAAAGCGCTGATTCTTCGTGTTAACAGCCCAGGCGGTGTCGTGCATGTAGCCGATGCAGCTCATCGATTGTTGCTCAGTATTCATGAGCGTATGCCGGTGGTGGCGGTAGTAGAGCAGCAAGCGGCTTCAGCTGCGTATTTGTTGGCCAGTCAAAGTGATGTTATTTTTGCTAATGAAATGAGCATTGTAGGCAGTATAGGCGTGGTGTCCTCGGTGGTGGTAGTTAAGGACTTATTGAATAAATTGGGTATTAATTACCAGGCTTCTAATAAAATTCAAACCATCACCGATATTCCGTTTTTAGGGATGACGCCGTTTATTAAAAAGTATTTGTATATGGCCGGTGAGGATAGCTATGCTTGGTTTAGGCACTTGGTTAAAGAGGGACGGGGGTTATCTCAATCTCAGCTTGATCGAGTGGTGGATGGTAAAATATTTCTTGCTAGAGATGGTGTAAAACTAGGCCTAGTTGATGGTATCGGCGGCATGAATGATGCCCGATCTTGGCTTATTCAAAAGCAGTTTCGTGGTCAGTGGCTGCCCGAGTTTAGCTACACAGAGCGTGCAGGTGTTTAAGATATGCCTGTGGTTTATGACCGAGGTGATTCTCAAATAGATGATCGATTACCAACACCTTTACCTGAAAATGCCAGGGCATAGTTGGAAGCTTATATTAAGTTCTATGATTGTAGGGTGAGTGCTATGGTACAAATCAATGTCTATGTTTACAGTGTTAGTCTAAGCAGCCAGCCTGAGAGTAAGAATTTTGAAGATGTCCTAGTATTTAAGTCTGCAAATAAAGCATTTGATACAGGCATGTGATCCTACCAATACAGACCTCATTGGCATATGGGACTAAGCGGCTGCTGGTGTAATCATTGTATTAGCTTGGTGCAGCCACCACATACGTACTATGCTGATTTTTTATTGCCTATGATGTTAATATAATCGGTAATTTTAACCGCTCTTCTGAGCTTTAACTGTCGAGGTGGGGTCTAATGTTTTGGCGAATAGGTTAAGCTTACTTAGATATTCAGAGGATCCATTGAAGGTTGTGCCATGTGTGGTGTCTTTGGTTTTATGTATAAGTTTTTTAGATGTAATACCAAAGAAAACACATACACTATGGATGAATTCTAATACGACCTTAAAGATCTTATCTAGAAATGAAGGTTCCTGTTTTACCCCCTTCACTTTGTTTATAAAGGATTGAGTTTCGTTCATCAGTGCTGCTTCAATAGAGGTCAAAGGCTTATGTAGCGAATGGTGATGAACTACATTTGTAAGTTTTTTGATAAATTTTTCAAGTGATTTTTGGCTTAGTCCTTGGTGTTGTTCGTTAAGCTTTTTGAGGCTCTGTTCAAGTGCTTGTATCTGTCGGGCTATATGTATTTTCAATAGGCTTCGCTGTTTAGCTGCTTCTAAGGTATTGAAAGTATTTTCAGCATGTTTAGCAGAGCTAACTGCAAGCGCTGGATTGTAGTTTTCCCTGTGTAATAAACTAAGTTGATTGCCAGTCATTCGACAATAGTCTTCTCCGATGCTAAGAAATATTTTAGTCATATCTCTACTATCAAAGTCTGCTAAATCTTTCAACCTTGAGCTTATGGCATCCACAACCTCGCTTTCTTTTTTAGGACCCCAGCACCTTACTAAGTCTGTGCTGTGTCCCATCATTAAAATACGTTCAAATAAAATGGCTTTTTTTCTTGCATGGAGTCCGAAGTTGCTGGGAATGCCTTTGGGATCTTGGCTTACCTGTTCTTGATCTTGTTGTTGTATTTGGCTGGAATCTTGGTAAGTATTCATGGTGTTTTGTACAAATTGGATAAGTTCAGAATTGAATCCAAGTTGAGTCGCAACAAACTCAAATACTTGTGAGCAGCGCTCTCCATAACGTTTATCAGCTGGAAATCCTTGCTCATTAGTTCTGGCAGCTCTGTGTATGATACCAGCCAGGCGCATGATAGCGTATTCTTCATGGCTGAAGCTCAAGGCCGCTTCTTTGTATCCGTTGGCACCATGCCGTTTAATGCTTTCAAAGTAAAGATCCTGATATGCGCTCTGACGAATAGCATGACAAGTACTGTGGTTCACATGGAAGGCAGTCTCATTATGGTGTACGATGTTGCCTTGTTTTGGATTTTCGGTATAACCTTGTTCCATGATATCTCGAGAAATAAGGCCTACTAGGTCAGCAAAGCTTTTTTGACGATCTTTGCTGTTTTGCTGTTTCCAAAAAATTTTAAATGTAGCAATGCGGCTATCTATTTTGAAATGGCCTGAAATATCTTTGCCTTGGTTATCTTGAGCTGCTTGTTTTGCGAGGGGGATTGTTAATTTCGTCATTTTTGAGCCTAGTTTTTTTCTTTATACCGCATTTATAAATCCTTGTCAAATTGTTCCGTTAGGCACGTGGTAGCTTGAACATTGCTGTGAGCTTGTGTGATGGTCATTTTATCTTGCCAATACAGCAGTGCATGATATATCTTTGACCAAAAGGCAATGGATAAGGCTAAAGATGGACTATTCGCAAGATCACCTCCACAGCAACGATAAATAGTATCATGGGGGTTTTATCTACGCTCATTTAGAACTGTTTATAATCAAGGTAAAGCCATAAATGATAGGGTATTGCCTAGTCCTGAAGATATGTGTCAGGATCTTACGGCTCTTGACGCTAAGCCAGCATTAAGCGAGCCTAAAGTTAAAGTTGAGTTGGTCGGTCTTGAAATTCAGTTTTCCAGTGAAATAGCAAGTTCAGAGACTCGTGTCGAATAACAAACGGATAGGCCTTCGAAAGTCCAGGTCACTAGTGAAAGTGGTCCAAAAACCAGTTAAACGTCTACGATTTCCGCTTGTAACTGATCGGCAAGCGACTTTAGCGTTTTATTAGGCTTAAAATCAGTTTTTTGGGAAGATTTTGGGTTAGGTTGAATCCGTGCCGGTACTGTGCTAGCTGGGTTAGTAGGAGTGGTTATTGGGTTTTCTTTTTCAGTGGGGGATTCTTGTTGTAAGATGAATTGAATGGTAGGGTTTGAGGCGTGTTGAGCATGAATGGCCTTGCAAATTTTTTCTTGCATGGCTGGGTTTAAAAGTGCGAATAGATGGGCAGGTACGCTGACTTTCCAGGTAGAATCGGTAAGTGGATGAGGGCACTGTGTGTGGCTGATGATTTGTTTGCTCAGGCCTTGTAGAGGGAGGGCTTGAACTAACTGTTGCCAGTCGTTGCCTATTTCTATTTGATTAGATCTTGGTTTCACAGTATCGCTGGCCGGTGGGGCACTTGCTGTTGACACTGTGGTTGAAGTAGATTTGGGTGGGGTAGGCTGTAAGTCTTGAGGTTGCTTTTTTGGCGTTGATGTGGTGGTGTTTGAGGATGCTTTGGATGCTGCCTGAATGGCTTGTGATGGCTGAAGATGACCTTGATGAGGGCTTGATTGCGTCTGATTATTGGGGCCTGATGATGCTGAGAGTTGAGGGGGTTCATACTCAAAAGCCAGTAGTCTCATGACAAGCAAAGAAAAAGCCATGTGTTGGTTGGGAAAAAGATCGAGGTTTTTTTTGGCGTGTAGAATCATTTCAATGGCCATTTGAGTTTCCCCAGGTGTGATACATTGAGCCAGCTCAGTTAGTTCAGGTTTAGTTGCGTTATCCATGATATGCAGCTGGGTGATGTCATATAAAAGCGTTAGACATTGATCCATGATATTGCCATAAGGATAGGATTGGCTTTTGATGTGCTCTAAAAAGTGGCTGATGCTAGGCTTGTCTTCTGCTTGAATGGCCATAAAAAGTTTAATGAGTTCAAGTTCAGGCAAGGTGCCTAGCATGTGCATTACTTGATCTTTTGAAAGGGTGTTGTCTTGGCAGAGTCCTAGGGTTTGCTCTAGCAAGCTTAAGCCATCTCTAAGGCTGCCGTGAGCGGCCCTCGCTATAGGTTTGATGGCCTCTGGATCGTACTGGAACTGGATGTTGTCTAAGACATGCTCCAGGCGCTTGGCAATGGTGGCCTCACTAAAATGTTGTAAGTGAAATTGCAAGCATCTTGATTGAATGGTGATGGGGAGTTTGTTGGGGTCGGTAGTGGCTAAAATAAACTTAACATGCTCAGGCGGCTCTTCTAGCGTTTTTAAAAGTGCATTAAAGCTGTGGGTAGATAACATGTGAGCTTCGTCGATGATGTAGATTTTGTATTTCCCTTCGGTAGCTGGATAGTCGACTTGAGTGAGTAATTCTCGTGTGTCTTCTACCTTGGTGCGAGAGGCTGCATCAATTTCAATTAAATCAAGGTAACGCCCCTGATTAATGGCGGTGCAAGCTGAACAGGTTTCACATGGTGTTGAGGATACTCCCTGTTTGCAACTGAGGGCCTTAGCAAATAGCCTGGCTAAAGATGTTTTGCCAACGCCTCGGGTACCAGTAAATAAGTAGGCATGATGAATTTTTTGTTGATCCAATGCATTTTTAAGAGCTTGAATGGCATGAGTTTGGCCAACATAGTCCTGAAAGTTTCGGGGTCTAAACCGTCTGGCAAGTGCTTGATAATTATTTGTAGTCATACTGTGTTGCTCATTAAATTGACCAGTTGATGCGGTGAGCATCGAGTATTATTTGGAATGAAACAAAGCTTGTTTGGTAAAAAGGTGAGACTAGCATCACTCCGGCACCCGAATCAGCTACGACCGCTGCTTCCTTCCAGATCTGACGGGGTTGATAGCCTATCGCCGCGAAGGTGCCAGTCTCATTTTAATTATAGCATCTGCTAAGAATTAAGCCAAGTGTTTTGAATGGGTTTGTCTTTGCTGTTCAAAGTAAAACAGTAAATTCGATCACACAAGTGGGCTTTTATACTGTACGGACTGAATTTGTGATTTAGGCACGAGTGGGATTGAACCACCGACCCCCACCATGTCAAGGTGATGCTCTACCACTGAGCTACGTGCCTATGAGTATGCATTTTATCAGCATGGGCACAGTAAATCAATGCTTGAAATATTTCTACGTGATGGTTCTGGTTGTTAAGTTTGATAAATTATGTACCGCTAAACAAAAGATTAGACCGGGTAGATTCAAAATAGCTTGACTGATCATCAATCATTAACTTACGAGGCGCGGTCTTTTGTTTTTATGGCAATGGCAGGTATGCTTGTAGTGTTTACGGGTGTGAGTCTTTTAAGGTGCGTCTGGGTAGCGCTTAGGTTTCAGTGGGCGTCACGTTTGAATGCATAGGATGATAATTCTGTTTAGTGACGTATTCTAAAAATTGATGGGGTAATAGCGGTGTTTTTTCCGCTAGTGCTTGCTGAAACAACACAGTAGAGGGTGTAAGAGCTGGTAGCGTATTAACTTCTATGACTCGAACTTTCCCTGAGGTTGTGTGTACAAAAGCATCGATTCTGGCATAATCCTTAATGCCTACCATGGCTGCAACATCACAAAGGGTCTGCTGGACTTTATGGCAGATTGCTTCAGTTAGGATTTCGATAGGCGGTGGCGTAAGGTTAGTGCCGGTGCCGCCTTGAAATTTTTCCTCAACACTGAGTACGCTGTTTTCGCTGATGGTAATGCTGGGTGAATAGGCGTGCATACGGTCTTGTCTTTCAATAATGACACAGGTGATTTCTATCCATCCATGCTTGTGTGTCATATGAGGCTTGTTTTGTAAGAGTGAAATCGTATCGGTGCATATGTAGGGTTCAATTAATAATTTCTGGTCAATATGAGGTAATGCTACAGGGTGGGGTTGGTGTTTAAAAACGTGTGGTACTATGAATGACTTTTGTTGTTTGAGATGTTGTGCATAAAGATAGAGCTCATGGCTTGACGTCAATTGAACAATGCCAGTAGAGCATCCGTCATGCCTGGGTTTGATTAATAAGTTTGTTTGGTTCAGTTTGGCTACCAATATGGTCCAGTAGCTTTGGCAACCCTTTTCTGTAAGCTCTGCAAGTTCTTGTCTGTTTAAACTTACTTGTGGTGTGATCACGAGATGAGGATGGTGGTAGCGTTTGAGTAATTGTTGGGTGCTGATTTTATCCATGCATAATTTAGAGGTGCCTGGTTGTGACCCTTGATAGGGGATGCCGTAGGATTCTAGTAGGTTTTGTAGGGTGCCATCCTCGCCAAGGCCGCCGTGGAGTGCGATGAATACCATAGTGAATTGGTTATGTAACTGTTCAGCCCACTGAGTTATTGTATAGCTGGGCTGTGACTGGTGTTTAGGTGTTTTGATGTTAAGTTGTTCTGAAATTTGACTAATAATGTGTTGATGGGGTGCGATGAGGACTGCTTCTTCTTGTAGAGCGTCATCGATTTCTTCAACGGTATGATGGAGACATTGATGATATGATAGTAATCTAACCTGCTGATGTTGATTCAAATACCAAGGTATGGGTTTAAATACTTCTGATTTTTGAAGTTGTAGCCAGACATGCCTGCCTGACATTAATGATACCTGGCGTTCAGCATTTTCGCCACCAAAGATGATTTGTATGGTCTTCTTATCAGGTTTAGTTTGTTGAAGTTTTGGTACAGGGTTAAGGTTATATCGTTTGAGCGCGTTATGTACGACGATGTCTAGCGTTTCTGTATGGCTGAGGCCTAAGAGACAAGCTTGTTTAAATATAAAGCTATTTTCTTCAAGTCCTGTGATTATATTGATGTCATTACAAATAAATCCACGGTCATGGTCCCACCATCCGTCAAAGCGGACCATGTCGCGAAGATTAAAGGTCTTGAATAATTCGCACGCGGTTTGTCTAATCATGGAGATAACATCAGGAGGATATCGTGCAGGGGTGTGGTGTCGACATTGATTGCTGGGTAGGTATTTGCTTCGATAGTCTAAAAAATCAGGCTGTTGCTCATCACCCATGCGTTCTGTCTCAGTAGGTAATAGGGCTACCGGCTGATTATTGTGTTCCAGTACCATAATAGTCAGTTCTCTGCCCTGGTAGAAAGGTTGAATAACGATCTGTTGATAGTGTTGGCAGAGTTGTTTAGCCAGTTGTTGGCACGACGTTAAGGATGCTGCGGTGTGTACGCCAATAGAAGAGCCGCCTGAATTGGGTTTAAGTATGACCTTGGTTAGGTGATGTTGGGTCCAGAAAGCTGTGATGTCTGTATTTAATGTATCTTTAGAAATAGTGAGTGTAGGTATGTAGGGAAGATTGTTAGATTTAAGTTGCTCATATGTTTTGCTTTTTTGATAGCAATTGAGACAAGTTTCGCTGCTGCTTCCTACAAAAGGTATTTGAAAAGATTCTAGTAGTTTGGGTAGTTGGCCGTCTTCCCCAAAGATGCCATGTATGGTGTGGAAGGCAAGGTCGCAAGTAGATAGCTGTTGTTTGAGTGTTTTGGGTGTTAAGAGCGTACCAATGGTTTGTATTTTAAAGCTAAAATCATCTGGAGTATTGGATAATAAATGTTTAGAATCAATCAAAAAAAAACGTTGTTTGGGGTCTACAAAAAAGGTTCGGGTTTGGTATTGGTGTGGGTCAAGATGGTTAAAAAGGGATCGAGCTGAGTTTAATGAAATACCGCGTTCGGGACCTGGTCCTCCACAAATAATTGCAATAAGGTGCATGGTTACTCTACTTAACAATAATGCTGAGATTATAGCAGGTCCTTTGGTTATGATAAAGCACTATGCAGTGGCTTAGGTATAGCTAGGCTATGGGTTATTTAAGTGATTTGTTTTACAAATAAGCTAGATTAGATAGTGTTGTATTTAAGATTAAGGTTATAGCTGAGGCTTGCTAGAAGGTAAGGAATGAGTGGGTGTCCCTGTGGTAGTAGTTTGAAATCGACGGGTAAGACATGTAGAGTATGTGGTTTGACATAATGGTTACGGGTCATAGAGATTTGGGTTGGTGGGTGATCTATTGTCTTTATAGTTGCCAGTTTTACAAGTCTACTTAAGGGTTGAGGGCCACATGAGGACACTATAACGGGTCCTGCTATCCTTGGGTGGAGGCAAGATCGTGTAGGGGGATATCATGAATTACCGAAAATAGAGTGTGATAGATATGATTTAAATCAAGATCCTTATGTACGGGTGGTATTATGCTTAGGCTTTTGTTGAATTGGGTAATGAGAAGCCCTTGGTTTCTGCATCTATCAATAAAAGAATGGGCCACTTGTGCTTGCTGGTTTTGTTTTTCGCAAACCAAGTCAAAGGCTAGCATAAGTCCATGCTGTCTTACTTTATCTAAAATAGGAATCTGAGCAAACTCAACAGCTTTGAGGGCTTGTTGTTTGATAATTTGGTTAAGTAAACTTGTATGGGAACGACTACACATGGTCTCAAGGCATTGAATAGCAATATCAGCGGTGAAAGGATATAGATTTAGATCATGTTTTGGAGGGCTGATTCTGTCTATATTAAATCCCTCTCCATGATGCAAAATAGCACCGAACGGAATGATGCCGTTGGTAATGGTCGAGCCAAGTATGATGAAGTCAGTAGGCTCCTTTAAGTGCATACTGCCAAAGGGTAGTCCAGTGCGATAGGGCGCTAAAAACCGTTCGTCAGACACGATAGGTAGGTGGTATGACTTAGCTAATTGGATGGCCTTGTCTAGAAAGCTTGCTCTGGTGTAAAACATGCCATTTAGGGAGCTTATGCACGGCTCAATGACAAATGCTAGTAATTTATCATGATCTTGTTTCAATTTTTGCTCTAAACGTATCAGCGCAAGGTTTTCTTTAGTATCTAGGCTAGGGTCTTCAATCCAGGTATAAGGCAGCGGTGTATACTGAAAAACCATAGTTTCAGTAGTGGTGAGGTTAATAGTGTGGATGCTGTCTTCAGAACTTGCATGAGCAAAACTAAGATAATGATTGCGTTGAGTTTCACCTTTTTGATGCCAAGCTTGTTTGATGGTGATCATGGCGTGGTGCATGGCTATATTAGGGTGGTTAAAGTAAGCCCTGGCTTGGAAGCCGTTTGGACTGATTTGTTCTAACGCGAGCGTGAGCGCCGTGATGTTTTTAGCTTGCCACCGTGTTGAGGTGGCTGGCATATGAAGATTGTTGGTCAGGGCTTGATTGAGTAGTTTATGATGATGACCGAGTAAGTTATACGGGTTGGAAGCCCCTAAATCTATAAAACGTTGCCCGCCCATATAAACATGTATGCCTTCAGCTCTATCGATAACAGAGTCATTAGCAAAACGACATTCATTGACGCTCTGCTGATTAGCTAGATTGTCATGTCTGTTGGTAAAGCGCATGGTCGTTACGTTTCGTCGATACTTATCTCAATCATATCACCTTGTTGTTCGAGATGCTATCATTAAATTAAAGTTATTGATACTAAAGTGTAGGATATGTTGTTAATGGACATGAGATTAATGGAGAGGGTGATTTATTCATAGAATAATATTTCGGTAAATCACAACGCCGGTTGATATGGCTAAAACTGAAGTTGTGATTGTCCGGCTTGCTAGATACCACATGGGATAGACCCACTTCATGAATAGCCAATCTGCCAATAAAATGGCCAGGTGAGCCATACAAAGAAGCAGCCAAAGTGTTTCAATTTCAATTTCAAGACGGTTTTTGAGTCCGATCATAATCCAGGGTAGTAGGAAAGATAATAAGCTAAGCTGACAAGGCCATAGTTTTTTACTGATCAGTGCTAACCCCCAAAGTGCACCAGAAAGGAAGCTTAGAAGCGCAGAGAAGTATAAAAGACCGATAAGTTGTAAGCCCATAAAGCTTGTGATATCAACTAAGCTAAGGGCAACGACTGGTAAGCATGAAAGCGCACTCAAGCATACTATCACTGCTGGGAATATATGTGTTTGATAGTTTATATGGTTTAGACTAAGGCTATGCAGGTTCATACTCGGTAGGTGTCGGTTGTTGAATGTGGGTTGAATGTTTAGCTTGATTCAATTTATCATATTGTCTTAATGGTGTATAGATAAGATCAGATATAAATGCTTTAAAAAAACTGACACAGGCATCGGAGTCATTGAGCGCTTTGATGTAATGAAAGGTTTTACCGCCATGCTCTAAGAAACACGCTTTGTATTCGAAATCGATTTCATCAATGGTTTCAAGGCAGTCGGCTAAAAAGCTAGGTGCGATGACATCCAGTGATTGAATACCGTTTTGAGCAAGTTTACATAGTGTTTCTTCGGTGTAGGGCTTAAGCCATTCAGTAGGTCCTAGACGCGACTGAAAACACACGCTGTACTCATGTTTTAGTAGCCCGAGTGATTCAGCGACCAAGCGGGCTGTTTTCTGGCAAAAACAATGATAAGGATCACCTTGCATCCACTGTTTTTTAGGAAGGCCATGAAAAGAAAAAAGCAGGTGTTGGCCTCGTGGTGTCTGTTGCCAATGTGCCTGAATTTGGGCCTTGAGGGCTTGAATATACAATGGGTGGTCATGGTAGGTATTGATAAACCTAAACTCAGGTAAGTAAGGCCAGCGCTTAAAATGTGTGGCTATTTCATCGAATATGCTAGCCGTGGTAACGGCTGAATACTGAGGGAATAAAGGTAAGACAATGATTTGGTGATAACCTTTTTTTTGGAGTAGGTTGAGTTTATGTTTAATACTGGGTTGACCATAGCGCATAGCGCCATAGATGTTAATTTCATGCTCAGATTTTGAGGGTATAGAAACATTCAGTTTCGTGACAAGCTGATGAAGATAGGTTCTAAGAGGCGAGTCGTCATCCCAAACGCGACGGTATTTTTTGGCTGAGGCAGGGCTTCTAAAGGGTAAGATAATACCGTATAGAATGGGGTACCAAAGAAGTTTTGGTATTTGAATGACTCTAGGGTCAGATAAAAACTCTCTAAGGTATTGGGCAACTGAGAACGTAGATGGTTTATCGGGCGTGCCTAGATTTACCATAAGGATGGCTGTTTTGTGTGCTTGGGTATATAAAGGATGATCAGGATGTGGGTTCATGGAGACTTTGTGGCTCGATTGACTCATTAGGGTACCTGATATTCAAGGATTTAGCAATCTTGATGATATCATCCTGGAAGTTGTTGTTACGTGGGGTCTCAGTCAGCGTATGCGTATTATGGCTAGTGACTTTTAAGTATGAAGTTATAGAGGTCGAGACGGAACTCTCCACTTTGCAAGGTATGATACGCGTCGATCAAAATAGCATCTATCATTCGATATGGTCTATGGGAGAGGAGATAGCCACTTTGAGTTTTTTTAGTCAAATAGGACAAGAGTACATGCCAATATGCGATCATGATTTAGAGGCATCGAACCCTGTGACAAACAGACAAAAGGTTACATCGTCTTAAAGCAGAGGCCACTGTGTCCTTGTATTGAAACCATGCATGCTTAGTGATATAATATATACAAGATAAATCAGAAATATTTTTGTGAAAAAACAAGACCTTCTACGTGTGCTCAAGAATGATGGCATGCAGCTTAAACACACTAGTGATGAGGATAAAAGCGATAAAGAAATCGTTCTCGCAGCGGTGTCTCAAAATATCCTCGCACTCCAATATGCAGATCAATCCCTCAAAAAAGACAAGGATGTTGTCCTCGCTGCGGTATCTTATAAGAATAGCACAGCAGCGCTCGAATTCGCAGATGCTACGCTTAGGGCCGACGAAGCGTTTATTCACGACGCGCTATGGGCTGCTGGTGATTGCCACGTACTTCGATATGCAGACCATGCTCTTAGGGCGAACAAAAATGTTGTTTTAAATGCTGTAACTCTGTACGGCGACGCACTTAAATATGCAGACCCATCCCTTCAAAAAGATAAAGAGGTTGTCCTCTGTGCGGTATCTAGTGGTGGCTATGATGGTTGCGCGCTTCAATATGTAGACCCATCCCTTCAAAAAGATAAAGAGGTTGTCCTCGCTGCGGTATTACAAGATGGCTTTTCGCTTGCCTTTGCAGACTCATCCCTTCAAAAAGATAAAGAGGTTGTCCTCGAAGCAGTATCTCGAGATGAAGACGCACTTGAACATGCAGATCCATCCCTCAAAAAAGACAAGGATGTTGTCCTTGCTGCAGTATCTTATAATGGTTTCTCACTCCAATATGCAGATCCATCCCTCTACAAAGACAAGGATGTTGTCCTCGCTGCGGTATCTCAAAATGGCTACGTACTCGAATATGCAGATCCATCTCTCAAAAAAGACCCAGAGGTTGTCCTCGCTGCGGTATCTGAAGATAGGGGTGCACTCGAATATGCAGATCCATCCCTTCAAAAAGACAAAGTGGTTGTCCTCGCTGCAGCGTCTAAAAAACTCGAGATACTCCGATATGTAGATCCATCCCTCAAAAAAGACAAAGCGTTCATGCTCGAAGCGTTATCCCAAAATGTCGGTGCACTCGAATATGCAGATTCATCCCTCAAAAAAGACAAAGCGTTTATGCTCGAAGCGGTGTCAAAAAATGCCATTGCATACGCATACGTTGATCCATCA
This sequence comes from Pseudomonadota bacterium, assembly GCA_036148435.1. Lineage (GTDB taxonomy): Bacteria > Pseudomonadota > Gammaproteobacteria > Comchoanobacterales > Comchoanobacteraceae > JAYYHL01. Next base: position 94,618 of record JAYYHL010000004.1, on the reverse strand, counting down.
TTAGCACTTATCAAATTCCAACCATATACATTGAGCTACGATGTACTAGGCCATGATGATTTCATCAACAATAAATTCGTGATAACCGCCTTAGCCTCTCCTCATGGTGATGGGTTAAAATCAAGGGTTGATACATGCGTTTTGCAATATCCATCAGACGCTAAAACATTACTCACTGCTGCGTTAGGGCTTGCTGTAAAATCTGATGACGCCAATAGACTTACTCGATTTTTAGAGCATTACGGTCACCACCCTGCCTATTTTTATGACAGTGAGCTGCTCTCTTTACCTGATAACCATCAAGAACCTATGGTGTGGACAGGTCATCATGTGGCAGTGCTCAAGGCCATAATACAAAAAAAATGGGACACGCTGGATGCCTTGATCTCTTATGTTGAGTGGCCAGAACGTAGTATGCCATTGGATGATGCCTTTCTTTTACTGTTTTGGAAAGCAGTGCAAAATATTGCTCATCACGAGCATCCTACCCTTTACCGTATGCTGTATTTAACTAGCATAAACTGTTTAACCGTTGATACACAAGATATGTATCGTTTAGAAAATGCACTGATTAGAACGGCATCTATCATTAAGAATCTACAGGGTTACACTGATTTTTACTTGAGTGAGAAACTACTCACCACGCTAAAAGCAATCATGAGGGATGTGCAAATGTATCAGAACCATCTAAATACTCCGGATGACCCACAGTCCAAGATTCAACCGTGGCGTTTCAAACCTCTAAACGATATGCTCACAGAGATGATTAATATAAACTTCCTATTTGATGCACAATACCAGAGAATCACAGATAAAACACGTTTAAGCGACGATCAACCATTAGCACAGCGCTATCTACAAGAGGTCGAGATAGAACTCTCCACTTTACAAGGTATGATACGCGGCGAGCAAAATAGCATCTATCATTCGATATGGTCTATGGGAGAGGGGATAACCACTTTGAGTTTTTTTAGTCAAACAGGACAAGAGTACATGACGACATGCGATCATGATTTAGAGACATCATCTCCTGCCACAAAGAAGCAAAAGATTACATCATCTTAAAGTGAACAGGCCAAAACAATAGAGCATGCAAGGTACGCCGAGTGATTTTATAGTAAAAATAATAGGCCATGAGATGATGATTTTAAACTACGTTTGCTCAAAATGGTTTAGATTCTAATCTAGACAAAATCATCAATATTTCCGTGTAAAACTTTTCTTGATTGAATTTAATAGGATCGATAGTTATAATGGTGTTTTTATCTGATTAATATGATGCTAAGACAATTGTTGGCCGCAGGGCTGTTATTTTTATGCTTAGATGCCCCTTGGATTGCATTCATGGCACTACCTGTGTATAAGGCCGCTTTTGGTTCATGGATGACCCTTCGATTGCTTCCTGCCATCTGTTTTTATGTGATGTATGTTTTAGGGCTTTGGTTGTTTGTACTAATGCCTTATGGTCACCTGCGCTGGTATTGGGTGTTTGCCTATGGCGCTGCTTATGGCCTTGTGACTTATGGCACTTATGCGCTGACATGTGCCTCGGTTTTTGTGCCCTTTACCCCCTCTATGGCTATCATTGAAATGTTATGGGGTATGACGGTAACAGCGGTTATATCAATCGTGGTTGTGAATATTGTGGCGTAAAGTGTAACCAAACCAGTCTTGACATTTGCAATCGGAGGTTTGGTTGTCTCTCATGATTATAAAGTTACAACACCTTTTGGTTTATTTGTGGGCTGAGAAAGCATGTTCTCATGCTAAAAGACTTAGTTTTTCAATAAACAGTAAACGGCTCCGGTACCACCATCTTTAGGTTGGGCAGAACAAAAAGCTAATACTCTGGGGGATGCTTTTAAATAGGCTTGCACAAAGCCTTTAATCATGGATCCGTTAGATGGATGACCCTTGCCGTGTATAATTAAAACAGCTCTCTCTCCGCTGTGATGAATACTTCTTAGTTTATCTTCCAGATAGGCTTGAGCTTCACGAACACGATAGCCATGAAGATCTATAGTGTGTTGCCAAGCAATAAGGCCTTGCTTAAGTCTTTTGAACTGATTATGTTGTATGCCGAGTCCAGTGTAGCTTAAATATAATGCCCCGGGTAGTGGCTTTACATGGGGCTCTTGGTTATAACTCATGATAGTTGGATTTGAGGGTTGATTGAGGTATGAGTATGATACCTTTTGAGTTTTGTCAGATTTAGGGTGGGTGAAACCATGGTTTAAATAGACTGGCTAGGGTTATATGAAGCGATTAGTAAGCATAGTGTTCGTTAAGAAAGGATTGGATGTCATGAATGTGTACTCGATGCTGACTTAGGCTATCACGGTCCCTTATGGTGACTGTGTCAATGAGTTTGTCATCACTGGTAGTATCTTTGAGTGAGTCAAAATCAACCGTGATACAAGCTGGTGTTCCAATTTCGTCATGGCGTCGATAATTCTTGCCGATATTTCCAGAGTTTTCAAGTACAATCGGTTTTTTGAAGCTTCGTTTGAGGCTTTGTTGAATACTTTTTGCCATGTTAACTAAGGGTTGTTTGTTTTTTGCAAGCGGGATGACGGCAACTTTAATGGGTGCTAGGTGTGGTTTTAATTTTAGTACTACTCGCTTGGCTTGCTCTTGTTGTTCTTCGTGATAGGCTGCAGTTAAAACAGCTAATACGCCTCTGTCGAGCCCGGCAGAAGGTTCAATGACGTAGGGTACAAGATCCTTCATATCATGCTTGATGGCCATTTTTTGAGTAGAGTGTGAGTTGGGCTTTACTCGGGCGGATAAATTGAGGGTGTCTTGGTTTTTGCTGTGGGCGCCTAGGTCATAGTCAGTTCTATTAGCAATGCCTTCTAGTTCTTCTTGGCCGTGAGGAAAATCATAAGTAAGGTCGGTGGTTGCTTTGGCGTAATGGGCAAGTTCTTCAGGAGGTTGTGGTGTTTTGTGTAATTTATCAGGGTCAAGTCCTTGATCTATCCACCAATTATAACGCTGGTTAATCCAGTATTGATGCCAGTGCTCATCTTCGCTAGGGTGTACGAAATATTCGCATTCCATTTGTTCAAACTCACGTACCCTAAAAATAAAATTTCGGGGGGTGATTTCATTTCTAAATGCTTTTCCAATCTGGGCAATACCAAAGGGAAGTTTCGGGCTAAAGGTGTCTACAATGGTTTTAAACTGTGTGAAAATAGCTTGGGCGGTCTCAGGTCTTAGATAGGCAACAGAGTCTTCATTTGAGACAGGCCCAAGATTGGTTTTCATCATCAGATTGAAGGCCCGGGGTTCAGTAAGGGCAAAGCTACCGCATTGAGGGCATTGATTGGGATTGACTAGGTGGTCCACCCTGTGTCTTGTTTTGCAATGTTTACAATCTACCATAAGGTCATTAAAGGTGTCACAATGGCCTGAATAGTTAAGTGTGTGGGCGTGGGTTAAAATACTTGCATCTAGGCCATAGATGGCTTCGTGCTCATACACCATGCTGGTCCACCAGGCATTGGCTAGGTTTTTTTTCAATTCGACGCCCATAGGCCCGTAATCATAGAGGCCTTGTAGGCCACCATAGACTTGGCTTGATGGATAAATAAAGCCCCTTCGCTTACACAGGGCAGTTAAGGTTTCCATGGTGATTGACATAGGCAGGCTCACAGTTGGGTAGGGTATTACATCATGTTATGTGTTAGGTTGCAATGTTTGAATACTAGGATTTTAGAGACTGGCTATGTGCTGAATATGAGGTGATATGATATCTAAATTGTTGGTTCTTTTGTTTAAACATAGTAAGCGTGGCCGCCAGCTTGAAAGCTTTAATTAAATGCTCTGGAGTGCTGTCATGTCCCATTACTGTAGTGTAATAATGCTTTAACTGCTCAAGCTGAGATGAGAGTGACGGTCCAATAGCCTGTGTCTCCAGCTTTAAGTCAGATTTGGAAAGCGGTCCAAGTTGCCTCGCGATTTGAGTGTAGCAGTTGATCAACATATGAGATAATTGCAGTTGTGAGTGGGATGGTTGATTGCTGTTGGTGAGCGCGTTAGATAATGTTTTTATAGGATGTTGACCGGCAGTAATGAGAGCGTTTTCATAGGAGGTGTTTAATTGTTCAAGAAGATGTGTGAGGTTTTGAGTATCTGATGATGGGAGATTATAATCCTCCGGACTAATCTCAAACCATTCATCATCTTTTGGTGGCAATTGAGGTGTTGAGGATATAAAAAATAGGCTAAATGATTTTAAAAATCCGCTAAATTTGGGCATGTGGTTAGACTTGTTTGTTATGAAATCCGATTATATCGGTATTGATAGACCTGTTTCAAGTTTTTTAGGTATAAAATATTGTTTGCATCCTAAGCTTTTAGATAGTGCTAGAGAGTTTAAATCTTAGATGATAGCCATGAATCAATCTTGTATTTAATCTGTGATGGAATGCTAAGCAAATGCAGTCAGACCATGAATATGTCTGTGATCGTGGATCTGGTAGTGGCGCTGTTGTGTGATGAGGGGTTTAGGATTCTTTAAATATGCTTCATATTGTTTATGGCTGACTCGTTCGTGAGGCATGATCAAAACATCTGATTCTAAATGTAAAATTAAGCAAATAAGGCGATCACCTTGACCTTTTTTTCGAATGCTGCACCAATGGCCGTGTAATTTAATGCCATTTTGGTGCCGGCTGTTGTGGTTGAGTATATGTCCCTCTGATAGTGGGTTTTTAAAGTTCTCTAGATCAACAGAATCGTCTGCGCAAAAGTGTGCAAGATAGCTATCGCTGTGATCAAGTATGAGTCTTAGATTTTGAGGGCCCAACTTGTATGATTTATCTTTATAAGTGACGGTAAACCATGGGTCAATTTTTGGATCTTGGTGGCATATGGGTTCTTGATCATGATTGCTTGCTATTTGATGGGTGTGCGATCGGTCTTGGTGAAAGCTTGCTTTTTTAAGTTGTTTTGTGATGGCTGCCTCAGCTTGTTTCTTCATGATGCTGGAATGATTCAAAAGACATAAGGAAGTTAAGCTACCTAAATAATCACTTGTTTGTGGGTCTTTTGGGTCTTTTTTAGATGAAATTTCAGTCGTTTTAGGGTGTTGAATAGCGTGCTCATAAATAGTTTTTGTGTGTCTTAGATGGGTATGAATATCCTGGATGATCGTTTTTATTTTAGCTTGTGATGCTAGTAATGCTGGTATCATGAGTTCAAGTGTTTGGGTCATGTGTTGTTGACAATGCTTGATCATGGCGACGTGTTTTTCACAGATACTAATGTTATTTGGATGCATGACGAGGTGGGTAACGAGGTGGGTAGGCGGGTAGGTGAATAATTCTTCAAGCTCATCAAGTGAAAAGACCTTGGAGATTGCCGTTGCAAATTGATTGGACAGGCTGAAATATCGTAGACTTTGGCAAGTGTCAGTGACTTGTGTGGGCAGTTGCTTAACATAACAAATACACCCTGAGCATGCTTTGTGTAGTTGATTGAGGTAGGTAATGGATAGTGTGATGCTGGGGAGCCCTTCACAAGACTCTGTCACTCGTCTCTCTAGTTCACAGCAGTATGTTTGTATTTCCTGAAGTTTTGTATGAATATTTCTGATGGGTATGGCCAATGGGTGATCGTCAAAAACAGGTAAACTGGTGGTTTTTTTTTGAAGTGTTGTGGTGGACGATTGTGGTAATAATCGATCAATATGATCTATGTAATCAAGCTGTATGTGTTTTAGTTGGGAGGTAAACACTTGGATGATCTTGTTTGACGTTTTAAGTAACTCAGCATGGATGCGATCTGCAATGGTCCAACGCATCATATCGTCTGTGTTGAGTTTGGTAGATAGGAAGCTATCGATAGAGTCCGTTATATGGGTCATTTGTTGGAGGGTTGGTTCTGTGCAAACACCCCTCATACGTGCGTGGAATAGATTGAAGAAGCTATCGTGCGTAGGCTTGCCATTATTGCCATCAAAGGAGTAATAATGTTCTTGACCACCTATCTGGGCTACATCAGATATTAACTTGTTAAGCGTGGTTTGAGGAATATCAATGTAAGGGTATATGAAGGTTGAAAAGCTGCAATGAAATCCTTGCTTTGGCTTGTGTAAGTTTTGTTTCAAAAATTTTATCATGGCATCTAGGTTTTTAGGTCTTTTCTGTTCGTCCCAGCATGTCTCGCTTACTTGGCGCAAATGATCAGGGTTAGGCCATCCAACAAGCCACTTGCGGTTTTCATCTGACCCTGAGCAGACTGTTTTTACGTAAGGCACTAAGGCAACAGGTAGGTAATCTAATGCCTGGCTTCTAAGCTGGACGAGCTTTTTGTCATCGAGTGCTTTGTGGTTACGGGGCATTGTATGAACATTATAATTTAGAATGGGCAATTTTATGCCCTACCTATCATAATGTCAATGAAATGAATATTAAAGATAAGCCTATCTGTTGGGACACAATGAAGTTAAAGGCACTAAGAGGGCAAGCCCAATGCCCATAAAATTCGTGCCCAGCTTCGGGTGCCTCTATGAAAAGTACTTAAACCAAAGTGCTCATTAGGTGCATGGATGTTATCATCACGGCTTGCAAAACCTATTAACATACAGCAGTCAATGTTAAGTATTTCATGAAAAGCTATGGTGGCGGGTATAGATCCACCGAAGCCTATCAAGGCAGGTCTAGCTTGCCATTCATCGTTCAGTGCGTTTTGTATGGTATACATAAGTTGATGGTCAGGATTAATCGCCAACCCTGGCATGCCCTCGCAGGTTGATTTTAAGGTAAGTTTCGTGCCACTTGGGCAATGTTGTTTTAGAAACTGTTCAATATGAGTAGTGATAGCCATGGGTTGTTGTCCAGGCGCCAGTCTACAGGTGATTTTAGCCGAGGCTACACTTGGGATTATAGTTTTACATCCGTCGCCGATATGGCCGCCGATGATACCGTTGACTTCAAATGTGGGAAGGAACCATAATGTTTCTGCGATGGAATGATTAGGCTCTCCCCAAATAGCTTGGGCGCCGGTTTCTTCTAGTAGGCTATCAGGGCTGAAGGGTAGTTGACGAGCTTGGTTTCTGAGTGTTTCTGGTACGTGGATGTCATCATAAAACCCTGGAATAAGCACATGCCCATGCCTATCGTGGATGCTGCCTAATAGTTGACACAGTACCTGAAGAGGGTTTTGGATCACCCCGCCATACATGCCTGAATGTAGATCGGATGCGGGGCCTGATAGGGTTAATTCGTAAGCTACAAGTCCTCTGAGTGATGTGGTGATAGCCGGGGTGTGTTCATTCCAGTTCTGAGTATCGCAAATGAGCAAACAGTCTGCATTTTCTAATTGTGGTTTATGTGTTTTTAAGAATGTGCTGATTGCGCTCGGGTCGTTTTCTTCATCACCTTCAAGTATGCAGGTAACACTGCAGGGAAGAGATCCTGTTTCATGAATGAATGCCCTACAAGCCTCTATAAACGTCATCATCTGCCCTTTGTCGTCGCTAGCGCCACGGCCTGTGATGACTTTTTTTCCATCCATATCTTTGATTTTACCTTCAAAAGGTGGATGATGCCACTGTGATATAGGATCAACCGGCTGAACGTCGTAATGGCCATAGAATACCACATAGGATCCTGTTGAGGCAGTATAGTCAGCTTTGATGATGGGGTGGCTGTGTGTTGGATGGATACTAACTTCAAAACCTAGGGGCTCTAGTTGATGTTTTAGCCATTGAGCCGCGCTGTCACAGTCTTTTTGGTGTTCTGGTAGTGTGGAAATAGAAGGAATGGCGATTAATTCTTTCAGACGATCAATGGCTTGGGTCTGATTTTGATCAATGTGTTTGAGTGTTCGCTGGAGGGGGTCTTGAGTCACGTTATGTTAGTTTGTAAATGTCTTGAGCGTTAGAATGACAGACGGTTCAACCGGTTTTGAAAGGATAGAAAAGCTGTGCTTGTGGTGGTTCTTTTTACCGTCGCAGGATTTTCCAAAAATGTCAACCGGTAATTATTTGGTTGTGTTGGTTACTTGGTTAGGGCCTCTGAACTCGCTCAAGGCTTATGTGGATATTATATGGTTAATCCATTGATCAAAATAATCTTCATTTTTCTGGCAGCCATATGGGTATTTCATGAGGCCAAGGTTCCATGAGTTGTTTAAGCCGTTATGAGCGTTACCTCTAGTATATCGAATATATAAGCTTTGCTGTCATGGGTTGGTAAATAAAAATGTGTGTGTTGTGGTTCAGTAAACGGCATAGAACAAAATACTTTTTGGTAAAATTGATATTTTTTGATCAATTAGCTAGAAAGATATGTATTCGTTTGTTATACTGTATTAGTACAGTGTAGACAGTTAATCAATAAGCAACTAATACCAAGGATTTTATATGGCAAACAAGATGGGTTTTTGGCCAGTATATGCAATTGTGCTGGGCTCTCAAATTGGCTCAGGTGTTTTTATGTTACCCTCAGGGTTGGCACCGTATGGCTATTTTAGTGCCCTTGGCTGGTTACTGGCTGGATTTGGAGCTGTCTCGCTCGCTATGGTATTTGTAGCACTTGTAGCCAGGGTTCCTAAAACCGGAGGACCTCATGCATTTGTAGCGGCCGCATTTTCATCGCCCGTGCTAACATTTTTTACAGGATGGACCTATTGGCTTATATCAGCTCTCAGTACAGTAACTGTTATAGCCTCTAGTATTAGTTATCTAAGTCCTTTTTTGCCTGATGTCACCCCTCAAGCTTCGGCTTTTTATCAATTGGTTGTGTTGGCAGTTTTTGTGTGGATTAACCTTCAAGGAGTCTCTAGCGCAGGGCGTGTTGAGGTCGTGCTGATGATAGTTAAAATCCTAACACTTACAGTTATTCCTTTGTACGCTTTAGGTTATTTTAATGGTCAGCATTTTCAGGTGTCGGCGGTTCTATCTGATCAAAGTGGTTGGGTATTGTTGGGTCGAACCACCATGCTTGCGTTCTGGGGATTTATTGGACTCGAAACTGCTACTACCCCGGCAGAATCGGTAGCTAACCCAAAAGTAACCATTCCTATCGCCTTAATTGTTGGAACATTATCTGTTATGTTATTGTATCTATTAAACTCAGTTTCGATTCAAGGACTCATAAGCCCAAATGTATTGTCAGTATCCCAGGCCCCTTACACAGATGCCGTTAAAATAATATGGGGAGGGTCGTGGTATTTGGCATTAGCCGTGATGGCTGCATTGATATTTTTGTCTAATCTCAACGCATGGTTACTTACTTGTGGTCAGGTTGCTTTGGGGCTTGCCAATGATGGTTATTTGCCGGCTGTTTTTCAAAAAGTCAATCGCAGAGGTTCTCCTTATTGGGGACTCTTAGTATCAGCGTGTTTTATGGTGCCTTTGATTTTATCAACATTAGATAGTAATGTAGCTAAGCAGGTTGAGTTGATCATAGAATTATCAGTGGCTGCTTTTATCTATGTATACATCATTTGTACGTTCGGACTTTTGAACCTACTCCTTAAAGAAGCAAGGCCTTGGTACTATCATGGTTACTTAAGTATTGCGGTGTCTTTGGTGTTTTTAGTGATGATGTTAGTTTCCAGTGAGTCAGTCATACTTTTGACCAGTGGTGCATTTGTGTTGAGTGGGTTGCCATTATATGTGTTTTGGTATAGGTCGCCTATGATTTCTAGAACATAACTGGTCTTGAAATAGCATGATGACCATTAATAAATTTTTTTAGTTTGAAAATATTTATGCGATTTTCAGTCCGTGGATTTGATTAGTCTATTACATCATGTTACTTTAAGATTTAATTGGCTCGATAAAGATCAGAAGTATGCAGCTTGAGCATCTGGCCATAGATCACACGGGTCTCGGATACATCTAGATAGGAGGGGCAGGTATGCAGGTTATCAAAATAGGGTTATTAACTTTTTGCACCATAGCTATGCCCTTGATGATGTTGGGAATGCCTAACCGGGAGTGTCATACCTTGATTGAAGATCTTGTTCAATCAGGGGTAACCATAGATAATAGCAGTGCGCTTGCAGATGCCCTTACGAGCGGGAGAACACTTGTAGTAGGGACAGCATTTGATCCTAGTAGTGACTCTCTACACATAGGCCATGAGGTGTTATTGTCCGTCATCAATAAGTTTAGAAGATGTGGTCATAAGGTTGTTATTCTAGTCAATTCATTATTAGCGCAAACAGGTGACCCCTCAGATTACTTGATGTCGAGGCCGATAATAGATAAAGATACGATTCTGAGTAACAGAGCAAAATGTGTTAAGCAGCTTAATGTTTATTTTCAGAACCAGTTAACCACAATCAACGGGTTAACATTTCAGACACCACTCAATGATGTACTAAAATTGGGTCGGCGTGTTGACATGTCTTATTTCACATCTAGACCTGATTTTAGCAAGAGAATGGCTAATGGCACCTTGAATATAGTAGATATGAACTATGTAGTGTATAATGCTCATGAGCTTAGTACGCTACCGGTCGATGTCTACATTTACGGTTTTGATCAACGTCATAATATGGCTTTATCAGCGTCTATGTTTCCAGATATTTGGAAACATAGATATACTGTTATGGTGCCGCTACTGTTAGGTGATGATGGCCAAAAAATGGGGAAATCATCGAATAATGCAATTTATTTAAATCAGGATCCAAGTGATTTATATGCCAAGGTCTATGATATAAGTGATGCGACAAGGCGATCATGGGCTAAGCAACTTGCTGCACGGCTTAAAGATTTGGATATAGAAGATCATGATATAGAAGCATTGAAGCAGACTTCTAAAAATGAAGAACACAGGCACGAGCTTAATCAAATGATGGCAAGGCACTTACAGCGTTTACTGATAAAACCTTCTGCCGGCTAGGCATGGTTATGTTTACATAACTGAATTTTTTATCATTAGAATCTTAATCTTGGGGTGAAAAATATCATGTCTTGTTTGGAGTTCTTTTTATACATTTTTTATCATTCATGTTTGAGCCCATGGATGTGTCTTGTCAAGTGTTCTACTTGATCGGATTATGTTTTTAGTTTTGAGTCATCAAGCATTGTTATGTTGGATCGTTTAGGTGATTATCTTTTTACTTTTATCTACTCAAGCTTTGGGCTAGGTTAAAAGTGGGTTCATGCCATATCTTAGGTCACACATGGGTACTGTGGGTGTGATCTATTTCAAAGGTTACTGATGATCTAACGGAATGGTTATTGATATTTGATGACCACTATATTTTCGGATATTAATCACCCCGGTGTCAAATATTAAGTATTGGCCTTTGATTCCTACAAGGGTAGCACAAAAATCAGGTTTTTTTTGAATATTGATGCTGGCGATCTTAGATGGAGTTAATTGCATGGGAAAGTTAAAAAAGAGTGGTTTGGGATCGGGGTAGTCTTGGCTATAGGCCTTGATTTGAGTTGATGGTAGTCGTTCTTGAACTAGATGTTTGGCCTCATAGAGTTTTTCAATGATGATGGATTGCTCATGGTCAGTAGTATGAGGCATGGAAAGCATCGTTCGCCAGTTTGTTTTATCGTTTAACCACTGAGAGAGAGTGGCTTCAACTAAACCTGCATTTAGGCGTGTAGAAACTTGATAGATGGGCATAGCACACACTGCACCTTGATCATGCCAGCGATAGGGCATATTAGTGTATCTGGTGATGCCAACTTTAACACCGGATGTGTAGGCCAGATAAACAATATGTGGTTTCATACAGTGGGCTTCGCCCCATGAGGGTTCTCGGCAAGTGCCTTGGTGGTAATGGCATAACTCCGGTTTAACGATGCAAAGATCGCAACGTGCTAATTGTTGGGTGCATGGAAAGCAATAACCTTGTTGATAGGCTTTTTTGATGGACTTGCCGCAAGCAATACAATGAATGTGGCCGGTGAATGTTATCTGGATCTGTTTGCCTATATGTGGGTTGAGTGGTATGAATAATTTGTCATCAAGATTTAGATGATATTCAATAGGAGTGGCAGGTTTGGTATTTAATTTTCGAAGATAACCTGTGTAGTGCATGTTGCTTACTAAAAAAAATTACATTTATTGGATTATACCATGATGAGCTGATTGTGCATAGGCAGATTGAATAGAATGAGTCTGGTCAGGTGAAATCAGTTGGAGCAGCGTTAGGTTGAGCGCTACTCACATTCTAGGCGGTAGATACTTCTTGTCTAATGGTATCGTTTTGAGTTTGAGTGTTGATTTGATGGGCTAATATCATAATAAGTATGGCAGAGATGATGTCAAAAAATAGAAAAGTGATGGCGTAGCTGGCCAGTGATCGATCAAAAAAGAATACCACCAGTTCAGAAAGTATGAAACAGACGGTAAATTTTGAGGCACTGATTACCGCAAAGGCTGTGCCAGGCATATGTTTAAATGGGACCATACTGCCACCAATCCCGGCCGTAACCATTAATGCAGCACTGAAAATAAGCAACATCAGACATGGGTGTATGACATAAAAAGATTCAAAATGAATGGTCGTCAACAAAACAAAGTTACATAATAGATGTAGGCCTAAGCCCAGTGATAGTGTTCTTAAAATACCGTAGTGTTTGACAATGATGCTACAAATCGTATTTCCTAATAAAAATGATAGTCCAAATGTGCCATAGCATAAGCTAAACCCTGCCTTGCTGAATCCAAAGTTTTCCATGTATATATAAGGGGAGACTGAGTATAGTGAAAAATAACTACTAACGCCTAGGCATGCAGGTAGGGTAAAAGCTTGGATGTATTTATTGGCAAGAATTTCTTGGTAGTTTTTGAAGGTGGTCTCTAAGCCCTTATAACGATTTTGGTTATTATGAACGGTGTCGGGGTATAAAAAGTAGCAATAACCCAGTGTGATTAAAGCTGCTGTACCCATTAAAACAAAGATGCTGGGCCATCCGTACTGATAGGCTAACTGTGTGCCTATAGAAGGTGCAATAATGGCCGGTACTGATCCTACCATGTTTAGGTAACCAAACATGGTGGTACTTAGGTTATTGCAAGTGTATAAGTCTTTGATACTGGCAAAGCAGGTTAAATAGCAGCCACATGATCCCAGGGCTTGTAGGATTCGGCCGGCCATAAAAAGTTCAAAACACTGGGCGCTCCAACAGCAGAGATTGCCAAGAATGAATAATAATAATGAAATTATCAGAACCTTGGTTCTACCTAAAGTATCGCTGATAGGACCAAAAATGAGCTGTCCAAGACCTGTTGTTAGCATAAAGTAGCTATTGGTCGCTTGCATTTGGGTGTGCGATGCTTGAAAGAAAATTTTGATGGTGGGAATAAGTGGTACGTATAAGTCGAGTGCGAAGCAAAATAAAGTAACCAAAGGTGTCATTATAGCGATTAGTGTGGTGGCACAAGGTCTTTGTATTTTAGTCATTTTGGCTATCAAGTTTGTCAATAAAAGGTTGTGTCCTTGGGAGGATGATGATCTCATGGTATAACCATGTTATGATGGTGCAAATAAGAAGTAGAAGGCTAAGTGGTATTAGATTACTCTCAGGTAGTAATCCTGAGACAAATGCGGCAATCACTGAGCCAAAGATTTGTGCACAGGCAAATAGGGAGCTGGCATATCCTGCGCTTTCGTTGAATGGCTCAAAAGCTTTGATAAAGTAGTTAGCATAAAGAAAGCATGTGCCAAATAAAAATACGGCCATGACACCAAAGGCAACTGAAGCTGAGGTTGGGAAAAATAAATCATGGATGAGTAGGTAGGTAGCAGCAATGGTCATGATAGTCCAGCCTACTTTCATGATGGTATTAGTGTCGTAACGATAACAGAGTGCTTTGTTAACCAGTCCTCCTGAAACCATGCCAGCACCCCCATTGATGAGCATGGCCAGCCCCACCATGTCCTCTCTCCAGTTAAGATGGTTGGTCGCAAATACAGGTATGATGAGCATAATAGCAAAATAGCTGCAATAGGTTAGTAGGGTGCAAAAGCAGTACCCTCTAAATAAGCTGTGTTTCATGATAAGTTTGTAAATATCGATGATGTATTGTGTATTGACCTTGTTTATGTTGGCTTGAGGATTGGTTTCAGGTACTGTATATAAATTATGTATAAGAATGATCACAATAATGAGGTTCAGTACAAAAAAAACTGACTTTGTGCCCGTGTAAACCTCTAAAAATCCACCAATCATTTGTGTAAGAGGCGCGCTGATGCTGGTGAACATAGAAATGAAATTGCTTTTATTTCTAAGATTATGACCTTCAAAGCTATCTCTTAGCATTGCTCTAAACAAGGCGGTTGATCCAAGTCCTAATCCCTCTAGTAGTTGTCCAAAATAAAATAAGTGAATATTCTTAATAAAAATAGATGCATAGCTGATTAAAGCGCCAACAAGACATATAGATAAACCTGTTAGTAGTGTATGCTTCCTACCATAGCCTTCTGATAGAGGACCATAGATAAGTTGGGAAAGAGATAGTCCCAGCATGAGAAGCGCAATCCCTTGTTGTATTTGATTGATGCTACAATCTAGTAATAATGCTAGGCCAGAGATAGAGGGAATGTAAATATCAGCACACAAATAGACCAAACCAGTGAGTAAACAGCAAGAAAGGAAAATGTTGTTTTTGTTAGCTGATATCATATGCTTGCCTTGTTGACGATGTTGGCATTGTACTTCCTGGTGGAATTTATCACAAAAAATAAGTGTGTTCAATATATTTAGTATAAAAATTAATGGTCTATTTGTATTTTTATTTTTTTGATAAATGACATCTTATGCAATACCCTTTAGTGATAAGAAAGATCCCAAGCTGTGGTTGTAAAATCGGTTCATGAGAGGGGTGGTTATTTGCAAGCCAGCTTAACTTAATGATGATTACGAGGGGTTTTTAAGGGATCCAAAGATTAGGGCTTTGTGACTTTAGGTAATGGTCTTGGTGTTAGTGCTTTAGGCAATGTTTTAGCTAGTGATTGTTCCAGCTTTTTAGGGTTTTGGGCTTTGAGTTGTGTGAGTGAAATTTGGATGGCCCTATCGAGTTGGGTATCTTGTTTCTTGTGGTAATCCTCTGGTGTGATTGTGATGGCTTCATCAGGATCAACCCCGTGGTTTTCAATATCGTAGCCTACATCCTTAAACCATGCCGCATACTCGGGCTGTGTAGCAAGCCCGCCATCAATAAAAGGATTTCGGGGGTTGATCCCTATAACACCTCCCCAGGTTCTTTGGCCAATGAGTTTACCCATCTTTAGCGTTTTGAAGGCGTGTGCAAACATATCTCCATCTGAGGCTGTGTACTCGTTGCAGATAGCTACCATATTATCTTTCGTGCTCATGATCGGATAGGGTATGGGGTGTTTTTGCCACCGAACTTGATCCAATCCAAATGGTTTTAGGATAAGCTTCTGTAACATCATACTGGATGCATGCCCACCACGGTTATAACGAATATCAATGATAAGCCCGTCGGTATCTTGTGTGGCCAGGAACGATCTAATAAATTCAGCATAGCCTTGCTGTTGCATATCAGGTATATGAATATACCCGATACGTCCTTTGGTTTTTTGATGGACATGGCGTCGGTTATGTTCAACCCACTGGCGATAGTGATAACTTTCCATGTTTCCTTGTGTTCGGATGGTAAAAGATTCGTGCTTTTTTTTGTGTTTTCTTTGGATACACAGTTCAATCTGCTGGTTGGCTAAATTGACCAATATGGCTTCAGGAGGAGTGGTAGGAGTAACTTCTTGACCGTTAATTTTAATAATGGCATCGCCTGGTTTCAAGTTTAGGCCTGGACTGAGTGCTGGATTCATGCTGTTTGCAGTGAAGGGGTCAAGATTCGGGAGAATCTGATTGATGATATATTGATTTCGATTGGGTTCGTAGCTCAATGACATGCCTAGGTGTCCGACAGCGATTCGGTTTCGATCAGGTATATCCCCCCCCCAAATATAGGCATGAGAAGCGCCGAGCTCTCCTTGCATCTCTGCAATTAAATCGTTGAGTTCTTGCCGCGAATTGATTTTAGGAAGTAGCCCTTGGTATTTTTTGAGGATATTGTCCCAGTCTAGATGGCCTAAGTTTTTATCCCAGTAAAAGTCCTTCTGTAAACGCCAAGCCTCTTTTAGGATTCGCTGCCATTCTAGGTGTGGTTGAGTAAGCGGTTTGATTCGAGATAAGTTTATCCACCCCCCTTTACGGTAGGATGTGTCATGGTCGTTAAGTTTTTCACCTGTTTTCACAAGGCGTATTTTATTGTGTTTGTAAACCAATAAGCTCCAATCTTTTTGGAAACAAAGTGCCATTTTAACAATGCCTTCGTAAAGTATCTCTTGAGATTGTTGTGTAAGGTCGTATACGATCACTTGATTTTGTCTATCTGAATCGTGTGTCGTGAGGTAACATTTGTGTTGATGGTACTGAATCGTGCTGTAATCACCAGCTTCTACAGGTAGTGGAATATTTCTATGTTCAATGTTTTTGATGTCTATCTTCCATGTCTTAGGTAGGTTATCTTTGGCATCTGACGGAGCTTTTTTCGTTGGCTTCTGGGGTATTGGGATTCGATAGGTAAAGGGGTTTTGTTGATCTTTTCTCAGTAAACATAAATAGGGCTTGGTACTTTTATGGAAGTTGTATTGAAATAGCTGTCCGTCCATAGAGGCTTGGTAGTGATTATTGCATAAATAGAATAGATATTGGCCTTCTTCGTCAAAATGGGGGGCATGAGCGTAAAACAAAGGACTGGTAATGGGCGTGTATGTTTGTTTTGTGCAATCGTAAAGTATAATTTGAGCTGTACAAGAGCTAATACTTTTGGCGTAGGCCAGCCACAAACCATCGGCAGACCAATCATACTCGGTGATAGCCTCATAGTCACCTTGATCGACAAGTGTTGACTGTAAATGGTCTAATTCAAGTAATATAAGTTGGTGTTTTTGATTGGTCAAGCAAATTTGTTTTGTGATTGGATTGGCGCTAAAACTCATGATTCGGCCGTGTTCTTTAAGGTCGATAGTGGTTGTAATGGCTGATGTTTGTGGGTTGAGTATCAATAGTACATCTGAAAACCCATTGTCAGCTAAAATTATAAACTGGTGAGTCTTAGCCAGAAGGCCTATACCTTTGTGTCTATAGCGTTCCGTATTTTGGCAAAAGTTGATGCCGCCTTGCCAGGTAGGCATACAGAAAAAGTAACCGCGTTTGATGATGGCGATGTGATTAGTATCGTGAGATAGTGCAGCATGAGTGACCAAGGCATTACTTTCCTCAAAGCGGCCTTGCTTTGCTGCTTGCTGAGAGGGATAGGGTATAGGGATTAGGCTGCTAAGTTCTTGGTGATGTTGGATATTTTTTCGGTACAGGCTACCACCGCAACTGTAAATGAGGGTGTCTTCTGATATGCAAAAGCCTCTGACGTAGAAGTCTTCATGGTGAGTATGTCTAGTTAAGGATGACCCATCAGGCTTGCATGAATAGATGTTACCGTGGTCTTCGAAATCTGATAAAAAATAGATACTGTCCTGGTGCCAACGGGGCATGATAACGTTGTTAGGTTGTGTGAACAGCTGTTTAAAAGGTGAGCTGGGTTGTTTGATCCAAAGCTGACCAGCTGTGCCACCTTTATAGCGTTTCCAGGAAACTTTGTGGGCTGTATAGCCGTAGCCATGTCTTTGAATCACTACATTCGATGTATGCGGATCAAAGCATAGATCTTCGCAAGGCCCATAGGGTAGGCGAGTGATATTTTTTGTATCAAGGTTAATGCTGTAGGCATGGCCTTCTTGGAAAGCGGATTCGTGTGTTCCAATGAAGGTGAGTGTGTTATCTGAGCTCCATCGATTGATCTGTTTAACGCCGCCTAGGTATGTCAGTCGTGTGATATGGCCACCAGTTAATGGCATAAGATAGATGTCTTGATAGCCTTCTGGAGCTGCCACAAATGCAATATGTAGGCCATCGGGTGAAAAAATGACTTGTACTTGGTTGGTATGTTGATTGTAGGTGAGGCGATACGTATAGTTACTGACGGTGTTGTGGTGCCATAGGTCGTTTTCAGCATGAAAAATAAGATGTTGTTGATGAAGGCTTGGTGCTATTAAGTAACCACTGGGTGATAGGGCCTGTTGAGACATGAGCGAGCGTCGTGTGAAGTAAACGAATGATTGATGATAGCATAATCAGGTTAATATTGCTATGTTGTCGTCCAGACCATTTTTTAGGCTTTTGTTGATGGTTTGATTGTTTAAGCAAAGCCCAGGGCTTAGCGTCGATAATTTTTTTGTATTTATTTTGATTTCGTGGGTTGACAAGTTGATGTTAGGGTATATAGTGGGTTACGAATAAAATAAGATGAGCACAGATGACTACAAACCCTTATTCTACTGCAAAAGTTGCTAATAACATTACTACTGTGGGCGCTAACATGGTGCGTGGTGGTGGAGCGGCCCGAGCCGCTGCTGAGGCTGTATCCGCGAAAGTTGGGTCTGAGGCCTTAAAGCGTGGCGTTGAGCATACTACCCGTGAAGTTTTGCATAGCTGTGGGCCAAAATTGTTCAATCCAGCTACTATGATAGGAAGGTCAGCCGCAGTTGAAGCATCACGTGGCATTGCTGCCAACGCATTACCTCTTGCTATGGGTGCTGGTGCTTGTGTTTTTATGGCTGCAACGCCACTAGGTGCTGTTTTCGGGGTTACAACATTTGCCTATCAATCAGGCGCAATTAGTTTAAGTACAGCATCAGCGCTAAGCTGTGGGGCTGTCTTATTAAGTGGATATGAGTCTGTACCTTCAACCTGGACAGAGGCTAAAGATTTTATGTGGTGCGTGGGTGCAACTGCTGGAAACATGACTTCAGGACTAAGCTCAGCTACTCCAGGAGATAAGGTAGAAACCACATCGAGTACTCGACAACTATCAAGTCCTATGACAGAACAATCTTCTTCCTCAGACACCGATGATTCATCAACTAAGCAGACGCTCGATGAAGAAGTTGAACAATCCAGTCCCACACCATGGTATGCTATGTTTGGATTTGCTTCACGTGATGGCAAAAATAAGCTTATTGCTGAAAATGATTCTGCTGTCGTAACCAGTGGGCTCAGTTGTAGTTGATTCAGCATTTAGAGGTTATGCACTATTGTAGAACATAGGGTTTGTGTTACCTTGTGTATGTTTGCGTAAGGCAACATCACTAAATACATTTTAGAGTTGACTTAAATAAAAATTATTTAAAATATCATATTATTACAATAAATAATACGTATGAAATTAGACAAGCAATACAAGCCTCATCACAAAGAAGCATCTTAGCATTGATCTTGATGAGGCTACGCCAAATTTTACCCACACGCCTACTTAGTATATTTTTTAGTTTGCTCATACGCTTACTAAGGTAGCTTTTTAGTAACTGCCGGTTGAGATCAGCTGGTTTGTTTGGATGATTAATTAGTTGGATTAGTCTGATTCAAAGATTCTGATATTTTTTCGTATATAGCAATCTGTTGATTTGAGTAGATATGCGTTTCTTATCGGTTGCAATTGAGCGAAGAGATTCTGATTAAAAAAATGCCATTTAAATGCATGTAAGATATTGATATTTTTTTTATTGGCGATAAAGTACTGTCTTTTAGGTAACAATATGAGGATCAATCTTAAAAACTTAGCTTTAGCTGGTGTCCTGTGCACAGCACTCTCGGGCTGTGTGCCAAATAAAGAAGTCATGGTTGTTCAACCGGGTGACTATGACATGAGCTGTAACCAGTTAAAAACTGAACTTGAATTACTGGGCGTGCGATTTCAAGATAGTAAAACAGATAGTGGTCTGACCGGTAAAAACATTTTATCAGGCGTGTTTTTTTGGCCTGGTATTGTGTTTAACGAGCACAGGGCTGCTAAAAACACAGAGTCTATTATCAAACGTTCTGAGCATCTTTCAAGGTTGTACAGTCAAAAATGTGCTAGTAAAAAGTCTAGTCAGTAGCTACATTGCTACGCGGATGACTCACAAACACAGCGTGAGTCTGATGACTAATATGCTATAAATTTCAACTCGTTATTTTACTCAGGTATGTGCTTACTTGGCCGTTGTTGTTTTGGCGCTGTCAGTATGCTTTAGTTTAGGTATGTATGCATAGACTACAATCACAGCAATCATTCCAATATTGTGCACAAAACTGATGTCAAGCGAATTTCGGAGAGGTAGTGAGAGTAGCTGTCCCACAATAAACAGAAGATTACTCCAGGTCAAGGCTACAGCCGTTACGCACAGTATTTGCTTGTAGGAAAGCTTTCTTCTTATCCAAAATCTATCTACTATTAAGTAAATGGCCCCAAAAACTACGGCGTAAAAAATGTTGCTAACCCAGGCGTAAATAAACAAACCGATCACACTTAATGGAAACAGAATCAAAACATCAAGATATGCCTTGATTCTATCAATCATTTGAGTGGTTGATGTGATTAAATGCTGCTGATCTTCTGCTTGATGATAGTCAAGCGTTGCTTTTCTTGGAAAGCGTTGGCTGCTATATGAAAAATAGCCATGATCAGGTTGTGTTTTGTAGATATAATGATGGGGATAGTGCTTATAATATTCAGCGTGATTCGGATAGATGAACCCCTGTGTATAAAACATTACCCACAGTTTTTTATATTTCATTTCATCTATAACATCCTCTGCACTATCGGTTGCTAGATAACCAATGATAGGTGTTTCTTGGTTATTGATGAGGTAAGGGTTTTTATCACTATCAATGGTTAGGCGCCCATCTTTTAATGAGAACGAGGGTATTTGTTTAATGATATCGACCACGACTTCATTAGATAGGTATTCATCAAAAAATTGTTGTACTTTAATGGTGTTAATGGCGCCGACAAAAAGGGCGACTATTAACGATACCAGTCCTAAATAGGCAATGCCGGTGTTTGTCCATTGGTTAATAATATTACGATAAAGCTGGCCACTGTACAGTGACTTGTATAAAGTTGAGAGATAGGTATCTTGTCTCATTTAGATGATCCGTTTTAAAAGGTTTGTTTAGCATGGATGCTGATTAATTTCACTAAAATAATCAAAATACATTTAATTAAGGGGTGTGGTTGACAGAGACCTAGATGTACACATGGTTTTGGCTTATACTTGCTATAAACAGTGTGCGTGGTATACTGATTATATGAACTTCAAATTGAACAAACAATACCCTTTGTACTCACTAAGCGCTTTTGCAAAACCTTATCTTAGTGTGGTGATAGGTGCGTTAGTTGCTATGGTCCTAGCATCAGCAGCACTGCTTGCCATGCCCTATGCAATGGGACATGTTTTTGATCAAGGTTTGAGCCGATCATTGCACTTTGCTCGGCATGATGCATTTCTAAGTTTTGCCGCCGTTAGTTTTTTTGCCGCCTTATTTTCTGCTGGTCGTTTTTATTTAGTTTCTTGGCTGGGGGAGCGTATTATCGCAGATCTTAGAAAGTATACCTTTACTCGTGTGCTCAGGCTTGATATGCATCAGCTCGAAACGCTGAAGACAGGTGAGGTCCTGTCTCGTTTAACTACCGATACAACTTTAGTTCAACAGGTATTGTCGACTGGATTTTCAATGGCGTTGCGCAACTTAATTCAGTCTGTTGGGGCCATGGTCATGTTATGGTATACCAGCTGGTATTTAACTACTGTTTTTTTGGTCATGGTGCCTCTTTTGTTAGTGCCCCTATGGGGGATGATGAAAAAGCAGCGAAGCTTGTCTCGTTCCAACCAAGATAGAATTGCAGATATCGGGGCTTATGCGGGTGAAGTCCTTCAGGCTATGTCTGTAACAAAGGCCTTTACTCACGAGGCCTATGATCAAAAGGCCTATGGTCATATCGTTGATTTATCATGCAAAACTTCAATGAAGCGTGTTCGTGTAAGAAGTTTGCTAACGGTTTTTGTAATGTTGATGCTTGTGGGGTCTCTATTGACTGTGTTTTGGGTTGGTACCACACTTATGGTAGCAAGTCCTCCTGTGATCACAGCCGGTCAGTTAGCACAATTTTTTCTATATGCAGCGCTTCTAGTAGCAGGTGTGATGGCGGTGACTGAGGTTTGGGGTGATGTTGTCAGGGCCTCAGCTTCATCCGAGCGTATCTTGGAAATATGTGCTATGAAACCAACCATTACTTCACCGCGCAACCATCATCTCGGCCAAGTTATCAAAGGGTCCATAACTTTTGACTCGGTTAGCTTTAGTTATCCGTCAAGGCCAAACCGCTTGGTATTAGATGGTTTTTCCTGTGATATTAAACCCGGTAATACCATAGCACTGGTGGGAGAATCTGGAGCGGGAAAATCAACAGTGTTGCAATTACTAATGCGGTTTTATGGCTTATCTTCAGGTGCTATATGTATCGATGGTGTTCCCATAGAAAACTATGATCTTCATCATTTACGACAGGCTATGAGTCTTGTGCCTCAAGACATCATTGTGTTTTCCGGTTCTATTTTTGAGAATATTGCCTATGGTGATCCGGAAGCGCCAAAGTCTCAAGTTCTGCAAGCAGCAAAATTGGCACTAGTGGACGATTTTGTATCCAATCTTCCTGCTGGGTATGATACGCTTGTAGGAGAAAGGGGTATGAGGTTGTCAGGCGGTCAGCGCCAAAGAATTGCCATTGCTAGAGCTTTTCTAAGGAATGCCCCTATTCTCTTATTGGATGAGGCCACCAGTCATCTTGATTCTCATAATGAGTATGCGCTTCAAGTTGTGGTGGATAAGCTTAGGGCTAGCCGAACTACTATTGTGATTGCGCATCGACTTGCGACTGTGCAGAAGGCTGATGAATTATTATTTTTGGAAAAGGGTAAAATAGTAGCTAGAGGTAGCCACCGAGAGTTGGTTAAAGCCAACTCGCAGTATGCAAAAATGGCTAGCTTGCAGTTGCTTGATTAAATTCAAGATGAGGTTAAAGGGACATGAATCTGAATAAGGCTAATCCACTAATATGTGTATTGATGTTGTTAATTCGGAGTGAGTGCGCTGCTGAAAAGCTCATGTTCCCTGGGATGCTGAGATCGGGAGGTTTAGAATGGCAGTATTTTCCTGAGAGGCTAAGTGACATTCATCTATTCTCAGATGTTTACCCGCTGATGAAATTTAACTACAGAGATCATTTTTCTCATTCGAATTGGTCTTTTGCAACTGTTAGGGTTAATATGAACTCCTCGATTATACGTGTTAAAGCAACTAATGGGATAGCCTGGAAGGGCCTCGATGGTGATTTAAGTCTGTTTTTTAGACTATGGCAAGGTGTTTTTTTAGGAGCGGGTTGGAAGTTTAACTATGATAAAGCTGCGTTATCTACCGCCGTTGATCAACAATTCCAACAGGGGCCCGTGATCATAGGCCGTATGGCTTGGTAATGGTTGGTTGTCTGGATTTGTGATGTAGCCTATTTTGGGGTTCACGGCTCTAGTTTATTAATAACTTTAAAATAAAGATTCTTTTGTTTGTATGTTATACTATAATAGATGTAGGTATAATCGAGAATATGAATGGAGAGAATATTAATAACGTTTGATAGAACCTGTGATAGATCTACTGCTTTAGCCCGCTACGCCATCAGAAAAGTTAGCCGTGCTGTTCATTCTGGGAAAAGGGATTTTAGAATCAATATTCATTGCAAGGTTGAAAAGTTATTACATATTGTGGAGATATCTGTTTGTATTCCTAATCGTCCGGTATTATTTATAAAATCATCCAGTAAGAATATGTATGAAAGTGTTGGTTTGGCTATACCCAAACTGCTCCACCGTATAAAACATTCAATGGGTGTTAGAAAGCCTCATCACAAAATTCCTTTAGCGAAAATAGTTACACGGCTAGATGAAAAGAAAGTTGTTTAGTGTGTGGGTTGCTGGCCAAGATAGTATTGCTTAACTAATGAGTGTTTTACTACTTCTTCGGGTGTCCCTGATGCTAGTATTTGGCCTTTATGAATTATATAAACAGTATCTGCTAGCGCAAGCGTTTCACGAACATTATGGTCACTGATGAGTATGCCTATTTGTTGATGGTTTTTTAAATGATGAATGAGCTGTTTGATTTCTTGTATAGATTTTGGGTCAATGCCAGCAAAAGGTTCATCAAGTAGCAAATAGGATGGACTTATGGCTAGGGTTCGCGCTATCTCAGTACGTCTTTTTTCGCCTCCGGAAATTTTTTGGGTTTGGGTGTTTGACACGTGATTCAGTTCGAATTGATCAAGAAGTTGGTTTAGTATATCTTGTCTGTCTTGGTTCGTAAGTTTGGGTTTATTTATTTCCAGTGCGCAAAGTATGTTCTCTGATACTGTCATCTGACCAAATAAACAAGTTTCTTGCGGTAAGTAACCTATGCCTTTCTGAACACGCTTGTATAAGGGGTCATGTGTGATGGGTATACGATTTAGATAAACATCGCCTTTATCAGGTGTTGTGAGTCCTGTGAGCATATGAAAGCAGGTGGATTTTCCCGCGCCATTAGCACCCATGATAGCTGTAATTTTGTGTGGCTCAACGGTTAGCGATACGTCATTGACAATGACTTTACCGTTGAAGTATTTGGAAATATTAGTGGCTGTGAGCATGGTAGACGATTTTGAGAACTTGGTTGGCTTTGATGGTTGTTGATGTTAGTTTGTTATTGCGAATGATATCGCTTTCAGATATTTTGAATTGTCGTGCTAGTTTTGAAAGTGAATCGCCGGGTTTGACTTGATAGGACTTTTCAATGGGCGATGACCATACTATTAGACGTTGATTAGGTTGTAAGGGGTTTAATTTTGCACTTTTATTCCAGTATTTTAAACTTTCAACCTTTGTTTTATAGCGTTTAGCAATGGTTGAAAGTGTGTCATGTGGCTGAGTGGTATGAATATGTTGCCTGGGGCCTGCAACCCAGTCTGCTGTGATTTCATGGCCTATGCTATGCGTATGGGTGTCGTGTGATTTTCTGTTCCAGTGGATGAGGAGTGTTGATGACGATGTGGTTTCCTTTGCATCAATCCAGTTGAGCTCTTTTAGATATTGTAGGGACATATTATGCTTTTTGGCTATGAATGATAGGTCCTGACGTCCTGATGCTTGGTGGTAGGTCCATGTCTGTTGGGTGTTAGCTTTAGATAGCTTTGCTTGGCATGAATAAGCATTGCTAGCTGGTAATAGAAGTGTGAAGCTATGTTGATGGGGTGATTTTAGCGAGAGTCGTCTTGCTGATGGGTTGAGCATCCTCAGTAACGCAGGATTAAGTTGGCAGGTGGTGCTGATTTGTTCAAAAGCAACAGGGTTTTTCAAGGTAACTGCTGTGAAATAGGGCCTGTTAGACAGTGGCGGCAGGTTGATTTGATAACGGTTAGGATTAGAAATGATTCTTTGTAGCGCAATGATTTTGGGAATGTACTGTTTAGTTTCATTAGGCAGTTTTGAGGTTAGGATAGCTTTTTCTTGATATGCTCTTTTTTCAATTTGTCTGATGCGTCCTTCTCCTGCGTTGTATGCATAAAAAGCATGACGCCAAGAACCATTAAATATTTTGTGAAGATAGATCAGGTGGCTAATTGCTTTCTCAGTGGATTGTATGATGTCTCTTCGCTCATCAGTCCAATGTGATTGGTTGAGTTGATAGCCTGAGCCCAGTGATGGCATCATTTGCCATAGACCACTTGCCCCAGCAGGTGAATGCGCGAAAGGGTTATAGTGGCTTTCAATCATTGGAATAAGTGCTATCTCTGAGGGTAAGTCTTTTATGACTAACGAAACAGTGATGTAGTGTAGATATAACTGGGCCCTTTTTAGTGTCTGTGTGAGTGACTCTGGGTGCTTTTGGTACCACTGGATATGTTTGGCAATCATCGGCTCTTCTTCTGGAAGTGCTTTTAGTTTAAAGTGATGTGTCAGTATGGGCCAGAGATTTGCGTGCTCTCTGGTGTAGCCATGACTTAAACAAGCTAAGGGTAGTAAAACTGAAATAAAAGAAATGATTTGTTTCATATTATGGATAGTGGTCCTTAGCTTGTCGCAATGAGCTGAATAAGGCTGTTGTTTTGTGAGATGGATGTTTTGGGGGACTGTAATAAGGTGATTGAGTGGCAAACTGATAAA
The DNA here is from genome assembly GCA_036148435.1 of Pseudomonadota bacterium. Classification (GTDB taxonomy): domain Bacteria; phylum Pseudomonadota; class Gammaproteobacteria; order Comchoanobacterales; family Comchoanobacteraceae; genus JAYYHL01. Next base: position 68,530 of record JAYYHL010000004.1, on the reverse strand, counting down.
CCTCAGGACTGTTAAGTCTTAGAAATGGATTGATGTTGAGCTCTTGTTGGATGCTGGTGGGCAAAGTAGGCAGCTGTCGATCTCGCCGATCATTACAGCGTTTAATCTCATCTTGAATGATTGGATTGTTAGGTTCAACATGTGCTGCAAATGTAAGATTGCTGAGGGAATACTCATGAGCAGGATAAAGTAAGGTTGATTTGGGTAGTTGGACAATGGCTTGAATAGATGCATACATTTGCTCAGCCGTGCCTTCAAATAAACGCCCACACCCTGCCAGGAATAAGAGGTCACCGCAAAATAGATGATGGCCGGTTTGGTAGCAAATATGATCCAAGGTATGCCCAGGAGTGCGGTGTGTTTTCCACTTAAGTTGAGTCACAGGGTCTGTAAATTCAGCGATTGATTGCGTATCGGTACATTCAAAAGGTAAGCTATGCTGTGGTCCGTAGATCGTTATGTTGGGATAATATTTCTTGAGCGTTTCCACGCCACCTACATGGTCAGGATGATGGTGAGTGATGAGTATGGTTGAAGGGGTTAAGCGTTGGTTAGATAACCAACGCTGAACTGGGCTGGCTTCACCTGGATCTATCAGACATAGGCCCGTCTTGGTTTGGATAGCCCATACGTAATTGTCAGTAAGTATGGGGATTGCGTTGATTTGGATAGATTGCATGTTTTTTCCAATCGACAAAAAGGGTGCATTTTTTTCTTTTTCTATGTTATACTCAAAATATTGGGGTCGCAAGAATTTTTTACATGTTGTTGGGTTTATCTCGTCAAGAGGCAAAAAGACTGGAGCAATATCTTTCTTATACTCAAACGCCTCATGGTCTTCAAATCATGACCCGAACCCAAGAGAGTTTGGCAACCCTGCTAAATGCCTATTGTCCTTCCAGTATACTCACCTTCGGTGGCAGAGTGCCAGTGACATCGGCGAGGGCTTTAAACTATTCCTATGATATGGGTGTTACTTGCCCTAATACAAAGAGTTCATCGGTTTCCTTTGACTATAAGCGGGTCCCTTTTCCTTCAGAGATGTTTGATCTAATTGTGGTGTTTCATATGCACGAGATTGTGGATAAACCAGAAGCTCTTTGTTCAGAAATATCAAGACTATTGATGCCGGAGGGCATCGTGGTTTTTTTTGGGTTTACTCCTTTTATGTTACGGCTTGGGAAGATAGCCAATCAAAAAAGTGGACTTGATTGGTTTCGTACTGTCTTCAGTCCTCAAGGCTTGGTTGAGCTTTGTGGCGTGCACCACCTAACGAAAGGCTATGAACTTTATTATGGCTATGATATAGTGCCGTTTCATAGCAGCTCATGGGTGAAATATCTGGGTATGCCCCATTTTCGATCGAGTTATTTGCCATCCACCAGTTGTTTGTATAAATGTGTGCTGGTGAGCCGGCAGCCGAACTGGTTATCTTTAACTGGTAATCAAATGAGACCTGCAGGAGGTGTTTAATGTCAATCACATTGTATACTGACGGAGCCTGTTTGGGTAATCCAGGCCCAGGTGGTTGGGCCGGTCTTTTGCGCTATGGTGATCATGTTAAGGAGTATGCTGGTGGGGATCCCAATACTACTAATAATCGGATGGAGTTAACGGCTGCTATAGAAGGTCTACGGTTGATAAAATCTTCATCAAAGGTCGTCATCTACACCGATTCACAATACCTACGAATGGGTATTACTCAATGGATTAACAAATGGATGAAAATGGGCTGGGTCAAATCTGATAAGAAACCGGTCAAGAACGTTGATTTGTGGAAGGCTTTGTATGATCAAACTTTGAGGCATGAGGTTGAGTGGCGATGGGTAAAGGCGCATAGTGGTATTGAACAAAATGAACGCGTTGATCAACTGGCGAGGGATCAGGCCATTAGGCTATCACAAGGCAGTAAAACGTGATTGCTCAAGATGACTCACCATATCATGTGGTTTTAGATACAGAAACAACAGGCTTGTCTTTTGCCAGCGATAGAATTATAGAAATTGGCTGTATCAAACTTAAAAATAAAACACCCGTATCCTCCTTTCATAGCTATATTAAGCCTGGAATAGCTATTCATCCTGATGCACAGAGAGTTCATGGTATTACCAGTGAGTTTTTGTATGACAAACCCACGTTTGTAGAGGTGTATCATGATTTTTTAGCTTTTGTTGATGGCTCTACCTTGGTCATTCATAATGCTCCATTTGACATGGGGTTTCTGCAAGCAGAGCTTGATAGGGTAGGTCATCCAGATCGTTTGGATCGCTTGTGTCATGTGATCGATACTTTGACAGTGGCTAGAAAAATGTTCCCTGGGCAAAAAAACACCCTGGATGCCTTGTGTGGTCGCTTTGGTATTGATTTGAGCCATAGAAGTTTGCACGGTGCGCTCAAAGATGCCGACCTGCTGGTCAAGGTGTTTGTGCAGCTGACCACCCATCAACAGTCGTTGAGTTTGTCAGATTCAAAGAAGCATGGTGGTGCCCAAGATTGTTTTAGGTGGACGCAATCCACTGAGCTAATCCGGGCAACCGATGATGAGTTGGCATTGCATGAGCAGTGGTTGGCTCAATTAAAAGATTGATAGCCAGACAATCATGTAAGAATTGCAGACTCAGCCCAATAAGTTCACTTTATTGATCAAAGTAATGGATAATAGTTGGTACCCTATTGTAATTGACAAGTAAAAGAGTTCTTCATGGTATAGATTGATTTTCATGTTCACGTTTGCTATCGTTCATCTATCGTTATATCTTAGGATAGCGGTGATAGATTTACGAATCCACAATGAAACAGAAACACTGAAAAAGGTGGTTGTTGGATCAGCGCTTGACATTGGGGGAGTCCCTTCATTAAATGCGTGTTACGACCCTAAGTCTATGGAAAGCGTCATGAGCGGTGTTTTTCCACAAGAAAAAAATCTTATTACGGAAATAAATAATTTTATTAAAATTTTAGAAAATTACAGCATAGAGGTTTTGAGACCCAATCAGATAAAAGGATTGAATCAAATATTTGTGCGCGATACTGCTGTCGTCATACGCAACAAAAATATTGATATGCAATGTAATCAAACAAAGAAGGCAAGAAACTCATGCTTTACATGGGGTTCTGAAAGGCGTTGACTCTACATGTATCATAAAGCCTCCGCTAGACGTCAGCATAGAGGGAGGTGATGTACTACTTACTAAGGAATACCTATTCTTAGGGTATACAAACAACAATGACTTTAAAATAAATACTGTACACAGAACCAATCAACAAGCAATACGCTTCTTGCAGATGCAGTTTCCTGATTATCCTATCAAGGCCTTTGAATTATGTAAATCTGACCATCCTGAAAAAAATGTGCTTCACCTTGACTGTTGTTTTCAACCCATAGGAAACCATATGGCCATTTTGTATCCTGTGGGTTTCAAAAACAAAAAAGATATTAATTTTTTAATAAAATACTATGGAGAGGATCGTATCATTTTTGTTGACCAACAAGAAATGTATCATATGTGCGCCAATGTGTTTTCTATTTCGGACAACGTTATCGTATCGGAAAAAACATTTGTACGATTGAATGCTGTTCTACGAAAAAAAGGTTTTGTTGTAGAAGAGGTTGCGTTTTCTGAGGTGGCAAAAATGGGAGGGCTTTTTAGATGTGCAACGCTTCCTCTTGTTCGTAGCGATCCATAGTGATGGACTTATACTATTTTGCGTTTGTTGCCTGACACTCAGTTATAATCGATAGTAGATGAGTGGTGTTGATATCAAATATCTAAATAGAAGGATTCATTGTATGGTTTATGCATTTAAGATGGCAATATATTTTGTAAGATGGGCAAAATATTTGCTAAAAATCCATGGTATGGAAAAATAATACAGTACTCAGGTACGACTGCTAAGTGTGAGGCAGGCTCATTGAGATACAGGAGTTTACATAGGGATGTCAGTATGAGTCATCTCGGTTGCAGTGTGTGTAAATGTGATTTAGCTTTAGATCTTATGTCCTATGGCAGATCAACCACGAGAGGTGGTCGTTGGCTTGTGTTAGGAGCTTCATCATGATATTTTAAGTATCTTGTTGATCTGTAGAAGGAGGGGTTATGTTGTATGGTTCTGTCAACGGTTCTTATATCCATAGTAGCGTTTCTGACAATGCACTGAGTATAGTCAAATGGTTTTTAGAATTATGCTTTGTTGTGAGTGTGTTAAGCCTAGTGCGCTTGGTTGATAGCTCAGTGAGTACAGTGCCTTGTAGTATGCTATTGGCAGTCACGGTGTTGTTGGCATTGTGGTCTGGTCATGGTGTAATGCGTGCTGCATTATGTATTGTATTCCAATTGGGTGGCGCCATTCGTCTTCACTTATGTGGTTATTGGCTTGGGTTGTTTTTATCCGTATGGTTGATTGATCATATCAAGCAGCGTCATCAGTTAGATTTACGCAAGCTTTTTTGCCTGGTTGTTATCAGTCAAATAACGGTATACCTGTGTGGTTTAATCGGATTGTTGCCGTTTTTTACTTTTGAACAGTCGTTTATGATAGGAGTGAAGCCTTTTATTCTCTTAGATGCTTTAAAGTTGCTAGGCGTTGTGTGTTTGACACGGTTGTGTAGGGTGCGTAAATCGGATTAGACACAACGATAAAGCTGTATCCTGGTGTTTATAATCATAAGAGTTGCTTGTATTTGTCTATAGGTCGTCAAGAAAAAGGGCGTATAATAACGATTAAAGGTTGACATTTGTGATTAATTCCGCGAAAATACACACTTCGCAAGTGGCGTATCGCGGTGGGGTTCCCGAGCGGTCAAAGGGATCAGACTGTAAATCTGACGGCTCAGCCTTCGCAGGTTCGAATCCTGCCCCCACCAAATATGTGGCATTTTGCGGGCGTAGTTCAATGGTAGAACCTCAGCCTTCCAAGCTGATGGTGTGGGTTCGATTCCCATCGCCCGCTAGTTAGCCCACATAGCTCAGGCGGTAGAGCACTTCCTTGGTAAGGAAGAGGTCACCGGTTCGAGTCCGGTTGTGGGCAGTATGTTGCTTGTGATGGTAGTATTATGTATGCCAGCTTTGTTGGCATAAAGGTAGTTATAGCTTGAGAGGTAAAAAATGAGCAGAAAGCCGACAGTAAACGTAGGAACGATTGGTCACGTTGATCATGGTAAAACAACATTAACAGCAGCTATCACTATGCACGATGCTGACAAATATGGCACAAATATTAAAAGCTACGCCGATATCGATAAGGCGCCGGAAGAGAAAGAGCGTGGTATTACGATTAACTCTTCGCACGTCAACTACGAAACCGATTCTCGTTTTTATTCTCATGTTGATTGTCCTGGTCACGCTGACTATATTAAAAACATGATTACAGGTGCTGCCCAAATGGACGGTGCTGTGCTTGTGGTGAACGCAGAAGATGGCCCTATGCCGCAAACTAAAGAGCATATTCTATTAGCTCGACAGGTTGAGGTTCCGAAGATTCTTGTCTATCTTAATAAGGCTGACAGAGTAGACGATCCTGAAATGCTTGAATTAGTAGAAATGGATGTACGTGAGATTTTGAATGCCTACGGATATCCAGGTGATGATACTCCTATCATTATTGGTTCAGCTTTAGAGGCTACTGAAGGCAAGGATACTGAATACGGTCTTCAGTCAATTGTAAAGCTCAAAAAAGCGATGGATGACTGGTTTACTATCCCAGACCGTGAAGTCGACAAGCCATTTATGATGCCTGTAGAAGATGTGTTTTCTATTTCGGGTCGTGGAACAGTTGTCACGGGTAAAATCGAGCGTGGTATGATCAAAGTGGGTGAGTCTGTTGAAATCGTGGGTATCAGAGATACACAGACAACAACTTGTACAGGTGTTGAGATGTTCAAGAAACTGCTTGATGATGCTCAGGCTGGTGATAACGTAGGTCTGCTGCTTCGTGGTCTTAAGAGAGACGATGTTGAGCGAGGCCAGGTAATATGTAAGCCGGGCTCAGTAAAGCCGCATACCAAATTTACAGCTGAGGTTTACGTCCTGTCAAAAGAAGAAGGAGGAAGGCATACGCCATTCTTTAACGGTTATAGACCGCAGTTCTATTTTAGAACCACAGATGTCACAGGATCGGTTGAGCTTACGGAGGGTGTTGAAATGGTTATGCCAGGAGAGAACACTACGTTTATTGTAACCCTAATTTCACCTATTGCAATGGAGAAAGGTGTGAGGTTTGCTATCCGTGAGGGTGGACGAACAGTAGGCGCAGGTGTGGTAACTGAAATTATAGAGTAAGGAAACAATCTAGGTCAGTAGCTCAACTGGTAGAGCAGCGGTCTCCAAAACCGCAGGTTGGGGGTTCGAGTCCCTCCTGGCCTGATTTAGATGGTGATAATAATGGAAACGTACGCAGTGGAAAAAAAATTTCAAAAAAGCAACAAGGTCTCGGCTAGCTTCGCTTACTGGTTGTTTTTTATTCTTTATACTATACTAACTGCCGTTGGTTACTTGTATTTTTATCACCATTTGGTGCAATTTGCCTTGGTGTTTGGCTTGTTCTGGTGTCTTGGAGCTATGTTGCTCTTGTCCAATACAGATAGCGGCAGACAACTTTCTTCTTTTCTATCTGAATCGTTTTCAGAGATGAAGCTGGTAGAATGGCCCTCTTTATCAGATACAGGTACAACGACTGCTGTGGTTGTAGTGAGTGTCATCATTGCTTCAGCTGTCCTGAAGGTTATCGATGCGTGTATTTCTCTCGTCCTGGGTTGGATACTAGCATAAGAAAAGGAATAATAGAGTGTAATTATGAATGCCACACACGAAGAACCAATAGATAGCCAAGAATCATTTATTGTCTTCAGCGGAGCTTTCGCCGAAGACAATGGGATTAAGTTTAGTGACGTTATCGAAAGTATTGAACGTAAGCACCAGCATTTTCGATGGTATGTCCTTAAGGTGGCCACCGGTCATGAAGGTAAGGTAGCCACTATCATGAAGGAACGTGCAGGTTATGAGCAGGTAGTTGATCATATCGGTTGTGTACTTATTCCGTCTGAAACATCCACTGAGACAAAAGCAGGTAAATCAAGAAAGATTACTAAAAAGTACTTTCCCGGATATATGTTAATCTTTATGGATATGACTGATCAGATGTGGCACTTTATGAGAAAGCTCCCAAGTGCACATGGATTTGTGGGTGGTTCTCGTAGTAAGCCGATGCCTATATCTAAAAGTGAGCTTAAGAAGATAACCGACAAACTTGATAACGTAAAGGGCTCCAAGGTGGTTTCTAAGGAATCATTTGTGCCCGGAGAGTCAGTAAAGGTCACTGATGGACCATTTGCAGATTTCAATGGTATTATAGAAGAAGTCAACCATGATAAATCAAGATTGGTTGTAGCGGTGTTAATATTTGGTAGGTCTACACCTGTAGAGTTAGAGTTTACTCAAGTAGAGAAAACAGAACAGTCTTAGGAGAAATGCAATGATTGCGAAAAAAAAAGTAAAAGCTTATATCAAGCTTCAAGTAAAAGCAGGATCTGCCAACCCAAGTCCGCCTATTGGTCCCGCGTTGGGTCAGCATGGCGTTAATATCATGGAGTTCTGTAAGGCGTTCAACGACAGGACTAGTAAGTACGAGAAGGGTCTTGTCTTGCCAGTTGTTATATCGGTGTACGCTGATCGGTCTTTTGATTTTGTCATTAAATCACCCCCCGCATCCGTCATGATACTTAAGGCGCTAGGACTTGAAAAAGGTAGCTCAACCCCCAACACAGTCAAGGTCGGCATGATTACTCAGGAACAAATCAAGCAAATCGCTGAGACTAAGTTTAATGATATGAGTGCTGCGTGTATTGAGAGTGCCATGAAGTCTATAGCTGGGACTGCGGTGAGTATGGGCGTTAACGTTGAAAGTGACGCTCAATAGGGCAGGCTAGGAGGAGTAGATCTATGAATGACAGAACAAAACAAGTTAACCAGTTAGATACAGCCAAAACTTGGAATGTGTCGACCGCGCTGGAGAAAATTAAAGAAATGCCTTCGGTTAAATTTGACGAGGCCATTGATATCAGTTTACATCTCGGTGTCGATGCAAGAAAAATGATGGTAAGAGGAACTTGTTCTATGCCAGCAGGTCTTGGTAAAAAGGTAAAAATTGCTGTGTTTGCCAAGGGTGATGCTGCAAAAGCAGCGGAGGAAGCTGGCGCTGATCGTGTCGGATCAGATGACTTGGTTGAAGAGATGCAAAATCAGGCATGGGCAGGGTATAATGTCATCATTGCAACACCAGATTGCATGGGTATGTTAGCCAAGCTAGCAAGAAAGTTAGGACCCAAGGGTCTCATGCCCAATCCAAAGCTTGGAACTGTGACAAATGAAGCTGCAGAGGCTGTTAAGAAAGCTAAGCTTGGACAGGCAAAGTTTAAAATAGATAAGGCAGGGATTATTCACTGTAGTATAGGTAAAAAGAGTTTTAAGGTTGAAGATCTTCAATCAAACCTGGCAGAACTGATACGGTCTGTCAAAAAGCTCAAACCTGCATCGGCTAAAGGGCAATATCTTAAGAAACTGTATATTAATTCTACGATGGGTAAATACTCGCTCAAGGTAGATACCGCAGAATTTGCGTAAGAAGAAAAGGGGTTGTACATGACAGCACAAAATATTTTGAAACAAAAGCAAGCAATCGTAGATCACATACAAGATGTGGCACAGAATTCTCAGTCTATGATTGCTGTACACTATCGCGGTATGACAGTGAGCGAAATGGTGGACATACGCAACGAAAGTCGCTCGAAGGGTGTTTATTTAAAGGTAGTTAAGAATACGTTAGCTCGCCGCGCCCTAAGTCAAAGTCAGTATGCCGGTGCAACAGATAAGATTGTGGGTCCGGTACTGTTGTGTTTTGCATCAGAAGAACCCAACACAGCTGCCAAGCTAATCAAAGACTATATGGTAAAAATCAAGTGCCTTAAAGTTCAAGTGATAGCTGTAGAAAACCAAGTTTTAGCCCCAGAGTCAATAGAGCAAGTAGCGAAGATGCCCAACAAGCATCAGGCACTGGCATTGTTGATGGGAGGTATGCAAGCCCCTATAACAGGACTTGCATGTGCGCTAAAAGAAACCTATGCAAAACTTGTCAGAACGCTTTCCGAAGTGGCAAGAAAGCGTGGATAAACTAACTAGGGAGAACGAAAATGAGTGATAAACAAGTTGCCGAAAGTAACATAGACCAGATTCTATCATCGATCGAAACATTATCTGTTATGCAGGTGTGTGAATTGGTTAAAAAAATGGAAGAGAAATTTGGCGTAAGTGCACAAGCTGCAGTTGCTGCTGCACCTGCTGTTGCTGCTGAGTCATCTTCAGCTGCTGAGGAGCAGACTGAATTCGACGTCATGCTGAAGGCATTTAAGGATAAGATTCCTGCTATCAAAGCTATCAGAGCCGTTACTGGTCAAGGTCTCAAAGAGGCTAAAGAAACGGTAGAAAAAGCACCTGTGGCTGTAAAGTCAGGGGTAAGTAAGGAAGATGCAGACAACATCAAGAAGCAGCTTGAAGAAGCAGGCTGTGAAGTAGAGGTCAAGTAAGCTTTTTTGCTGTAATAATCCAGCGTGCTTGTGTACACAAGGTGTCGAGCACGCTGGAGTTTATTTGTGGGGAAGATTAGTTTTTTATCGTCAAACCGTCGTCAAGATGCTTTATTTAAAAAGGGAGTAATATGATTCTCAAGTCAAAAAGACCAAGGCTACACATTGGAAGCAACAAAGATATCATCACGCCAACTGATCTGATACAAACTCAGTTGGACTCGTATGAGGAGTTTTTGCAGGTCAATCAGGTGCCTGATCAGCGAAATAATCAAGGTCTTGAAGCTGCGATGCGTGCGGTTTTTCCTATCGAATCTGCCAGTGGTTCAGTGGCACTGGAATATCTTGGTTATGATCTAGGCGAGATTCAACATTCTATCAATGACTGCTTAAATCGTGGATATACTTACTCTATATCAGTGAGATTGAAACTGAGGTTTACGACCTACGATAAGGATATGTTGCCTAATAAGGTTGTAAAAGAAATTAAAGACCAAGAGGTATACATGGGCGAGCTGCCACTCATGACGCCAACTGGTAGTTTTGTCATCAATGGCTCAGAGCGTGTTGTGGTGTCTCAATTGCACCGATCACCTGGTGTATTTTTTGAACATGATAAGGGTAAAACACACAGCTCTGGTAAACTTCTTTACTTTGCTAGGATAATACCACAACTTGGTACATGGCTTGACTTTGAATTGGATGTCAAGAACATCGTTTACATGCGGCTCGATAGAAGGCGGAAATTACCAGCAACAATATTGATGAAAGCCATTGGCCTTACGGACCAAAAAATACTTGATATATTTTATGACTTTGACCAGGTTTCCTTATGTTTGACTGATGAATCTGTGACGCTAGCTGCTGAGTGCGCCGGTGCAAGGACACTAAACAAGGCTACATTTGCAAGCTTGTGTCAGTCAGTTAAGCTTGAATTAAATATTGTGCCTGAGCGCCTGAAGGGTTTAAAAGCACCGATAGATATTGTTAGCGAAAATGGTAAGATTCTTGTCAAATCTGGCAAGAATGTGTCTGCACGCCATGTTAAACTGATGTCTGAATCTAACATCACTAAGTTATCCTTAACAGCAGATTATCTAATAGGTGCGGTCACTGCCAAGCCAATCTATAGCACATTAACCGGTGAAGAGGTGTATCCTGTCAATACAGAGATTAGCGAGTCAGTGTTACTTGAACTCATCCAAGAACGTGTCACGCAGCTGGAGGTGCTTAGTATCAATGAAAGTGATAGAGGGGCCTATATTTCAAATACGTTGAAGATTGATTCAACCACAAGCAAGCAAGAAGCCTTAATAGAAATATATAAAGTTATGAGGCCAGGTGAACCGGCTACTGAAGAAGGGACACAAACACTTTTTAATAATCTCTTTTTTAATGCAGATCGCTATAATTTATCAGATGTAGGCCGTATGAAATTCAATGCTCGATTACAGCTAGATGAGAGCGAAGATTGTATGACCTTAACTCACAATGACCTTATACAGGTCTTACTAACATTAGTTGCTATCCGAAATGGTCACGGCTCTGTTGATGATATTGATAACCTTGCTAACCGACGTGTTAGAAGGGTAGGTGAAATGATCACTAATCAGGTAAGATCAGGTCTTGAAAGAACAAGACGAACAGTCCTTGATCGCTTTAGTTATCCAGATGTTGACTCCCAGTCGCCCCAGGAATTGTTTAACTCCAAACCGATTATTGCATCTCTGCATGAATTTTTTTCGACCAGTCAAATGAGCCAGTTTATGGATGCGACAAATCCATTGTCAGTATTGGCTATCAAGCGTCGTATATCAGCATTAGGTACAGGTGGGCTATCTAGGGATAGAGCTGGTTATGAGGTACGAGACGTTCATCATACTCATTACGGAAGAATATGTCCTATTGAGACCCCAGAGGGCCCTAATATTGGCCTGATTAACTCATTGGCGGTCTACGCTAAAATTGATAAATATGGATTTATTCAGACACCTTTTAGGAAAGTAAATGACGGTACGTTAACTACCGATATTGAATATCTATCAGCTATTGGTGAGTCTAAGTTTTATATCTCACAGAGTAACATACCGGTTAATACTGCTGGAAAATTGAATAAGAATACTCTAGTCCCATGTCGTCATAATATGGACTTTACGACTGTTTCAGCTGATAAAGTTGAGTTTGTTGATGTCTCTCCAAAACAGACAGTATCCGTGGCAGCCTCATTGATACCCTTCCTTGAGCATAACGATGCTAACAGGGCGTTAATGGGCTCTAATATGCAACGCCAAGCGGTGCCGCTTGTTAAGGCTGAAAAGCCCCTAGTAGGTACAGGTATGGAGCGTGTGGTAGCTTCAGATTCAGGGGTGTCCATGGTAGCGGTAAGATCGGGTGTAGTGCGTTACGTTGACGCCTCATGTATTATCGTCTGTGCTACCGAAGAAGGCCTTTCCAACCCTATTGATTCCTACACATTGACCAAATACAGTCGCTCTAATAATAACACCTGTGTTAGTCAAACACCTATCGTGAAGTTGGGTGATACAGTACAGAAAGGTACAGTTATTGCAGATGGTTCATCTATCGATATGGGGGAATTAGCCCTGGGTCAGAACTTACTAGTTGCGTTTATGTCATGGAATGGTTACAATTTTGAGGACTCGATCATCATGTCTGAGCGAGTGGTACAAGACGACCGATTCACGTCCGTTCACATACAAGAGCTAAAAATAGAAGCTAGAGATACCAAGCTTGGAGCAGAAGAAATTACAGCTGATATCCCTAACTTGAGTGAGGGCGCCATGTCCAAGCTTGATGACTCAGGTATTGTTTATATTGGCGCGCAAGTATCTCCTGGGGATGTTTTGGTAGGAAAGGTTACTCCGAAGGGAGAATCACTATTAAGCCCGGAAGAAAAGCTTTTAAGGGCCATCTTCGGTGAAAAAGCATCTGATGTTAAGGACAGTTCACTTCGTGTGCCAACCGGTGTCTATGGTAAGGTGATCGATGTGCAGGTTTTTTATAGAGAGGGTACTGAAAAGGATGAAAGAAGCTTATCTATTTTAGAAGATGCTCTTGATAAATATACACAGGAGCAAACTCGAAGTTTTGAATATAAAAGAGACGCGATCCTTCAGTTAGCTTCTGAAAAGCTTGTGGGACAGTTGTTGGCAGTATCCATGGGAGATATTAAACGAGGTACTCGCTTAACCGCCACTGATATTGATAGCCTTGCATCGCAAGAGCTATTTAAACTTGAACTCGAACAGGTAGATATTAACCAAGAACTTAACGATTTGAGAGACCGTTATCATAGTCTTGAAGCCAGTTGTAAGGCTGCCATTGACAAGAAGCGCCAACTGTTGTTCAGTGGTGATGATTTATCTCCCGGTGTCATCAGATCAGTAAAAGTTTATATTGCTACTAAACGTAAGCTACAGCCTGGTGATAAGATGGCAGGACGGCACGGTAACAAAGGTGTTGTGTCCATTATAGTACCCGAAGAGGATATGCCTTACACAGAGGATGGTACGCCTGTAGATGTCATTTTGAACCCACTAGGTGTGCCTTCGCGTATGAATATCGGTCAGATTTTGGAAACACACCTGGGTTGGGCTTCCAAAAAACTTGGACGCGATATTGTAGAGACACTATCTCAGAAGGGGCTCGAGGCTGCAAAGCAGATGATCAGAGACGTAGAGCAGATCATTCAAGGAGATAAGGCTGACGAATCGCTGCTGAATAAGCTGACGGAAAATGAAATCAAGTTGTATGCCGATGGGTTGCCATTTGCCGTACCTGTATTTGATGGGCCATCGGAGGAGAAGGTCAAGCAACTACTTCGCTATGCAGGCTTGCCCGAGTCTGGCCAGACAACACTCATTGATGGCAGAACAGGTGAAGCTTTTGATAGGCAGGTTACAATTGGTTATAAGTACATACTAAAGCTACATCATTTGGTTGACGAAAAAATGCATGCGCGGTCGACTGGGTCATATAGCCTTGTCACGCAACAACCACTGGGTGGTAAAGCTCAGTTTGGTGGCCAGAGATTTGGTGAGATGGAGGTTTGGGCTCTTGAAGCATATGGTGCTGCTAATATTTTACAAGAGATGCTCACGGTTAAGTCTGATGATGTTCAGGGTCGCACAGCCATGTACAAAAATATCATACATGGAAATTTATCGATTGATGCATACACGCCTGAAGTGTTTAAGGTCATGACTCAAGAGATCCGTGCTTTGGGACTCGATATGCGTCTCGATACCAAAAAAAGCCCTGATGGTCTTGGCCATGCCAATCCCTTCAGTGAGCAATTAGATGGTAGTCATGTGGAATATCGATCTAGTGCCGCCAGTTCAGAGGGTGTCAGCATTGGAATCATGTCGCCTGAAAAAATCAGAAACATGTCATTCGGTGAGGTTAAGAAACCAGAGACGATCAACTATCGAACCTTCAAGCCAGAGCGCGACGGCTTTTTTTGTGCAAAGATATTTGGTCCAATTAAAGACTATGAATGTTTATGTGGTAAATATAAGCGAATGAAGCACAGAGGGGTAGTTTGTGAGAAGTGTGGTGTTGAGGTTACACTCTCCAAGGTGCGTCGAGAGCGTGTTGGGCATATTGAGCTAGCAACCCCTGTAGCACATATTTGGTTTCTTAAGTCATTACCATCTCGTATTGGTCTCGTGTTAGACATGGCTTTGAAGGATATTGAGCGGATACTTTATTTTGAGGCTTATATCGTAGTTGATCCGGGAGTAACAGGACTTGAGTACAAGCAGTTGTTATCTGAAGATGCTTACACTGAAGCAGTTGAAGCTTATGGTGACGGTTTTGAGGCGATTATGGGCGCTGAAGCGATTCATAAATTACTTAGCAACATAGACATGCCCACTGAGATCCAAGAAGTTCAAGATCAGATTGTTTCAACCACTTCTGATACTCGACTGAAGCGCCTTATGAAACGCGCACGGTTGTTGAAATCTATTGAGCGTTCAGGTAACAAACCTGAATGGATGATATTAACGGTTCTGCCGGTATTGCCTCCCGATCTTAGACCCTTGGTACCCCTAGACGGTGGTCGATTTGCAACATCAGACTTGAATGATCTGTACAGACGTGTCATGAATCGTAACAATAGATTAAAACGTTTATTGGAAATGGCTGCTCCTGAGATTATCGTGCGAAATGAAAAACGTATGCTACAAGAAGCCGTTGATGCCTTATTTGATAATGGAAGGCGCGGTCGTGCTATCACAGGAACCAATAAGCGTCCGCTTAAATCGTTAGCCGATATGATTAAAGGTAAGAGTGGTCGATTTAGGCAGAATTTATTGGGTAAGCGTGTTGATTACTCAGGACGATCTGTAATCGTCGTGGGTCCTTCTTTGAAGTTGAACCAGTGTGGTATTCCAAAGAAAATGGCACTTGAGTTATTCAAACCTTTTATATACTCAAAATTACAAATGAATGATTTAGCGCCCAGCGTGAAGTCTGCAAGAACTATGGTTGAGCAGGGAGAGCCTGTTGTATGGGATATGTTAGAAGACGTGATTAAAGAACATCCAGTTCTTTTAAATAGAGCCCCAACCCTACATAGACTCGGTATTCAAGCCTTCGAACCAAAGTTAATCGAAGGTAAAGCTATCCAGCTACATCCGTTGGTGTGTAAGGCTTATAATGCTGACTTCGATGGTGATACCATGTCTGTTCATCTACCGCTGTCTATTGAGGCACAGTTAGAAGCTAGGTGCTTGATGATGGCGACTAACAACATCCTATCCCCTGCTAACGGTAATCCTATCATCGTGCCTGACAAAGACGTGGTATTGGGATTATATTATCTAACAAAATCAGCTATTAATGTCCATGGTGAAGGTCTGGTGTTTAGTTCTGGGTCAGAGTGTTTGTATGCTCATTCTATAGGACGAGTCAATTTACATGCTTTGGTCAAAGTTAGGGTATCTGACCATGATCAAGAAGGTGTGGCGAGATCTCGATATGTGCTAACAACGCCAGGTAGAATTGTATTCTGGGATATGGTACCGTCAGGTCTTTCATTTGATTGGTGCAATAAAACCATGAAGAATAGCGATGTTTCAGCACTAATAACTGAGTGCATATCCCGTTTTGGCCAGGAGACGACGGTAACATTCGCTGATAACTTTATGACGCTTGGATTCGAGTATGCTATGAAATCAGGTATATCCATCGGTATTGATGATTTACTTGTGCCGCAACAAAAGGCGCAAATTGTCAAAGAGGGTGAAAAACTTGTATCTGAAATAGGCGAGCAATTTGCACTGGGTTTACTAACCAGTGGTGAGCGATACAATAAAATCGTAGACGTATGGTCTCATGCCAATATCCAGGTTGAGAAAGCCATGAAATCATCCATTTCTGTCCAGAAGGTGACGGATGCTAAAGGCAAACTGGTTGAGCAAGACTCCTTTAACTCGATTTACATGATGGCCGACTCAGGTGCAAGGGGATCGGTTAATCAGATGAGGCAGCTCATCGGTATGCGAGGTTTGATGTCTAAGCCTGATGGAAGTATCATTGAAACTCCTGTAACCTCTAACTTTAAAGAAGGCTTGAACGTGATGCAGTACTTCACTTCAACACATGGTGCCCGTAAAGGTCTAACTGATACCGCTCTCAAGACGGCAAGCTCAGGTTACCTGACAAGGAGGCTGGTTGACGTTGCCCAAGATGTTGTGATTACAGGCGAAGACTGTGGCACAGAGCGTGGCATGGAAATTCTGCCTCATATACAGGGTGGCGAGATTGTAGAGAGCCTTAGAGAGCGGGTATTGGGTCGATATCTCGCAAGAGATGCCCGAGATGAGCAAACTGATGAAATTATCCTGAGCCGAGGCACCTTCTTGAATGATGAGGCCATCACTGAGCTTGAGAAACATGGGGTTGACAGAGTCTATGTGCGTTCTGCTATATTCTGTGAAATGTCCAAGGGGATTTGTGTCAAATGTTATGGCCAAGATCTTGCTAGACGTGGTATCGTTAATCAAGGTGAGGCTGTGGGTGTTATAGCGGCTCAGTCCATTGGTGAGCCTGGAACTCAGCTGTCGATGAGAACTTTCCACATTGGAGGTGCAGCTAGCCGTGCTACAGCAGAGAACTCTATCCAGATTAAAACTAATGGCGTGATTAAGCTTCATGGCATGAAGACCATCAAGCACCATGATAGTGGTAGTTTAGTGACTATTTCTCGATCAGGTGTCATTGCAGTTCTGGATAAAAAAGGTCGGGAGTGCGAACGTTATAAAGTACCGTTTGGTACTACGCTTAAAGTCACTGATGCCGACTCAGTCACAGCTGGCCAAGAGGTTGCAGAGTGGGATCCATACACGCATCCGATTATTTCTGAGGTAAGCGGACAAATTGAGTTGGTTGACATGGTTGATGGGGTGTCGGTGACTCAGCAAACAGATGAATCTACTGGTTTAACTACCATTGTAGTAGACAAAGATCTTGCCTCGAGTAAAGATGTAAGACCTATGATTCGAATTTTGGACGAGCATGGTAACAGTGTCTATCATCCAGGTAGTAAAGTTCCTGCCAACTACTTTTTAACCTCAGGTACTATTGTTAGCGTTAAAACAGGTGATGCTGTAGGCGTGGGCGATGTGATTGCTAAGATACCAAAAGAGGGTTACAAGACTTCTGATATCACAGGTGGATTACCCAGGGTTTCAGATATATTCGAAGCTCGAAAGCCTAAGGATCCATTCGTGCTGGCTGAAATTTCCGGCGTTGTGAGCATGGGTCGTGAAACTAAAGATAAGAAGCGCTTGGTGATTACTGATAGTGAGGGCGTTAAACATGAGGAGTTGGTACCTAAGTGGCGAGGCATCTCAGTGTACGAAGGTGAGTATGTGGAGAAAGGTGATGTCGTCATAGAGGGTGCTGTTGATCCACATGCAATTTTAAGATTGAAAGGAATTGTTGAAATATCTCGTTATATTATTGATGAGGTTCAGGAGGTTTATAGGCTTCAGGGAGTAAAAATCAATGATAAGCATATAGAGGTCATTGTAAGGCAGATGCTTAGAAAGTCTCTCGTGACTAAATCAGATGCACGCAATTTCTTAGAGGGTGAATTGGTAGAGAACTATAGAATTAAAGAGGCTCAAAAAAGAGCTGATGGCTTGGCTGATTTGGAAGTTGAGCCAGTATTGCTTGGTATTACAAAGGCTTCGTTGTCGACGGATTCTTTCATATCAGCAGCTTCGTTTCAAGAAACCACCCGTGTGTTAACAGAGGCGGCTATTGTCGGTAGTAAAGATCCATTATCTGGATTGAAAGAAAACGTTATAGTGGGTCGGATGATTCCAGCAGGAACTGGCTTTAAGGCTACCCATGCGGCTGATGATGAGACACCTATACTCCTAGATGAGATAGTTGAAAACTATTAAAGTGCTTGGAGATCCTTGATAAAGGGCCTGGATAGTATACTGTTCAGGCCCTTTTTGTATTTCTGAATGGATTAGGATGAGGTTAATATTTATTTTTGTTTAATAAAAACAGTACTATGTTAAATTTTCATAATATATGGATTGATTAGCAACATTGTGTGTACTATATTGAACTTAATCTACCTGCAGATTATCTCTGGCATGTAGTCACCAACCAAAAGGAGTCCCCAATGAATAAATCAATTTTAACAGCGGTAACGCTGATGGCAGTTTCTACTTATGCTGCCGCTCCGGTCGTTGAGTCTTACCATGAAGACAAAGGACCTTCAGTGAATCTAAACATAGCCGGAGAAACTTATGGTTTTATGACCCTAGCTATGACTGGGTCAAAACAGGACAGTTATGCTTCCCCGGTCATAAGTCCTCATACATACTTAACATTTACTGCGACAGCTAGCCATGGCCCAATGCATGCTGAGGCGAAAACCCGAATGGATTTTTTCTCTCCAAAATATGGAGTAGATAGTGTAGATCCTTACCCAGGTTTGTATACTGTAGAAAGTTTTGGTGTTACCTTGAAGCATGATGATCTGGGTGCATTTTCTATAGGATCAATGTATGGTGCAAGAGAGGCATTATATGTGCCATTACCAGGTGTGATGCCTTTCACGTGGTCGGACAATATATATGGTACTCTTGATTTTCCTTACGATTCAAACGTTTGGTGGAGTGAGACCAACCCCAAGGTTATGTATGTTACCCCTGATATAGACGGTTTTGCATTTGCTGCCTCGTATGCACCTGTAGTTCATCCTGGTCTCACCACTTATAGAGTATTAGGTTTTACTAAAGACCAAGTGAGCGAATACAATCAAAACATTGTTGAGTTAGGCGGGAAGTATACGACCGATATGCTAGCAGTTCAGTTAAACTATCTTAAAATATTAAAACCTAAATCAGGTCAGGCTAAGACACAGTCGCTTTCGTTGGCAGCTACTGCGACAGTAGGTGATTTTGCGTTGGGTTATGCGTTTATGAATGACGATGGTTTTGGAGCGATAAAATACAAGAATTTCGCATCTGTGGGTTACAAGGTGACTGACGATATCAATGTTGTGGGTAGTGCGACAATGGCTGACAAGGCATCCGTTGCTCAACAAAAAGATCCAAATATGGGAAATGTGGTTGCTATGCTAAACGCAGAATTTGGCATCGTAAAAGGTCTAGATCTTAATGTTGGCGCGTGGACAACAATTAATCACAAATCTGGCTACTCAAAGTCTGAGGCTGCAGTAGGTATTACGTATAAGTTTTCACACGATGTGCACTAGTTAGCAAGGTGTCTTCAGAGAGAGCGGCGTTTAGCCGCTCTTTTTTTTGCCCGGAACCATCTTCAGGGTTGCTTTTTTCGTTGTTACGTTGACTTTGCTTGTTAAAGGTTGTAAAATGGCGGCTTGGATTAATATGTTAAGGGGCATTCATGCCAACTATTGAGCAGATCATAAGAAAACCGCGCGTTAAGCGACGGGTTAAAACCGCTGTGCCGGCATTATCAGGCGCACCCCAAAAGCGGGGTACATGCCTGCGCGTGTACACTACTACACCAAAGAAGCCTAACTCTGCTTTGCGTAAGGTTGCACGGGTAAGGCTCTGCAATGGTATGGAGGTAACTTGCTACATCCCCGGTATTGGCCATAATCTACAGGAACACTCAGTTGTATTGGTTCGCGGTGGACGGGTAAAAGATCTCCCTGGCGTGAGGTATACTGTGGTCAGGGGGGCCTTAGACACTTCTGGAGTCTCAAATAGGCGTCAAAGTAGATCTAAATACGGTGAGAAAAAGCCAAAAGACACTAAATAACGGGAGACTCTATGTCAAGGCGCAAAAGTAAGCAAAATTTAAGTCGTAAACCGGCAATTGATCATAAGTATCAGAGTGAAGTCGTAGGCCGTATGATTAACATGTTAATGATGGATGGTAAGCGACAGCTAGCCTGCCGTATCGTGTATGCTGCCATCGATAGACTGGTTGAAGTGGCTGATAAGAACAGTCTAATCGCTGCCAAGTCCCTCGGGGACGGGAAAGAGCTGGATGACCGTGAAACAGAAGGTGGCGATGAAGGAGAGGGTAGAGTAGATTCATCCCAGAGCGTAGAATCTATACATGCTCTTTCCGTACTAAATACCGTACTTGATATAGCAGGTCCTGAGCTTGAGTTGGTTAGTAAGCGACTGGGTGGGCAAAATATCCAACAGCCTGTGCCTGTTAGAGCTAAGAGAAGGGTATGTTTGGCACTTAGGGCTATCATCAGAAATGCTCGCGATCGTGTTGCACAAGCCAAGGGAATGATTAATGCACTTTCGCAAGAAATGATTGACGTTCTCAAAGGACATGCAAAAACCCTGGATCAAAAGGAGCAGACGTTGCGTATGGCAAGAGCAAATGCTGTGTTTCAAGGTATGAGAAGGGGAGGCTAGGATATGTCGGCTTTATCATATTATAGAAATATTGGCATATCTGCACACGTAGATGCTGGTAAAACAACGACTACAGAGAGAATTCTTCTTTATTGCGGTGTTACCTACAAGATAGGTGAGGTTCACGATGGAAACGCTGTAATGGATTGGATGGAGCAAGAGCAAGAAAGGGGTATTACCATTACATCTGCCGCCACGACTGTTTCTTGGTCAGGGATGAATAAGGACCACAAGCCTCACCATATTAACATTATCGATACCCCGGGCCATGTTGACTTCACTATCGAGGTGGAACGGTCCCTAAGGGTCCTAGATGGTGTGGTCTTTGTGCTTTGTTCCGTGGGCGGTGTTGAGCCTCAGTCTGAGACCGTGTGGCGACAAGCCAACCGTTACCGAGTGCCAAGAATTGGATTTATTAACAAAATGGATAGAGCTGGTGCTAACTTCTATAATGTCATGGATCAGCTAGAAAAGCGACTTCAGGCGAACCCTGTTGCACTACAAATACCTATCGGTGCTGAGGAAGATTTTAAAGGTGTTGTTGATCTGGTCAAAATGAAGTCCATTCATTGGGATGAGGATAATATGGGTGTGACTCATGAGTACAGGGACATACCTGAGGATTGTCTGGAGCAGGCTGAGCTCTATAGAGAAAAATTACTCGAGGTTGTTGCTGAGACCGACGAGTCTCTCATGGATATGTACTTACAAGAGGGTACATTACCTGATGAAACTATAAAAAAAGTTATCAGACAGCTGACTATTGATATACAAATTATTCCGCTTTTTTGTGGTAGTGCCTTCAAAAATAAGGGTGTACAGTCATTATTAGATGGCGTATTGGATTACTTGCCATCACCGGTTGATGTGCCACCTGTGAGCGGTGCTGGCGAATATGAAGGTCAGATTCGTAAATCGGATAAAAATGAGCCACTTAGTGCCCTTGCCTTCAAAATAGCTAATGATCCTTTTGTGGGCAATCTGACGTTTGTAAGGGTCTATTCTGGAGTGCTAAGAACAGGTGATACCGTCTTTAATTCACTTAAAAGTAAGAAAGAGCGTGTGGGGCGAATTGTACAAATGCATGCCAACAGTCGTAAGGAAATTAAAGAGATCGCAGCTGGAGACATAGCGGCTTGTGTCGGACTCAAAAATGTCGGTACTGGTGACACACTATGCGATATAGACAAGCCTATAATTCTGGAGAAGATCAATGTCCCCGATCCTGTCATTCATATTGCTATTGAGCCTAAAACTAAAGCTGATCAAGAGAAGATGGCACTAGCACTGGGTAAGCTCACTAATGAGGATCCTTCATTCCGTGTGTCGACTGATCAGGAGACCGGTCAAACTGTCATCAGTGGAATGGGTGAATTACACTTAGACATCATGGTCGATAGGCTGAGACGAGAATTCAGTGTGGACGCCAACGTGGGTAAGCCTCAGGTTGCTTACAGGGAAACTGTACTGGCTGGTGTCGACCAGGAAGTCAAATATGCAAAGCAGTCCGGTGGTCGAGGACAATACGGTCATGTTGTTATCAATATCGCACCTGTTGAGCAAGGTAAGGGCTTTGTCTTTATCAATAAGATTGTAGGTGGAGTGATTCCTAAAGAGTATATACCCGCAGTCGAAAAAGGTATTGCACAGCAAATGGCCAATGGTGTTATAGCAGGTTACCCCATAGAAGATGTCCAAGTGACGCTCTTTGATGGTTCGTACCACGATGTAGACTCGAATGAAATGGCGTTCAAAATTGCAGGATCTATGGCTTTTAAGCAAGGTGCTGCTAAGGCAAATCCCGTGATTCTAGAGCCTATCATGAAAGTCGAGGTGGTCACACCTGAGGATTATATGGGAGATGTTGTAGGAGATATTAACCGTCGAAGAGGTGTAATCTTGGGGATGGATGATAGAGCTGGCTCCAAAATTGTTTCTGCCGAGGTGCCTCTGTCAGAGATGTTTGGCTACACTACTGATCTTCGTTCTATGAGTCAGGGTAGGGCGCAGTCATCCATGGAGTTTTTAAAATATAAACAAGTGCCAACTGCCATTGCAGAGGGAATAATCAAAGTCAGATCAAAAGATAGCGAATCTGTGTAGTAGGAGTTAAATGTGAGCGTGGCAACAAAAAATGAAAAAATTCAACTTCGTTTAAAGGCATATGATTATCGGTTGCTTGATAAGGCAACAAAAGATATTATCAATACCATTAAACGCGTCGGGGCATCAATGAGGGGGCCTATTCCCCTTCCTACTGAAAAGAAAAAGTTTACCTTGTTAAAATCACCGCATGTTAACAAAGATGCTCGAACTCAGCTAGAAATGGTGACTCATGCTCGATTATTGTACATAATACAACCTGATCATATTATCATCGATGCCTTAATGAAGCTGAACTTAGCGTCTGGAATCGACATTCAGATCAAGATCGATGGAGAGAAGTAATGGTAGGAATTATTGCAACTAAATGTGGAACAACAAGAGTTTATCACGATAGTAGTTCTGGTCAAATAGATCAAGTAACTGTTTTATTGGTTCGTCCAAACTATGTTACATCATTGAAAACTAAGGATAAGGATGGATATTCTGCCATTCAATTGTCTAGTATCGACTGTAAGGAAAAGGTTTTAAACAAACCACTTTTAGGGCATCTTGCAAGATCAAACGTAGCACCTCAACGCGTTACCAAAGAGGTGCGTCTTTTAGATGAAAACATCACATCTAGGTTTAACCTTGGTGATACTATCACAGTTTCTAAATTTGCCAATGTAAGATCCGTTGATGTTACGTCTAAGAGCAAAGGTAAAGGTTTCTCAGGTTGTGTCAAGCGTCATGGTTTTAGCATGCAACGTGCTACACATGGAAATTCATTATCGCATAGAGCCCCTGGTTCTATTGGTCAATGCCAGTTTCCTGGCCGTGTTAATCCTGGTAAAAAAATGGCAGGACGTATGGGTAATGAGATGGTAACCATGAAAAACTTAAAAGTAGTAAGTGTGGATGAAGAAAATATGCTGCTACTGGTCAAAGGTTCGGTTCCTGGCGCTAAAGGAGCTATTGTATATATAAAAAGTCAAGAGGTCTTAAGTGAGTAGTAAATTAAGATTACCCGTTTACAAGATAGACGGCGATAAGCTAAGCAAAGCAGGTGAAAAGGATCTAGATCCCAGTGTATTTGATGTGCCTTTTAATGAAGGCATGGTTCACCAGGTCGTGGTCTCTATACAAGAGCAGTTAAGATGTGGCACACATGCATCCAAAAACAGAAGTGCTAAACGAGGAGGCGGAGCAAAGCCGTGGAGGCAAAAAGGCACTGGGCGTGCAAGGGCTGGAACTCGAAGAAGCCCAATCTGGAGAGGTGGTGGCCACACATTTGCAAAAACACCGTATGACTACAAAAATGCCTGCAAGATAAACAAGAAAATGTATCGAAAGTCGGTGCATTGTCTCCTGTCTAAGCTGCATGCAGAAAGCAAGGTATCTCTGGTAGAAGAATTGAATTTTGTCACCCCTAAGACAAAAGAAATGCTGGGCGTTATAGGACTTATGAAACTTAATAAGCCATTGTTCGTGGTAGACTCGCTAACTGAAAACTTGTTTCTATCATCAAGAAATATTCCCAATCTTGGTGTGATTACATACCACGAATTGGAGCCGCTTAGCTTACTGATTACCAATAATATTGTCATGACTAATTCAGCATTAGAAAGTTATCAAAAGGAGTATGCGTCGTGAAATATTCAAAAGCCAGTGACTATACAACATTGAAGCGTCAAGTGACGACTGAGAAAACTATGCTGATGTCTGAGCATAATATCTATACTTTTCGTGTATTGGGGAGTAAGCCTCAGATAAAGTCAGCAGTTGAGCAAGTTTATGGTGTTAAAGTTAAGTCAATTAGAACGCTCAACTATAAGCCAGAAGTAAAAATCAATCGCCGTGGTAAAATGAAAACCAAGGCCTACAAGGTAGCCTATGTTCGACTTGAAGACGGATATACTATTGAGCAAAAATCAACTGTATCTGAGGAATAGATATGATCACTAAGATAGTAGCATGCAAACCCACAACGCCAGGTCAGCGAAACCGTGTTGTGCTTAAGCACACCCACGTAGCTAACGTAAAGCCACGTGCCTCCCTCATTGATGGGGCGCATAAAACGTCAAATGGACGAAATGCCTGGGGTCGCATCACAACACGTCATCGAAGTGCTGCGCTACATAATAGACGTAAGTATCGAATAGTCGATTTTAAACGCAATAAGGACGGTGTCATAGCCAAGGTTAAAACCATTGAATACTGTCCATTTAGAACAGCTCACCTGGCCTTACTTTCCTATCGTGATGGTGAGTGGCGGTATATTGTGGCTACCGACAAAATGAGAGAAGGTGATGAAGTTGCCTCCGGTGATGCAGCGCCCATAAAAGAAGGGAACTGTCTACCTATTTACGCGATACCTCAAGGATCAGTGATATGCATGATTGAGATGAAGCCTGGTAAAGGCGCTCAGTTAGCAAGATCAGCCGGTACCTCAGCCGTTTTGGTTACTAAATCATCAGATTATTCTGTCGTACGACTAAAATCAGGTGAAACTAGAAAAATCCCCAGTAAATGTCGGGCTGTACTGGGCGTTGTTTCGAACACAAAACATAATTTGCGCAAGCTTGGTAAAGCGGGTGCTAAGCGATGGGTTGGTATTAGACCAACTGTAAGGGGTGTAGCTATGAACCCAATCGATCACCCTCATGGTGGTGGTGAAGGCCGTACATCTGGTGGTAGGCATCCTGTGTCACCAACAGGAAAGCAAACCAAGGGTATGAGAACAAGACGCTGTAAGCGGACCAATTCTATGATCCTTAAACGTCGCAATCAAAGAAAATAGGAGTAATCATGCCAAGATCTACCAAGAAAGGACCCTTTATAGACAAACATTTGTTTGATAAAGCCATGGACGCATTGAGTCAAGAGGGGGCTGCTAAGCCTATCAAGACCTATTCAAGACGCTCCTGTATTATTCCTGAATTCGTAGGACTTACTTTTTTAGTCCATAATGGCAAGCTTTTTGTACCTGTATATGTTCGTAAACAGATGATAGGCATGAAGTTAGGAGACTTTGTCATGACTCGAACATTTCGAGCTCATGCTGGTGATAAGAAAACTAAATAGATTGGAGAATACGCGTGAACGACACTTTAAAATCAGATGAGTCACTGGCAAGTAGTGTAGCTGATAACAACGGTCAAGCCATGAATGTCGGGCAAAATTCCATCGTGACTGCAAAACATAGATTTGCACCTATTGCTGCACAAAAAGTCAGGGCTTTAATCAAAACCATGAGATGGAAGAACTACGGCTTGAATGATGTGATATGTCAATTAGAGCATATGCCTAACAAATCAGCTGCAATTGTCTTAAAGGTGCTAAAAAGTGCTATCGCAAACGCAGAGAATAACAATAACATGGATATAGACGAACTTAGAATCATAGGGATGCGAGCAGATGAGGCGAAAACCCATAAGCGTATCATGCCACGAGCAAGGGGTCGAAGTGATAGAATATTGAAACGAACAAGTCATGTAACAGTTGAGGTAGGTGAATAATATGGGCCAGAAACAAAATCCAAACACATTAAGACTGGGCATCAATAAGCAGTCATCGTCCATGTGGTATGCTAAGGGGCAAAGGTACATTAACAATGTGTTTGATGATGTAAAGCTACGAGATACTGTTTTTAAATTATACAGCGGAGCTGGCATACATGATATATTGATTCAACGTTACTCAGATAGTGCACACGTAAAAATATTAGCAACAAGACCAGGTGTCGTTATAGGACGAAAGGGTGCTGATTCATCAAGACTAAAGGTTATTGTTGAAAACATTCTCAACGTCAGTACCCAGGTAACTGTCCAGGAATATAAAACACCAGATCAATCAGCCAAGATACTCTCAGAAAGTATTGCATCTCAGCTTGAAAGGCGTGTTCAGTTCAGAAAAGCAATGAAACGAGCTGTTCAGCAAGCGATGCGTTCTGGTGCAAAAGGTATTAAGGTTATCATTAGTGGTCGCCTTAATGGTGCAGAAATTGCCAGAAGTGAAAGTTACCACGAAGGCAGGGTGCCACTTCATACATTTAGAGCTGATATCGATTACCACCTTGCCACCGCTAAAACAACCTATGGTATCATAGGGGTTAAGGTGTGGGTTTTTAGGGATGAGGTAATCGACACACATTCAAAAAACGATGAGGGCGTGTAAATGCTGCAACCAAAAAACAGAAAATATCGTAAGGACCAGAAAGGTAAGAGTGGCAAAATACTAGGAAAGGCTCGAAAGCCTTATGTGGTTAATGGTGATTATGGCTTACAGGCTTTAACAGCCTCAAGATTGACTGCACGCCAAATAGAAGCAGCTCGCCGAGTTATCTCTAGGTACTTTAAACGTCAAGGTAAGGTTTGGATTAGAGTTTTCCCGGATAAACCAATATCAAAAAAACCACTCGAGGTAAGACAAGGTAAAGGTAAAGGTGCTGTGGACTATTACGTGTATTTAGTTCGACCAGGTGCCATTATATTCGAAGCATCGGGCATCACTGAGCAAGTATGTCGCGAAGCGTTTAAGCTAGCTGGTGCAAAATTACCATTTAAGGTGAAAATGACATTGAAGGAGGATGGACATGCAAACTGATCTTAAAGAGTTGTCAGTGTCTGAATTAGAAGCGAAGTATATTGATAACTTAAAAAAAGTAATGGACATGAAGTTTGACTTGTCGGAACGATCAAAGCATGTTCGTGTTCACAACTTAAAAATGATTCGAAGAGAAAATGCACGTATCAAAACCCTACTTACTCTTATAAATACATATGATTCTATGGAGACTGAAAGCAATGACTAAACAAGAAGTATCAACAGATGATGCAAGCGCAACTAAAAGGTCAAGATCAATTACCGGTGAGGTAGTCAACACATCATGTGATAAGACTGCACGTGTTATTGTCTATTGGCAGAGTAAGCATCTTACTGGCAAAGGTGTCCCTAGGAAGACGGCATACCTTATCCATGATGAGAAGAATGAGCTAAAAATAGGTAATATTGTATCAGCTCGTGAGGTTAGACCTTATTCCAAGAACAAGCGTTTCTGCTTAGATACCATAATTAGCAAGTAGAGGAGAACTATCATGATTATAGCTGAAACTATGCTTGAAGTAGCTGATAACAGTGGTGCGATAACTGTAGCTTGTATTAAGGTGCTGGGTGGGTCAAAGCGGCGATTTGCACGTGTCGGTGACGTTATAAAGGTAAGCGTTAAAAGCGCCCGTGGTAAGATTAAGAAGGGAACGGTTCATAACGCTCTTGTGGTACGAACGAAAAGCAAGATCAATCGAAAAGATGATGCAAGAATACGTTTTGATTCCAATGCTGTTGTATTGCTCAATAATCAACTTCAACCAATAGCTACCCGAGTTTTTGGTCCTGTTAGCAGAGAGCTACGCGCAAAGAATATGAAAATAGTGTCACTTGCACCTGAAGTTCTTTAGTATATAAATGTTTAGGAGATGTCATGATCAGCAAAATTAAGAAAGGTGATAAAGTAGTCGTCATTAACGGAAAGGACAGAAAAAAAACCGGTATTGTCCTGAAGCGTGAGCAGGCTTATGTAACTATTGAGGGTATAAATCTTAGGAAAAAGTGTGTCAAACGTGACCCACAGAATAATGTTGAGGGTGGCTTTAAGGACATTAACGCTCCTATTCATATTTCTAATGTTGCTTATTATGACGAGAATGCCAAAAAACCAGTCAAGATAGGTATTAAGGTGCTATCAAATGGCGAGAAAAAAAGGTATAATAAATCCACAAATCAAGAGGTAGATTAATGTCACAACTTAACCATAGAAAGGACCGGTGCTCAGAATACTTATCAAAGCACATGCCCAAGTCCACTGTAATGTCTAGGCCAAGACTTGTGAAAGTCGTGCTCAATATGGGTATTGGAGAGGCTATCAAAGATAAAAAACTTCTTGATCACGCAATCAATGACATGGAAGCCATTGCTGGGCAAAAGCCTGTAAAAACACTAACGCGTCGATCCGAGGCTGGATTTAAAATTCGTGAAGGATGGCCGATTGGCTGCAAAGTAACGCTAAGACGAGAGAATATGCACAATTTTATTGAAAACCTTGTTTCAATTGTGCTTCCACAAGTAAGGGATTTTAAAGGGCTGTCACAAAAGTCATTTGATGGACGTGGTAACTATAATATTGGCTTGAAAGAGCAAATAGTATTCAAACAAATCAAGTATGACCAAATTGATAGGCTAAGAGGGCTAAATATTACCATTACCACAACTGCTAAATCAGACGAAGAAGGAATGCTACTCCTTAAAGGCCTCGGCTTTCCCTTTATCAAAAAGAAAGGAGACAACTAGTATGGCACGAGTAGCTAAGAGGGAGCAAGATAAGAAGCTTCTTGTCTTGATTAACAATAAGTCAAGGCAAGAAAAGCGGTCATCATTACGAAATATTATTAAAAGTCCTGAGGGTAGGTATACGCCAGAAGAAAAGATGCAGGCAAGTTTTGATTTGCAGTCACGGAAACGAAACGAGTCTAAAACACGTCGTGTGACCAGATGTCGAGCGTGTGGTAGAAATCGTAGCGTGTTACGTGACTTTAATATGTGTGGGCATTGTGTAAGAAAATATGTTGACTTACGATATCTGCCTGGTATGCGCAAGTCTAGTTGGTAAATTGGGAGTAAGATATGAATCATGATCCAATAGCAGAAATGTTAACGGTGATACGGAACGGGCAGCAGGTTAATAAACATACTGTGACCGTATCTAAATCTAAGTTTAAGGTGGCTATACTTAATGTTTTGAAGGACGAAGGTTATATCACCAAGTTTGAAGAGGTAAAGATAACAGATGCTAAATCGGCCTTAGAGATTCAGTTATCTTACTTTGAAGGTAAAGGTGTTATCACACATCTTAAACGCGTAAGTAAGTGCAGCTGTAGACGGTACACCACCTCTCAAGATATGTCTAGAGTGTTCGGTGGTATGGGTCAGCTTATCGTCAGTACGTCTCACGGAGTCTATTCAGATTCACAAATAAGAAAAATTGAGCGTGAGACAGGTAAGCGTCACGGTGGTGAGATAATAGCCGAAGTGGCCTAAAGGAGAAACCAATTAATGTCAAGAGTAGCAAAAAAAGATTTACAGATTCCGAGCGGTGTTGATTTTATTGTTAAAGATCAGTTTGTTACTGTAAAAAAGGGATCTAATCAATTATCTCATACCGTTCATAGTACAGTCAAAATCCAGCAGACTGAAAAGGGGTATATCTTTGAACCGTACGATTCTAACGATACATGGGCGCTAGCCGGCACAACAAGAGCAATATTAGCCAATCTTGTAGAGGGTGTTGCCAATGGTTACACTAAAGAGCTTGAGCTTGTGGGTGTGGGTTACCGTGTTAAGTTGGAGGGAAATACTCTGGTATTTTCACTCGGTTACTCGCATTCTATAAATTTTCCTTTACCTAAAAATGTAGCTGCAACAGTAGATAAAAACGTGAATCTAACACTTAAATCTATAGATAAGCAGTTGCTGGGTCAGGTAGCAGCAGATATTATTAGTTTAAGAAAACCTGATGCTTACAAAGGAAAGGGTGTTCGCGTGAAAGGGAAGGTACTGAAACTTAAAGAGGTTAAGAAGAAATAATGGCATATAGTAATAGATCTAGGATCAAATCAAAAGCACGTATACGGTCAATCAGTCGTATACCAGTATTGACAGTGTTTAAGTCACATAAGCATATCAGAGCTGTGTTAACGTTCCAGGGAAAGGTACTAACATCAGCGAGTACATCTGCCCTAGTACAGTCCAAGAAGTTAACTTACGGTGGAAATAAGGAAGCTTCTACTGCATTAGGTGAGTATGTGGCACAAAAGATAAAGTCACTCAAGCATAATCAGATAGCATTTAACCGAAATGGCTGGCCATTTCATGGTAGAATAAAATCCCTAGTAGAATCAATCAAAGAATCAGGCATCACTGTTTAAGGAGCTCACCATGGTTAACAAGACAAAGCAAAGTGACAAAGAACAGGATTATGATCTTATTACAGAGCTTGTTTCTGTAAGAAGGACTGCGAAGGTTGTAAAAGGTGGTCGTATATTTAGGTTTTCAGCTACCGTTGTAGTAGGTGATGGAGTATCACAAGTGGGTATAGGTATTGGCCACGGGCTCGAAGTGCCGGTAGCTATCCAGAAAGCGCAAAAGCAAGCAAAGAAATCTATGATGCATGTCTCTCTAACCCCATCTAGAACCATTCAGCACGCACTCAATTCCAAACACGGTGCTACCCGAGTATTTATGAGGCCGGCGTCTGAAGGTACTGGTATTATTGCTGGTGGTGCTATGAGGTTGGTGTTTAAGGCAGTCGGTGTTCATAATGTCTTAGCTAAAATCCACGGTTCCCAATGTGCACAAAATGTTGCTCATGCTACCATCAAGGGATTAATCTCTATGTATACAAGGCAGGGTGTATTCTCGAAAAGGCGCCTTACAGAACGGAATAAGCAAGTTAGTGAGGTTGGAAATGAATAAGACTACGCACCTAAAACTTACGCTCAAGAAAAGCTTGATTGGACGAAGTAAGGCTCAACAGTCGACTGTAAGAGGTCTTGGTTTGAAGAAAATCGGTTCCACTAGTATTGTCAAGGCAACACCGGAGCATACCGGAATGATTAACGCGGTTCGTTTTATGATTGATGTCACTAACACACAATAGAGGATAGGATAATGAGATTTAACACACTATCACCGGCACCTAATTCTAGAAAAAGCTCACGAAGACTTGGGCGAGGCTTTACACGAGGTAAGACTTGTGGGCGCGGACATAAAGGGTATCTATCAAGATCAGGCTCAAGCGTCTCTGCTTCTTTTGAGGGCGGCCAAATGCCAATTCAACGAAGGCTTCCTAAGAATGGATTCGCTTATGTCCATAAGATGAAACATCATAAAGAGCTCATAGCACAACAGGTTCTTGCTAGATTATTAAAAGTATACGAATCTGACATTGAGATAACGGTTCAGCTTCTTAAAGACCTCAATTTTATACCCAAATATGTCAAGACAGTAAAGATTTTAGGTGTTGCGAGTAGAGAAAAGAATAAGAATGGCATGACCATTTCCTGTCATGACAAGAATGTTCGGTTCAGCGCAGGCGCTAGTAGTTCTCTTTTGGGCAATGATAAGGAGAAAGCTTGATGAATTCAAGTTTAGGTCACTATCAGGAATCTGCAGTAAGAAGTCTTTTACGAAAGGTCGGCTTTTTGTTAGCTGGAGTGGTAATATTTAGAATCGGTGTTCAAACGCCTATACCTGGGGTAAATTTAGAGCGCGTGGCAGAACTCATGGCTGCTAACAAATCTAACATGTTGCTTGGCTACTTCGATATATTTACGGGTGGAGCCCTCACGAATATGAGTTTGTTAGCGCTAAGCATATACCCTTACATATCAGCATCTATTGCAATACAGCTGCTAAGTTATACTGTACCTCATCTCCAATCACTTCGGAAGGATGGTGAGAAGGGCCGAATTACACTTAACCAGTATACTCGATACTTTACACTTGCATTAGCAATCGTTGAAAGTTTCGGCATCAGTAGATTTGTGCTTAGTATGGATATGGCCATCGTTTCCTCTGTGTACTTCCAGTTATTAGCCATCGTTAGCCTCACAACCGGGACCATGTTTATGATGTGGCTCGGTGACCAAATAACCCGATATGGTCTCGGTAATGGAATATCTGTGTTAATTTTTTCTGGGATTGTATCAAAGTTACCCGCTGCCATTGTATCTTTTTTATCCGAGGTACGACAGGGTCTGGTTTCTGGTATGACCGCCATAGCAGTTGCTGCGATGATCACGGCTATCGTTATGTTGGTCGTGTGTATTGAGAGGGCACTGAGGAAGATATCACTCACATATCCAAGGAGGCAACATGGGCGTCAGTCCCAAATTCCAGAAAGTGCCTCAATGTTGCCTCTTAAGCTAAATATGTCGGGAGTGCTGCCTCCTATCGTAGCTCAAATGCTTATTGTCTTTCCCATAACTGCTATTGATTACATGGGGCGTTATTACTCTCAGAGCCCTATTTATGCCTATCTTTCGAAGTTAGCCTTCTTATTTCAGCCTGGGCAAGCCCTGTATATAGTACTTTTCAGCGGACTCGTGCTTACATTTACCTATTACCTCACAGGTATGTTTTTTAATACCAATGAAATAGCCAGCCATTTGAAACGTTCAGGAGCTATGATAGCAGGAATAAGGCCTGGTAATAAAACGAGCGTGTATTTAACCACCATTATGACGCGTCTAACTTTCTGTGGAGGCCTTTACTTGGCATTGATTGCCTCAGCGCCAGATATATTAATAAGATTTTTGAAGGTAAGGCCATTGTTTGGCGGGACTTCACTTCTTATCACCGTTGTGGTTGTCATGGAGTTTATGACGCAGGTAAGAACCCATCTGATTAACAGTGATCACGGCACAAAAGGTTCAAAGAAAACTGCAAGATTGAAGTTAATATAGGAGATAGTTATGAAAGTTGGTGCATCAGTAAAAAAACAATGTAGACACTGTAGGGTTATAAAACGAAATGGTCGCGTAAGGATAATTTGTGAAAACCCTAGACATAAACAGAGACAAGGTTAGCAGGAGGTATTAAGCTTATGTCGATTGTGATAGCAGGGATACATTTGGGCATGAATAAACATGCTCGGATTGCCCTGAGACAAATAACAGGAATAGGTAACTCGACCGCAGTAGAAATATGTAAAAATGCTAATGTTGCTGAGGATGCGAAGATTAAGGATCTAACTGCAGATCAAGAAGAGAAGCTAAGAGAAGAGGTTGCAAAATACCCTACTGAAGGTGAACTTAGATCAAAGGTTGCAACCGATATCAAACAAAAAATGGATATTGGCTCATATCAAGGTAGACGTCATAGGCACAATAAGCCAGTTAGAGGTCAGCGTACCAAGACCAATGCCAAAACCGCGCGTCGCAAACGTGTCATGAAGTAGTGAGGATTTAGTATGAATAAAACGGCTTATAAGAGTAGAGGTAAGCAAACTAAAAAGAGAAAAGGCATTGTTTCTATGACAGCTGTCGCACATGTGCTGTCGACCTATAATAACACAATCGTAACAGTTTCAGACCTTAATGGTGACACGATTGCCAGTTGTAGTGGTGGTGTTTGCCAAAAGGGAAGTCGAAAGTCAACACCTCATGCAGCACAAGAAGCAGGCAAGCGAGTTGGAACGGTGGTCAAAGACATCGGCGTAGATGAACTCAGGGTAATTTTACGCGGGACTGGTTCAGGTAGAGATTCTGCAGTGCGCGGTTTGAATAGTGCTGGTCTTAAGATCTTGACCATTGCAGACAAGACAAAGGTGCCACATGGTGGTGTAAGAAAGCGCAAGAAGAGACGAGTCTAGAAAGGGAATAGTATGGCAAAGTTAACAAAATCAAGCTTTCCCAAAGGGAAGCAAATTAGGTCAATTCGTTCAGGATTGCTAACTGAGGGAGATTTAGATCTTTTTAGTGGCGTTAAATCCATAGAAAAGAAATGTAGAATTAATACCTTGCCTGGTAAAAATACCGGCAGACGAGGAAAAGAGTCAGAGTATTCCGAACAGAAATCAGCAAAGCAAGCCTTAAAACGTTATTATGGCTTGCTCGATAAGCCTTTCAAGAGGGTTTATGCTAAAGCCTCTAATATGAGTGGTTCTACATCCGACAATATTTTAACCTTGCTTGAGAGTCGACTTGATAACGTTGTATATAGGGCTGGTCTAGCAGTAACGCGTGCAGAGGCAAAGCAGCTTATCTCTCACGGACATATTGAGTTAAACGGTACGCGTGTGAAGGTGCCGTCTATAATTGTATCGAAAGGTGATGTTGTGACAATCCCAGAGCGTTTCTCAGAGCACCTAAGAATTAAAAATGCTCTTGAGGTTTCAGCCCAGAGAGAAACAACACAGTGGTTGTCTATCGATACTGACAAGCTAGAAGTGACAATACAACAGCAGCCATTTATTGAATCATTGAAAACTATGTTCAAAGTGAACTTAGTTGTTGAGCTTTACTCTAAGTAGGGGGGGGTTATATGACTACAGATGCCAATATGAATGACCATGAGTACAAATTACACGAAGAGTACTCCATGGTATTATCACCAAAAGATTACGACGTGCGTGAGTTGTCCACCACTGCTTATGAGATTACGATGGAACCATTTTCTAAGGGCTATGGCTATATGATTGGTTTTATGATGAGACGTGTTCTGCTTTCATCCATGGTTGGGTCAGCTGTCACTCATTTCAAGATGGATGATGTCAAGCATGAATACACCTCTGTAACTGGTATTCAAGAGGATGTTTCAGAAATTACTGCTAATGTGAGAGGACTTGTTATTCAAATGAGCCAGTCAGAGCCATTACTCTGCACACTATCGGTGGTAGGACCTTGTGACGTGACGGCTAAAGACCTTGTCGTTCACGGACAGGCGGAGGTACTCAACCCTGACCACCATATTTGTTCCATCACTACCGACAGGAAAGTAGAATTCACCATAAACGTCGCCTTAGGTTCAGGTTATCTAACTGCTGAGGAAATTGAGCAAGATCCCAGCTATGCTGGAGATGTTCAGTCTATCCCACTTGATGCTCGATTTAACCCTGTTACTAAGGTTGTATACAACGTTGAAGATACTCGTGTGGAAAACAAGACAAACCTAGATAGGCTACGTATAGAAGTGCACACAAACGGTACATTGCCGCCAAGAATTGCTATCCAGCGAGCTGCCTCTATTCTACAACAACAGTTATCAAAATTTTCAGTATTATCAGAGAGTAGTACATCTAGCCAAGTTGCTAACGAGGAAATGGTCGATCCCGTGTTCTCGAGACTTGTAGATGAACTAGAGCTAACGGTGCGTGCTGCTAACTGTCTAAAATCTGAAAATATTAGATATATTGGAGACCTTGTATCTAAATCTGAATATGATTTGCTCAGAACACCTAACCTAGGCCGTAAGTCGTTATCAGAAATTAAAACTGTCTTAGCAGAGCTTGGTCTTTCACTTGGCATGCATATTGATGAGTGGGTCTCACCGAGTGATTTAATAAAAAAACGTAAACGTGAAGGGGTTTCATTGTAATGACACATAGAAGCGGTAAAAAATTTTTTTCGAGAGATGCCTCACATAGAAAGGCACTTTTTAAAAATCTATGCCTATCATTGATAAAGCATAAGCAAATCAAGACCACCGTGGCTAAGGCAAAATACCTAAGAGGTTATATTGAGCCATTAATTACTAAGGCTAGAAATAATCCTGAGGCTTTGTCAACCAGGCGATATTTGATAGCAAAGCTTGGCAACAAAGAGGCGATAGAGATTCTACTAAAAGATCTTTCTAAGGTATATCAAAGTAGACCAGGTGGCTATGTAAGGATACTTAAAATAGGTAAATGTCGGTCTGGTGATTCAGCTCCAATGGCCTATGTTCAGCTAATTGACACATTTTAATCAATCGTTACACTGTGCGGTGGTTTGGTCATACACACCATAGCTCTCTAGTTATTAGTAGACCCAATAAAAAACATCAGATAATAGTATTAGCTAAGTTGGTCACATGTTAGATTGTAGTATGTAATCTCACCCAACGTTTCTGGGCCAAGGGATAGATGTTAAAAGTGGCACTAATAGTGGTGTTTTGGTGTAGGTGCACTAACTTTTTGTCTGAGCTCACTGGGTTTGACTAAAATGATTTTCTTGTTTAAGATTGGCAACTGGTTGTATCTTGGAAAGAGTACTACTGCTTTTTTTATGTCAGACATTGGAAATTATGCATGTTAATCATGCACAATCGTCGATACTCTTGTTTATGATAATGTATTTCAGTAAGATGTGTTATATGCGATCCGAAAGGATGGATCGAAAAGATGAATATAGCCTATACTTTCCACGTTCGGATAAGTATGAGTGCAAGTTGTATGAGGATTTATTTAGGTCGATGTGAAAGCTTACGTTGGATGGCCATCCATCGATAATATTAGGTGCTAGTCCTCATATTATCCGCCGCTAAAATACGGGACCAGTCTACTGATTGATAATAAGTGTCGATAGTACACAACTGTTGGTAAAAGAAATCAATAGGCATATTTTTTTTCAGGCTCTGTGCATAGACTATCTTATGATCATCATTTGGAAGGCTATCTTTAATAAGCTTGGTCATTATAGGATGAGCTCCAATCTCGATGAATGTTCGACAGCCATTTTCCCAAGCATAACAAATAGAGTCAGAAAACATGACTGTATCTGTTATATGTTGTTTCCAATAGTTTATGCCATAGCTAGGAGGGAAAGGCTGTGCAGTACAGTTATTGATGACTATTTGTGATGAGGGCGCTTGACTGATGACTTTAGGTACTGTTTGTTGCGCGCA
Source organism: Pseudomonadota bacterium (assembly GCA_036148435.1). Taxonomy (GTDB): domain Bacteria; phylum Pseudomonadota; class Gammaproteobacteria; order Comchoanobacterales; family Comchoanobacteraceae; genus JAYYHL01. Next base: position 31,516 of record JAYYHL010000004.1, on the reverse strand, counting down.
CATAGCCTCAAAAAGGTCTGAAGCCGGCTTCATGTGAGTGGAGTGAAACGGATGATTGACTGCTAGTTGAATTGTCCTGATATTCATGTGACGCAATACATTTAAGAGTTCATCAATCTTAGTGTTGTGACAAGATAATACGATTTGTTTTTGGCTATTAATACCTGCAACTGATACATGTTTCATGATGCTAGGAAAACGCTTTTGGCAGGCAACGATTGATTCGATAGAACATTTACATGCAACCATATTACCGGGAATATTTGACTTATGCATCGCTTTGCCTCTGGCGCAGACAATTTTAAGACCATCTTCTATCCTGTAATGGTCTGCTTGAATACAGGCCGAAAACTCTCCAATGCTATGTCCAACAAGATAGTCAGGAATGATACCTGCTTGATTCCAAAGTTGGCCTATTAAATATTGTGTGATGACTAGACACACTTGACTATAATGTGTGGACTGTATGACCTGCTCATGTTCAGAGTATTGATTACAGGTTTGATAAAGCAGGTTACTACAGTCAATGCCTTGGTTGTTAGCTAACATGATAAGTTTTTCAAGAGTTGAGCGAGTATGGTGTAAGTCATATAGCGGCTGTGCCATATTTAGGAACTGAGAACCTTGTCCTGAGTAGACAAAGCAACAAGGATTTTGTGAGACAGACTCAATAATACTTAATGTGTTATCCAGTTCTTGTATGAAGGCTGTTAGCGTTACTTTAAGTGTTTCGGGTGTTTCATAAAAACAGCTAAAACGGTATGGTAGGTGTGTTTGAAAATCTGGCGCGCTATTAGATGGATCGCTATGATCTTGATGGATTTGTTGTGTAAAGTCGTGAATGTTGCTCGCTGTAACTCTGTAGAAGTGACTCATGTTATCCTTAGTTTAGTGACGGTATATAAAAGCTAGTAATGATAGACTAAAATAGGCCATACCTATGATATAAGAACTTGAATTGTTGTTGTCCCCGGGTTTGTTGTGTGAAATGGTCATTTCATCAAGGGTGATGAATATATTACCTAGGATTATGCCACCAAGGATATCTGAAAACCAATGGGCGCCGAGTAATAATCGACTCACGCCTACCAATGCTCCTGTGGTATTTGCGATACTTATCCGCTGTTTTAAATATCCATAAGTCAGTAGCATCAACATAAAGGTGTGTCCACTAGGGAAGGCATTATATGATCCTAGCCAGTTTTCTGCAGTACTTGGTCTAGGAAACGATACGAGTGATTTTACAAAGAATCCAATGACGAAGCAGGTAATAATAAGGATAATAGGTCGTATATGGGAACGAATATGCTTAGGCTCCCTAGCTATGCTTAGAATAATGCCCAAACAGAGTAAACGCTCTGGTTTTAATAATGTGCCAATAAAAAGACAGATTGTATAGATCCAATGAGTTTGATTGATGGTGAGGTATTCATTAATCCATTGATTAATTCTCAAAAGGTAAGGTGTGTTTAATTGCAGATATAGATTGAGGAGTAGACCAATTAGGGCGATGATGATGATTCCTTTCTCAATATAAAATGATTTTGTGGTTATCATGATGCTGGCTTGCTTTAATTTATAGCAGATGTCTTTTGCATGATGGTACATCAGTAGTAGGGCAAAAGTTATAAATGTGCTTAGAAGTAATTGATAGCCATTGACGACGACAGTGGTTGGTATTTGGTACCATGCGAGTAGAAAACCAGGAAGTAGGTGAAGAGTCATCCAAATTAAAATAGATACTAAAGCAGTTATAAAAAAAGTTATTGAGCGCATTTGAAACATGCCAGCCAGTAGTGGGAAAATGCTTCTGATGGGTCCTATGAATCTTCCTAGTATCATGCTGGTGAGGCCATATTTATGAATGAACTGTTCTGAGGTATGTAGCCAATGTTGTAGGGATAAACGTCTAGAAAAAGATAGAATAGCTGCCTGGTATTTTGAGCCTATCAAGTAGGCTAGGGTGTCGCCTAGTAATGCGCCTATGATTAAACATAAGGTTGTGATATGCCAAGGAAGTTGTTGAGTGGCTATCATCCAGCCAATGGGTGGGATGGTTAAGAGCCCAGGGATAGCAGACCCTAGAAGCGGTACAGATTCGATGAGTGCTATTCCAAACGGAATTATGATTTGCATGATTTGATTGTGATGCAGGTAATAAAGAAGCTGGTCTAGCATAAATTACTTAACCTCTTGCCCTTGAGCTTGAAGATCCGCGTGGTAAGATGATCTTACGAGTGGACCACTGGCAACATGCTTGAAACCCATATCAAGTGCTGCGTGTTTTAGGGTATCAAATTCATGGGGTGTTATGTAACGATGCACAGGGGCATGGTACCGACTGGGAGCAAGGTATTGACCCAGTGTAATCATATCTACCTGATGGGCTTTTAGGTCTTTGAGTACGGAGATAATTTCATCGGTCTGTTCCCCTAGGCCTAACATTAAACCGGATTTAGTAGTCACCTGAGGCATCTGATGCTTGTAGGCCTTTAGAAGTTGAAGTGAGTGCTGATATGAAGATCCCGGTCTTGTGGATTTGTATAGACTAGGTACTGTTTCGATATTGTGGTTAAAGACGTTAGGTGGTGTTTGTGTGAGTTGTTGAAGGGCTTTTTCTAACTTTCCTTTTCCTCTAAAATCAGGCACCAAGATTTCAATATGTACGTGAGGAGTCTTTTTTCTAATTTGAGTGATGCAAGCTGAAAAGTGTGAAGCCCCGCCATCATGCAGATCATCCCTATCTACTGACGTGATGACAACGTAGTTAAGCTTAAGTGTTTCAATGATATTTGCAAGTCTCTTAGGTTCTAGTGTATCGAGTGGATTGGGCCTGCCATGGGCAACATCACAAAATCGACAGCGTCTTGTACAAATATCTCCCATGATCATAAAGCTTGCAGTGCCTTTACTAAAGCATTCATGTAAATTAGGACAGCTTGCTTCCTCGCACACGGTAACAATCTGATTTTTTCTTAAGGTTTTAATTAAATCATTGGCTTTATTATGTGTGCTGAGCTTAATCTTCAGCCAATCAGGCTTAGGTAGAGTATGAGGGTTAGCTTGAACGGGGATTCGGTTAAGTTTATCGATACCTCGTTGTTTTTTAGATGTGGGAGATGTGCTCATAACAAGGTGCTCAGCTGGGATACATCATGCGTGATAATGCTATCATTTGAGATCGGGAATGTGTCTTTAAGTGCTTTAACAATAAATGGTATCAGGGAATGGATTGTGATATTAGGGACGTGGTCTTGAATGTGTGTCATTTGAATATTTAATCCGCAGGGGTTGATATGATTGAAAGGTTTCATGTCCATGTTAACATTTATGGCACAACCATGGTAGCTGTAGGGTGGCTTAACTTTCAACCCTAGTGAAGCTATTTTTTTCTCCTTCACGTATACGCCTCTTGCTTTTGAGTTTCCCTGTGCTTCAATACCTAAAAACGATAGTAAACGAATGATAAACTCCTCTATCTGATCAACTAAGTGCCGGATGCCGTTCCCTTGCCGTTTGATATTGAGCATAAAGTATATCATCAATTGACCTGGCGCATGAAAAGTAATATTGCCGCCTCGGTCTGTGTCATAGAGTGGGTAAGGGAGTTTAGATATGATGTGATCGTGGTTTTTTTGAGGGTTCAAGGTGTAGCAAGCGGCATGTTCTGTTAGCCATATTTGATCATTATGATGTACTTGCCTATCGCGTATGTGGGTGTGCATACTTTCTAAGATATCAGGATATGAGGTACGCCCAAGGTTAATAATTCGTGTGGGGTACTTGTGGTGATCAGCTGTCATTGTAGTGTTGATTTTGTGGTTTGATGGCCTATGATTAAGCTTAGAAGGCTGGCTAATGATCGATGAATCAAATCAACGAAGCGTGACCATAGCGAACCTGTGTTCAGTGCTTGGGACAGTACTAGTGGTACTGAGTGGATGGGGGTTTTATGGTATAGTATGGTGAGTTGACCCACAGGGTGTCCTGCTGGCGTCGGTGCGAATACTTCTCTGTCTAGTTGGATTTGCTTGCTGATGGTTTTGTCATCCCGAGGAATACTTACTGTGAGCGGTTGTTTTAGTGTTGCAATGCCAGATGTTTTATCACCGTACCATACACGAGTTCTTGCTAAGGGCTTTTGCACGTCAATAGTTTTATGTTCAAAGTGTGTATGTGCATGATTAATTAGGTCTTGATTGGCATGCAATCTGTCTTGCTCGTTTGCGCTGCCGAGGGTTATACTTATATATGTTTGGTTACGCTTAGTACTAGAGATGGCCATGCAATACCCAGCGTCTTCAGTGTGACCTGTTTTCATGCCTTGAGTGTCGGGATCGTGCCATAGTAAGCGATTTCGGTTAGCTTGAGTCACTTTATTGTACTTGAACCATTTTTGCTTTAGATAAGGATGTAGCTCTGGTTGTTGGTGATGAATGTGTCGAGCAAGAATGGCAAGGTCATGTGCACTCGAGACGTGTTTTTTGTGCGGTAACCCTGAAGCGTTTTCAAAATGAGTGTGTATCATCCCCATATCAGCTGCAGTTTGGTTCATCATATGGGCAAAGGCTTGTTCACTTCCAGCAATGTGCTCAGCCACTGCAACACTGGCGTCGTTTCCTGAGGCAACGGCAATGGCTTCGACAAGATCTTTGAGCTTATGCCTTGAATTAGGCTTTAGCAAGGCTGTAGCCCCTTGTGCATGAGCTGATTTGGCTGAAATTATAACTGTGTCATCAAGAGATATTTGGCCTTTCTTGATGAGTTTGAAGGTGATGTAAAGTGTCATGAGCTTGGTAAGGCTTGCAGGATACGTTTTCTGTTTTGAAAGAAATTCCGATAGCACATGACCGTTATTAACATTAATGACTATATGTTGTTTGGCAGATACTTTGATAGGACGCATGATGCTGGGGATATAGTGGATACCGTATGGTTGAGTGACATCTTGTGCAAAATGATTGATCGTTAGGCACAGGCAGGTTAAAATGGTTATTATGATTTGACTCATGGGAGGCCTCAATTCTTGGTGATCATATCAGTGAACTAATCCTACTCTTTTTTGTACAGGGTCGCAAGTAGTCTGTCACCAGTTTCGAAGTGTCTCATCCTAAGGAGAAATAAAGTATTGAGTTATTATTTAGGTGGTGTCCATGCTACGCGTTTGTTATTAGAGCGCTTTCCATCGCATGTAGGTGATTTATATGTGAATCACATGGATAAGCCTGTGCTTGTAGACATAATCAACATAGCAAAGCAGTTAGGGATACGTGTCCACAAGGTGAATCAACCGTTTTTTGATCAGCATTTGAGCGGCGTATCGTGTCAAGGGGTGGGTGTGTATTGCCAGCAGTTACCAACTTTAGGGCTGGATAATGTGTTATCAAGGCTTGAAGGACAGTCAAAATGGCCGCTGGTTCTTATACTAGATCGTATTCAGGATCCCCATAATTTAGGAGCTTGTCTACGAACAGCTGCAGCATTTTCAGCCGATGCAGTGATTGTCAGTAAGCATCACTCAGTAGGTCTAACACCAACGGTGGTTAAAGTTTCATGTGGTGGTGCATGTGTAGTGCCTCTAGTTGTGGAGGTTAATCTCAAGCGTACGATTGAAAAGTTAAAAAAGAACGGGTTTTGGATTTACGGTGCAAGTGAACGTGGAGATAGAGTCCTACACACTGTAGACAGTAAGGTACCAGTAGCTTGGGTCATGGGTAATGAAGCTCAAGGCGTATCGACACAGTTATTGGCCGCTTGCGACCAAACATATGCCATAGATGTTTCTGGAGGCTTTAGCACGCTTAATGTTTCAGTGGCTACTGGTATTTGTCTATACCAGACCTACAGTTCTCGATTGATATAAGATATCGGGTGTTTTGTTACGTAGTAGCCAGTCTAACTGACATTGGGATGTGTCCATGTAGTTCTTGATGTATGTCAGCCACTGTGTTACAATATAACATCCTTTTGCAGGCATATTTTGAGTCTGCAATCTTGTAACAGCCATAGGGATCCATCATGAAATATTACGACATTGTTATTCTATTCCACCCCAATCAGAGCGATCGAGTGCCAGAAATGGTTGACCGGTATAAGAAACTCATCACAGAAAGTGGAGGCGAAGTCATCCTAGATCAAGACCTCGAGCGTAAAAAAATACACTACACCATCAAACAACATCGGTCGTCAAAAGCTCACTTTGTGTTACTGTGTATCCGTTGTGATGTAGCGACTATCAATCAATTGACTGAAAGTTTTAAGTTCAATGACGTAATCATGCGTACGCTTATCGTTTCTCGAACAGCTGCTCGAACTGAGAATAGCCCAGCCTTGTTAGAAAAGGAGGAGCGAAGCAGCGGCGGTAGGCAGGCTAGGGATCTTATGAAATCCTTGTTCAAAGCTGAAGATATTTACCTAAATATTTCCTTTTTACGTGAGCACACCCTTAATACAGGTAGGATTATGCCTGGACGTGTGACTGGCATGAATTCCAAGCAACAAAGGCAGTTTACACGTGCTGTTAAGTGGGCAAGGTATCTTGGACTACTCTGTTACTGTGACAGGCATGCTTAATTATTGAATGAATAGACAGATAGGAGATATATTATGCAGGTTATATTACAAGAGAAAATCAAAAACTTAGGGAATATCGGTGACGTAGTAGTTGTTAAACCAGGTTACGCAAGAAATTGTCTTCTTCGTCAAGGTAAGGCATTAAGGGCTACTAAACAAAATATGGAAGCGGTGGATGCAAGACGAGGCGAACTTGAGAAATTAGATCAAGACCGTAAACGCAGTGCCCAGCAGCGTGCTGAGCGTATAGAGTCAACTGGCGACCTTAATATGATCGTTTCAACTAACGCTGAGGGACGATTGTTTGGTTCAATTGGTGTCAGTGAGGTGATTCAGCATCTAAAGGGTCAAGCGGAAGTAGATAAGTCTGAGGTTGTGATTGTGGGGGCGCCTATACGTCAGGTGGGTGAATATAAGGTATTGATACAATGTCATCCTGAAGTAGAAGCTGTACTAAGGCTCTCGATTAAATCTAACAACCAATCGCTTCTGGATAGAGAAATGCAGGAAAAGGCTAAGACGGAGCGTGCTGAGAGTGCGTCTGAAGATGTGGTTGATGCTGATCTCTCTTTGGAGAACGATGAGGGTGTTGAGAAACCAGAAGAAGCATAGTATTCTATGCTAAACGAGGTTTGTTTAACACAAGTCATCTCTGATAATGATGGAGTGACGTTATTAAAGCGAGTTTGTTTCTAAATTAGATGTCAATGATTTTGTCGTTTTGGCTAGTCCGAGGTGTATCATGAGCCAAAAGCCAGTAAAAGTTAACCCCTTTTCATTAGAAGCCGAAAAAGGTGTGCTAGGGTTGTTGTTGTTACAACAAAAACTTTGGGAGGAAATTGAAGGACATTTAGTCTCCTCCGACTTTTACGATAAAAAACATGCCATGATATATAATAGTATGGTGGCTTTAGTCAAGAGAGATATGGCTATTGATATGCTGACTGTGGCAGACTACCTCACCTCTATGGATCAAATTAATCAGGTGGGAGGGCAAACATACGTATATCAGCTTGCAGAGCACGCGCCTTACTCTGTTAATATAAAAGAATACGTCGCCATTATTCGTGATCATGCTTTAAAAAGGCAGCTACTTGATGCTACGACTGGAATCATTCAATCCATTCATCAACCAGATGGGCGTCAGGCTCAAGAATTGGTAGAGCAGGCTGAATCTAAGGTTTTTTCAATTAATCAAGATCGCGCTGCTCAAGATAGTATTGAATCAATTGATATTATATTGGCTAGGACTACTGAGAAAATTGACAAATTATTTAATACTAATGAACCCATGAGCGGCATTCCCACGGGTTATCAAGATTTAGATAAATTAACCTCAGGGTTACATCCGGGTGATATGTTTGTGATAGCCGCACGGCCTTCTATGGGCAAGACTATGTTTTCTGCTAATATTTGTGAATATGTGGCTTTGTCAACGAAAGAGCCTGTGTTGTTTTTTAGTTTAGAGATGCCATCGGATGCCATTGTGTTGAGAATGTTATCATCGCTAGGTCGAATTAAACAAGAGCGCCTCAGGACAGGTAAGCTCCAGGATGATGATTGGCCAAGAATGACTTCTGCTATCGGTATGCTATCTGAAACAAAGGTGTTCATAGATGATACCCCGGGTATAAGTCCCCAGCAGATGAGGGCAAAAGTTCGGCGTTTAGTCAGGGAGCATGGTAGCTTAAAGTTAATTGTAGTGGATTACTTACAGTTGATGAGGGTGCCCGAATTTAGAGATAATCGTGTACAAGAGATATCAGAAATTTCTAGATCCTTAAAAATGATTGCAAAAGAGTTTAACTGTACTGTAATTGCCTTATCGCAGCTTAATCGTAGTTTAGAGAGTCGACAAGATAGACGACCTATGATGTCTGATTTGAGAGAGTCGGGAGCTATTGAGCAAGATGCAGATGTCATTGCCTTTGTATATCGAGACGAAGTTTATAATCCAGATTCCCCCGATAAGGGATCTGCTGAAATAATTATTGGTAAACATAGGAATGGACCCATTGGAACCATAAAATTAACGTTTGTGGGCGAGTTTATGCGCTTTGACAATTACGCTGATGAAATGGTGATTGGGGGGCAGTTTTGAGTGTGAGATTGCCTACAAATAATCAGAGTCTGTGGTCCAGGCCCCAACTAGTTTGGCGTTGTAGGCGTGGAATGTTGGAGCTGGATGTATTATTAGCTCAGTTTTTAGAGCAGCATTTGTATGCACTGACTCATCAGCAACGGTTACAGTTTCAGGCCTTGTTATCATGGTCTGATGACAAGCTATATCAGTTGCTTGTCAAGGGGCAGCCATTTGAGGGGTTAAATATTGATGAAAAAGCTATGATAGAACTGATAAATCCAAGTTTGAGCCAAGGCTATAGTCTTTAAGTTGCTACTTTTATTGACCATTAATATTATAAGGATGGTAAGCATATAGCGCGTTGGACGAAACGCCACGACGAATGATTTATTATTGGTATGTTTTGTGATATAATTGAATAATAGTAAATGGATATGTAATCATGTTGCATGCAAAAGAAATTGTACATATAAAGTTTAAGAATACTCAATGTTTGGGCTTTTATTTTGGGACTGACTCAGAGTTAATGATGTCTGACTGTTTGGGGGACGTGCCAGCTGATCCATATAATCAGAGAGAACCTGTTCAACAAGTTAATGAAGTACCCAGACCTAGAAAAATAAAGCAAGCATTGAAATCTTACTTCCAAAATCAATGTCATGAACAGGGTTTATTTAATACTGATTTAGAATGGTTAGTAACTGGCATGAGCATCATGGGACACAGAGAAATCTGTTATACAGCTTTTGTTATCACTGACAGTGTCGTCTCAGATAACCGTTTAGATGCTGAAGCTGGGTGGCACCAAGTTGACTTATCAGAGGAAGATACTTCAGGCATGTCTGAAGATGAGAAATCTAAGCTTGTGATTAAACATATTGCAAAGTGCGCATCTACGGCTAAAATCAACACTAGTTTTGAGGTACAGGATAGCGCTGATGTGATGTCAAGTACAGGCCTTGTATCAAAACTTACATTCACTATAAAACCATCCTCTTTGATGCGGCAGTTCAATATAAATGAGACTTCTATCAATAGGGCTGTAGATGATATCATTGGAAAAATTCGTCACGCTCGTAATCAAGAAGCGTTGGAAGGAGTAGTCGGTGAAGCCTCGTTTGGTAGTCAGTCTGGCCAAAATCCCCAAGAAGCTGCAGGCCAAGCGCCGTTTATTAGTCAATCAGTCCCTGTATCACAAACATGTACCGATAAAGCGTCTTGTAGTGATCAATTTGTTAATACGGCTCCATCCGATCTTCCTAAAAGCAAGTTGTCCCCTGAGATGCACCCCTCAGCTTCTTCGTCAAATGACCCGTTACCTGTTTGCTTGCCAAAGGGGATGTTCTCAGTTAAAAGAGAGATGGAGTCACGCGATGAAGAAGATGTCAGTTATCGATCATCGAACAAACATCAAAGGTATTAAGCTGTTGTGTGGCTAACTAATAGGTAGGCTAGTTTGAAGAGGAATGTAAACTTGGTGGTTAGTTTCATGTGTTCTATTTGCTTATATACAACAGGATGTTAGTTTGTGGATGTTGTATGTTTTCTTTTTATTTTCAACGTTTCTTTTAATCACTTTCTATTTTAGTAAAAGTGCATATCATCCAAGTAATAAAGAAACTAAGTCCAGTGAGTCATTCCTAATGTAGGCCGTGATACTTATTGAGTAGCACGTAACATATCTCTTGTTCATTAAATATTGCTCATAATCATCATAGTATTAGGAATCATAGTAAAGTAAAAATAAGTATCATGGTATTTCATGAGTGACGAGGTGCTTTTTTTAGGATTATAGAATATAGCGTTAAGGATGTGGTACAGGTAGATGGTCAATACCTGATGGATAACTTTTAGGTTTCTAAATGTGATATATTTAAGTCATGTTTTTGTATGTCAGCTGACAGCTCACAGCGCTCAATGTGCTGAAAATGCTTGACTATTTTATTGGCTGAGATATTAACCTGTCCGACTTTGTCATGGGCATCTGAAATGTGTTTAGCAACAGTATTCATACGTTGTTGAAATCGATTAAAATCTTGTGATAATTTCACTAGATGTTCTTGAATAAGGTGCATTTGTTTTTGGGTTTGTACATCTTTTAACGTGGCTTGAACTGTATGTAGAATTGCCATCATGGTGGTAGGGGATACTAACCACACTTTTTGAGAGAAAGCAAAGTCAATAAGGTCGGTATGGTGAGCATGTATCTCGGCAAATAGCGCTTCGGCAGGTAGGAACATTAATGCTGCTTGATGATGATGTTCTATCCCGACATATTTATCGGCAATGGCTTTGATATGGTGTTTGACATCTTGTTTGAACTTTTGTTTGTATATTGAACAGTCAGGGTTAGATGCGTTGATGCTTCGTCTAAAGTTTTCAAGTGGAAATTTTGCATCAATGACAATATTACCTGATGGCTGTGGTAAAAAAATAATGCAGTCAACCCGTTTTCCATTACATAGTGTGTGCTGGAAGGCATAATGGGTTTCGGGAAGACAGTTTTGGATGAGTTGATTGAGTTGAACCTCGCCAAAGTGACCCCTAGCCTGTTTATTGCTAAGAATATCTTGCAGGCTGACTACATCGGATGATAGCTGAGTAATTTTTTGCTGTGCTTGGTCAATGATGGCCAGCCTTTTAACCATGTCCGCAAACAGCTCGTTGGTTTTGTTTAATCCTTGATTGAGTTTTTGTTCAACTTGACCGTTAATGAGGTTGAGTTGTTGAAGTAAATTGGTTTGAAGTCTTGCTAAATGCTCATTTTGATTGGATAAACTCTGTTGTACTTGTTGTCTTAAGTCTGCACTACTGGTTTGAAAATACTTATGCAAGTGTTCGGTTTGAGACTGTGCTTGACGGCTGATCTCAACGTTTAATAAAGTATATTGCTGAGTGCACTGTTGTACATTCGTTTGAAGCATTTGCTGGTATTGCTTTTGATGATCGGTGAGCGTGTGGATTAACGCCTCTATGCTTGTCATATGCGCGGTATGATGATGCTTGATGCGTTTGATATATAAGAACAGCAGTGCAAACAAAGATAGTACCAGCAAGCATGTGAATATGCCGAGTGCTAATGTGTTCATGAGCTATCCTCATAAAGGCTATTAATGAATATTATCTCAGATAATTGATCCCATCAAGTGCCAAGCCCGTTTGCCTAGTAGGCTTTAGCCACTAATGCAAGGGGCGCTTGTTTTTGTTGATCCAATAAAGATGGACCATGGAGTGGGTAATCATGATAATTATGGTCATGAGGGAAACATCTAACCGTTGCATTAAACTGCTCCTTGAGCCAAGTTTCTTGCAACTCGTCCTCCTTCCAGTATACAAAAATAGGCGTATGGTTCTTGTTGAAATGCTCGACGATACTATCACGATTTGTACAAAGTTTGATTTGAGTGTAGCGCTCAGTTTCTGCTTGGGTTAACAATGACTCTTGCATGTGTTCGAGTATACCTGGGAGTTTTGTTTTAAGGTCGTCAAATGATTCATGGTGTCTCGTTTTAGGATCATGGTTCCTCAAAGCATAGCATACGGTACGTTCATGATACTCTTTGAGTCCAACAAATAGCCGGATAGGCACACCTTTTTTGATCCACCTCCAGTTTTTTTCACCACTATTGAAGTCTGAGTTATCAAGATCTACGGTGATATTTTGGTCTCTAAAGTTTAGTTGGCTGATGGCTTGCTTGAGATTGATGCAGTAATTCAAAATGTCATCATGCTGGCCTTGCTTGCCTAATATGGGAATAATCATGACTTGTGTGTGAGCTATAGCCGGTGGTAAAACTAGACCGTTGTCGTCTGCATGAGTCATGATAAGTCCGCCAATCAAGCGTGTGGTTATGCCCCAAGATGTTGTCCAGGGGATTTGCGTATTGCCTTGCCTGTCTTGGAATTGCATGTTTGCTGCCGTTGAAAACTTTTGACCTAGAAAATGTGAGGTGCCTAGCTGAAGTGCTTTACCATCTTGCATAATACCTTCAAGGGTATAGGTTTTTTCAGCACCAGGAAAGGTTTCATTTTCTGACTTGGTGCCAACATATACAGGTATCGCCAATGTATTAGTACAGAAATCTTTGTATACTTTAAGCATGGTTATGGCGTGCTGGTTAGCTTCTTCTTCTGTTTCATGGGCGGTATGGCCCTCCTGCCATAGAAACTCACTGGTTCTTAAAAAAAGTCGAGTTCTCATTTCCCATCGTACAACATTAGCCCATTGATTAATGAGCAAAGGTAAATCTCTGTATGATTGAATCCATTTGGCAAAAAGTTCGCCTATGACGGTTTCTGAGGTGGGACGTACTACAAGTGGTTCGTCTAAAGGGCTGCTTGGAACTAAAGAGCCGTTGGTATCTTGTGTGAGTCTTGTATGGGTAACGATGGCACACTCTGTTGCAAAGCCTGCTACATGATCGGCTTCTTTTTGCATTAATGAAAGTGGGATGAATAGAGGACAATAAATATTTTGATGTCCGGTTTTTTTAATGGCTTGATCGAGTATTTTTTGCATGTTTTCCCACAAGGCATAGCCCCAGGGTCTGATAACCATACAACCTCTTACTTGAGCGAATTCTGCTAACTCTGCTGCCTGAATAACCGCCTGATACCATTCACTATAATTTTCGTTTCGTATTGGGCTAATAGCTGAATTTTTCATGATTAGAAATCCTTATAATTTATGACGGCAGTAGCGGATTAACCGGTAAAAACGATTCTGAGATACTGTTAATAATAGGCGTTACTTTGGATTGTGTGTCAAAGGCTAATTGTGCGTCTAGATGGTTTCGATGGAGATTTAGTTCATAATGGTCATTGGGTATTTGGGGTGAATTGCTTAATTGTTGCAGCAATTTGATAAGTGCCCATGGACCCTTACTATCATGTAATGTCTGGACTGTGCCGTCTTTGAGTTTTGCTTTAATCTGAATTGAATCAGCTAATGGCCACTTGAGATGTAGCCCATTCGTACTACGATCTGGGATGGGGTGGTCAATATGATTGATGGTCATGAGAAGGTGGTCGATGTCTTGGGATTTACTTGTGGCATAGATGGTACCTTCGAACCAAAGTGGGTGATCATCTGACTTAGAAAAATATATTTTCTGAATTAATTCAGTAATCATAAGAAGATTCAATGGCGTTTCATGGGCGAACAGATTTTTACCGTGGTATTGTTTCCATGTCATAGGTGAGTCATGATGTTTCCTTTGTGTAAATGGCAGAATATATTGCTGGAAAAATAAATCCAGTTTAGAATTGGGTCTGAAGAAGTTTGTGAATGTATTTAAGTCCGAGTCTACACCTTGTGGGTTAAACGGAAAATGGTTCAGAAGGTTTTTAGAAAATACTGGCATGATATGCGTTGACCATTCCTGATTTAAATTTAGAAGGTGTTGCGTTTTTAGGTGACTGATATTAGTATGGTTTAATATTTGAATAAATGGGTTTTGGCTTTGATGTTCAATGAGTTTAGCTAGTATTTTTGCAGTAATCTGATGGTTTGGTGCTGCTTTTGAGTCCAGCGATTCTGTTGCTTTCAATATGATATTAATATAGTCATCCAATGTACGTTCTTCTACTGTTTTGAGTTGTTGTAAACTTGAGCGTATGGAGTCGGTGACGTTTTTGGGTAGGCCTGAGTTGTCTAGGATAGTTTGTTCCTGATCTAACGACTTTTGTATGGCTTTTACCAGTTGAGGGAGGTGCTTTTTGTGATAGCGGATGGTTTTATGAAATGCATTAATATTAAGTGGTGTGATTAACAGGTGGTCTAGTGTTCGACTGAGTAGGTACTCATGAGATACTTTAGTTGCGTGCTCACCTTGTATGCAATCTGCCATCGTATGACCAGGGTGTGTGATGGATTTGAGGTTATTAATGGCTTTACATGCACGTGTGAGTATTTGATTATAATTAGAGGTTGTGCTCAAGATAGAATCTGATGTTGCTGGCTTGGGTAGGCTAGACATATATTGAAGCCATGTTTTTTCAATTGAGCGTTGGATTCTTGATAAGATATGTCGTTTGATATCTTCAGCGGCATCAGGATTATTAATGAGTACATGATTGATTATCTTTTGTTCGTGTAAATTCAATGCCAATAATTTCTTTGTTGGGATCTTGGTCTGGCCGTTAATCATACTTAAAATGGCATCTACTCGTGATACACAGTCATACTGCTCAAGATCGCATGTTGTGATTTTGTTTAGTTCTTGGATAGATAGGGCTAGATTAGATATTTGTTTTTTTGCAACTGGATTTGAACGGGAGACTGTATTCCTAGCCTCTAACATTCTTGGATTAAATAATGGTTTTGTTGATGGTTGTGTAGTATCTATGTGTGATTTGATAGTGTCCTTCTTAACCTGGGTAGAAGATACATATGGTACTACTGATGGTGTTGGCCAAGTTGGTATAGACTTTAGAGGTGTGAATTCCATGGGTAGTGGCATAAAAAGAATGTTGACACTAGCAAGAATCAGGGCTATTGAGCTTAGGAGTCGGTTGGGTATCACAATATGAGTTGGAATAAGATTGGCAATAAGGTGAGCTATGAAGAAGCGGTGTCCTTGATTGTTGTTACTTAGTGCGTTGTTATGTGGCAGCGAAGATTCTGTGAATGCCATGATGTCTTGTTCTATTTCATACTTATCAGGGCTATGACAGGTAAGGTGTATGGATCTGAATAGAGGTTTTGTGAGTGTGTTATTTTGAATGCGCTGCGTCAATTGATTTTTAAGTTTATGAAATAATTCTTTAAACTGATGAAGCTTTTCGAAGTTAAGCTGTCCATCTATAAGTCGTTTAAGTTCTAGTTGTTCGATGATTAGATTTTCAATTTTATGGGACAGTTTTGTGAGTAGTGTGTCCAGTGATGCTCGGCTGGATTGTTTGATATGAATACCGAAAGGGTTTTCGTAGAAGGATTGGTCTGTTGACTGAAAAACATCATAAAAACCCTCTAGATGATCTACTTTCGTAATAATAAGGTGTAGGGGCTTAGACTTGAAATGTTCAAGAAAATGATTAAGTTCTGTGTTGAGTAAATCAAATTCATGCTGGGCTTTTGATTGTGATTTTGAAAAAAGTATATCTGCTGCGATGACGACTACGCAGCCTTGCATCCCAAAAGACCTTGAGGAGTGTGTGAGGATATGATGAAGATACTTCCAGTAGCTTGGGAGTTCTCTGTTATGAGGTTGAATAGCTGCTGAGCATGTCTTTTCAATAAAGTAGGCTTCCTGGCTCTGCCAGCAGGTTTGCTTATGCTGTGTGTCAGCGAGTGGTTGATTTCTGGTTATACAGTTGGCGCCTGCATTGTTCATAAGTGTTGTTTTTCCGCAGCCTTTGAGTCCAAGAAGCAAGTACACAGGTTTAGGACATGTAATATTTAGATTTTTTGCGCTTCTGAGTGCCCACAAGTAGATTGGATCAACAAAACCTAAGAGATATGATATTTTTCTTAAGTCACAATAAGTAACCAAAATAGCTAGTAAAATAAGCCAACTCACTACGGAAGGGGTTTCTGAATACAGATATGTTTGTAATGTAAACCATATCGAGGCTGATATAAGCGTTGTTTTTGTGATAGATTTATATGACAAATAAAGCTTCATGTCAAACTCACGAGACTAAGAGAGCATGGAGATAGTGTAGACATAAACGGTGATAAAAAGCGCAGCGCCTAACAGTTTAATAAAAATACTACTCGGTTGACGGCTAAAAACGCAAGCACTTACTGAGCGGTTATGATGGTTATTTTGATGCGCTTTCATATCTAGAAATAGTTTATGTAATGATTTTTGAATTGAACATGTTTGTTTGGGGGTGTGTAGAAAGATAAGATAAATAATCTGATGGCTAAGCCAACAGTCCTTAGAATCTGATAAATATAAATGTGCCTCGACGGCTTGGCTGGTATAATCTGATAACTGTTCGACTCTCTCGGCTTGAGGCGTGGTAATAAATTTAACCCACGCATTAAAAAAACTCAGGATAGCCCGTTGATGAAAAACTTTACTGATTTCCTGTTTGATTTTACGACGCCAGAGTTTTACGCAAACAAGAGACTGAACCTGGGATGTTCTAAGTTTTTGCTTCATGACTTGATGCAATATGGTGAGTGTGAGCTCTGAGAGGCTTTGTTCGTGGTATGCGTTAGCAACGCTGCTTTCTAGTGAATCTTGATCTGATATTGTTGTCAGTTTTAGATCTGAGTCAAACTTAACAGTTTTTCGTAACATCAGTGTGAGGCCATTAAAAGTAGGACTATTGTACCTTATTGTTAGTCTAAATGAAATGTCTTTTCAATTCGAATATATAAGATATTATTTGTAGAAGAAATTTTGTCTGTAGTGTTGTCGGCTGTAGGTAGATTATTCAATTATATTTTTATAAATCAATCACATGAAGCTATGAGGTTGCGGTTTATCATTGCATCATGCAAGGTGTGTTGGTTTACAAACTCAAAGTCTGTACCAAAAGGAATACCGCTGGCTAGTTGACTCAGTTTGATTGATTTGTCTTTTAACTGGGCGATGATATAGTGCGTGGTTGCTTGTCCTTCGATGGTACGGTTGGTTGCAAAAATGATCTCTTGGATGGGTTGTTTATTCAGTCTATCTAATAGTAGGGGTATGCCTATCTCTTCAGGTCCTATCCTGTCGATAGGCGATAGGTATTCATGAAGTACAAAATAGAGGCCTTTATAGGTCTGAGTAGATTCCATGGCAATTAAATCTGTAATAGATTCTAGTATGCAGAGCTCATTTTGTTGTCTTGACGTGTCGCTACAAATATTGCAAATTGTAGATTGAGCATCGGCTAAATGTCTACACTGGCTACATAAGCGAATATCATCTAAACTTTGATTGATTTGGAGTGCTAGCTGTTTCGCTTTGTCCGGCGCTTTTTGTATAAAATGTAGTGCTATTTTACTGGCCGATTTTGGCCCAACACCTGGGATGACCTGTAGCTTTTGCATTAACGAAGAGAAAGACTGGGGTAGTATATTTTTTGGCATGTTAGCTTGTCTTATGTAGGTTTTTCATCATATTGATAAGTGCTTGCTGCTTTTGGTCATTGGCATACTGCTGGGTATGATTAATGGCTGAAGTGATCGTCTCTATATGAAGCTTAGATGGTGCCTTTTCAATAGCGGTAGGTAGTAGTAGTTCTATAACTAAGCCAGCGTTGTTGACTGTTACTGTTATGCCTTGATATACCTGTGTGAAGACTTCATGCTGTTGGCGTTTGTCTAAGCTAGACATTTCTTGTTTTAATTGTTTAGCTTGTGACATGATGTTTTCAAGATGTTGGTCATTCATAGATATTCCTTTACTTTCCTAAACAAGGTATTAACAATAGTGGTTTTTTGTGGTCCGAGCTACTGGTTTTTAGTTTTTGAGCCGCGATCTGTTTTGCCTTTAGTTGTAGATCGTGGGCTTTTAATGATGTTTTTAGATTGTCTTTAAAGCTTATATATGTGGTGCTTAGACCTATATGGCAGACCAGTACTTTGGATATAAAGTTGCTGTAATTTGAATAGGTGTTGCTTGATGTGATGTTGTGGATGAGTTTGAGCAGTTTAGAGTGAACAAATATCGTTGGAAGTGTCGTGGCTATGGGGTGGTTACTTAGGTTCATCCAATAATAACCCAATAGGATAACAAACCCACCATCTAATCTATTTAACGATACAAAAGGTGTGTTTAGGATATTTTTTGTTAAAAAATACGGCAAAAGCCTTGAATCTCTGATTACAATGAAGCACAGTAGGCTGATTAGGCTTATGATGAATGCTTTGACCAAAGGAAAGCTCTTTTGAGGTGTTTGAAGCCTTGAAATATAATTTAAATGTGCTTGCTCGATAGCTTGGATTTTAGCCAGTTGGTGTAATTGTAAAGTATATGTGCACAGAAAAGCTGTGCAGATATTAAATACAAAAAGTGGGTAGATTAGCATAGGAGAAGCTAACGATGGAAGCATGTTGGTAATACTTGAAATAGTAGTATAGGAGAAAATAAAATTGACAACCATATTATTGACATCGTTGATGTTGATAGATGAAAGTTGGTTGAGCAATTTTTGGGGCTTGGTCGGCATGTATTGACTTAGTAATCGGTCAAGGTTTCTATCCTGATAATATTGATAAAGATATAAAGGGCAACAGGTAAGGAGGATGCTTATAAAAACTGAGAATAAAGTATTAAAGTGAAAATTTTTAGCTAATGTCTGTGCCAGCCATGGGGCTACACTTAAGCCAAATCTTGCAAGTTCACTTGATTTTATAAGCCTCAGTAAAAACAAACTGAGGTGTCGGTATATAGATGCGATTGCTCTTTTTGTAGATTTGTGTATGTTTGCTAGTAAATCAACTGTGCTGAGGTACATTTTTCATGGTTACTTTGCATCGTTGCTGTTTTTCGTCAACTTCCGTAATCTTTACCCGTATAATTTGATCCTGTGAAAGCTCGTCATGGATATTCTCGATGCGATGTTGTGCAATCTGAGAAATATGAAGAAATGCGTCCTTGCCTGGTGCAATGGTCACAAAAGCACCAAACTCTAATATTTTGGATATTTTACCCTCAAATTCATCACCTGCTTTAAGCTCTAATGCTAGTGCCTCTATTTGGTGTTTGGCGTCATGGATGCTATCTTTGTTTTTACCACTAACTTTTACTAATCCATCGTCGTTGATGTCAATCGTGACATTAAACTTTTCAATTAGATCCTTGATGGTAGCACCCCCTCGGCCGATAACAACACTGATTTTGTTTGGGCTGATATTAAATTGTGTCATCTGAGGTGCATGGCTTGCCATTTCCTGCCGAGGCTCTTGGATGGTCTTGTTCATTTCGTTAAGTATATGAAGCCTACCATCGCGTGCTTGATGTAGTGCTCCTTTGAAAATCTCTAGGTCTAGATGTTTGATTTTTAGGTCCATTTGAAGTGCTGTGATTCCCTTTTGGGTGCCTGCAACTTTAAAATCCATATCTCCAAGATGGTCTTCATCTCCTAGTATATCAGAAAGAACCGCAAAGTTTGAGCCCTCAACGATAAGTCCCATGGCAATACCAGAGACGGCTGCTTGTATGGGTACGCCTGTATCCATCAGGGCAAGGCTTGTGCCACATACAGTTGCCATTGAGCTTGAGCCATTAGATGAAAGAATTTCGGATACTATTCTGAGTGTGTGAGCAAATTTTTGGTTGTCTTTGGGGAGTACAGGTTGGATAGCTTTACGTGCCAATCTTCCGTGCCCAATTTCCCTTCGTTTTGGGCTTGATGGCATGCCACATTCACCGACACAGTAGGGGGGGAAGATGTATTGAAGCATAAAGTGATCTTTTCCACTTTGAGCCACTTCATCTAACAGTTGAGCATCGCTGTCACTGCCGAGGGTTACGGTTACTAGTGCCTGTGTTTCTCCTCTTGTGAATATTGCTGACCCATGGGGGCCTTTGGGCAATACGCTGATCTGGCAGTCGATAGGTCTGATCTCGTTATTTCTTCGGCCATCTAGTCGAGGTTTCTGATTAAGGATTTGTGTCCTGACGTGTTGTTTTTCAATTGCGCTGATAGCTTGTTTAATGAGGGTTTCTTGTCGTATTACATCAACATCAGATGACTCGACTTGTTTAAGCATTGCCTTTGTGATTGATTCTCTGGCCTGACTCATGGCATCGTTGCGCTTTGATTTTTGGGTGATGGCCAGAGCATCGATTATTTGATCTGAATGTTGTTTGTTAACAGCATCTATGTACGCCTGAAGCTCGACGTTTTCTTCTTCGGTGGAGTTCCACGCTGTGGCATTAGGATTTCGGTCTGCTTTCAGTTCTATGATGGCTGTTAGTGCTGCTTGTATTTTCTCATGACCAAATGCGACTGCTTGAATGATTTGATCTTCGCTCAGTTGCTCGCTTTCAGACTCTATCATGATACAAGATTCTTGTGTTGAAGACATAACGAGATCTAGGAATGTAGCCTGCTCTTTGGTTGGATTAAGAACGTAGTTGTCATTTACAAGTCCCACGCGCGCTGAAGCAATCGGGGTATAAGGAACGTCGCAAAGCGCTAATGCTGCCGATGACGCCAACATGGCTGCTATATCAGGTTCTACGCTTGAGTCATGTTGTAGTAAGCTTACATTAATCTGAATCTCGTCCTTGAAAGATTTAGGAAACATGGGGCGTATTGATCTGTCAATTAGCCTGCAAATGATTACTTCACGTTCACTAGGTCGACCTTCTCGCCGAGTGAATCCTCCTGGGATTTTGCCATTGGCAAAAAACTTTTCGATATAATGAACAGTCAACGGAAAAAAATCACGATCGTCTTGGCAAGGTTTTCGTGTTACGTTAACCATGATGACACAGTCGCCCATGGTTAGCCAAACAGAAGCTTCTGTCTGAGTAGCAATGTGTCCTGTTTTGATGCTTACCTTGTGGCTTCCATACTGAAAAGTTTTGGTGTAAGGGGAAATCATAATATCCTAGTGGTTGTGGTGATTGTTAGAAACTGGTGCTGTTCGCTTAGGCAAGTTTTTTGTCACGTATGCCAAGTTTTGTAATAAGCTCATAGTACTGCTCGGTTTTGGTTTTTTTGTAGTACTTAAGGAGTTTTTCTCGGTTTCTGATAATTTGTAACAAGCCATGCCTTGAGTGGTTATCTTTCGGATTGGTTTTGAAGTGTTTTGTTAAGTGAATGATTCGTTCGGTCAAGATAGCTATTTGAACTGGTGTTGACCCCTTGTCGTTTTCGTGTAGTTTGTGCTCATTGATGAGTTCGGTTTTTGTGATCACGTTTGAAGTGCTCCAGGGTTTACTATTGTGGTATTGTATACCAAAGGGACGATTAAATCAAGCCTGTTCTAACTATTCTTTTGAGAATTGTAATCGTCGTTGTTAACAAATCAAGCGCCATGGTTTGATGTTTAGCTTAACGTCATATATTAAAAATAACATTGCCGTTTGGGTACTTATTTGTGAGTCCAAGTGTATCATGTATCTCCCGCTGCCACTTAGATTTAATAGGGTCCAGCTACTACTTTTTGGGGATGTATGGCGTCCTACTTTATCGTGTATCTTGCTCCTGTTGTTCAAATGTTCTATGCGTGGTGATTAATAGCTTGCTTGATTTTCAATATGTGCTGGTATAATCAGGCGTGAGTTTGAATGTTATTTGGTACTTGTTTGAGGTACCTAGGCGAAGATGGTTTTGTTGACATTGTATGAATGGCCCTATGCTTATGAGACTGTAATTGTCGTGATCCGTCAGTGAGTTCTTGACCAGGAGGCAAGGCACGAAAGGTTTCAACCACAAGGGTACATGGCTTTGATGCCCAATCTTTTTAATTCGAGATGAACTTTGCTGTAGATTTATAGACGGTAGCTGATGCCAAAATGCTAGTTTGACGGATTCAATTTCTAGGGTATCGATATTACGAAAGTCCAACTGCCAACACGGTAGCGTCATACGGGTTTTAAATTCTAGTCGACAGGTTTTGATCTTTGTCTTTGCTAATTGTTCGAGCCAGTCATGTGTAACTATGAATATTCGGTGTCTGTCAACAATGATTTCGTATTGGTCGGTACTTATTTTAGGTCTTGTACCTTGATTGCCACTGATAGTTTGTCTTATGAACTCAGTTAATTGAGCTTGGCTAGGTGTGTAAAATTGTTGCTGCCCTATCCAATACCTAAGAATTGCTATTTGATGATGCTGGGGATATTGTTTAATCATTTGCCATGAAAGATAGGGCATGCCATGGTAGTGCTGGATAAGTATGTCATGGTGACATTGTGACATCAGTGATTGGCAAAACAGGTAGTCTCCTTTAAGTGCATGATGGGATGTTGTTAATTTCTGTTCAATCTGTGGCCAGCGTTTTTTAAGGCGTGGGAGAATATCCAGTCGAATAAAGTTTCGATCAAATTGTTGGTTTTGATTACTTTCATCTTCTATCCACGATAACTTATGATGCTTGGCATAGCGCAGAAGGGTTGATTTGCTGATTTCTAGGAGAGGGCGTAATACTTTAAAATGACGATGCTGTCTACACAGAGGGATGCCGAGCATACCTTTGAGGCCGCTACCGCGAAGTAGTCTTAACAGCAGTGTTTCTACTTGATCATGCTGATGGTGTCCGAGTAATAACACCTCACCAGGTTTTGTGTGTTGACTAAAGGCTTGCCATCGTGCATGCCTGGCTACTTGCTCGATGTTGCGAGTTGTATTCAACTGGTATTCGCTTTCACGGTATTCAATAGACCATTGATCGCATAGGTTAGCGCAATGATCGGCCCATTGGGAAGCTTTATGGCTAAGGCCATGATTGACGTGGGTTGCGGCTAGTTTTACCCGAGTATGTTTACGCCGATAAACAGTACATAGGTGGAGCAGACAAACTGAATCCATGCCTCCGCTTAATCCAATATTAATGGATTGATTTGGGTTGAGATGCTGATCGAGGGTGTTGATTAAGGTGTTTAACTCACTTGAAAGCATGCTAACTATATGATGTTTTATGCTAATGTAGCATGGTTTGTTACGTTGTCAAGACGAATAAGTCAGATTTTTTGTGTGCTTAAATACTAACAGGGCTAGTTAATTTTATTAAAATAGTTGTAAAGTTTTTGATAATGACTGTATGGTAAGGGTTTACAAGAAAGGGGTGTGGTTTGATAACATGAGTGTTGGTTAATGCCTGTCAATGCTTTGATAAAATCTTGACATTTTCGTCTGAGGCGTGGTATAATGGAAATCGTGCTGTACCTATAACAAAAAAACGCGTAAGAAGAATATGAAAAGATCAAGCCCAACATTAACAAGTTCCTCCAACAAGCGACGCCAGCCACAATTTGTAATGAACGCTTTAGAAATATCGTCATTGCCTGAACATTTCCGAAGACGCTACTTAGAAGCATTGAAAAGTTCTGAGGATCCAAGTCAAGCTCAGGAGTTGTTCTTTCATTATTTTTTAGATTATGTTTTGAACACTGATGAGGTATTAGATACATCTTGCTTAGGATACTTTTCTAGGACACTTCATGACAGACAAGATCTGGAGTTGCTTGTGAGTCATGTCCAACAGTTGTTAAGGGCCGGTGAAATAACGCGAGCTGTTGTCATACTTGATGCATTATGTGGCGTAGGTTATCAGTCAGAGTCATTCTTTAAAGCTATGAGAGATTTAGAGAAAAGCCCTTTTGTGCTCAGCGTATCCCAACGTGTTCATAGGAGTCATTTTTCCCAAAACTGGAATCAAGCGTTATCTATTGTCTGTAAGGATGAGACCTGTCTAACCAGTCATTACTTTAACGGTTTCGTGAATTGTTGCTCAGTGTTCCTTGACTCAAATATAAATCAATTAAAGGATCGTGTTTTTTATAACTGCAAACGTCTCGAGCTGATTATGCTACCTTCAGGCCTATCCTTGGATAACATCAGTGAAGATGCCTTTAAGACGTTGTCGAAGCTGCGCATTGTTGTTGGGGATGATGATTTGATTTCAACACTTCAGTCTGATCAATTCCGACGACGATATTTTGGTACGCGTCATAGCAGAGTGCGTCTTATACCTATGAGTCAATTGCACCGCTGTTTAAGTCTGAAGCCAGGGGTATCTTTGGTGTCCTTTTTGAAACGAGCAACTCGAACCCAAACAGTCATCATGGGATTGTTTTTATTCCAAGGTCGGTTTCAGCTACATGAGTGGTTGAGTCTTTTTTCCGATGTGCCCGTGGGGTTGTTACTTGACTTGAATGTTTTATCCTGTGATTCGGAGCAATTAATGCCCGATGATCAGTGGCCCGTTGTGGGTGACGAACAAACGAAGCATGATCAGCTTGGTCAGCCATGCGCCCAACAAGACGATGTAAATGATGCAAATATTGAAGTTATGGATGTCAATGCACTTGATACTGATCAAGATGAGGGATTTGTTGTGGTCAATATTGATAGTAAACCCAACCAACTGAGTCATACACATCAATTCTCGTTTAAACCTCTATCCTTGAGTCTAACGCATATCATATCCCCTGAACTACTTTTAAGTCTGCTCAGTAGATCTACGTCACTGAGTGTTAGAGATATACTAAATGTATTCTGGATAGACGTATCCACACTCGACACATGTTTGTACGCTGACTGCCCAGTGAGTGATACTACTCATGAACCGATTGTGGGTTCTGAAGAAACAAAAGATCAATCACTGGTATATCGATCGTTAGGTGAGTCTAGTTACTCTGGTTTTCATGCTGACTGCCCAGTGAGTGATACCCCTCATGAACCGATTGTAGGTTCTGAAGAAACAATAAATCAAGCACCGGTATATCGATCGTTAGGGGAGTGTAACTCCTCTGGGTTTCATGCTGACTACCCAGTCAGTGATACTACTCATGAACCGGTTTTAGGTTCTGAAGAAAAAACCTGTTCAAGTCCTAAACCAACTAGATCTACTGCGTCAGCGAATACGTTGACCCCTGTAAAAAAATTTACCGATAACATTAATGTTCAAGTGTGTTTGAATGTGCCAGTACCTAGAAATCGCAATTCAGGTAGGCGTTGTTCTTTTGGACCTGCTTCACAAGATCCGTTGCCGAGTAGTCAATTAATAGGTGAGTGTAAATTTCCTGGATCTGGTTTAGAAGAACAAATACCACACTATCGATCGTTAGGCGAGTGTAGTTCTTCAGGATTGAGTACAAAAGATTCCAAAGAAGGTGTAGCGGTCGCTCCTGATTGTGATTCAAGAAGACAAGTATACTCCCCCAGATCCTTGTTTTTTGAAGATCATGGTGTTCATTTCAGATGCGATGGCGCTACGTCTCCTGATACAGAGGAGTTGATGTCTCATATGAAAAGGGTTGAATTTATATAAAACTTGATGGTCTACTTTGCTTGCTTGGCTTGCTACTAATATAATCATTTACAAAATCAATAATGGGAATGGATAAAAATAATGTCAACGGAAATAATTGTTAAAGTCACAGATAACGATCAATATCTTATTGAAACCAATGACTATAAAGTCAGACTTGAATTTCATAGAGCAAAAGAAACTATAAAATTAATTTTTGAGGCTGGTCCTAATGGCCAGACTGAAGCTAAGGTGATGATCAAAAATTATACAGACGATGTTTTCAGTTTTCAAAATCTGCATGATTATGTCCATGAATTGCCCGATATTACAGAATTTCCCTATATAATCGAGTTGATGAATCAGATAGTGGGCGCAACATCATGTTGTGTATTTTTAGAAAATGGTAAGAGGCTCGAGCCGCATTTGTTTAGTGATTTAAGTCAACTAAAGAATGTTGTGTTGGATGCTAACAATTTATCCGAAGGACTGTTTTCGGGATGTGAACGATTAGAAGAGGTTACTTTTAAACAAGAAAAGGTATTAAGCATAGGTAAAGATGTGTTTTTTGATTGTGTGTCGTTGAATAGTATACATCACGAAGGAGAGATATATCCATCTGGGGTGATATCGATCAATACTGATTATATTGGTCCCAGCGCATTTGAAAATTGTATAAATATTCAAAAGGTTCTATTGCAGGGGGATCAGCTTAAATGTATAGGGGATCAAGCTTTTTATAGTTGTGAAAAATTATCAAGTATAGAACACCCATCATCATTAATGAAAGTGGGGCAATATTGTTTCTATGGGTGTGGTTTTACTGAATTTAAATTGAGATCGAATATCGAATGGGGACAGTTCTGTTTTGAAAATAATAAAGGATTAGTACTTGTTATCATTCTCTCAGGTGACGACTTAATACCTAAGACCGATTTGATAGATATGATTAATAGAAAAAAATTGTTTCAAGGTTGCTTTGGTCGTGAATCAGATCAAACTGATGAAAATTGTATGAAATATCTCAAGTTTTTTGAGCATCATTTGTACAGTGCAGAGGTTCAAAAAATGTGGTTGGTATTATTGAAATATTTACCTTACGATAAATTAGCCACTGGCATCAATGAGCTTCACATATACCATGTTCGCTGCTTTACATCTATGCATCAAGCCAAGCATGAAATGCTAAAAATTGATTCAGGCATCTTATCATTATACGATTTTTTGAAGTTGCTACAAGCTCAAACAATGTCCAATAAGTTAAAATTGCACGCCACGCTTACCTATTATTGTATGGTCTATACGTTGTTTAATCATATGAATATTTATGATTCATGGTATAGGATCAATGATATGGAAGGTCTTATCAGGCAAGCAAAACATATTTGTCGATTATTGAGTTATCATCAACCCCTGCATCCGTTGAAAGATTTATTTAGTACTATACTCAATGCTTCTGAACATAATCAATATCCTTGTGCATCGTCTGTTCCTTTTAAAAAAATAGCTGAACTTTTGATGAACGACCATGTAAGGATACCGTCTTTGAGAGGAAATAAGCATGAGAAAATATCAACATTAATTGATTTGATAAATCATAAGATTCAATATCTCGAATCAACTATGTGCGATATCGAAAATAGTTTATTGGCATGGCACCTAAAAATGTATGATACAAATAATCCTGTGCCTTTTCCCGTGTCCACTGTTATTCAAGAAGCCTTAGAGGGTTTAGTGACTTTTTCAAAAAAACTAAAACAAAGTTCAGACGGTCAAAATTATATTGATGAATCTGGCAATATTTATCTAAGAAGACCAGCTCAGCATTTAGATCACGTTTTCAATGTGATGGGTGTTATGCGTGATTTAATCCGCATGGTTGACATAGACAATTGTGTTATGGTTGTCCAAGTAGACGAACGATCGAAAAATGGATTAGAGCAATCGGATTATCAAGTATTTGTTAAAAACCTAGCAGCTCTAAGAAAATTATATGAATATTTTCAGTTGTTTATATCATCTTCTCCGATTCAGAAATTGGTCGAAAAAGAATCTAGAAAACTAATTATAGATTTCGATCTTGATGATCTAGGTTGTGTTGATTGGACAAATCGACTTCAAGAATTTTGTCCTACTGATCAATACCCTAAAACAAAGGACAAGTGTCGCATGAATCATGATTTGTTCGTGGTTTGTAAAAGAGTTAGTAAAATGGATTCTAGAAATTTATCTCAAAATCACTACACATTGCAAGCAGAGCATTGGATAGCTGCGATGGAGAAAGATCAAAATACCATCTATGTATTACCCATTCATGCCCGTTGTGATATTAGGCAGTTGGAGACAAAATATGGTGAAATGAAGGGCCTAACCGTTTTTGATTTTTTTGAATTTTTCCCTGCTGCCCCTTTTGAGCTTAAAGAATTTATCAAAAGTTGCAAAAGTTATTTAACAAAACATATGAATATGTTTTTACAAGAATGTACTGGTCTTCCGGGGTTGAATGTTACGATGTGTAGGTCTAATCAAAAAACTTATTGTGTGAGAAGATTATTCACTTGTGTATCAGGTATACATGAGCTTCCTGTAGGTGGTTCTCAGGCGGAACTATCAAAAGAAAAAAAATTGTATTCAAAGCTGGATGCATTAAGTGAAGGTATAACTAGATTGCAGGCTATATACAGGAAATTATTATTTTTTCTCAGCCCGAATGATGTAGAATTATTTGACATTAGGAAGATGTCTGCTATCTCATCGTTCTGTAATAAATCAATAAAACACGTAAGGCTATGCGTGTGGCGCAATATGGTTCGAAAGTTAGAGGTCTTCCATGGAAAATTAAAAGATGATATATTTTTTCAAGTCTTTTATAGATCCTATAAGTTTTCTAGATTTAGAGAAGCTGCTAATAATTATGATAACAGGGACAGAAATGCTTCAATACGTCTACTAAAAAATACTCTCGTTGAACTTCAGAACGAGCTTAAGGTTGCAGGCTGTAAGCTCAAGAAATGTAAATACGCCTATTTTGTTATGGATGATCTATCAAAACTATCAAGAGGCCAATCAATGGAAAAAATAGAAAGTGAATTAGCCTCCTTTTTAGATCACACGAAACAGGTTCAAGATGTGTTGGTTGAACCTAATGTCAGGTTGTGTTGCCAAGGGTTATTTGCGCCAAGTGCTTGTAGTTCAATACCTAATTCTACTGTGTCACAGAAATGCTTAGTGTGATGAGCTAGTAGAAATATCAACATATTTATGTTAAGACTGTGATTAATAAAATTACTTATGCATCTAATTATGTATTTAATTAATATCAAATTGGCTGTATTGGATGTGGTGCTCTTTTTCAAAGAAAAAGATGGTGTGGTTTTGTGAGCTTAATATTTCGTTTTTGCTAATAAAAATGATTTGCTCCTATTTGCCCTCTGGTAAAGGCTAGCTATGATGTACTGGCTCAAGTAGAGTGGAGGTCAAGCAACTACTCATGTAAAATTACTGTAATTATGTCATCGTTTGTGAATGTTGAATAGCGTAATCACTCATTTAAGGGTGAGTGATACTAATTTATATATTTTTTATCCATAATATCCCTCGATCAACTATAGCATATATGTCGAAGCTTAAAATAGGTTAGTATCATGTCGTTGAAAGATAAAGTATTGTTTATTACCGGTGGTTCTCGAGGTATAGGACTTGCTACTGCATTAAGGGCTGCTAAAGACGGTGCTAATATTGTGATTGCTTCAAAAACGGTCACGCCTCATCCTAAGTTGCCTGGGACCATTTATACAGCACAAGAGGCTATCATTGAGGCTGGTGGCCAATGTCTAGCGATACCCACTGATATTAGAGATGAACAGCAGATTATTAAAGCCATTGATGAAACCGTTAATCATTTTGGGGGTCTTGATATTTTGTTTAATAACGCCAGTGCTATTTTTCCATCAACCGTTAGACACACTGAGGCTAAACGTTATGACTTAATGTTTGATATCAATGGTAGGGGTAGTTTATTATGTGCAAAATATGCCATCCCTCATCTTTTAAAATCTAAAAACCCTCATATTTTAAATAATTCACCACCCATATCGTTTGATCGTGCACCTCGTGGTATGTTTTCACTCAATGAGCATGTCTTGAAAGGTAAAACTGCCTATATGGTATCAAAATATTTGATGACTTTTTGGACCTTGGGTATGGCAGAGGAGCTTAGATCTCAGGGCATTGCTGTGAATTCCATCTGGCCTGTTACCCCTATCGACACAGCAGCTGTTAGAAATGTGCTACCACAGGCATTATCAATAGCAAGATCTCCAGAAATTGTAGCGGATGCTTGTTATCAAATCTTTGTGCAACCATCTCGCGAGTATACAGGACAATGTCTGCTTGATGAGGATGTTCTTATAAGTTCAGGTAAAATAGACTTCACTCAGTATTCATTAAATCAAGATAACCAATGATGAGGTAGATGTGTCTATCACATATTATTTGTATTCGGTGAGTTTATTTAATGGATCAAGAAGCATGCTGGGTGCCTGTCTTTTACATACATAACAGGGTGAAAAGGAAGCATGAGGGTTATGCCACATTTTTTTTCTTTCGTTATTTGGTTGAATTGATCAATGGATAGCATGATTGATTACCTTATACTCATATTATAATTATATCAAAATATGATTAAAACAGCAAGCCATGTATGGTGGCTACGTGGTGTTTAAAACCTGGGTCTTTTAGGTTCAGGCGCATCACTATATTCATCTTGTTTATCAAGGGACGAGGGTTGCTCTGTCGTTTTATCAAGTGACCGTTTTAATACGTTAATATCTTGTTGATGATGGCTCATCCACGTTTGAACGTGTTCAGACAGGGTAATTTTTGGTGATGAATTAGCAGGGTAGTAAAGATCAATAAGCAAGTTCTTTTGGTGCTCAAATATCCAATCTAAGGCGTTAGTCTTTCCACATTCAGCTGCAGTATGAGCGATGCTGAATCCCTGTTGATCGGTCTGATACAGGATGTCGGGTTTGTGTGTCTGTATCCAATCCAAGACATTAGTGTGTCCACATGCAGCTGCACCATGAGCGATGGTGTTTCCCAGTTGATCGGTTTGAGAAAGGATGTCGGGTTTGTTTTCACGTATCCAATCCAAGGCATTAGTGTTTCCATTTATAGCTGCAGCATGAGCGATGGTTACTCCCTGTTGAGTCGTTTGAGAAAGGATGTCGGGTGTGTGTTCACGTATCCAATTCAAGGCGTTAGTCTGTCCACATTGTGCTGCAGTATGAGCGATGGTTGCTCCCTGTGGAGTCGTTTGAGAAAAGATGTCGGGAATATGCTCAAGTATCCAATCCAATGCGTTAGTCTGTCCACATCCAGCTGCAACATGAGCGATGGTTATTCCCTGTTGATCGGTTTGAGAAAGGATGTCGGGTTTGTGCTCAAGTACCCAATCCAATGCGTTAGTGTGACCATATTGAGCTGTAAAATGGGCAATGGTGCGTCCTTGTTGAGTCGTTTGAGAAAGGATGTCGGGTCTGTGCTTAAGTATCCAATCCAAGACATTAGGGTGTCCACCTACAGCTGCAGCATGAGCGATGGTGTGTCCCTGTTGATGGGTTTGAGAAAGGATGTCGGGAATATGCTCAAGTATCCAATCCAAGGCATTAATGTGTCCATTTAATACTGCCCTATGAGCGATGGTTTGTCCCTTTTGATCGGTTTGAGAAAGGATGTCGGGTTTGTTTGTAGAAATTAAATTAAAAAAATCATTGGTGAGTAGGCTTTGATTTGATCTAATAAATTTTAGCAAAATACTAAATGTTAAATCGGCTGTTGCCTGTTGTGAAAGCATAGCTTTAAGATAGTGCTCAAAACGCTCTGGACTAAGATTTAAAACCGCTTGCTCGGGCATGTCAATGTTAAGTTCACGATAGCCATCAGGGCATTGTTGAAGAAGCGTGGACATCTCTCTCCAGTAAAGA
>JAYYHL010000003.1:0-46438 GCA_036148435.1 Pseudomonadota bacterium | reverse complement strand
TCAAAGATAAAGAGCCGACTATACTCGTATCCAAAGAAAAGTTGGGTAAGTTTGTTGAGCAGTTTGATAAAGCACTCACCGCAAACAACCAGAACCTTTCTAGCCATGAAAGTATCACAACCTTCAAAGCAGTCCATCAATACCCTGACTTGTCTGTTTTGATGCCGACATGTCAATCACGATCATCATCCTACCCAGACGCTATTTGTTATACGTTACCATCATTTTTACTCTTCAACTACGAATTCGATGAAGACGTCCAAAAACGCTTCACTACCCTCTCAGATGCCTTCTTTAACAAACAAGTTCAACTTGATGACATCATAGTTGAAATGAGTTGCCTCATGTTAGGTGGCGAAGCTGATCTAGAGACTATGCCGCTGGCAGCTAATGGTATTGTTCGATCTAATACAGATGAACGGATGACTAATCTTATGAAACAAGTGGCTCAACCTATGAGTATCCTCTTGTTAAACAAATATAACCCGTGGCTTAACCAACAAGTAGAGGCATGGCGGTCTCAAACGCTAAAACTTTCAAGGCTTGCCAATCAAACCACCATTCAATCTTTTGTAGATGGCAAGACGTATCTTCAACCTGCAGCGCCCCAAAGATATGAAACATGGCTTGCTAGTAATGAAGGCTCTTCAAATCTACTGGCAGACTGTTTCAACCCTCAAGCAAAAAGCCTACTACCGGCTGACATTAGTTATAAGCTTAACCATCATGCTGGTACATCAAACATTGAGACCGAGGTATCCATCAGCAGTAGTGTTGAAGATGTCACTAAACAGCCTGTTTCTCTTTATTTATTGCTAGACTTCACGACCAGCATGCGCAAAAAGGCTGAAGACTCACAAACAACACGGTGGCACTATGCCTGTGATGCAGCTTTGGCATTCCTTAAAACCCTACCTGCTGACTTTAAAGTATCGGTTTCAAGATTTGGGACTGGACTACTAGAGGACCCTTTACTCATAACCCGAGATGAAGCTATAGAGAAAGTCACAACCATTAAAACGCATAGACCTAATAGCCACACTGATTTCGGCGCTACACTCAATGCCCTTAGTCAAAGAACTAATAAGGCGCGACAGCAAATCATCATGATTACTGATGGGGAAACTCGGAAGCGATACCATCCGAGTGACCATCAGATTGTTTATCCTATCTTCATCACCCACCGGTATGACGTATCACCACCAGCATCACTCAAAGCATTGGTGCATCATGATAATCCTAACCAAGTTATCCCTATCTTCAAGGATCAAGACCCTGCCTTTTTAGATTTTATGAAGAACATATCTGAGCAAGTTACCAATCTTGTCACCAAAAAGTATGGTATAGTTCCGGTATCGGTCTATGGTTATCACCATGAAAATGGTTGGCAATCTGTACATCAAGCACAGGTTCAGCTAGGACTAGAACCTACTAAGATCAAGCTGAGGGGAATGGACTACGATCAATATCTAATCGTTTATCAGGGCAGTGATGCTATACAATGTGCTGCCGTGGGTTTTGACATGCGACAACTTCGATCTGAGTTAGACTGTATTGACTTGCTAGAACAGCAAGTGTATGCACCTGCCGTCCTCCATCAAGATTTTGGTGGTTTATTTCCGGCCTACCCACCTGTACGTTTCCACCAAGGTTATGGTGATTTATACTGGGACTACCAAGGCGATCAGGGCATAGACCAAGAACCCGAGTATCGATCGCTACAAGCTGTCTCAACAGACTCAGCTGCGCTCTATAGATCTATGAGCACACCAATAGCTGGTCGTCATAGTATGTTTTCTGCAAGTGCTAACCAGTATGAAGTAACACTTACTGAACTAGGCGATAGCGTTTTTTCACTCAGTGAAGAACCCACGCCCAAGCGTAGGCAAATGTTTAGTGCCAGTTCTACTGCTGCCTCAGCCAGTCAAGCAACACAGTTTATTGACATGGGATCGTCATATAAACACAGCTAAAAGCATACCGACCGAGCTCATCGGCTCCATTTAGACAAAGGGTATGACCCTTTGTTTGAATGGGGGGGGATGGGAATTATGACACGGTTTAGCCGAAAATAATTGACACTATTATGTTATTGTATTACCATAATTATAATATAATTTAAATATGTAAAATTATGCAAGAAGTCATCAAAGATCTCTATCATGGCCTTGAAAAACACACAGGAAAAAGAAGCGCGCAATTTATTTTACATCCCCTAAAGGATCCACTAAGCTGGAAGACATTCAAAGGAGCTATCGAATCCATACCAGAGTATAGACGATCCCCGGTGCTAGCGCTTACCCTACTTGGCTTTTTTTCTAGTAACCAACCTCCATACCTTAAAAATTTACTCGATTGGATACATAAAAAGCTAGCTTCACAAGAGGCTTATATACTTCTCAATCTGGCCCTTTGGACTTTTATACCTCGGGTACACGATCATGTTCATTATGATCAAATATATCAGCAGCAAACTAAAATCTATGGACCAGACTCCATACCTTGCATGGAATACGAATCATTCAATGACTTTCAAAAACAAAAACGCGACATAGCTACCAAGGCCCTGAATAAATTTAAACAATCTTACAGCAGAATGACCCGGTCTAGAGCACAGGCATCTACTAACCTACTGGCTCATGACGAAACTAACATCATCAAACAGATGGCGTCATTGACTCAAATAGCACTTAAGCACTATTGTTTGGGTATCCAAGAAGCGATGAGCTGTATTTTTAGTTATAAATTAGATGACTCTACGACATTTCATCGTCTAGCTTTTTTATCGGGCCTGTTAAGTTTTTATGATTTTGCTAAATATGTCAAAATCAGTTTTCGTCTCATGCCTTTAATGTGGATGAATGCCTCTACTCGAGACTTGTATCAAAACAAACGATTTATATTTAATGAAAATGACCCAGACCTGATCAAAACATTGCATATAATGCCTCTTTTAAACCACCCTATGCTGAAGATCAAGAACTTTCCCTATTTAACTCAATTGATGACCCAATCAGAACCCATTAGAGAACAAGTAGATGAGATATTTGAGGAGCGTTATGCAGATGCCATACTCTGCTATTTTAAACATTTAGAACCCGCTCATTTAATACCTTACAAAGCCAGGTTATCTAATTTCACCTATACAAAACCCGTTGATAGCCTCCATACTTCAACACACTCAAATTCATCAGAGTCTAAAACCACACATAAAACTAGGTATCCTTATGATCAAGATATTGTGCTGGAGTTTACACACAAACTACCGGTCGATACGGATGATGATAAACTATACTTAGACCGTCACATACTGAATTGCTTCAAAAACATAGGTTGTACCGAATATGAAATTGATAAAGACGAATGTGTAGTTTACTTCAAGTCCCAGGCCGTAATAAGCAAACTGTCTACCACCCTGACTTTCCATGATATGATTACAGACTGTTGTCGTGAGGCAACAAATAAGATTAACGCCCTTGCCCACCGGTGTATGTCTAAAAGTCAATGCCTACCTCGTCTCACTATTTATGAACATATGGACGCTGGAAGCACCGTGATGAGTCATTTATCATTGTTTGATTGTCTTAAGCTTAACGAGGTGTGTCGACATGGCGCTGTTAATCTTGTTGGTTAATATCCAGTAATGCGTGCATTTAAATGTATGGCTTCCACCACCCTCATGCTTCTATCTTTCATGGGTAGCTAAGCCTGCTATTGAATCATATCCATGAGTGTATGACTAGACAATACGAAAGCCCATATCCAATATAGATTTGTATAGCTGCTGATCCATAGGTATATAGTTGTGGTGGTCGTGATCATATACAAAAATGACATCTTTGACTGTCTTTGGGTTGATGCCCTGTTTTGCCCATTGATTACGCTGGTATTTTGCGGTTGCAGTTTTATCGATGGCTTGAGTGAGGCGCACAAACTTAGGTATCTGCTCGTTGGTTAAACGACCATGATCGATGATATCCATGATATTTGAACCTTGCGTGTCATCGATGTTGCTTACCAAAGCTGCCATACCCACTTTACCATCATAGCCTTTTAGCTGAATTCCGTAAACCATGATTTCTTTAACTAGAGGATGTGCGCTTAATAACTCCTCGACCTGATGGGTTGAAATATTTTCCCCCTTCCACCTAAACGTGTCACCTATTCTATCGATAAAGTAAAAATGATGGGTATGATCATACATTAAAATATCGCCTGTTCTGTAATATTGATCGCCCTCCACAAAAACATTTTTTAGAATTTTTTTCTGGGTATGTGCTTCATCGGTATAACCATCAAAGTTACCCTGACTTTTATTCAAATGCTTGGCAGGAATCAAGCCGATGAGTTCACCCGGTTTCATAACGCCAACGCGCTTACAAAAACCTTGTTCATCTCGATCAGGCGTTTCATTGTCCTCTTTTAGTTGTATGAGCGCACCACCGTTTTGATGGAACAATCGCTCAAGCAACCAACCCACGCTACCTTGCTTATTGTCTAAATTAAACAATATAAAATTACCCTCAGTGGCAGCATAGAATTCAACGATGTGTTTAAGCCCATAACGCGCTTGAAATTTAGGCCAAACATCTGGTCTTAACCCATTACCGATAGCAAATGTTAGCTTATGGTGCTGGTCTAGATGATTATACGGTGCGTTAGCCAAGTATCGGCAAATCTCGCCGATATAGATAAAGCCGGTGGCTTGATATTTTACCACATGCTCAATAAAAAGGCTTGCTGAGAATTTTTGATCGATGGCCACACTAGCCCCTACGTTGAGTGCAGGCATGAGTCCTACCAACAAACCGGTTCCATGAAACAAAGGTAAACACACGTATAATCGCTTGCCTGCAGTCATGCCTTTGGCTTTCATGGCAATGGATGTTGCCAATACCCCCAGCATACATTTTATTTGTGACATCTTGACTGCTTTGGGCAATCCTGTCGTACCGCTGGTATAGATAAATAAAGCAGTGTGTTTTTTGTCAAATGATTGGCTCTCCACTGGATCTATAGCATAGGCCGATAATGCTACTTCAAAATCACCAGACCTATGGTACTCGCCTGAAGCATGAATCACTTCAAACGCCTTTCTATCTTGAGGTTTAAGTGTATTCATGTGTTTGACTGTCTCTTCGTCGATGATGACGGTTTTGGCCTTGCTTAACCGTAGGCTATGAAGTAATGATTCATCATGAATGGTTGTATTGATCAAAGCAACGGTAATGCCTAAGCGACCCAGTCCTAATAATAACGGCACGAATAATGGACAGTTATTTAAATTAACCGCAATGACATCCCCATTTGTTAAGCCCTTTTGTATGGCCCATCTGGAAACCTGATACGACCTCTCAAGCACAACCTGTGCTGATACTGAACCATACTGATTGATTAAAATATTATTTTTAGGATGCCTCTGTAGTTGTTGTTCAACACTGGATAACCAAAAAAGTGATTTTTGCTTGTCAATATAACCGTAGACATTCTGCTTGACTTTGAG
Organism: Pseudomonadota bacterium; assembly: GCA_036148435.1. GTDB lineage: Bacteria > Pseudomonadota > Gammaproteobacteria > Comchoanobacterales > Comchoanobacteraceae > JAYYHL01. Next base: position 40,935 of record JAYYHL010000003.1, on the reverse strand, counting down.
CAAGGTTGGAAGGTGTTTTAGGGTTGCATGTATTTTTCCAAATAGAGACATACTTTCTCACGACTGTCAATGTACTCTAACTATAGCATAAAATTAAAATTTTTCAGTATTGATTGCATTTACCCAAACACTCAACACAACGGTATTCATAGCCGATATTTTCAAAAACACACCTACTTACCCAGAAGTGAGAGACCTATTCCTCATAAATCGTTACGTACTCACTCCCCATGTGTGGTTGTATGCACAGTTTTAAACACCGGCCAAAAAGCTTAAACGAAGGCTATTCAATGCGGTGAGCTATTTTCTGTTCATTTAGGTTCCAAGCATTGGGTGCCTAATCCGATACTCATCGTGCATACCGCTATCATTAGCTATACAACGGTTTTATTGCAGATGGTTTTGTGTTAGAATCAAAGCTTAATTCAACATGCCACTCCTTACCCAAGCCATGATCGTACGCACACGTTTTGCTCCTAGCCCAACTGGCACACTTCATATGGGCGGTGCCCGCACTGCTTTGTATAATTATTGCCTGGCCAAAGCTCTAGGCGGCCAATACATTTTACGCATCGAAGACACTGACGCTGCCCGTAGCACCCAGGAAGCCAAGCAGGCTCTTATTCAAGATCTGAAATGGCTGGGGCTAAATTGGGATGAAGCCCCCTATCATCAGAGTGAACGTTACGCCATCTATCAGGACTTAGCTCAGCAACTGGTATCAAAAGGCAAGGCGTTTTATTGTTTCGCCAGTGATCAAGACATTGCTAAGGCCAGGGAAAGCGCCAAATATCCGGCTGCTTTTCAATTTCAAAGCCCTGACCGAGACCTTACGCTGGCACAAGCACAAGCACGATTACAAGCCGGTGAGCCTGCTGTGATCCGTTTTCGCAATGAATTTAAAGATCAATCGTTCGAGGTTCATGACCTTGTACGGGGCAAAGTGGTACTTAGCGGTGACATGGTAGGCGATTTTGTGATTTTAAGAGCTGATGGTAGCCCCGTTTACAATTTTTGTTGCGCCGTGGATGATGGCTTAATGCGCATCACCCATGTACTCAGGGGTGAAGAGCACCTCCCCAACACACTCAGGCAACTCATGATCTACCAAGCTTTGTCTTTACCCATACCTCAGTTTGGCCATTTATCGCTTATCTTAGGATCTGATCACAAAAAACTTTCCAAACGAACCGGCGCTAGAAGTGTGGGTGATTTTAGGCAAGAGGGCTTTTTAGCCCCAGCTGTTATCAATTACTTAGCCTTGTTAGGCTGGTCTGACCCCAAATCTCGAGACCTTTTAAGCTTAGATGATCTTATCTCGGTATTTACGGTTGATAGACTTAACCCTGCAGGCCCTATGTACGACGAGGCACGTCTTCGCTGGATGAACCAACAATACATCAGACAGCTTCAACCCACCGCACTCTGGCAAGCTATCGTGCCTTATTTAAATCAAGCTGCGTATCAATTACCTCAAGACCCAGCATGGCAAACCAAGTCAGTGGCACGCCTGATGCAAGACTGGCACCAACTTACCGATTGTATACCTGTGTATGCTTATTTTGATCAATATACCCCCCCAGCGCTTGATACCCAAGCCACTAGCTTGATTCAAACCAAAGAGGTTCGTCAGGTTATGCTGGCTTGGCAAAGCCAACTAGATACCATTGACACTGATCCCAATCAACCACTCGACCCCATTACTTATAAAAGCTTCATCAAACATATACAAAACCATTGTGGCGTTAAAGGCAAACAGTTGTTTATGCCCATTCGCATAGCCATGATAGGCTGTCCCCAAGGGCTTGATTTAATGTCTACAGTTGAGTTATGTTCACTTGATTTGTTAAGAAAGCGTGCTGCCCACTATTTAAGTCTGCCTGGCTTAACGATAGCTGACTAGTGCGTACATGGACTGGTTTGTTATGATAGATGCTGTTAATTGTGCTCAACTGTTGGTACCCCTTACAAAGCTAGCCTATTGTTTTTTGCGCTTTTTAAACTTACTTCCCTCACTCAGATCAAGCACCGTTGTTACTGTGCCTGAATCGCAGTCAGTATTCACACCTTAAGAGGCTACCCATGATCATTCGCTACCCTTCAACTCGATTACGAAGACGACGGCAAGCACCATGGATAAGGGATTTAACCCAAGAAACTGAGTTAAGTTGTCAAGACTTGATCTGGCCAGTGTTTGTTCATAGCGCTACCAAGTCTATACCCATCCCGAGCCTCCCTGGCCAAATGCGATGGTGTGTGGATGATTTGCTCAAGCAGGCAGAAGCGCTGGCTATGCTTGGTATTAAAGCCATAGCACTGTTTCCTGTGGTTGATCCTATTCACAAAAATCATCATGGTAGTTTTGCTTTTAACGATAAAAACCCAGTCATCCTGGCCATTCAGAAGCTTAAACAGGCTCAGTTGCCTTTGGGCATCATTAGCGATGTGGCCCTAGACCCGTATACCAGCCATGGTCATGACGGTCTGCTCACCCCCTGTGGTCAAGTGGACAACGATAAAACGGTCACTCAACTGGCTCAGCTTGGCCTGATCTTGGCTCAAGCGGGTTGTGATATGGTAGCGCCCTCTGACATGCAAGATGGTACCGTAGGTGCGATACGAAGCCTGCTTGAACAACATCATTGTCATCATACCCTTATTTTATCATACACCGCAAAATACGCTTCTGCCTTTTATGGTCCTTTTAGATCGGCGGTGGGCGCAGCCAAACTGGGTGTACACCAGGCGCCTTCCGATAAACGGAGCTATCAAATGCATCCAGGCAATACTGATGAAGCCCTGTTGGCCGCTCAATTAGCGCTTAGCCAAGGAGCTGATTGCTTAATGGTCAAGCCAGCCATGACCTACTTAGATGTGGTGTACCGATTACGTACTGAAACCCAAACCCCTTTATTTTGTTATCAAGTAAGCGGCGAATACGCCATGCTAAAACACTATGCACAGCAAACAGCCGCGGATGCTGCCCCACTTTTTTACGAAAGCTTGCTCAGCTGCAAACGTGCTGGTGCCCACGGTATTTTAAGCTACTATGCACCTGAAATGGCCAAGTATATTGCAGATCTCAACGCAACCGAACAAGCTTTTTCCAAAAAAACTGTTTCAAAACACTATTGAAACCATTAAACTTTCATGCATATTCGACAAAGTTATATTATCATTATAAGCAATAGCCTGACTACAATTATCCACCTTCCATATCATCTCATAGCAATACCCCTGCAGTACCGCCTCATGGTTATTCGCATGAACATCACCAAGAAAATTCAGATCATGTTGATGCTCACGAGTATCCTGCGACACGCCCTCTTGTGCCCCTTTTACCCGCTTATGAAGGCTCCTCAGTAGTTGAATTATGCTTATTTACAAGTATTCGCAGTCTATTGGAATCAGTATCGCCATGCACCATTAGCTAAATTGACACTTTGATAACATCTAGTTTAATCTTATGGTCATTCATCCAGGGAAAGAGATTTTTTACTCGTGACATCTTGATAAGATGCTGGTCGGCTTGGTTTTTGTATTGCGATTCTCATGGTATTGATGGTTATTTAAGGCATATGCCATGGTGCTTTCCTTCACCAGAAAATCCAGCCAGTTGTCTCTAGCGCTATTTATGAATGCTAACAACAGGGCCTTGATTGACCTAGATTTAAGACAGATCACCGTCCTATTATTTCCTCAATACCGTATCACACAAGCCAGCCATCGTTATCAGGATCAAGGTGATGACCCTTCAGGTTTCTAGGATTTATGGTGGTTTAATAACGAGCTGACGGCCTTTACCGTGAGCCCCCCCCCCTTGCAGCACGCTTAAAGCTGTGACCCGATACTTAAATATAATATTTAATCATAACGATACAAAAGACCCCAAGCAACTATCTTGTAATCAATGTGATGTTTTGCTAGTTTGGACTAACAATAAGAAGGACTTATCCATTGGTAACCACATATCACTCAATCGAATTACCAAGTAACATTGTATTCCACAATAATACTTTTATTATTCTGATGCCCGTGATCCGACAACAATACGGGGTGTCTATCGATAACACTTGTCGTGCTCAAACAGCCATGAATACGTGGCGTGCCCGTATTGGTGGAGAAATCAGGGATCTTACCACCAAGCTTAGACTTATACTAAACATGTTGCCACAAGGTCCTAGCCACAGCAGCAGTAGAGCCCAACTTAACCAACAATTAGCATCACTTGACCAATGGACCCTGATACTCCAGAATAGCCAGCATGATTTTGGTCTCACCCAACCCAGTATCCAAAGTTATATTGCTAATAGTACGGATTGTAACAGCATTCTACTGAGTCCAGATCTCCCAGACCCTATACTTTTTTTTGGACCTCACTTGTTTAATTTAGCAAGGCCAAATGGTGATGGGGTTAGATGTTTCAGAAATCACCTTAACAAAAATTTAAAACCTGTACAAAAATTAGCTGACCAATTGATTAATGCCGTTGTAGACTCAGTGATCGCTAGGCAGCATACTCCTGGCAATAACCACTATGATATAAGACAAGATCGAACCATTACCATGAATACAGAGCATGAGCTCACGGATACTTTTGTACAACGCATGAGTGAGGACTTGAATCAAGCCATGCAAAGGTTACAAGGAAGAAGTATTGACTTCTCAACAGTGCCTGACACCTATGATTCTATTGCTGCCACGAATGTGAGAGGTAGAAGGCTTGATGCTCAGTTTTTTAGAGACCATCTGCATATTGATTATCCCTTGTCCATACCAGAATACATTCAAACCATTATGCCTATCATGGAGATGACCATTAGTGTATCCCAAGCGGTACTCGATAATGGGACCTTAAGTGCTGAACAACGACGCCTCGCCTTTCAGTTTTTACTGGCAGAAATACAACTACATGCTCAAGCACTCCGCATAATGCCAAACCCCGTAGATTTTGGTAGGGTTATTGAAAACACCCAAAATCTACAAACGGGTATCACCCAGGCGGTTAATCAAGCGAGTGCTAACGACAGCGATCAAGAGCGTGCTGTGATTGAGTACATCACCTCTGAACCCCGGTTTGGCCTATCTAGAGCCTTTTCAAATGAAGAAACCAACGAATTAATTCAACATTTCATAGAAAGGTTTACCATTCTAAAGGACCACGCTCATCCTGATGAGTTTTTATTAGCCTATGGCACACCTAATGGACGGTTTATGATTAACTCTAGCACCATATTTACCGGGCTTGGATCCTATCTTTCGACACAAACCATGAGTAACATAACCCAACAAGATACTAGATTTATTTTAAGCCAAAGTCGTGCTTTTAGGGACCTAAGGGATCATACCCAACAATCCTCGACCTCTGTAACTGCACCTCTTGTGTTAGCGGATAATACCAATCAGTATCAGTTAAGGGTAGACTATTCAGCTGAGCATATCACCCAGTTACTAGATCGAGCTGACAGTTTGACTCATGTCGTGCATTGGTTACTTTCACGTACACATGATGGTACAAGTAGATTTGTCTTTGAATGCTTTGATGCTACAGCATATCCTGATGAAACGCGAGCACTTGTTGGACACAATCAATTTGAGAATCTATCTCGGCTAATGAATGAGCAACTACACACGAGGGATCCAGTGACTCATCTATTTCGTGCAAGAGATCCTGAAAAGTTCCAACAATTTTATGAATGGCATCAATCACATCAACACTTAATTATCTCTGCGTCTAACCCGTCCATCGATGCTAACCAACTTATACACACACACAACAGCGTTACCCAGAACCTTCGAAGTCTGATTGACAGATGTATCCCGGCTACCGGTTCCAGGCTTCCGATCAGACTCACCCAACCTTACTTGATTGCATTGGTTTCTCATCTTTTTACCAACTCAACGATTGCAGAATCACTTTCTCACATCAAAATCACATCCGATATTGAAGCATTAGGTATCACACGAACCATTGAAAACACCTTCACACCCATTATTCATGGCAATATGCGGGTCGGCATCATCACAACCTTCCCAGTAGGTTATCGACCCCAAGAGCATGACCCCACCTATACACTTATTACTAACGCCGGTCTTTGGGCATCATTATCGCTCAGTAGCGATGCTCAGGGTTACCATATTACAGCTCACAGGGTCATATTTAACAGTACTGCCGAAGCTCCCACTCCCATTGAGGTGCCCGGCACCCTCACACACGATCAACTTGTGGATGGCTTGGTTGACCTGATCACGACCATGACCCAAGAAACTGAGGCCATCGACATACCCAACACACTCGCCGAGATAGCACGCACACCTCTAGCTTTATCATCAGGAGCTAGGCCTACCACACAAAGCGCTTCCAGCTTACCGTCAGCTTCATCGAATAGGTCTGCTACCGGTTCTCAAGTAGCACCCAGTCGGCATGCCCATCGGACCGATGACAGCGCTGCCCAATTCTTAGGATTAGGTCGTCGAAGGTCACAATCCTCCAAACCGATACACCCCTCAGTATCTGCGTCAACATCACCAAGCAAGCCGAATCATCCAAGTTTAATAGACCGTCTTGTTTTGCTCATAATCAGGCTTATATCCCTCGTCATTTCGAATAGTTTTCAACGCATCGTGTCGCGCATGCCCAAACCATTTAGGATTGTGTTGGGTATCATTCAAATCAGCACTGCTCTTCCTCAAAATTTGGGTAAACTATTATGGCGTCATCCCATACTGGGCTTTCCTTTACGGGGTATATACAAAATCGTGACAACCCCTGTCCTTCTTTTACGAGAGCTCCTCACCCAAACGGCTCGCTTTCTTAAGTATTTGAGACAAGAACTACTAACATGCGCAGTGGCTTTAGGACTTCTGACCCATGCTTTATTCAAAACCTGTATGACCATGCTCCGAAACTTATTTTTTGGTAGTGCACCACCTTCTCCGGCTCGTCCCTCTAAAGGTAGTGCGGCAAGCCATGATTTAAGGCCTGAAGCCTCCCAATCAGCTCCCGCGCCAATCCCCGAAACCGTCAGCCATCAATCCCATGAAAGACCTCCTCAACTTGCCACCCTCAGAACATTCTAAATCGCTGTGATAACCAGTTCTTCTAGATACAATATTCTTCTTCCAGAGTTGTATATCATAGTACACTCAACCTATCGCAAGCGTGCACGACTCAATTACTATGCCCAATTTTCATTTCAAAGTTAAATATCCCAAATCTTTTTGGTGTTCACAGGACCATTGCATACCACTAGTCCCTGTTATTCCTCAGTTTGGTGGCATCAATACCGACAATACCTGTAGGTCTCTTGACACCTACAATACATGGAATTACACTATCTGTGACCAGGTTAGTGAATCCATTCAGATGGTCCGCGGCTATTTGGAGTTAGTACCTGAATCATTAAGAGACGGGTCAGCCCTTCAATCTCAGCATCAACATCTAACTGACTGGGTTGCCTGTTTAAAAAGATACTTAGATTAATCTTTGATATCGCACGAATGCTGATACTCACCAGCTATCGTTCAATTAGCGCGTTGGTTTTAATGATTGTTCGACTGCCATCTAGACTCTATAGATTAACGATATCTACAACTAAGCTAGCACCATCACCCTATAATGATGTTTTCTCTCCTCCTCTCAAGCCTCATGGACCACACCCTAAATCTGATAAAGCTACTGACGGTAGGCTAGAACCAGCTGACCATCAAAATATACCCAGTCCTGAATCCAGGTGTCCATAAAATACGCTTAGTCTTGATTTATTAAAGCCATTACGCATCCAAAAATTAATAAGACTGTCTACCCCTACAGTGATTACGAATATAATACCGAGGTTATTTGGTGAGAAATGTATCTAAAATTGATATGAGTACTTTTGATGGACAACCACTGGTACCGCAGACAGCTTTTTCTGGTTAGCCATGACTATCATCTGATGTATCTGATTGAAAAAATTGTATAAAGATAGACTCACTTGGATGTGCGTAGCAGTCGCCACGTAGTAACGCCATGATGATCTTCAAGCACAATACCTTCTTGAGATAACTGATCTCGTATATCGTCAGCTCGTGTAAAATCTTTTGCAGCCCTTGCTATAGCTCGCTGTTGAATGAGTGATTCAATATCTTTTGCACGTTTTGCATCCACGTGACCGAACCATTGATCACAGGCTACCTGACCCAACCCAAGCGCCTGCTGACTGGCCAGCAATGCTTGTTTGTATACTGGTGCTTGTGGGCTATTGGGGTCGCATGCCAAAGATTCTTTTATGAGGCGTTGCCAATGACTAAGTGCCAGTGGTGTATTAAGGTCATCTTCAAGCGCTTGAGATATCTCTGGAGGTAAATCTGTCCACTTGACTTGAGGAACTTTAACCTTTGTAGGCGTTAAGTGATCTAAGGCTCGGTAGGCTTTATCCATGATTTGACGGGATACTGTGAGCAAGTTTTCAGTCCAAGCCAAGGGCTGTCTGTAGTGTGTTTGCAACATGGCCAGACGAAGTACTTCTCCAGGCCATTGTTTAAGTAGTTGTCGTACTGTAAGAATATTCCCCAGCGACTTAGACATTTTGTCTTCTCCCATATGTACCATACCATTGTGTACCCAGTATTGAGCATATGATGCTTGTCCTGAGTGGCATACCCCTTGTGCACACTCATTTTCATGATGCGGAAACATTAAATCACTACCACCACCGTGAATATCAATAGGTAATCCAAGGTGTTTTTCAATCATAGCTGTACACTCAATATGCCAGCCAGGTCGACCATAGCCCCAAGGGCTATCCCAGCCAGGTTCGTGTGGATTGGAGGGCTTCCAGAGAATAAAATCATTGGGATCTTGCTTATAATTAGATGGTGCTACACGAGCACCTGCTTTTCTAGCATCTGTTGTTCGTTTAGATAATTGGCCGTAATCTTGATAACTCGGCACTGAAAATAACACATGCCCTTCTGATGTGTAAGCGTGCCCTTTAATGATTAAACTTTTTATAATATCAATCATTTCTTTGATATGCTGAGTTGCTTTTGGCTCAATAGTAGGCCTTAGGCACCCTAGAGATTCACAGTCTTCAAGATAGATTTTCTCATACTGCTCGGCTATCACATGAATGGGCACTCCTTGAGCCATGGCTGCTTGGTTGATTTTATCATCGACATCCGTGATGTTTCGGCAATACTTAACTTTCTCATGCGTTAACTTGAGCACCCGATATAATGTATCAAATACCACACAAGAGCGTGCATTACCTATGTGAGGTTCACTGTAAACCGTGGGCCCGCACACATACATACTTACTTCTCCAGGCACCAAAGTCTTGAAGTGTTTTTTTAATCGTGTTTGACTGCAATAAAGCGCAATAACCAAGGTGGGTCCCTCCCCGTAGAAGTCACAACTCACATTATATCACAACCTTACATCATTGTTGGTCTAATTTTGTACATTTGTGATGTAATTTGTTGATATTAATACTATATGCAAATATTCACTGATATATATCATCACTTATGGCATCACATACTGAATTGAATGAATTTTTTGCTGTGACATCTGGACTCATATTGTTTGGGTTGACTGTTTTTTTACTGACCACATCTTATATTGCCAAGCGGGTTAACTGGATAGCCTCTCATGATTACTTATTTAAGATGAAGTATCCACTGGCGCTGATTGCTTGGACTATATGGCTGCAAACGGCCCATTTAACTAGATTTACAGATGCTGTTTTGCTTGAATTTTTCCCATCTATAGGTTCATCTAGCCATTTTGTATCCACCAAGATCATTGAGGTTATGTGGATTGTAACCCTATTTTTTTATCTTGAGCGGAATTTTATATATCTATCCAGTCATCCTATTTATTTGATCAACCGACAAGAGCCTGAATGGAAACGTCTTATGTTGTTATGTGCAATGGTTACTCGTATTGTAGCCAGCATTATCGTTATAGCTATTGTATCTCACGCACTTGGGCTGAATTCTATTTTAACAGCTATTCTCACCACTGGAACTTTTGGCTCCCTTGCGATAGGGCTTGCATCTCGAGATATTTTAGCTAACGTGTTAGGGGGACTTCAAATAAAGTTCCAGCAGCCATTTGTGGTGGGAGAACGAATTGACACTCACAATGGTTCAATCAATATCAACGGTACTGTGGAACATATTGGATGGCAACAAACCAAGCTTGTGAGAAGAGACAGGCGAGTTATCTACGTACCTAACCAAAACTTTACAACTATGGGACTTCATAATATTTCAAGACGGTCGCATATAGGGACTGAAATCATCTTTTCAGTTCGCTACCAGGATCATGCTCATATCAGGACCATTTGTAAAAAAGTAAAATCCTATATTGAAAAACATGTCAGTATTGATAAAAGAATGGGACTTTATGTCACCATGAGTGGTATGGGCGCATCATCTTTAGATATCACGGCACGGTTTTGGTTAAAGGTTGTATCCTGGGAACAACGTTCCCAGGAGTATCATGAACTTCTTTTAAGGATCATCAAAATAGTTCACGCAGAGCAAGCAGATTTTCCCTTTAGTACTATCACTATTGATGCCCCTGACATAAAAATCGAGCAACTCAAAGTTAAGAAGGATGCTACCTGATCACCCTACTGAATCATCGATAGCTTGATATCATTATATGCTTTGACCCTATGACTATTTCACTGAAGTAATAAGCCATCCGAACTCTTAGCATGCTCAATTTAGATAGTGTATATTCATTTTTTGAGCTTTGCATGTGAATTTTGGCGCGGTTACGAACGATATCAACTCGTCAGCAGACATGTCTTTTTTATCCACTGTGTTCCCTTAATATCGAACATCCCACTCCCCTGCCTTACTGTCTTGTGGGGTGATGAGGTGGGGTGATTCGTTTCATCAGGGGCACTGAATAATGATAAATCCTTAGCGACACCATTCAATGTCAACTGATCATTGATCGTTAACGGTAAGCTAACTAGGTCAATAGCTGACCCGTTAAAGAACAGACTTTGTTTGTGAGGCCTGGATTCATGCACACCTCTATGACCTATGGCATCCAGCAAGCAGATAGGTGCATCTTTTACAGTACTTAATTGCTTAGCGGTTAAGCTCCACCGATTTTTATGATAAATAAGAAATGTTGCGCGTCTAGGATTTAAGTCTAAAACCTGATCTCTGGCATTTAAATGCCTTGGTGACTGCTGGTTGTAATTGAATTCTGATATCTGTTCATTCAAACCCGTAACTTGATTTAAGTTATCCCGGCTTGACAATCTACAACTTAAATTAATCAAAATGAAAGCAGCTCTTTGAGATATGACTGGCATACTATCTAATCTTTGATTTATGGTTATGAGGGTATATTTTAGCGCCGTTTGATATCTGTGATGCTTTACGACCTGACTCAGTAGACTTTCTGGGTCATGCCATGCTTCTGACAAACTAGCTCTAAAAAATGCCAACCACATTCTATGCATCGGGTTATGTAAGTTTTCTAAACTTCGTTCAACATCTAGATGTCGGGCAAATGTGTCTAGTCTTGCTAAAGGTTCAAACCTTCTTCTTAACAGATCACTTCTCGCTTCTCTGTGTACTTCACCGATAATATCGTACGGAAGATATTGTAGCCTCAATATTTCTGAAAAGTGAGGTGACTATGTAATGAATAAATTCAAACAAGCCATCGATATCTTCTAGTATAGGGCGAATACTACTCGATAAGCGATCACGATGAACGCCTAGTGCCACTGCATCATTGGGTGCAGCCAGTACAAAACTTGGGTGAAACATCGCTAATAATTCAGGTAAACGAGATCGACTATAGATTGTATACAATTCTGACGCCATCCAATATCTAGTTAGTGCCTTAAAACTCTCCCTAAAACTTCTCCTATCGATATTATGCAACACATCATGTGCCATTGACATTAACCTTAACACTGCATCTTTTCGACTGTCAGTTAAGGTTTCAGACGCCATCACGCCCTGGGTAGATACCAAAGTTGGTATACCCACCCTATGGATGTTATTTTCACAGGATATTGGAACGGATAAAGCCTCTAAGTCCTATCAACAATCATCTATTTTATTAAAATCTGGGTCAGGCTTAATGAGTAGACTTCATTCCCTATCATTAATCTATTTCTTCTATTGTAGGCGTTGATGAGACCGATTGATTTCTGTATTGTGAGCTACTAAACAACGATAAATTTTTAGCGACACAGTTCAATACCAATTGATCCTCAATCGCCAACGGTAAACTAACAAGGTCAATAGCCGACCCGTTAAAGAACAGACTTTGTTTGTGTGGCCTGGATTCATGCATACCTCTGTGATCTATGGCATCCAGTAGCGAACTTGAAGCATTTTTGATGTTACCTAATTGTTTAGCCGTTAAACTTGTCCAATCACCCTGGGCACAAAGATAACGTCTGTGCGCTGTACTTGTTGATTGTAAAATCGCTGTTATGATAGATGTACTCTCTGCCTGCGGCCTTAATTTTGCATCAATTTGAGCTTCAACCCTGTAGCTAATAATCCGATTGAGACCATCATGTGTTAAAAGCTCACACACAGCCCTTTTAAATGAGTAGAATACAGCCTGAGCTGTAATAGATTCATTGACTGTTAAAAGGCTGGTTAGGTATTGAATCGTCTCTTGACTGGCAGGATAACTAAGGATTTGACTGAGTATACTGTCAGGATTATCCAAGGCATCTGACCATGTACCTCCTGTGTAGTGTTGCCATAAATAATTCATTAAGGGTTGATGTCTATGGCAATATTGGTCAGTTAGATGCATGATCTTATTGCCAATAGTTTCGAGGGGTAACGATTTAAATACACGGCTGGTACTTGATCTATATTGATGTTCAATATCTCTTAATATCGGGGTCAACTGTTCAATAACAGTGGCCCATGTCGGTGATTTTGCTATCCAATGGATAGCTTCAGCCAGTGCCTCAGGGTCTTGTAATATCGGACGTATCATGGCGCCTATGGAGTCACGATATGCATCAAGAGGTGGTTCATCTACTAGAGCATGACCGCCAAATCTAAATATAGTGGGAATATGGTTGATTAAATCACGTTTTATTAGACCAACAGGGAAATATCTTAATATGAGTATATGTGAATCAATGGGATAACTTTGAATGAACGATCTTAACATATACATTGTGAGCAACTTAAATTGAATCCTTTGAGCCCCTGTCCATATTTGCATGGATCTATCCCAGTTACCAAGAAACCTGGTTATCAGATCTCTCTGGTGACCGGTAAGGCTCTGAAATTCTAATTCAAAAATCTGTTCTAGTGCCTGAGCCACCGCCATCGCACGCCAACCTACTCCAAATGCAGTGTCAAGATCATGAACCATTTTGTCTACCGCGCTGCCCATAGACCTAAGATCGTCCGTGAGACGTATCAGATCCATTCCTGCCTGTGTAAGGCTCCCATAACCTAATCGCTGACATACCACACGTGATTTCTTGAGCACAACCATAGCACCCCGGCAGCATACTGCAACCTCTTTGGGATGTTGCGCACAAACATAACCCAGTTGTGCAAGTTCCCAAGCATAATGCCCAGCTTGACTGATGGCTGATCCGACCTGGCTCAATCTAAAACGAGAAGACTCATATGCATTGGTCAATCGCTGTTTGCCCATTTCGGTGTATTGATTTATGCTTTGAAAAAGTGAATGGATAGTCATATTTAATTTATAATTTTAAAAAATGCAATATTAAACTATTTTACTATATATTTCAACTATTTATATTATATCTTTTAAATCATACAGGTTCAGTTGTATAGTTGTGCTTTTTGATTATGTTTCATGACTGTGCTACTCCCTAGCCCCCTCCCATCTCTAGCAGCGGTCACATACTTAGATTTTTGAATCATCGCCGCCAGCTGACTTACCAAGTTCAATGGTGTATCAAAATCACAAAACCTGTGATCAGAACGCTGTTTCAATAGTTCATGCTATTTTTATCCTATGGCCCTGTAGTACAATCAGTTCTGGATATGATAATATCTGCCTATAATTTTTTATCTATTTTTATTTTGAATACTGAAATTCTAGCGCGCATACAATTTGCCTTTACCATGACGGCTCATATTATTTATCCCTCTATTAGTATTGGTTTGATTACGTTTTTGGTCATACTTGAATGCCGATATCTTGTCACAGGGCACGAGCCTTATCGGCAAGCTTGCCAGTTCTGGTGTAAACTATTTGCGCTTACTTTTGGCATGGGCGTCATATCAGGCATCGTGATGGAATTTCAGTTTGGTACTAACTGGGGTGGTTTTTCTTATCAAGCAGGCCCACTCCTAGGAGTTCTATTTACCTACGAAGTGTTGAGTGCCTTCTTCGTAGAATCTGGTTTTTTGGGCATCATGCTATTTGGTTGGAATCGAGTTCATCGATACTGGCATTTTTTTTCAACCTGTATGGTCATGCTGGGCACCACCTTGTCATCGTTTTGGATCATGAGTGCCAATTCATGGATGCAAACACCTACCGATTATTTTATTAACGCAAAAGGTCAGTATGAAACCCAGAATTTTTGGGGCGTGGTATTCAATCCCTCTTTTATCTCACGATTTTTACATATGTTACTGTCTTGTTATCTATCAGCAGCTTTACTTATCATGGGTATTTCGGCTTATTATATGTTTCAAAAACGTCATCAAATGTTTGCAAGAACTCAATTCAACATGGCTTGGATGGCCGTGCTGCTGATCATGCCCATACAAATATTCGTAGGCCATCATGTAGGCGCGGTGATGGATGGTTATCAACCTGTCAAAATAGCCGCCATTGAGGGCATTTGGAAAAGTGGCCCAGCTCAGCCAACCTTGCTGTTTGCGTGGCCTGATCAAAAAGCTGAACAAAACCACTATGCCATAGGTATTCCCAAGCTAGCCTCGTATCTTGTAAAAGGCTCAGGTGATGCTTATATGACGGGTCTTGACAGTGTCCCAGCTACTGAAAGGCCATGGGTATTTGCTGTTTTCTGGTCATTTAGAATCATGGTTGGAGCCGGTCTTGTGATAGCCTTGGTGAGCTATTTGGGTCTTGCCATGAGATTAATGGGTAAACACTTAGAACAAACCTGGTATTTAATCATGACTATGTTGTGCTCCCCTCTTGGCCTTATTGCCCTTGAAATGGGCTGGATGACTGCTGAAATGGGCAGACAACCATGGCTTATTTATGGTCTTTTGAAAACTAAAGATGCCATCTCTGCTGTCCCGTCTGACCAAGTACTGACTACATTACTGATTTTAATCGTGGTATATGGTATTATTTTTGGATATTTTTACTTTAAATTTGCGCTTAGTATTATTGCTAAAGGCCCTTTCAACCAAACACTTACACCACCATCATTCACGTATCTATCACCCCATAAAGGCATATCTAAACAACATCATAACGACCCTACTAACCCTAAGGATTAATACCTCATGACACCCGATTTTCTACTTCCCCATGCTGCAGCTGCCATCATAGCCCTGGCTGTTTTTATGTACGTGGTACTCGATGGATTTGACTTGGGCATAGGTATTCTTTTTCCCCTATTCCCAAAAAAATCAGATAGAGCCATTCTTTTATCCAGTATTATGCCAATCTGGGATGGTAATCAAACATGGCTGGTGCTGGGTGGTGCGTTACTCTATGGCGCCTTTCCTGTTGCTTTTTCAGCATTACTGCCCACTATTTATATACCGATGATACTTATGGTGTTATCGCTATTACTCAGAGGTGCTGCCATTGAGTTTCGAGCTAAATCAAGCTACCAAGGGGCCTACTGGGATATTGTGTTTTCTCTTGCCTCGTTCGCAGCCGCTATTTGTCAAGGCATGATTCTAGGCACCTATGTTACAGGCTTTGGTCAGATAGCACCCAGCTACCAACAAATTCCTCTGACTGCTTGGCTCACGCCTTTTTCACTGATGACTGGCTTTGGATTAGCCAGTGGCTATGCATTATTAGGAAGTGCATGGATCATTTTAAAAACTGAGGGGGTGATTCAATCATATGCTTTCCGTTATGCTAAAAATCTGACTTTTATCACCCTTTTTTTTCTAGCCTTGTATTGCTTATGGGTTCCTTATTTGTCAACCACGCATTATGGTAGATGGTATGCGTTTGAGACTTTGTTTAACACGACTTTGCTTGCTAGTAGCGTGCTTCTCTTTATCATTTTACTGATTTTGAGTTTGGCATATAAATTCGAACGAGGCCCATTTGTCTGTACCGTTTTACTATTTTTTTCTAGCACTGCAGGTGTTATCAATACGGTATATCCCTACATCATACCACACTCGGTTACCCTAACTAACAGTGCATCAAGTCTTACAAGCCTTAGGCTTGTTCTGTCAGGCTGTGTACTTATGCTACCGCTACTATTTATTTACACCATAGCAGCTCACTGGGTGTTCCGTGGCAAAGTAACCACATTAATAGAGTATTAGCCATATGCCTCATCACTATAAACCCTCGTTTAAACGCCAAATCCTTTGGATGATAGGCACCTATATCCTTAGTGTTGTTCTCTTCTCTGCTATCAGTTATGGGCTAAGAATGCTAATCAGGCTTTTAATTTAGCTATACCAAGCTTCTGTGGTATCTTACAATCATCATTGATTTTATTTTACTTAGAAGCGTTACACCCTCTTAAACCCACTATTTAAATAGTAGTAACAAACTTACCTAATGAGCTAGATGCGATAGGCTAGCGGTTTTCTTGGTGTGTAAGGTAATTATTATAATATTGTTCCTCACTTATTAGCACTGTATACAACAGTCGTATGTCCGAAACTATTTTATCATGTTATTGACATCTAAAGCCGTTCGCTGATACTATCAACCGTCGGCATCATTCATACCGAACAGCTTCAAATCGACTACTAGGCAATTGGATCGTTTGAAATACCACCAATTCCCAGGCAGTCGAACAATCTAACATCAATTGGAGTGCATGCAAGCCAATATTGAACAAGCAATGCAGTCCAATACACATGCTTCAGAGGATTTTTGGTCCACCAAATATCAAAATTTAATGCAAGAAATCGAAAATAAATTAAATTTACAACTAGATGAAGGCAATTGGAGACCTGAGTGGCAGCAGATAGCTAGGTCATGGTTAGACCATAGTTTATACAAGTCTTCTGACGGTTATTCCGTAACTATACAAACGTCACACAGGCCCTAATTTTTCTAAATCTAGGCAAAGATGTGATCTAGAATATCTCCATATTCTATTTTCTTTTTTCACTCAACTCATATGTTTCATTTACACATCCACAATGCCTGATATTTTTTATTTAGAGACCACCAGATCTTACTCGAGAACCTTGAACCCGGCTAATGCCAAGAGATAGACTATATACCCAACGTATCCCTGGTTGTTATCGATTAGGTAATTATTATTGATAAACACGTATACTATTTATTGAAGACTGCTTACATGTATACGATACTAGACTATTTTAGACATGAGATCACATGGTCTCTTTACTCTAGGAGTTCTTTAGCTAACTGATCCAATGCTTCAAGATTATCCAGGACTAGGTCTCGGCCCCTTTGCTCTAAATTATTTACATTCCGTTGGGTGATATTATCTAATTTGATCTCTGATGCGGTCATTTCTGTGTTAAACAGGTATAAACGTTCATATTTCTTACGATCTTTGACAAAGCTTTTGATTTGATCCACAGCCATGATGCCTGCTAATGTACCCATACTATTCATAAGCGGCGATAACCAATGGTACCCACCCCAGTTTTTTATTTTATTATAGGTATATGGATCTTTAGCAATACCTGTACCTATATTTACGATTAAAACAGGTTTTTGACCTGAAAACTCATTGACCATGATTTCAATAATCGTCGGTAGAATAGGATTATTTAAAAACAAGCCCCCATCATTAAGATCAAGTTCGTAGGTGTAGCCCTTTAAATTATGATCAATGATGTGGGTAGGCGGAAAAAACACAGGCGGGGACGTGACACCCTGAATAATCATCCAGACAGGCCAATGCTCGTAACCGTGCTGTGTCCAGTTGGTTAGTAGCACCGGCTCTACCAACTCAGGAGACCAACTGATCATCATTAGTGGCTTAGCCAATTGATTATATCTTAGTTGATCAAAATATTCGCGTAAAAAGTGTGCCTTACTACGCCCAGAATATTTTGGGCCAAAGAAACCATTCATTGTGGCTAGCATTCTAAATCGACTTTGATTAAATATCTGTTTAAGTACTGATTTTGTAGTCATCATACGAGCAATTTCATCAATAGTTGGGTATTGATGATGATGAGTAGTTAGTAACATACCACTTAATGCACAACCCACAGATGAGCAAATAAATCCATCAAATTGCTCGGCGATAGGTTTTTGGTTTTTTAACTCTAGATATCGCAATAACTCTAGTTGCATCAGTCCTTTGATTCCGCCGCCATCAAGAACCAATATTCGGTAGCGCTTATGTTCACTCTTAGTATGGTAATCTTTCTTGTTAGCGCTTGTTTGTATTGAAGATACCCTAAGTGGTTCGTTATCTTTTTTGAGCATCTGATCACGCCCTATAAGCCCGCTTATCAGTATCCCAACAATTGCTAAAGATGCTAGCACACACTATTCCCTAAAATTCTTAACACACATTTTACAAACTACCTCTCTTGTTTACAACCATAACTAAGCTGTAATCTTACACATCTTGATAAAGTATCTATGTATTATTTTTTACGGCTTATTAAATTATATATTAGGGGCTGGTGTCAGGCGGGGTTGATGCTTATCTGATGATACAAAGGCTGAGGTCTATTGAACCTAGATTACAATTAGCTATATGCATCAAATGTGACTCAAGATTAGATATAACATATATAATTTCTGATTATGAACTATAATTATTGTGATAACAAGGAGATAATCATGACAAGAAAACCTTTAAAACAATCCCGAGAATTAAGAAAACTTGAAAGTTATAATAAACATGGGCTCAAAGATAGTATTGAAACAACCGGTAGATATCGTCGACATGATCAAAAGCTTAGCGAATTGGTCTTCTCACTCACCGATGACCAAATAAAAACGATTTTTTCGGAAGCAGGTATTGATGACCCTCACAAGTTCATAATTGATTTTATTGATGATGCGTCTAAACTTGAAGCGGATGGTACTCGTAAAAATTCACCTAAATAGTACAGAGAAGCATCCATAGCTAAGAAGCCTTGTTTTTTGCATATGACAGGTTCCCACTGGCTCGAGACGCCTCGTGAAAATAATTGATCCCTATTTGGGAAAGCTTAAATCTTACGATCGTAAGATCGTCTTATGATTAATACAATCCATGTTCTGACTGTATAAAACATCGTCATCTATTATACTATAATTTTTACCCTGGAATACGTCACCTATACGTCCTGCAACCCAGACTTTTCTGATGAAACAACCTGGCCTGATCAATGACCTAAGGTGATTGTAGTAGTTTAATGATAGGTGATGCTAGAACCTTTGCTACATGGATCATTCCTTTGTGAGCAAGTCTTGATTTTCCCTGTGATATCGACTGCCAACTTCCTAAACTTGTGCCTACTATGCAAGCAGTGGTGTAAATCATCATTGTGGGGACACCCCAACTAATATCCCCTGTATCATATGACACGGATAGACGCCTGTTTAGTCGGTGGGAGGCGGTTAAAGCTATGGGAATAGTAGCTTGATAAGCGTTATCCCTAAGGCGCTGATCATAAAATATTCTAGCTTCTATGCATTTGCGAGGTGATTGTATAAGGTTCACGGAAGCAAATACAAGTACGGCTTCGGCTTGTACCATTCCTTGTCATGGTCACAGGTGAATGGTGTAGCGTGATGAGGGTACGTCCTGGATTGGTATAAGTGTTGCTCACTCGAGTGATGCCAGACCACAAAGGTTATTTATGGCCATGATGATAATGTGATTAAATCAACACCTCGCCATCCGTCTTCCAGCCTAAATGATGGTCTTAATGTTGAGCTACTGATCCATCCCGTTTGCATGACGCCTAGACCTAATCGATAAGCTTGCTCCGTTTCAAGCCGGTTGTACTGATGGCTAAGCTTCTTGACTTTCAAGGCATCGGTGGCTTGCAACATCTGTATTTTTATATTCAAAAGCTTTCTATCGTCATCTGTTATTGTTGATTGCTTATGCCCTTGGTGATGGTCAATAGTTAACAGACCTCGACTTGGATCACCTCCTAACCAATGCTCATCTTGACTGCTTGACTTAATCACCCAATCATATGATGATATTTGGTTTTGTAGATCTTCTTCGGACGATGCCGCTACAGCCAATACTTCCAACCCGAGATCATTGAGCCTTGTGACCACACCGTTCGCTAGCTGTACTGCATTATCATCACTGGCATTGTAACCCAAGCGCCACTTTAACATTTGACCATAATCATGATTACTGTTATCGGATAGATACCACCTTCCATCATCATTTTTTGAAAATCCTAACGCTTCAAGGTACTTAAACAACTTCTGAGGTTGGTAGGTATAAAAGATTGACGTCTGCGGCTGATAATACTTTGATGCTTCTGTTAAACCTCCAGGCCAGGGTTGCCATACTGATGTGCGAGTCTGTTTTGTTTTAGTCGTCTCTCCTAAACCATACGCAAGTGCTTGCCTAAATCCGCGTTCTTTAAGCATGGACTTAGATAATGTTGATGACGGAGAAACCTCGTTCATTAAAAACTGTAAAGCATATCCTTTATCGAAAATATCAAAAAACTGGGCCTGAATGGTTGGCTTGGGTTGCCATAGTTGAGTGATAACTTGGGCATAATCCTTGTACTGATCAAACCGGGTGACATCTGCCCTTCCCTTGATGACCATTTTGACTGGATCATCGCTAATACTATAAATTACCCGGTCGAAATAAGGTAACTGCCTACCCTCTGCATCTACCTTCCAATAATAAGGGTTGCGTTTCAGCATCAAGGTTTGGTCATGATCTACGGCATCCAGTATCCATGGCCCAATGCCTACATACGGCACTTGTTCTTGCCAATGTAGTTGCTTTAACGCTTGCTCAGCCGCCAACCTGTCAGGCTGTTCAGCCAACCACGTGCTTAGTATATGTTTGGGCATAGGACAAAATACACCATATTTGAGTGCTTGACTTGCTTGATGGCTTTGAGGCTTAGCAAAACGCCATGCTACTTGATATTGGTCAACTTTTTCTAAATAGCTATCTGTGATGCCACTATCCAGCCAAGTTTGCATCTGGCGCGGGTCAAACCTAAATAGATTAAAGGTAAACAGTATATCATCTGCTGTAAATGGTTCACCATCAGACCACCTCACGCCTTCCATCAATTGGATGTACAGTGATTTCATATCTGATGACCAGTACCAATTGCGAGCTAAATTGGGTGATAAACCACTGTTCAACATTGAGTTATCACCCCTACTATTGACCAAACATTCGGTGATGGTGGCAGCTAACCAGGTTGAAGGCGAAAATGTTTCCACGATGCTGGGCATCCGCATAAGTTGATGACGCGTTTGTTTTCTATCTACTATGGTCAGCTTATGTTGGTAAGCAGCGCGGGGATGAGTAGACTTGATGATGAGTGGACGGCTGGGTAGACGATTAGTATCCTTGGCATGATTTGACTTATCTAGCTCACTGTCATTCATTGGGGCCAATTGAGCTGATGTTAGAGATTGGGTAGCATGGTGCAGTTTCTGGGGCGGTGGCCGTGGACTGGTTAACGTGAGTGGTAGTCGCTCGTGCCTGGTCATATCATAAGCATGTGCATAAGGACACAGCCAAACCACTACGAGCGGTGATATGTGCCGTAGGAAATAGTACATTTCACACCTTCTACTTTGTTAAATATAGTTTAATCACTATGAAACTATGGGTCAAGTTCCGATTTTCTGTTTGTACAGGTTTGGTATCATTCAAAGTGACTCAAGCACCTAAAACCCATCTAATCAGTATATTTGGTGATTACGCCATATTTAGATCAATTCGTATAAGCTTGTTCATGATATCCATTGTTAGCGTTTATCCATTGGTGATGTGATGCGTATTCCGAATACCGATACTTTTCATGGTCAAATGATTATGAAATAGTAACTTTTTAAATTTTTTAAGTGCTTTATTGAAACGCATCTGATACAATATTGCAACTTTAATACTCTTAAACGACTCTTTGCTCCATGACACACAAAAACATACGAAACATCGCCATTATTGCTCACGTTGATCATGGCAAAACAACATTGGTAGACCAGCTACTCAAACAGTCGGGCACACTTGAAACCAAAGATCAGTCCCAAGTAAGGGTCATGGACTCAAACCCTCAGGAACAAGAGCGAGGCATCACCATCTTGGCTAAAAATACAGCCATAAACTGGCAGGACACGCGCGTTAATATTCTTGACACCCCAGGTCATGCTGACTTCGGAGGAGAGGTAGAACGAGTACTGTCTATGGTAGATTCAGTACTATTACTGGTTGACGCCGTCGAAGGCCCCATGCCGCAGACGCGTTTTGTCACCCAAAAAGCTTTTTCAAAGGGTTTCAAGCCTATCGTTGTGATCAATAAAATTGATAGAGAGGGCGCACGACCTGATTGGGTTATGGATCAAACATTTGAACTATTCGACAGCCTGGGGGCTACCGATGAACAGTTAGATTTCCCAGTGGTCTACGCCTCAGCCATTAATGGTAAATCTAGTTTACAAGCAGACACCCTCGAAGATGATATGGCTCCTTTGTTAAATCTAATACTATCTACTGTACCAGCCCCTCCTTCTGACGATCAAGGGCCCTTTCAAATGCAAATCTCACAACTTGACTACGACACCTACACTGGCTTGGTGGGTATAGGCCGTATTCAACGAGGATCTGTTACCAAAAATACCCCTGTGAGTATTGTGAACCGAGACGGAAAAGTGCGCCAGGGGCGTATCAATCAAGTGCTTGGTTTTCATGGACTCAAACGAGAAGAAATTTCAGAAGCCCATGCAGGTGACATTATCGCCATAACAGGCATTGATCCCTTGAATATCTCTGACACATTATGCCATCCGGACCATACTGAATCGTTACCTTCATTGAGTGTTGACGAGCCTACCGTTAGCATGACCTTCATGCCAAATACTTCTCCGTTTTCTGGACAAGATGGCAACCAACTTACCTCTAGGAACATCCGAAACCGCCTTGAGGAAGAACTCAAAACCAATGTAGCATTGCGTGTTGATATGGATGATGTAAGTGAAAAGTATGTCGTGAGTGGCCGAGGTGAACTTCATTTGGCTATTTTAATTGAGAATATGAGAAGAGAAGGCTTTGAATTGGCCGTTAGCCGCCCGGAAGTTGTGATCAAACAAGATGACCAAGGCCACGATCAAGAGCCCTATGAAAACCTTAGTATTGACATTGACGCCACTCACCAAGGTGCTGTCATTGAATTGTTTAACTTGCGTAAAGGACAAATGAAAGAAATGGTCACCCTACCCGCTGATCGTGTTCGATTAGATTTTGTCATCCCTACACGGGGGCTCATTGGGGTTAGGAATCAGTTTTTAACTTTGACTGCTGGTACTGGTATTATGCATAGTCTTTTTAGTCACTATGGTCCTATGATCAAAACTAAAATAGGCCAAAGAAATAATGGCGTACTGATTTCAAATGGTAAAGGCAAAGCGCTTGCTTATGCTCTTTTTAGTTTACAGTCTCGGGGTAAGTTATTTGTAGGCCATGGTGATGCCGTCTATGAAGGCATGCTGATTGGCATACACAGTAAGGATAACGATTTGGTAGTTAATCCACTCAAGGCCAAACAACTAACCAACGTGCGAGCAGCAGGCACGGATGAAAATCTTATTCTTACCCCGCCTATTCACTATACACTTGAGCAGGCATTAGATTTTATAAACGATGATGAACTGGTTGAAGTTACCCCACAACATATCCGACTCAGGAAAAAGCTACTTACTGAGAGTGATAGAAAAAGAGCCTCAAGGAAAGACTAAACTTCTGCGGTATAAACCAAACTTTTTGTGTTGGTGATACTATGCTAGGTTACTTTTGCAAGGCCTTAAAACTAAATAAAGCTCTCAATGTGGACACTTTATTCTCATAGTGATATTGCTCTGTTTTATGGATAGTCATCAGTTAACATTTACTGTCGCTTATTTTAATTTTTTTTAATTTTTTCATTAGTTTAATTGTCTTATAATTCAACTTCAATACAAAAATGTTAACATGTGACATTGACAAAAAGGAACTAACTATGGCAAAAACTCATAAACAAAAAGCACCCTCTAGATTGGATGCACTCAGTAAGTATACACAAAGAATCGTTAAGAAAGGCGTCAGAAAAGTAGCTAAAACTGCCACCGACGTACTAGAGCTTGTATCTAGTGCTACTGGAAGTACAACCCTTGAAAATATGAGCTTGCGCGCGCAAGAAGCGTTGGCCACTCATATATATCCAGCAACCAAGGAACTAGCAGTGCCCAAAGCTCCCCGAAGAGCACCTCGTCCAGCAATTACAATGGGTAATCTTCCTGGGTTAAACTTG
This sequence comes from Pseudomonadota bacterium, assembly GCA_036148435.1. Classification (GTDB taxonomy): domain Bacteria; phylum Pseudomonadota; class Gammaproteobacteria; order Comchoanobacterales; family Comchoanobacteraceae; genus JAYYHL01. The sequence goes on along the minus strand of JAYYHL010000003.1, from coordinate 16,329 downwards.
CAAGACCTTGATCCTCAGGTGCCAGCACATCCTATTTTATCCCTATCACATGCTCCCGTCCCTCCGGTACATATCATTCAAGGCCAGGCGGCTCATATACCCCAAGATCAATCCGATGAGAATGCTTCAGAGACTTCAGGTGCTGAGGTGTTTGCTGATTTGCACCAACCACAAGCTTAACAACGGCTTCTGTTAATCATTTTAAATTAACTAACATGCGTCAACACAATCAACGAAAATCGTGACCTGTCATAGGTCTCGATTTTTTTGTGGTGTGACCTAAAGCGTCTTCCGTTGAATATTGCTATCAACACTTATCTCGATTAATACTATCTACCTGATCAATACAATCGGCTACACACGAGGCTAAACTAGACAAAATCACACTTATGCTTACTTATTTCATAGCTAACCATCATGCGTATTTAAGTAACCACACCAGGCTAGGAGCTAACCACGCATATAATTTTGAATACTGATAAGCGGTGATGCCGCCTGCTATAAAACCTGCAATATGGCCCTCAAACGAAACATTTTTTCCTTGAGGAAGCATGCTGCCTAGTAAATCTGCCCCAAAATAAAACATACCTAAAATAGCGCCTGCTATGTTGGCCATATTGGGCGTCAGATACGCAGTTGCTACTGAATAAGACCAGTACCCCACCACTAAGGCACTAGCACCTACGTGTATGGCGTTACGACCAAAAAGCCAAATAAACATCCCTGAAATAACCGTGATACTTGAGGTTACTACCCAAAAGGCCAGCTTCCCTTTTATAAGAACAATTAAAGCTAAGGGAAAAAAGAAAAAAGAGTTCATGAATATATGATTGATACTGCCGTGTAAAAGTGGGCAACATATCACGCCAGAGAGTCCGAATAAATGCCTTGGGAAAATACCTAAACGGTTGAGCCGATAACCTAATATCATATTGACTATTTGAATGGCCCAAACGATACCTATGAGAAATAATACCAACGGCACATGGACCTGAACCTGGACAAGTGTATGATTAAACTGGGTCAATAGTGACATAACACCTTCTATTTTTGTATAGATTATTTTAGCAATTCGCACCATTTATCACAACCACTTCACCTTATTTGGTCTATTAATCTTTATGGTTATTAGCTCGACTTACTGAGATAAGTCTGGTATTGTCTAAACGAACTTAAGTTCAGCTTCAATATCTAACTCTATAAAACAACCTGAGGCTTGTTTACTAAGTGTCCTTCTTTTAAACCAATATGTCTCGTATGCTCTGCCCTTATACTCATTTATCTCATTACCAACTATTAAATAGATTCACGGTCTAGTCTATGGCATATTTCATCAAGTAGGTTCTGTGTCGACGGCACCTCTGATGGCTGCGAAAAAAGCCCCTTTTTAAATAAGTCTAAAAGACTTAAGTCAACAGCCGTGTCCACTTGTTTTTGAATAGCTGATTTTTGAGTTAGCTCGTATACTCGACCAGACTCAAGGTTCACACGACTGGGCAAGCTATGTGCACTCACAAGCCTCCAATCCACACACCAGGCTTTGAGTGCCGGCTTGGTACTAAGGCTTGCATCACACCAGTTAGCCAATGCTCTATAAAACAAATACACCCTACACACCCATTGTTCCATTAAAGCATAAATACCAGGTTGTATCCTTGCCATATACTCAGGCACAGCCACTTGCCCTTTCGGCCTTGATACTGCTCTGGCTAAATCATAAAAAAAACAACAATAATTTGCTAAACAACAACCCAATCCTGAAATGCCAATCCATACAGATGAAGGCAAACTAAATAAAGTCACCCACAATTGGAAACACCCCATCAAGTTAACGACCATACCTATATAATTGAGTGTTGTGATGGTAAGCGCTGTTTTACTACTAAGCTGTTGATATCGGCAGCTATAATTTGACAATGTCAAAGTGATGCAAGCCACACCAAGGGCTAAACCCGGCGATATCCCACCCAAAAAACCTCCTATGACACACAAACATAGAAAAGGGTCTATGTTGTTATTGGCGTGATGCTGGTAGTATGTTGACACCTCTAACTTTTTGATCCATTCAGACATATTGTAAGCTAATACGGACACCATCATCACTGGGTAAGGTGCAACATAAAGAGGTAGTAGCTGCCACAAATCAAGCAGTAAAAAACTAAGTTTGTGCTTAGTTTTTGATGCGTCATTGGATTTGCTAGACAGAAAATCTGGATAGCAATAATTGGTGATCCATCTGAAGCAGTATAACCAGCCAATACTACCGAGCGCCCCGAACAAAATTCCATAAAGCCCCGGGATCGCCAAACTCCTCAGCCAAGATGCCATCAACATCCCTACACTTAAGGCGCTTCCGTAAGTACTAAGTAGCCGAATAAGAAAGCCCGCCCCCCTGGTTTCACGCATGATCCAGCTCATCAATCTTGATGATTTTAAGCTTTCATTGTCAGCCGGCAAACACATGCCTGCTATAATCTTCCATACTAAGGATACACCAAGACCGGCTGCAAGACTGACACTAAAACTTGCACTCAGGCCCATGTGAACGAAAGGGTTATCCTGCAAAAGACCAGATAGCCCCAGTATGTAAGGGGTCACTCTCATGATTGCAGGCACTCCGATCGCAACAAGGTTACCGATACGAGTGATGATTGGCCATGTTGGTCTTACAGCCATTTCTAGGAGCCGCAAGGCCGATTGTGCCAGTGCTTTCAAACATGATAGGGGGAAAAAAAGTACCGGGGTTAAAAGAGCAGTTACAATACCCTTCACCAACTTATAAAAATTGGCGAAGAGTTTCTCTATCGCAGAGGATAGTGTCTTAAATACACTCTTATTATGGCGTGCTGATTCAGGATAACTGCTGTGCGATTCGTCTGGTAAAACTCTATCGATATTAGAACGCCTAGCATGATGTGGTGTTTGATATTGCCAGCGGCTTCTATATGCTTGTGACACCTTATTTCCATTGGATTTTTTGATACGTTATCACATCACCTGGTTACGATCAAGAACCAAAAAATTAAATATCCCCTCCTGCATCATACCTTGTAAGGACTGACTTACTTAGTCCCATTGCATCCTTGCTGAAAACTTTTAACACAATGCATACACACACAGACATATTAATAATTAGACCCAGTATTCTAAGAAATGCGTTTTAGGACGACACCTCTAGGCGATTGCAGATGAAGCTTTGACTTTTCTCTAGCCACCGAAGCTATCATTAACATGATGTATGCAAGACCCAATATCGTGGCGCTTAAACTACCGTATAATCCAACACTCACTAGAAACCGCAGGCATCCATCATTCGTATTGCCAAAATAATTCTGTTGGCTGTTAATGATCTAATCAGCCGTGTGTAGCATAATTGTGTCCATGCTTCTGCACCATGCTTGGATTCACAACGGCCTATTAAGCCACTCATCAATTATGATTTTAGTGCCCGTAAATAGTAGGCTGAGGTAATTAATGCGATAAAAAATATTTTCATTAAAAAAATTTAGCATACAGCTTCCCATTAAAATACCCAGAACAGCGACAGGTAACAACATCATACTCAGCGTGGCTGTTGACAAATCCATCATCCCAAGGTGTGCGTAAGGAATCAACTTAGCACCATTGATAAAGAAAAAATAAACGCCAGTTGTACCTAAGTACACTGATTTTTTCATGGCTCTTGGTAATAAGTAAAGCTTGATAAATGGCCCACCCGCTTGTCCGATAAAACTCGCGAACCCTGCCCCAATGGACCAATAGGAATATTGGTATATGGGCATATGCTCACGCTCTGGATAAGACCACTGCCAAATACCCTGAATGCCATAACAAATACATAGCAGCCCTAAAAACCACATTAATGCGGACACCGAAATTTTTCCTAGTATAACCCAAGCCAGCACAACCCCTAGCAGTCCTTGTGGTAATAGCCAGCGCAGCATATCTCTCCGCCATGTGTGCCAATAACGAATGACAAGTACCATATCCATGACCCATAGCTGAGGTAGTACTATAGCTGCAGCCTTTAAAGGGTGCATGTAGGCACTCCACAAAGGAATCGCCAGCAATCCCAAACCCGGCATCAAACCTGATTTTGACAGCCCTATAAACCATGAGCCCAGCATGAGTATAAACCAGGCATTTGAGGCTTGTGTGTTTTCGATGATCACATTAAAGTAAAATATTATCCATATCAGAATGTTAACACCTCGATATAATAAAGCCAACGATATCATTTTTTTTGTAGCTTCTGTTGCATTTAATTTTATCTTATGCTTAAGTCAAGAGTATCTTGGTAAGAGGAAATCATGAAAATTCAAAGCAGCGTTTTATTAATAGTCCTAATGTCATTAGGTCCGTATGCCAAACTTCAGGCAGTTGCAACAAAGAGTGACTTAACAACATCGTCCGCACGGCCGTCTTTTAATGTTAGTATCTTAAAGTACACTGGAGAGGAAATAAGAAATTCTGGAACGAAGTCGTTAGCTGAATTTCTACAGCTCTACAGTCCGCGTGGAGGTTGGTTTTTTGTCCCAAGCTCTGGACACGGCACGTTCGGGGCACAAACCGCTAGCGTAAATCTTGGTAATACAGGCGCATTGAATGTATCAGTAGATGGTATTCAGTTATCCACATCACCTCTCATGGGCGGTGTCAGTTCATCTGTTTCACTACAAGCAGTACCTTTGCATGCTATTGACTATATAGAGTTGGTGCCAACGAGTGATCGTCTCGACGGCTTCTCAGAGCTTCGTATTGTGACCACTAAGGACACCTCTTTAAACATAGGCACCACCCAGGGGCGGCGTCACATCCCCAACACTAAGTCGTTTTTGCACAAAGACCCCTTCAGTGGCTCCATGTATGGAGGTCTTAATACAGATAATCAGAGCTTGTATTTTTGGAGCGAATACTCATATAGACCTGAAATATATTCGGGCGAGAGGGATGTCACAGGCTCAAAGGCCTCAGATATAAACGGTGACGGGCTCATCAGTGCAGGCCGTGAGACACAAGGACTTTCCTATTTTTCAAGAAATATACAAGGCAAAGTTGCCTACCCTAATATTGTTAGCGGTATTTTTGGTCAAGACATACTTGATTGGACCTATTCTATTTCTGTATGTCCGGGCAGCTTAGCAAACCCCGTAAACGGGTTTGTGGGAAATAACTTTATTGCTAATTTCCCGCCTGCACTTGTTGGTGCTCCCAGAGGTGTATGTCTGTATGACTACACTGAAAATATGGTTGAGCACAGTATGCTAGAAAGCTACAGCGGCGGTTTAAACCACCTGTACCGCATCAGTCCTACCATGAATCTAGAAAACCAGCTGCTTATTTTTGATCGCCGCGCTTGGGGCCGTTTGGCACCTCCCGCAGCTAGTTGGAAACTACCTGCTGATCACCCTGAAAATATAGCAGATGTTCCTGTCACAGGATATTGGAGATGGGATGAGATAGGTAATAGAGCTAATCTTTTCACCTCTTTTGATTTTTATGCGAAATCAATCTTGACCAAAAAATTCTACGAAGCATTGAGCTTGCAAGCACAGGTCAAGAAAAGCCAGGAAAACGGTGCCCAAACCGGACGCTTCTATTTGAGCTACACAGGGCTCGCAGATGCTATTGCCAATAATCAGGGGAACCTCACTGATCCACTATCTATCCTAAAAATGCGCGCCACTACAACTGAAAACGTCTTGAAAGATCAGTTTCAATACATGGTCCAGGGGTTTGGCACCTTTGAATTGAATACAGTTCTAAGGTCCACACATCACTGGTCCCTAAAATTACGCTCAGACAGATCTTATATGGGGGTGACTTATGACAGCCAGAGTGAAGCTCAGAAGATAGGAGGGAGTGGTGGTAATAGCTTCAGAGGAGGCATGGAAACTAATGACGGCGTGTTCAATCTAAATACAGTCATACATGTAGATCGCATTCCGCACCTGGGTATTGACCTTCAACTGGCTAATAACAAAGTAAGTTATGGAGAGACAGCACTTCCAGATAGCTCCTTTGACCCTTCATCTCTTGCCTTTCTAAGACAGTTTAAAACCACACTGTCGGCTAAATCTAAAAAATTATACCGAGTTTCTGGAACCGTCTCTCCATATCATGGGGTTAAACTGGAAGCCTCTACCCAAAATACGGTACAGTACCCTGATGGCGCTGATCTGTTTGGACTCAGTTTTTCTTTCTACCCGTATGTGAGAGATACACTGACCTGTGCTAGTGTAGATTCATGCCCGGAAACTCAGATCGCTGCCCAGTACACGAAGTCAATTAGCGGCAAGGTTACCACTGGTGATGGTAAATTGCATATCTTAGGACTTGGATATTATGGTGATTTCAGGTCAGTAAAGAATATAGTTGCATCAGCCACGTATGAAAATCTTACGGATAACTTAATCATGAGTCAAAATATTCAGGAGTTAATATATGCTGAAGTAGGCGGTGATACAAGCAAGCTCCAGGGCAGTTACACGTATATAGATACAACGGGTCGTAGCAACCCATCGACTGCAACGGCATTAGGTTCAGGCAGCCTTGAACAGTGTAGTTCTGATTTTGCTGTTATGTATGGAGCAGAGAGTAAAGATACTTTTATCATTAGAAGATGTAGCGATAAAGTAATTGATCTTGTCGGTATTTCTGGACTAACTACAGAGCCCCTCAAGCAAACTGCATTTTCTCTTAGACTTGGGGGTAGTGTAGATAGTAGCTTCGGAGAATTGACTACAAATTATCATGGCTATTTTATCAACAGATGGGATATAATAAAAACTGGTCTTGATAGTAGTGGCGCCTTAGTTAGCTACGCGCAAAACCATATCAAGACTTCCGGCATGCCTGGCTACCAAGGCTTGTATTCCTTTGATTGGAGTAAATGGGGCATTGGCGCGCATTATTCCATAAGGCATATAGGTGAAACTTACGCCATAGGTGAAGCCAGTAAAGAAGATCCAATGTTTTTCCATAATATATCGGCTTCTTATCTCAGAACATTCCCAACAATGAGTCTGAAAACTACGATGGGTGTTCGCAACGCGACAAACACTCATAGCAGTACTTTATATATGGAGCCACCTGTGGGACTAGTTGGTCGTGTATATTACGTAACATTAAATATGAAGCTACGTTAGTAAGCACCGAATAAAATCAGCAGTGTCATGATGATAGGCGCTGCTGATTTTTTTTGTAACAACATATAATCTTAAAAGCAAATATAACCAACATAATATGCCCTTTATACATATTGATTTCTAATTTTATACAAATATTAACAAACATTTAGGCAACCATTGACAAAAGTCTTAGAGCATTTTATAATCTAATAATATTATAAAATAAGCTAGGAATAAAATTATGTCAATTATTCTACGTCAAAAAGAATTACTTGAAGCTTCCTATCCCCCCGAGCAATTAAGAGCATGGGCCGCAGATGGTAATCGAGACCTGGAGCTCTCTGAGAGCAGCTACCTTTTATACAAACTATTGTCTGAGTTGCCTTCACTGCAACAGCGTGTTGTTCTTGACCCGCAAGGCTTTAAAATCCATGAAGCGTACGGAAAAATTCACGCATTTACTCCAGAACAGTTAGCACATCTGCGCACGCTCAGTGACGATGTGGGAAGAGCTGATGCTACCCTCATATCTCCTATGACCTTATCCAGCGCTCACTTTCTATCGTTAATTCTTGAATTCAAACAAGGTATACTGATCTCTGGTACTATCCTCAACTCAACGGGCGATCCTACATGCACTGATTGGGGCCAATGGGATCAAGAAAATTTGCAAAAATACCTACCCCTAATTGAATCTATCACAAAAACTTTTGGTCAGCCTCATGCTATCTTTAACTATCACACTTCCCAAAGACAAGCCTCAAATACTGGCTGTGGCATCATGCATGTACATAACGTTCGCAACTACTTAACAGACCCTGATTACCTCAATACACATCACGCAGGCGTCATCAGTATGAATGATGAAATGGCACTAAGGCATTACTACGGCGAGGTGCTTAGTGCATTGCCTGATCAAGCCATTTCTAGCTACCCTGTCCCGACTATCTCAGCCACAATATCCCAGGCGGGCCCCTCTCAAAGTAACTCGAGTAGATCATCACTGCACGATAGTCACTTAACAGAAACACAGTTACTCACAAATGGGTTGTTATCCGCACAGTACCCTCAAATGTCTGACGATCAGCGGAGTATCTTAGCACGAGCATGCGAATCTGTATTTGCTGACAATCCCATGGACATCATCGATCAAGCGCATCTAACCGATACACTTAAGGAATCACTTGAAGCCTTACAAATTTCTTCATCCACAAGCACCGACTTTAAAGAGTTTTTAATGATTGTTAATCAGGATATGTTAAGATCACATTCTGCGACCGAAATCACTAAAGCTTATCGTCAGTTGGTTCATGATAAATCCCACCCTGGTCCTGAGCAATCGAGCCTGGATCTAAGCTTATTTCAGCAAAATCCTAACGTGTCTGAGATCTTTGTACCCATTCTTGAAGACCAATATCCATCGATTACTGCTGAACTTGTACGGCACCTATTCTCTTTGTGTCAGTCTCTTGTCGTTAATGATAATTTGTATGATATGATAGTTAATAAAAAATCATCCTTTACAGACAAACTGCACACCTTGGTAAGTCATGCAGATCACTTGGGCCATCTTAGCGCATTATCTGATTATGTTCATCAATTTGATCTAGACCTCATAATGGCATTAGAACCGGATGATCTTAACACCGGCTTTGATGTCTTTATTTCAAATCGACCCACAGTAGGCTAACAACATTCAGTTTAAATTGAGGCACCACCCTAACCATACTATCCCGGGACGATGTCAGTTATCTCTACCTATTTTGGCAATATCGTGATATTAGTGCTGCCCAATAAATAAATGCCTATCAAGCAAATCTGTCTGGTCTGATTCGTAAATGCCCTCTAGTAAGCACATGAATACAATGTACATTATCATACTGATGTACTTTATATTTCTGTTTGATTGGCTACCTACGCTTTTTCTGTTTATACATTTTAGATGGCATCTGTTACGTTTAACCCTATTCAACAATACCGTTATTTAATGATCTTTATTTGTTAGTTCGACGAGTTTCCTGCTATCGATGAACAATTTAAACCACCTTGTTGATGACAAATCCGTACCCAGGTTTGAGCCTTTTCTCGCTCTTGAACATCAAGAATTAAGCTTGAACGCTCCTCATCGGCATATTCACTTCCTTGATTAGCAGCCATACTATACCATCCATAAGCCAACCAATACTCCTTAACATCTAATCGATAAATATCTCCTATTTTAACCTGAGCAGGCATATATCCTTGATTAGCTGAAAAAATCATCCAGTTGACATGTTGGTTAAAATCTTGATTATCCTGTGATATTAAAAACTGATCATAATAGATCAGCGATAAATTATAAGCTCCTTGAGCGTTGCCCTGTTTTGCTGATTTTTCAAACCATTCAAGTGCCCTTTCTACGCTTTTTTTCATACCTAGCCCGTTGATGTACATATAACCCAAGTTACTCTGCGCCAGCGCATAACCTTGGTTAGCACTCAAGGTGTAGTAGTCAAAAGCCTTTTGATAATTCACCGGTGTACCGATACCTGATTCATAATATACCCCCAATAAATTTTGCGTTTCTGCACCACCTTTTTTGGCCAATTCAAAGAGCATATCAAAGGCCTTAGCTGGGTTGGGTTCAAGACTTTGATCCGGTAGACCTTGTTCATACAGCTGTACCAAAAATAAACCGGCTTTTTCATCTCCTAAGCTCAAAGCTTTCTCTAATAACTCTATACCTTTTTCAACTTGTGGCTTCTGACCTAATCCATAAATTGAAATCTCTGCCAGCTGTATCATGGCTTCTGTGCTGTTTTGATCGGCTGCTGATTCAAGCCACTTTTTGCCTTGTTCATACTCACGATTTTTCATCAATAAATCACCCAAAGAAAGCTGAGCATCAAGCCATCCTTGATTAGCAATGATGAGTAACCATTGTTTTGCTTTTTTAGTATGGCCTTGCTTTTGGGCCATCTCACTCAATTCTTTAATCGCTCGCCAATTACCACTGATAGCAGATTTTTGAAGCAGTCGTTCTGCCTTTCGCCTCTCTTGTATGTTTTTGGCTATCGATGCCTGGTAACTGCCTAACATCCAGTTTCCCCAAGTGTTTTCCAATTTAGCTGATTGCCTGATTAAGTTAATACCTTGATTAATATTCCTCTCAAGCCCGTTTTGGCCGTGGAAATAACTCCAGCCTAAAAATGCTAGGGCATAGCCATTGTTAGCATCGGCAGATTTTTGAATCCACTCTATACCTGATTGTGTCTCTTTGTCTACTCCTATGCCGTAAACTAAAATCAAACCCCACAATAAACGATCATCACTATTGATTTCCTTATCTTTTTTTTGAATAAACGCTGCGTAACCCTGTTTTACCATGAGTGATAGATAGTCAGAACTGTTTGATATAAGTCCCCGCTCCAGCCAAAGTAGACTAAGCTGTTTGAGCGTACTTAGCTGTTGGGTTTGTGATTCAATCTTCGCTTGCCTAATCTGCTGCTTTTGTAGGCTTTGATTGACTAATGTGGTTATCTCAGTTGCCATGAGTGCATTTCCCATCAGCAACACTGTAATCATCCATGATAAGCGTGTCATGAGTTGTTCCGTCAGTTGATCACAGCTATATAGTTAACTCTCATAAAATATTCATAAATTAATTCTAAATATCTATCACCACCGTCTGTTTAGGTTATGCCATACCAAGTATTCGCTTAATGGCACCCATCTCATATCATTTTCTCTTTACATTATATACATACTCAGCATCATTGTATGCTATGATTTGGATTGTTGATCTGAAGTTAACCAACATGGCCACGGTCAAGGAGTTCGATTATGCAAGATATCTTATCAACCCAACTCACCCGTTTTGATGACTTCAACCCACAAGAACAGGCAGATAAGCTTATCGTGCTTTTGGAAGAATCGCTTCAAAAAATAGACCAATTGGTTTGTGAGAAGCCTGAGTTATCGGTTTTTTTAGAGCGCTACGAAGCCATCAGTCAAAAGATTTCTGTGCAGTTCTCACCCTTTAGCCACCTTCAAATGGTTTGTTCTACCGATGAGATACGTGACCAATACCAACGTTTGTTACCTGAACTAAGCCGGTATCAAACCAGCATTGGGCAACACAAGGCACTCTTTAATCTAGTTGAATCATACCATCACCGTTGCCAAGAAGCCTCCGCGGAACAAAAGAGGTTATTAGAGTTGGACTATCTTGGATTTAAGCTACGGGGGGTTGCCTGCACGCCTGAAGATGCTAAGCAGGTAGCTTCGTTATTTGAAACACTCTCAGCCCAGCAAAACCAATTTCATGTCCAACTGATGGACTCAACCGATGCATGGACTTTTCATACCACTGATAAATCAGTGGTTTCGGACCTGCCCAGTTACGCATTATCAGCAGCCAAGCAGCTTGCACAATCTTTGAATAAAACAGGTTACGTCTTCAACTTAAGTATTCCTAGCTACCAGCCACTGGTTACCTACTGCAGCGATCGATCTGTTAGAGAGCAAGCCTATAGAGCCTTCTCCACTCGAGCATCTGAACTTTTTCCTGTATCTAATCAATGGGATAATGCGTCTATTATGACTAACATCCTAACTTGCCGTCAAGAACTAGCCACCATCCTTGGTTATGATCACTATGCGGCTTACTCACTGGTCACTAAAATGGCCAAATCAGCTGAAGAGGTAGAGGCTTTTTTACTTGATTTACATCATAAACTTAAACCAAAGGCTGAAGCTGAATGGCAGGCGCTGTGCCAATTTGCACATGATAAGTTCAATCTTGATACCCTTGAGAGCTGGGATGTTGCCTTTGTTACAGAGCACTTTAAACAAGCACACCTTAATATGGATGATGAAAGCTACCGGCCTTATTTTCAGTTAAAGCTTGTACTACCTGCTTTATTTAAGCTCGCTAAGCAATTATTTAACGTCACCATTAAACCTTATGACACACCTGTATCAACATGGCATCCTGATGTTACTTTTTACGGAGTTTATGATGACCAAAACCAATTAATAGGCGGTTTTTATTGCGACTTGTTTGCCAGAAAACGCAAACAACAAGGTGCTTGGGTCTCTTCAGCACAATCACGCTTTCAAACCTCACAGCACCTAGATTTACCTATTATTCATTTGGTTTGTAACTTTACCCCTTGTGAGCCAAACTCAACAGCCTTAATCAATCACCAAGAGCTGGTCACCCTCTATCATGAATTCGGCCATTGCCTTCATTGTGTCTTAACCGAAACCCATTATCCATCAGTATCTGGCACCAGTGGCGTCCCGTGGGATGCCGTTGAGCTACCCAGCCAACTCATGGAAAACTGGGTTTGGGATGCTGACTTTCTTAAAACTTTTGCGCGGCATCGGCAAACCAATCAGCCCATTCCCGATGATATGCTCACCACATTATGCCAAAGTCGATCATTTTTATCAGGCCTTGCTACCCTCAGACAATTAGAGTTTGCGGTGTTTGATATCAGGCTGCACCGTGATTTTTCCCCTAAAAAAGGCTCTGATCAAATCCAATCCTGTATCGATCAAACTCGAAAGGATGTCGCCATTGTAACACCGCCCAGCTATAACCGATTTCCTAATACTTTCAGTCATATCTTTTCTGGTAGTGGCTATGCCGCTGGCTACTATAGTTATAAATGGGCAGAGGTTCTTTCAAGTGATGCTTTCTCGGTGTTTGAGCAACATGGCATTCTAGATCAAGCTACCGGTCTTGCTTTTAAAAACGCCATACTCAGTAAGGGCGGCTCAGTAGACCCAAAAATTGCATATGAGCAATTTAAAGGTGGGCCAGCTTCTTCTGACGCTCTCATCCGTCAGCTATTAGGCAAGTCTATTTCGGATACCGTGGTGACTGGCTGATCTTAAGCTGGTTATAAACGGGATATGTGACTCTATTGTTTATTTGTCTAAGCGCTCAGTGCGCTCAGTTATCACTTTACGTATTTATTTGAATATCCCTGAAAAGGCAAGAATTAAAGGAGGGGGTCACATTATAAAATGGCACATCTTGAGTTTTCAGGCTCACTGGGTATGTCATCTTGAACTTTCACATCCACAAAACTGCCTGCTGTAAAAAACAACTCTAAGCTTTGGTCATCCAAAAATTCAGGAAACGACATGACGCCCTTTTGGTCTAACAGTCGCAAGGCATCTAACAGTTCTCCAATCATATTGTGGATTTGACTAGTCATATCTACGTCCGGCTGCGATTCTTTTAATGCTACAAACCTACTTAAAACGGTAAGCGCATTAAATGCATTTCTAAAAATAATTAAATTTTCCATATTTTCACCGGATTGATTGTCTAAATCACCTATAGCATCGATGCATAGTTGATCTCTAGGGCCTCCCGGCAGTCTCTGCATGGCTTCTGACCAGCAACTAACTGGCATCAGCTCAGGTGCAAGAAAGAAATCTTTTCGGGTATGTTTTGATCGATAGTTATCTAGAGCTTGCTGGATACTGGGGACACCTTCATTTGCCTGCACATAACTATCAATACCGTTTTCTAAAATATTAGTTAATTGTTTTAAAAAATTGCAATTAGTTGTCTTAATGTCGAATAGATTCATTGTTATCTTAATATTATTGTTTATTTATTATACCATTTTTTATATTAAAGTCAATAATTCAGACACATAAATCTATTGAATAAATAAATTCAAGTCTTGGCTAGCCTTCTTATTGTTTATCCATATCCTAAACGATTGGGTATAATGGTTATTCATAACCTGGCGATTGAGGTAATCTCAGGGCTATGCATGTGACACACAAGCATCAATGCCTTAGCCCTACTAAAAAACCAGAACCTATCATGGTGTTTTCTTAGTCGATATTGTAAGATGATCGCTAACCATACCTACATTAAGCCTAAGCTATAGTTATTGAGGTTGCATCTACTAGACAGGGTTCGGTTTAGTTTGATTGAGGTCTAGTTAACTGCCATACTCCCTGAGGGATGATGATCTGTCTCTGATGCCTCAACCATTACCCAGGGCCAATACTTATCATATCCGCCTTGGGCCCAATCTGGTATCTGTATATACCCTTGACTGGCTAGTTTGTCTATGGACTCAAATAACTTAATTGCCATAATGTCAATCAACTCGTGAGTAGCCCCATCGTCCTCGCCCCTTATTTTATCTTGCAAACTTTTAAAGGCATCTATGTTTGAGACGGCACCATAAGCATCTAAAAAACAACTTAATATTTGTTCATAGGGCTGGGCATCGTTTCTTGACAACTGAGCTAATGCATCAATACACAGTTGGTCTCTACTGCCACCTACCTGCCTATCAATGGCTTCAGACCAACGTATTGGAGGATTAAGCTTTGGGTCTATCAAATGGTTTTTAATAGGGTTTGATAGTTGATAATGTTTGAGATAGTCTTGTATAGTTGGTACTTGGCTATTTTTAGCGACGTACTGATCCACTGCTGAAAGAATCAATGGCTTGAATTGTGAAAGTGGTGGCGATGTGGCTGGTTTATCTTGTAGGCTATCTCGGCTGAACACATCCAAAAGTGATAAGCACCATCTCAAAACATGTACGGGGTTAGGCAACCTATCGCTGATTGAACTCGCTGTGAGTCTAGTTATTGATAGTCCTGGGATTGTGCTGGATTCAGTGCTGCTTTGGCTAGGTGCTTGTGTGCCCCCTTCTAGAGGTGGTGCTAATTCTGAATCTATTTTAGTGCGGCTATCATTGGTTTTTCCTGCATGATCTACCTGAGCAGCTGACTCACTCTGGATTAGATGTGCTGAATTTACAGGTTTGATGTTAGGCGAGCCCATTATACAGGTTGATGTGGCCCCGACCTGTTTCTTTTGATTGGCCTTGGGGTCATCTATTATATCTGCACCTGGGCTGATTTTTCCTCTATTTGTTTGCCCCCTAAACCAAACATATAGTGCGTTGAACTTTCTAGTGGTATCATTACTCAATTTCTTGCATAACCGCTTAAGGCAATGCCAACAACTCATGACCCATTGAGCCAGTAGACTCAATACACTCAGGATGGTCTTGACGAATCGCTTGATACGGTTAGACAAGTGTCTCCATAGACGATGAGCCTTGGTTTTATCTGAATGGGTATTAGGTACAGGCTTTCCGGTAGCTTTGGTTTTTCTTACCACATTTTTGATATCTTCACAAAACCTCACTCCTTTACTGGCAGTTCTGAACTGTTTTGATTGTTGGGCCATGCCAATTTGTTTTAAGATTGGTTTTAACGGTGAAGGTATGGATCTACAATGGGGTTGGGCTTTATCATGAAGTTGGCCACTCTTAGTAGCTTTGGACTGTTCTAATGGTTGCATTGTGCTCGTTTCCTTTAAGATGAGGTGTTTTATGTTACAGGCTTGGATTCATAATCGGTTTGGGCTTTATCATGATGACTACCATGACACCTATGCTTGAACTTTTGGCATAGCATTGTTAAATTATTTGGTAAGCCTAACCACAGCCCCCCTATCCAATCAGCAAGATTGGACCATAATGTTTCTATTGGCTTGGCCCCGTGGTGATCGACACGCTGGTTTTTACTTATTTGGTGTCTAACATCTGCACTTGTGCTTGTCTGAATTCTTGCGCTAGTGGTCATTATTTTTTTCACTTAGATAGTCTTGCTTAAAAAAATATCACACGCACCTGATGTTGTCAAATACATGAATACTTGGATGTACTCATTTACGGATACAAGGCTACAGAAGCTGGTTGTTTAATGGTGGTGGGGCGTCATCTTTGGTTCCCCTCCTACTTAGGATGCTTAGAGTGTCGTACTTTGGCTGTCCCTACTTCGCGTTTGGATTTTTGACTGGCGGCGGTGTTTCCACTTCCCATTTTTGCCGAGAATGGTGTTCCATCCGTAGTGCTTTGTTCTTCATCGTTTTTGCCTTTCTCTTCATTTCATCTTTTGGTCAGTCTCCCTTGTCTGCCGTCTTATTGTTGTTGTGTATCATTTAGCAAGAGTTGTCAATCGTGGCCTGCTTCCCATAGCATGCAATTTCTTCTGCTGTGTATACGATGCCGGTCGGGCCGTCTGTGTCGGTCTTATATATGGTATGTGTGTGGTTCTGAGCCGTTCTGTTGCTCAGGGTGAGGCCAGTCATGAACAGGTATTTTTTGCGGTTGTCGTATAGGGTTTTGGCGTGGATGCCTATGCTGTACGGCCTGTTTGG
>JAYYHL010000002.1:0-77879 GCA_036148435.1 Pseudomonadota bacterium | reverse complement strand
GGGCGTGGAGATCAGCGATATTGATAACCCAAAACCTCAGACTGTAAGGCTGATCAAGGTGTCCCTTGATGCCTTGTGTAGACAGAGATCGAAACTGAGGCTGCCCAGATTGGCTTTCGTCGTCCGACCATTGGTCGTGAGTATGGGCAGATGGAGCTATGGAGTGCTGTTGGGTATCTGAGTTGAGACCAACGGCCGCGAGGGCTTCCATTTGCTCTTTGAAAAACAGGGTCATTTTTTGTTGGGCAGTTTGTTTGGTGGTTGTGGTCGTGTCCATGTTCGGTTTAATTCACTTTTAATAATAAAAACATTATACCAAGCATGCTGCAATTAGTCAATCCATTATCACATCATGACCCAAGAGTGATGAGTATCGCCAGACAGGATAAGGCCTATCTGGATAAACAGACAAGGACCTTTGCATAAAGGTTGGGTGCCACAGATCAATATTTTGATATAAGCCGATCGTCTTGGACCTTTTTAATCTAGGATGTTACACACAGACGCGACAGTCAACAGATTTCAAGCTTTGTGGCTAATGCCCAGAACAGGCTTTTTGTAAAATCCATGAAATACCTGTTATGACCTATTCAACAGCCAGTATGAGTGGTGGTTAGTGCTTTTTTAACTTATTTTCTGCATCCGTGATCCAATCTGGTTGGTCAGGATCAGGACCACGAGTATCTGTACGGATTTTATTCTCAATAGTCCGCACTAGTCTTGCAGATTCTATAGCTAATTCATCTCTAATCGTAGATGCTGGAGATTCTTTTCTGTTGGATTTATTTTGAGCTCTTTTTTCCCTAGCACTCCCTACGTGTTGTTCTCTTCTGAGCATTTCTGCGGCCTCTTTTTTACTCTTGATAGCCTCTTTTACGTCGTCCTTTTTTTTCTTTGCAGTCGTGGCATCGCTTTTTGCTGACCGCTCTCCAGCCTTTTTATTCATTTCTAGAACAGATTGCCACGCTTCAGACATTTCTGCGGTCGCAGCTTTCGGTGCTTCTTTTGATTCGCGTCTACTTAACTCCCCACGAGCAGCAGCTTGAATGGTGGTGGCCGCTTTCGCTTGCTTTGCCGCTTCCGCTCTAACCAATTTGCCACGAGCAACAGCTTGAATGGTGGTGGCCGCTTTCGCTTGCTTTGCCGCTTCCGCTCTAACCAATTTGCCACGAGCAACAGCTTGAATGGTGGTGGCCGCTTTCGCTCGATTTGCCGCTTCCGCTCTAACCAATTTGCCACGAGCAACAGCTTGAATGGTGGTGGCCGCTTTCGCTTGCTTTGCCGCGTTCAATTCGGTTCTAGCCGATTTACCACGAAGAGCAGCTTGAATTTTAATGGCCGCTTGCTTTGCCGCTGTGGCTTCTGCTTCCGCTCGCGCTGCCGCTTTCGCTCGATCTTCCGCTATGACTTCCGGTGTCGCATTGTAAAATTCGTCTTGGATTTTCTTGAACTTACTTTTTTGACCTCCGGTAAACCGTTGTCCTACATCATTAGCCCATGTCCAAAAAGCTTTGAGCGCGTCCAAGATGACATCTTTTGCTTTTTTTGCCAGTTGTTTCATGTCCTTACCGAACGCACTAGTTACTATATAAAATTTTCCGGGCTCCCTTTCATGATCATTTTTCCATGTTTCATAGGCCTCTAGTGTATTAATAAAAAGTTTTTTCATTTCGTCTAGTGAAGCTCTCATTAATCAATCCTTGTATTTAAACTTATATTATATGTATAGAGCATCTTATTGAATAATATGGAATAATATGTTTTTTTATTGTATTTAATCAGTGAATATTGGAGTATTGATACCTGCCCTGGGTATGATAGTCTAGTCATCAAGAGGGGTAGACCCAAAAAAGAGTGGCCTGTATACAAGTGGACATGAATCTGGGTTAACAGAGTTGATCTAAAAAAGGGTGCCTATACTATTGTACTACTAATACAAGCTTTGACTAAAGGTCAAAGCATCCAGTTCCAACCAACAACCTTGTCACCATTCAATATTACCCGTAGGTGAGATTGAATGCCCCCGATGTTTGTGGTAATTTGGATCATACTGAAAACACTGTATTGAAACCTATGATAATGTCAAAAATATCCTTGAAATACGGCAACCTAACAGCCAGAGTGCCAGCCATCTGGTCGGGTAAATGGTGGCGCCAGTCTGTTAAAACAACTAAAAAAAACATCCAGAATGCACTACGCCAAGCCATACATGCCACGCAAATACCCTATATCATACTCACTAGTATGCGTTGTATTTGGTATTATCAGGCAAGCGTTTGGTTTTCATTGTTTGTGGTATGCGATAGTGTTTTAGGGTGGGCCAAAACCGCTTGGCTGTGGCCATTACAAAAAAAAGCCATGATGCATATCGAAAACAAGTCCATAGATGGGTTAACAGGCGTTATTAAGACTTTATTTTTGGGGCGTTGCGTACTGTTTCCTATCCTGGATGGTATGGTGGATATACTGGCACTTCAAATGGCAAAAACCATCTTTTTTAACAAAAATAAAAAAGATCAAAACCGGCATTACCCAGACATACAAAATCTTGGTGTGGGCAATAAAGCCAATTATACGCACACGATTCGACAGGATCCCATATCCATGACTTATAGCCTGGTATTAAGTGGCTATTATTTAATCATGAGGCCTTTTAATGTCATCGTTGGCCCTTGCTGGATGTTGTATGCAAGCGGTCACGGGGTGCCTGCTGGGTGTGCGATGTTACTAGGGCTGGTTCAGCTTTTCTACGGCATTTGTTTCAATAAAGGTACACAGCAAATCGTTTTGGATACAAGCACCAGTGCTAAACAAATGGTTAACCGAACAGCAGAAAGCTATCTAAGTGTCAGTCAAGATGCACAACAAAAGCACACCAATAAGCGAGCGTTATTAGGTAGACGCCTGAGCCTTATTTCAGAATGCCAGTACCACAACAGTTTAATCACCAAATTGAGACAGGTGACATCCTCATGGTTCTCGTCCATCAGTGATTTTTCTTGGGAATATCTTGTCTTGCCTTTTGTGGTGCTGAATGCTTATTTTCTAACTCCTCAAAAGTCATTTACATTCGGTATGTATCATGTACTGAGCGCTCGGCTATGGCAAGTTGTAAAGAGTATTGGCGGTTTGAGTGAGTATGCCAATTTCATTACACAGTACTACCAAGCCAGCAAAGATGTCAGCGCCCACAGTTTGGATTATGAACGTGGCAAAAAACAGCCTGATCAAGCACTGAATGCAATGGCTGACAAGTGCTCGTTGCAAGTGTCGGGTCAAATAAGCAAAACACTTAAAGAAACGGGAGACAAGAGTACAATTAATATTAATATAACCGTGCATCAAAAGAGCCCTGATCATGATCAAAAAGACGGACAAACACAGCTATTCAGAACATATAATATTAACTCAATGCCCAAGTGTAGGGCCTTATTAGCAGGTGGAAACGGTAAGGGTAAGTCGGTGTTATTAAAAGCACTCAACGGTGAGCTACCAGGCAAAATCGATACTCATGGTTTAAAAATAGTTAAAATTGACCAGCATTATGAGTTTCCTACCAACGAAGATGCAAAAATGACCCTGCCTGCCTTATTTGTATACGAATGGCCATTCGGACCGGTTAACACAGATGAGTCCAAGTATGCTCATAAAGCTGATGCTTACGCCAAAGATAAACCCTCAACGATGAGCTTGTGGGGCCGATGTTATAAGAGCATACAGGCTTGCCCAAAACGTATCCAGCAAACAGTTGCCGATTGGCCAAGCATATCAAGCAGTCAATCTCAGCTCAAACAGGCTGAGCAATTGATGGATACTTACTCCCAGGTTCAAAGTGTTCCATTGGGAGATAAGCAAATAGAGCTCTCTGAGTTGCTTACTGTGTTTTCACATTTGTTTGTACGCTTAAACTGTTTAGATACCTTTGCACATACTCAAGATGCGCCTTTTAGTTTGGTTGATCAAGACAGCTCAGATACAAGTCATCATGCCAAAACCACTGAACTCACAGAAACAAATAGACTTATACCAGCACTCATTAACAAGCTAAGAACTCATAAATGGCTGCATAACGGCATGAGTGGTGGTCAGACAAGCATCATCAATAGCTTAGTTCAGCTTACCATTGCTATCGTAGCCAAGGCTGATATACTGTTGTGTGATGAAAACACATCCCCACTCGACAGCTTTGCGGTTGACCAATGGAGTAGGTTAGTGTCTGAGCTGTACAATGGGATATACTTGGGCAGCAAGCATAAAGATTACAAACCATCGTTTACCTTGCTTGAGGCCACCCATAAAGCTATGGACGTATCTAAGTTAATGGATCAATATAGCTTTTTTTTGGGCGTAAGAGCTATCTCTGAGGACTCATTGGTGGTGTCTGATCAGCTTGTGGATTTACTTAAGCCAAAAGCTCGTTGTTTAGATGCCCCCAGATGTGATGTGAAAGATGATACAACCCAAGAAGCTCTGCGTACCCAAGAGGCAAAACAAGGTAGGTCTAGTGAGGTCTACCCACATAAGCCTGGTCTTACAATGACGGTGTCTTAAACACTAAAGATCTTGTTGTCATCAATCATGGTGACTGACGCAAATGGACCTATTCAGAATTACCGGTATTCACATCACATGAGCCGGTCGCCAAGATCAGTTCAGTTACCCGTTGGGTGTATGGCCATGACCATGGTGACTCATAACACCCGCCGTTGCATCTTCTAGATCATCAAACTTTTGATTAATAATTGCTTTGTCGTGTTGAGTCTTTGCCTTGGATATATAATCCTGTTCATATCCATGACTGAAGGCGTTTTGGAAAGCCTCAAACAAACCTTGTAATGCTTGCCAAAATTGCCCCAGTAGTTCACCCACAACTGATACAATCTTTGATATACCTTCTTTAAACTGGGGTAAGTACTCATCTAGGGTTTCTTGAATTTTAACATGTTCTGAATGAGCAGCGCTGACAAAGCGTTCTCTTAAAGATCTAGCGTCTTCAAATATTTGTTGCACCAAGGATTTATCATCGTCATCTATTGGATCATCGCTGAGGTGGTCTGATTCATGTTTATTGACCATGGTTTGAAGTGTGCTTAACATGGAATTAAGTACTTGATTAAGATCGAATGGTTCGTGTTTGTGCATAATGAGGCCCGATTTATACTGTGTATCAATATAGCTTATATTTTAATATTTTTCATTAAATTCAATATAATAATTAATATAGCCATGGGTTATAGGGTGTTCGTGTTGGATGTCCCTCGGTAGTCGTTGACAAACGCATGGTTTTTTTATAGAATACATCACAATGCTGGCGTAGCTCAGTTGGTAGAGCAGCTGATTTGTAATCAGCCGGTCGGGGGTTCGAGTCCCTCTGCCAGCATTACTGCAACAACACGCAAAAATGATATGTTCAGTATCATAATCCATCATACATAAGATTGTATCATAGACAGCCTAATTCAGGATGTATGCGAATATGCGAATTCGTCATGACCTGAACATCAAAGTTCACTAAGAACATCATGTCATTTATCTAATAGTTTTAATTTTATACATAAAAGCCTTGGTGAGACTCAGGCTCGTTAAATGTTATCACCAGGAATCGGCCAACAATACCCGCAATTTCCATGAGTGCTGGGTGAGTGTTGATGGTGGAGGATAATGGTTGATCATTGTGCCTATATCGTTTATGTTGATCAATTTAGAGTATTGATTATGAGGCTAAAAGCGGCTCAAAATAAGATAATCTTGTTTGTGAACATGATCACGTGTTTAGCATTAAGGGCGGATATACCTGTTGCCATTGGTATGGCATTTACCGGACCTATCCAGTCTTTGACACCGTCAATGGCCAATGCAGCTGAGTTGGCTATCAAGCAAGCTAATGAGTCAGGGCTGTTTAGAGGTGGTGAACGTATCGTTGCTCAAAAAGTTGACACAACTTGCCACGATGCCGATAAAGCCGTAAGCCATATGCGTCAAGCGTTTCAAACCAAGCCTTTTCAGTTTATGATAGGCCCCAACTGCTCTGGGGTTGTCAGAGCTCTGCTTAAAAGTGTGCTTAAACCTTACCAGATTTTAGCCATCTCACCATCAGTGACTTTACCCATATGGTCAGTATCGGCCGAAGGTTTATTATTCAGAACCGTGCCATCAGAAGATAGAATAGCCGAGCTCATGATAGATAAGCTAAAACAATCAGGACACAACAAAATAAGCGTGGTCACCATGAATAATGGCTACGGCAAAGCCTGGGCCCAGGCTTTGGATCATCATGCATCTTTGCAAGGATTGATAGTGAGTCAGTCTTATGGCTACGAAGATGATGGAGATCAGGCCGTGCAAAATACTCTACAAGCCCTAAGTAAAGACCATGCTGAAGTATTGGTGATTGTGGGTAGTGTTGACAGAAATGGTGTTAATATTTTATCAGAGTTACTTAAAAAAGGTCAGTATCAAACCATTGTTCTGAGTGACGGGATGATTGACGATGCTCTCTACAAGAAGGTCACGCCAGCGTTATTAGATCAATCACAAGTATGGGCCTGGGTGCCAGTGATGGCAGGCAATCACGATGCCATGACACGATTTTCAAAGATCTTCAATCAAGCTAACGCACCTTATGTTGCTGAAAGCTACGATGCTTCGGCGTTATTGATTTTAGGCATGGCAAAGGCTACTTCTTTAACCCCCCATCATGTTGCCCAAGCACTGTTTGAGCTCACTCAGGGTGAGGGCGAGGCTATCTATCCTGGTGAAATGGCAAAAGGCCTGGCAGCTATTAACGCTGGTAAGCCTATTCATTACCGTGGTGTGACCGACGTATCATTTAAATCAAGCAAATCAGGAGATATTAAGGGACGCTATCAACTTGTTGAGGCCAAATCAAGCGGTTTTGTGAAAAGCTAGGCTGGTATATTGTCGAGGGAATGGGACTATAGATGAGTGCTATGAATTGGTTGATTTGAGTTGCAAGGATGTGTTTTAATGATTCATGATTTATCTAAGGACATCACGTATGTGGCTAAAATCCATCAAAGCCTTCAAAGTAACACCACCTCATGGCAAAACAGAACAAGACTGGAAAGAAGCCCTTGCGAGACAAATCAGTAAACCATGCCCTCCAGACTCTGGACTGGCTTATGGCTGGTCAAGTGCATTCAAAGAAGAGGGCGCTGAATTAGTAGCGTCGGTTTCTGGATTTCATAAGGTTGATTTTATAGTATCCAAGCGTTTATTACCTCAAGATGTAATCAAACAAACGGTAGCTGACCGTGTAGCTGAGCTTGAACTGTCTCAAGGGGTGTCTGTATCCAAAAAAGAGCAAAGACGCATGCAAGATGAAGTTCATTTTGAGCTATTGCCAAAAGCGTTTGTGCAACAAAAAAGCGCGCCTGTTTGTTGGTGTCCAGAAAGCAACCTACTACTCGTAGGTACTACTCAGACTGCCATGATTGAGCACTTGGTGACATGTTGGGCAAAGTGTCTACCAGGATGGAAGCTAAAGCCTATTCAAACTGAGACCCCTCCTGAGCGAAAACTAACTGCTTGGATGAAAGGCGATGAACGACTGCCCGATGGTTTAACCTGGGGTGAATCGTGTCAATTGGTGGACCCACAAGATCGTTACTGTACGATTCGATTCAATGGTAACGAGCTGACTAGTCACACGGTTATTCAGCACCTTAAAGACGGGATGAGTGTTAAACAGGCAGCTTTAATTTGGCAGGAGAAAATTCGCTTCACTTTATCAGAGGGGTGTGTTTTATCGGCATTAAAGCCTATTGATATTGACAAGGAATATGAAGAAGGCCAATCAAAAGCTGAGCAAATAGCCATGGACCTTGCACTCATGGCACCGCTTTATCATGCTTGCCTCAATGACGTACTCCAGGCCTGTGATGGCCTGCCTGAGAAAGCTGAGCCAGTTGCACCTAGGGCTGCCATTGAGGTGTTTTAAGGCCTCATCAATAGCAGGGCCTAGACCCACCCTACACACACCGTATCAGAAGAGCCAGTGATGTTGAGGAAGGTTAATATGAACCATTTAATAGGATTTTGTCAGCACAATATCTGCATAGCACAAACATACACCAGGATATCGAGTGCGTTAGCCTGCTTGAGCAATAAACAGCTACAACAAATGCTTGTTGAGGGCAAAGTAATGCACAAAAATATGGGTAGCACTTCATTGCAGATAACTGATGGGGAACAGCTATATTGTAGCGATTTTGGTTTAGCTGTATCTGATAAATTTACCTCATCTAATATTGAAAATCACTTTGCAAAAGATAATGCTGATTATGATTACGCAAGTGGCTCATCACATTTACTACACACTGTATTGACCAGTGTTGTATAGGCTAAGCCGTGAAAAATATACTCAAGGATCGTCAATATGACTGCTATGTTAGAAAAATATAGAGCATTACTAGATCTGGACAATGGACTACTGTTTTCAAAAATAGATCATGATGATGCAATGGTTGCCGATGTTTATAAAGTTGAAAGCTTAGAGAAGCCATGCTTTATTCTAAAAATATGTGATCGTCCTAATGACTGTGTGCAAGCATCGATATCTATGCAATTTTAAGGATTGTCCAATGATATGTAGTAATTCCTTGCCATGGTTTTTATTTCTATATGACTAGTCTATTACGATGATTCTCAGTGCCGCCTTTTGAAATGGCCATAATTGAATATGGGCATAGCCAATTACATCTACTAATTTATAAAGAAGAAAATGCTTGTGTTTATCATTTTCAAACGTCCAAGTATAGGGGTCCTGAATATTTTTCGGATCAAAAAAGTATTTATTGCCGAGGCGTTCAGCAGACCCCCATTCATCATCATACATGGTGCTTGGGCGGTAAGGTTATTCACTTGGGCTGCGCTTGCAATAGGTTTCTTTTGCAGATAACCAAAACAAGGCAATACTCATGAGCATACAAACCGGCACAATACTAAAAGCTGTCTGATAAGTACTGATAAGGCTGGGTAATTGGCCTGGAACAGTAGGCTCATAATAGTCAATCAAAAAACCTGCCAGGGGCTGAAGCATGCTACAAGAGGCTATCAAGAGCATATTGTTGAGTGCAATAGCTGTGCCTAGATTGACATCTTTTGTTTGATCATGCACCAGCCCAAAAGTAATGGGCTGAGCACTAGAGGCCATACCCAGCATAAACATCAGCACGTTGATTACCCAAGCTGAGGTAGGGGTGGCTACTATCAGTACAGTGCTGGCAACAAGGCCAATAGTAAGTAGCACGATGGTAGGGGCTTTTCTAAGGTTTAGCGTATTGCTGACCCATCCTGAAATGGGGCTTGAAATGGCCATAGCAATCCACACCCACATCACATGGTTGGCTGCAGCTTCATGTGAGATGCCACGAAGTAAACTGAGGTAGGGGATGCCCCATGATTCAGCAAATAGGGCAATAGGAGCCCACACTGAAAAGGCCGTCAGGCCTATGACCCAGCTTTGTTTTCGACAGATAACCTGAGTAAAGCGATACCATGTCTGTCGGCAGATGATTAAAAAACTCTGTGCTGTTTTATTTGAAGTGTGGTGATGAGGGGTGTCTTGGAGTAAAAAAAAGTAGCTTACGCCCAAAAAAAGACCGAAAAGCCCTGAGCTATAAAGCGTTGCACGCCAACCAAAGTAGTTGATTAATTTTGCAATAGGCCCCCCGGCAAAAATAGCACCGACACAGCCCATGAGTTGAACAAGTCCAGTCACCATGGCTTGACGCTCAGGCTTAAACCAACTGCTTGAAAGCTTTAACGGGGACACAAAGGCAAATGCTGATGCACCGCCTATACAAAATCGACAGAGTTGAGCCACAGCGTAATTGTGAGTGCTTTGAAAGCATAGGGTAGCCAGTCCACAAACAACAACTGCTATGGTCAAGCTTTTTCTAGGGCCTATTTGATCGCAAATCAGACCTGCAGGTATTTGCATCAAGGCGTAGGCATAAAAAAAGCTGGCCAGGAGCTGACCCAGTTGTGAGGCATCTAAGTAAAATTCTGCGCTAAGTTCTGCTGTGATGACCGAGGGCAGAACCCTGAGAAAATATTCATAGAGGTAAAAAGTGGCGCCAAGTCCCACCATGAAGACCGGAATACACACAACCGCAAGGGCTGAGAGTGGTTTGTGTAAGAGGGAGTGGTTAGCTACTTCTTTCATTTAAAACAGAAACATAACGTGCCTACATTGTACAATAAAAACCCTGTGATGTCAAAAATCCAAGCGTATCACTTTATACCCCAGGCTTCAGTCAGGGATATGGTAGTCAAGACGAGTAGTACCTGAAACTTAATTCGATGGTGTGTGGGCCTATTGGGGGGCAGCTGTCAAGATTTGACCTGAATCGCTTACAGAGGGCAATGATGTGTGACCAAGGGTTTGAATCAGAAATACCCAGAGCCTTACGGGTTAGAACGACATTGAAGAAGCGGGCAGCTCTATACAAAAACGCAAGGCATATTCATGCACAATCATGGCATGAAACGCAGTTGTATGTTAATGTTTTGATAATGAATCATGGTGATATGTTACTGCTTAATAAAGTAAGCAAAGGTGCTGTATGAAGTATGGGATGAGAACGCTTGTGATATTGCTTGTACTAGCGATACTGGGCTATGGCACATGGCAGTGGCTCATGCTGACGGCACCGAGTCAATCGGCTCAGCGTGAGGGTAATATTGATAGACCTGAATGGCCAAAGGTTCAGGTGAGGGTCCTGCAAAAACCTATCTATCACATGGCCTGGTTTTTATACGGCCAGTGTTTTCGAGATCACCAGATTAAGCTAACCTCACCACAACAAACTCAAGTAATCAAGCTTTCTGTTGAGGCCGGCAGTCTGGTAAAGCGAGGGCAGCCATTGCTGCAACTTGATGCCCGTAAACATGAACTCAATCTTAAACAAGCCCAGATCACGCTTCAAGAGCATCAAGCCCAATACCATTACCAACATACGGTAGCCAAACAAGATCAATTGATGGTAGACAATGCAAAGTCTCATTACCGTTGGACTCAAAAAAAAGTTGAGCGATACCGAAAATTGCAGCAACAGGACGCGCTCAGTATTCAAGCTCTAGAAACTTTATTGCAGCAGGCAGAGCAGGAGCATTCAGGGCTGGTACAAGCCCAACATAAACAACAAGCAAGCCAACAACAAATCACCTTATGGCAGGCTAGGGTTGAATCAAGCAAGTTAGCTGTGGAAAAAGCCAGAATAGATCTAGATTCACTGACCATCACAGCACCTTTTGATGGTGTCATTGAGAGTGTTCAAGTCAATGATGGTGATGATGTTGGACTTGGTCAACATTTAATGACTCTATCACATCAAACTTGGAAGGTGAAAGCTTTAATGCCTTACGATAAAATGGCAGATCTTGCTCAACAAGGTGTATCCGTGCACCAGCTATCAGCTCAAGTAAGTTTGGCAGGACTGCCCAAGATACCCCTCAACCATATTCAGATCCGTGCCGAGGAAACTTGGGCTCAGTTAGGGATGGTGCTGACAGCAAAACTTGACTCCAGGTCTCTCAAAAAGCCGCTCTTTCAATCGGGGCAAACCGCTACCATAATCTTAAAAGTGCCAATAAAACATGCCAGTTGGGTCGTGCCGCCATCAAGTTTGGTATTGTCAAAGTATCTGTATATCATTCAGGATAACAGGGTGCAACAAGTACCTATCAGCTTACATGGTTTTGATGAACACAACGGATGGCCAGTGGTGAGTAGCCCTAGTTTAAAACCTGGCGTTGTCGTTGTTGAGGATATCCCCACGTCTTTGACAGAGGGCCAACAAGTCAGGGTGTCATCGTGAGTTATGCGCAACTACCAAGCTTAAAAAAGCTGATTGAGCATAAAGTAGCAACCAGCGTTTTGACTTGGGTAGCAATCATTGCGGGTTTTTGGGGGGCAGTTAACATCAGCGTGACTTTGCTGCCCGAATTTGAAATACCGGTGATCACGGTAGCTACCCGGTGGCCTGGTGCCGGTGCCGATGATGTCGCATCATTGGTACTAAAGCCACTTGAACTATCCCTGGGGCAACTGTCTCAAGTGGATAGTATCCAAGGTATCAGTCTTTCCGGTAGTGCACGAATCATCATTCGGCTAGATGTCGGTGCTGATCAAGGGCAAGTACTTGAGGATATCAAGCGTTTAGTCGCTTCTGTTGATTTGCCTGAGGGTGTGGCCGTTCCTGAGATAACCCCTTTGGCATTTACAGATCCAGTGTCAACGGTGATTTTAACCGGTCAAGCAGATGATATTGAGCTTAGAAATAGGGCTAATCAACTCAAAGCCAGCATGAAAACCACAGGTGCGGTTAAGGTTGAGATTAACGGTTTGAGATCCGAGGCCATACAAGTAGCGGTGTATGCCGATAGACTTAGGCAATATCAGTTGCGTATCGATGACATCATTCAAGCGATAAAACAAGCTCAAGCCACATCTCCAGCAGGATCTATAGGCGATCCACAACCCAAAGAGGTCCGATTATCAGCCTTCGGTCAAAAGGCATATCAGTTGCGAAAACTACCACTATGGCTAAAATCTGGCCGTATGATTTGGCTTGAAGATGTAGCCACTATTACTCGGGGCGTGGATGATCAGGCCATGTTTATCGAAAAAAAGGGCAAACCTGTGATCCAACTACAGAATTTTAGACCAACCAAAGGTGACAGTGTTAGAGTAGGCCAAGCCACGCAGCGTTGGTTATATCAAGTATCCTCGAAATTGCCAGATGGTCTGAATATATCCATGTTTAGAGAAGTATGGACTTTTGTTTATGCCAGGTTATGGCTTTTATTTGGTAATGCCTTGTCAGGGTTGGTGTTGGTGATAGCTATGTTGTCGTTATGTTTAGGTTGGCGTTTATCATTTTGGGTGGTGCTGGGTATTCCCATAGCCTTGTTGTTGTCGTTGTGTGTCTTATATTTGAGCGGACGCAGCCTGAATGTCATTTCATCATTTGCCTTTATTCTAGCATTGGGTATTATCGTGGATGATGCCATTGTGGTGGGTGAGGAAACAGCATCTCAAATGGAATCTGGGGTCACCGATCCGTACCAAGCAGCTTACAACGGTGCCAGACGGATGATTTTTCCAGTAATAGCCTCTTCGTTGACCACTATAGCGGCTATGTTACCTTTACTGATTTTGTCAGGTGTTTGGGGGGCTTTTATGCTTGATATTCCTGTGGTGATTGTCTCAGTGATAGCCGCCTCATGTCTAGAGTGTTTTTTGATTCTACCAGGACATTTAGCCCACATGCATTATCCTAAGCCTGGCTCATTTCGTAAGCGTTTGAATCATGTAGGGCGTATGGGTATCGACAGGTTATACCGTCCATTAATTCATTGGGCCTTAAATAACCGACTTATCATCACAACCATGGCCCTGATCATATTAGGCTTGACCTTAGCTTTGATACAGCTGGGGCACGTAGCCTTTGAGTTCTATGGCGGTATGGATAGTGATGAGCTAGCTGTTAATGTCACGTTCACAGCAAATACCAGTATCAAACAAAAGCAGACATTTATGCGAGCATTGGAACAAAGCCTTGAGCAAGTCAACGCCCAGTTTAGCAAGCCTATTAAGGCCAATCATTTGGTTTATTATCATTTTAAATCAGTTCGTTCACGGGATCAGTTGCGCAATCCCTATCCTGAACGTGAAGCTTCTTTAGTGGTAAGCTTAGTAGCGCGTGACAATCGAGTGGTATCCAATGCGGCCATTGTGTCTGCTTGGCAACAAATCATGCCACCCATGCCCACTTATGTGACCCATATTGATATCCGAAGTACTGATACTGGCCCAGAGCGCAGTGACCTCATGTTCTCCTTACGAGGCCATGATCTCACACAATTAAAAAGTGCGAGTAGGGCGCTTCAAGAGAGGCTAAAAAAATATCGACATCTGAGTAATATCACAGACGATATGCCATTGGGTAGTGATTCATTACAAATCAGCTTGAAGCCAGTTGCTAGACAGTTGGGACTAACCAAAGGCGGTATAGGTAAACAGTTGATGCAATTATTAACACCCCAGGTAGTCAGTTATATTTACGAACCCTATCAAGCAGTCCCGCTAAGAGTAAGCCTAGCCAAGGCTGACAAACAAGCGGGGTTTCAACTCTATCAATTGCCCATTGATATCGGCAATGCCAAAATAGTATCAGCGGGCGATCTTTTAAATGTCACTACACGGCAAGGGCATGACATTATATTACACGAGGATGGACAAACGGCCATTAACGTAAGCGCTACAGTCGATCTTGAACAAGCCAACAGCCGGAGTATCAGCCAGGAAGTATGGTCACAAGATATACCGGCTGTAGAACAGGCTTATCAGGTAACAGTTAAGAATTCCATGGCACGTAATCGAGAACAAAAAACTCTAAACGAGATGATTTGGGGTGCCTACTTGGGGCTTGGACTCATGTATCTAATCTTGGTATCTATTTTCAGTTCTTACATGTGGCCTTTCGCAGTACTTTTGGCTTTGCCTCTGGGGTTGGTGGGCGCAGTGTTGGGGCATTGGTGGCTATCACTGTCCATAGGGCTTTTTTCGTTATTTGGCATGTTTACTTTATCGGGTGTGGTGGTGAATGATGCCATCATACTCTTGGTGCGCTATCGAGAACTTCTGGGCCGTTTGGATAGACATCAGGCCTTGGTAGAAGCGTGTTGTCAGCGTATTAGGCCGGTACTGCTTACCTCTTTTACCACGATATTAGGATTGTTGCCCATATTAATCAATCAATCCGCCACAGCTAAGTATTTTCACACCACTGCGGCGACCATTATATTTGGCCTGATGTTTGCATCCATTTGGATACTGTTGGCAATTCCTGTATGGTTATCGTTAATTGAGTCGCTAAAGTATGGTTTCGTAAGGCTTTGGTATAGTCGTTGACGTGATTTGAATTAATGTCTCATTTAAATCAAAGCCTACCGAACTGATGATCATCATAAGATAGACCAGCTTATGATTAACCATCATCATGGTAGCGTATTCAAAGTTTAAAGGGTATCATCATACTAACGAAATCAAGTGTTATCATCAAACCACCAGTAAAGGAAACAGCCTATGGTTAGCATCAAAATCATCATGCCCAGTTGTGGTATTAAATCTAAAGTTGAAGAACAGACCATAACCGATGGTGTAAATTTGCTGACATCATGGGGTATGCAGGTTAGTATGCCCGAACATATTTGGCATAATGAAGATGTAACTACCATGGATGCCAGGCGTGAGCAATCACTGTTGCATAACGCTGGGTTTGAGGTATTGATGGCACTTAGAGGTGGATATGGTGCCAGTCGATTATTACATACAAAGACAGATCAACCTTGGATTTTGGAGGGGCAGCGTCTAGTCGGTTATTCTGATGTTACCAGTTTGTTTGGTTATGCGGCTCAACAGGGCGCTCAGGTAGCTCACGGGCCTACCTTATCAACGCTAAGCCTTGAGCCAAATTGGTCTCAAGCACGTATGAGGCTTTGGCTTGAAGCAAAACCCTTAGAATTTATTCAAGGTATAGGCATAAAGTCAGGTGTGGGGCATGGTAAGCTTTGGGCAGGCAATCTGACTGTTTTGTGTCACTTACTAGGTACCCCTTACATGCCTGATTTGAATCAAGCACTGTTAGTTTGTGAGGATATTAACGAGCCTCTATATAAAATTGACAGGCTTTTAAATCATTTAAGGCTTGCTGGTGCATTGGATAAGTTGTCAGGTCTTGGCTTGGGGCGTTTTGATCGCAACCAAGACCCAAGCTTACACCATGAGATAGAGTCACTGGTATTAAAACACGTCAATCAATGTGACTTTCCAGTAGTGTCACGCTTGCCTATGGGGCACGGTTGTTTAAGCAATGCTGTGATGCCACTTAATCAAGCAGCTACCATAGATGGCAGTAGAGGCCTGGTGACAATAAATCAAGAGGAACCAACTCAGACTATCGTATGCAGCCAATGATGTAAGCGATGGGGCTACTTAGATGATCACAAGTTGTTGATCCATAAAGTCGAGATTGTGTACCCCCTACGAGTATCAGTAGCGGTAACTTACAGTCACGCTTGGAATATTAGCACGGCTGTTTTTGAATGCTAATGTTGGGTTGAAGGGTTGTACGCCTGAGTTAAAGCTGTTGTATAAAATAGAACTCAAGTAGGCAATTTCAGGACTACTGGGCCCAACAATTTTATCACCAAAATAAACACTTGAGTAGGATGTCGACACAGTAGCAGAAGCCAGTTTGTAGTTAAGGCCTAATTGAATGGCTGTGCTGCCATTGGTAGGAGATAAAAAGTCGTCACCTGTTTTTGAAGATCCAGGGCTATACTGAAGGCCTAGCCCCATACTCAGAGTTTGACTGAGTTTATGACCCACGCCTACTTTGTAAGCTGCGCTGTTCCCAAAGTGAGTCAATTGAAAGGGTGTATGCGGCGATGGTCCATTCAAATAAACATTGGAGCCTTTGTATTGATTGTACATGACACCCGTTGTGAGTAGGGTAGTGGGACTGATACCCATTTGAGCATCGAAGGTGATTTCAGAGGGATGTTTACCTGAAACAAAAAAGTTCTGTGTGAGGTGGTGTTGATAGCCAGCTTTTGCATGATAGCTGAGTAATAGCTTGAGGGCCAGGGGATCGTATTGATAACCTGCAGCTACATGGTAGCTGTTAGACATGGGGCTAGAGCCCTCAGAAGTGAGTCTTGCTAATGGACTATCTCCGATACCCAGATGCCCATTGCCCGATCCTAAGGACAAAGATACTTGACGAACCTTTACCCAGTCAACAGATCCACTAAAAGAAAAGCCGGTGTCGGGAATGCGATAGGCGCCTGTGAGACTCAGGGCTATACTTCTCATGCTAGCCTCTTGCCAAGGGTACTGAGTATAAACTATACTGTTGGCATAGGGTTGGTAAAGCTGAGTCATGAATGATAGCCCTTTTACGGGGGTATTGAGTTTGGCCAACAACGAGGCACCGGTAATGGGGCGTACGGCTGACTGATTTTGATAGGGTGTTTTGATTTTAGCGTCAACTCGAAATAGATTTGCTTTGATGAGGTTGTCTTGTTCTAAAGTGGTCATGAGGTCTATATGATCAATGCTATAGGAAGCTTGTACAAGAGGAGCGATTGAAAGTGCGATAAAAGCGACTATTGATGGTAAATATCGAAACATAGAAACATAACCTTAGATTAGATAAGATAAGATAAGATTAAGGTATCATGTATAATTAGGAACTGCAATATTTATAGTGAAATAATAGGGACGGCTAATGATTGAGCGAAAAAATACAATATTTGCTATCAGAAATGTCATGATCCATAAGACCCATAGGACAGGATTTCAGACAAAAAGCACATTAAAAAAAGCACTTGAAATAGTGGTCAAGTTGGTTATTTAGGCACAGCAAAGCCAAGCAAGGCTTGCTAAAAAAAGCCAGGACTGCTAAGTTCTTGTCTCAATAGCCTCAATCAAGGTTCAGAGTTACCTATGACCCGCTCAATAGCCACACAAGCCAACCCCTCATACCATGACCTAACCGCAGCCTTACATCTAGCCACGACTACGGCACAATCAACGGCCCAGTATCTGGCAAAACGATTGGCCTGCGATTTAAACCATGGACAGCAGGTATCTAAAAAACACAGTAAAGATGTAAAGCTACAGGCAGATATTCACGCTGATCAAATGATCACCAGGCAGCTGAAGGCCCACAGTGATTTTTCCATCATATCAGAAGAATCAACCAATACAGTGAACACGACGCATCAAGCCTTATACTGGGTCATAGATCCGTTGGACGGAACGGCCAATTACCGGCAAGGCTTGCCCAGTGCTGTGGCCATTGCGTTGATGAACGGTCAGCAACCTATACTGGGGGTAATTGCCGAGGTTTCAACAGGAACCATCTACTCAGGTTCGGTACAACACCAAGCCATGAAAAACCAAACACCCATGAGGGTCTCACCCATTCGTGATAGGCAATATGCTTGTTTGTTGACCGGGCCCGGTGATTATCATCATCAAGTAGCCCAGTGGGCCAGTTACGTACAGCAGTATCAAATGGTTAGAATGCTGGGTTCTGCCGCGGTCAGTTGTGCGCTTGTGGCTTCTGGTGTGGCCCATATGTATCATGAGCGCAAGCGTGCCCTATGGGATGTAGCCGCAGGCTATGCCTTAGTACGGGCAGCAGGAGGCTGTGGGCACATGCACCAGGTAGGACCATATGAATTTGATGTGGTCTTGGCCGGTCATCCGGTATTGTTGGCAGCACATGCAGGCTGCTTTAGCTAGGTGAACCCGGCTTAGCTCACACCAAAACCGAACGGTGTGCTGCAGCGTTATGATCCTCAGTAGTCCATCAGACTTCAATAGCCAGTGTGTCCTGAGAAGTAAAGCGGTGGATTCAGCAAGTGTCGGGGTCTATTGGTGTCAAGATATCGTTAATATATTCGGACGACAAAGCAGTAGATTGAGCATGACTAAAGATATCTGGGTAAAAAAACCATGAATGTGTCAGGTGTAGATTGTCTAGGTGACAAAGCGGTGCATGTAAGGGATGTAGAGACATACGTCTTAAAAAGACAAAGACTAAGCAGGTGCCAGTAGCAGTTTTTGAAGCTGACTGAGCGTTTTGGGGGTGAGTACACCACGTTGAATCAGGTATTGGGGCACGCCCTCAAAACCACCGGCTGGCTGGCAAAGACGGTCTAAATCCTCCGCGTATACCAAGCGAGGTTTTTTGCGAATCAGCAGCTTTTTAAGATCAGATGGCATTTGGGTGTCAAGATAATCGGCCAAGTCTTGGATATGGTCATTGGTTTTAAGAAACTCTTTCAATGTATCAGCTTGACTGCAACCCAGGCATGACATGAGTAAAATCATCACAACGCCAGTACGGTCTTTGCCCATAGTACAATGAACCATGACTGGGCTTGCCTGCAATTGAATCACCCGTTCAAATAAATGCTTTAAGTTAGCTAAAGCATCTTGAGTGGTTAGGGTATGGGTATAAGAAAATTCCTGGGTAAAGTCTGATACCAGCGGCAGACTGAGCCACTCAATTTGGGGGTACACCGAACGAGGGTTAAAGTATTGTTGTTCTATTGGGGTTCTAAGGTCGATTAGAGTTTGAATACGATGCTGGTCTAACGTGGGCGCATCACTGCCACTAAGTGTGGGGCAGCCGCCTCTAAATATCAGGCCAGACCGAATGATTGAGCCCTTATGGTTGGGGTAGCCGCCCAGGTCACGAAAATTAAGCATGGCTATATAGATCCATACAGATAAACAATGATAGTGGCGAAGGGGGTAACTGTCAAGACTTAACGGGCGGTTGTTCTCATGGTTTGAAATCTATGCTTCTCATAAGTGCGTGTGCCTAAAGGTATGATAAATTCAAAACCATCTTGTAGCCAAGAATCGTATTGCAGCCAAAAATCGTATGGGTCAAATCAGGTAAACGACCGTATAAACCACCCTAGAGATGTATAGCGTCAGCTATCAAGACTTGACAGAGGTTTGATTTAATCTTAGTCTAAAGTTATTCTTATCAGCGCTTAGTTTCCCAAGGAGCGTGATGAACTCAAAACCAGCTTGCAGTCAACATCGGGTATTAGTGAGGCCTGACCAGCTGCCGCTGTCATGCCCGCAAGATAGCCAGTTGCTTTGGAATGCCCACCCAAAAGTGTATTTACCCATAGGTTCAGCCAAACAAGTAACCTGTCCCTACTGCAGTACCGTGTATGTCTTGGATGAAGCTAGCACAAGCGTTGAAGAATAATAGCACAGCTACATATGGCCTGGTAGACATTTAGATAATCGGTGAGCGCACTTGACATCACAAGTAGAAGGTTTTATGGTGGGGCCATTAATGAAGAGGCACAGCTATGACATCAAACTCGCGCGAATCAACACCTACCAGTCGAGTAAACTCAATCGAAGACATGCTTTTGGCCCGAAAGCAACACATGCACCTTGAGCAAAAAGCTTTGTTGTATGATCTACGGCAACATCTTGAGCACAACCCCGACATCAACTATAGGCATACTGTCCAATGCATCAAGAACGGGCTTCAAGCTCATGTTGATTTGATGGAACAAATTAAGGCCAGCCATCAAGAGCTACCGTGGGCCGTTAAAACCTCCAAGCATGTTGAGTGCCAGCAGGCCGTCGTGGCCTTATTTGATCAAGATGTTGACCAAGGTGCTGGCAGTTTACAGGACTTTTTTGTGCATAACCGTTTAAAAGATTGGGCCTGGCAAGATGCAGATAATCAGGATTTTCCAGTATTAGGTGGTACTCACGGTCATGGTTATTGGGGAACCCCTCATACCACACGGGTATCGGCACTATTATTACACGCCCACCATGCTTTGGGCCTAGACTACGCCTGGGATAAGCCATCCAGCATACACTACCATTACCCCATCCCAGCATCACCTACCACAATCATACAAAAACCCGTCACCACATCGGCGACAGGTCTAGGTTATGCGCTTAAAGAGCTTGAGCAGACCTTAGGTCAGCGTGAGCAAGAAACCACTGATCAAAGCTTACAGCTGCAGGCAGTGACTGATCAAGTAAGTGCTGATCAAAATCAAGACGCATCTGAGCAGCTTGATGCGCATAACCATTTACGACAGCGACGCCATGTAAACGTAGTGGGTAGGGATTTTGTAGCCGTATCACACACAGATGTAGGTCAGGCCACAGAACCAAACAACACAGAATATGGAGTGACTCAAGATAACAGCAGCCAAGCATCCCATCGTTTAGCAAAACAGCTTGACAACCCAGTCTCAGATCACAACAGCGAAGC
The DNA here is from genome assembly GCA_036148435.1 of Pseudomonadota bacterium. Classification (GTDB taxonomy): domain Bacteria; phylum Pseudomonadota; class Gammaproteobacteria; order Comchoanobacterales; family Comchoanobacteraceae; genus JAYYHL01. Next base: position 57,009 of record JAYYHL010000002.1, on the reverse strand, counting down.
TGGTAATCAAGTACTGCCACAGGCACCCTCATTTTTTAATGATTTGAGAATGGGCGGCGTTGACATCATTCATAGTGGTTTTTGTTTTGGTGGTGCGGGAGAGTTATTATCCGACTATAGTGGGCATGACTACCCACCACATGACTGCTCATCTTCGGTATCGCTCTGGTTTGAATGTCCTTTTAGGGTATCAACCGTTGATCAGTACTTATTGAGCGTGTATCCAAGGCCTGTAAGTTGGTTGGGTTGGTTAAACCTAGCACCGGTTAAGTGGATAGTACCCCGTTTAGATCGGTTGTCGTTGTTTGACGGCAAGTTACAAAGAGCGCAGCAGCTAGCTGAAACTTTAGTATCTGTGTCCAATGAAGATGTACAGCCAGGCGATATGTATGTCATGCGTATCACCAAGCCCAAGCCTAATTGGACTGGGTATTTTTTTGGTCATGCAGGCCATACGGCCATGGTAAAACAAGCATCAACCGATAAGCCAGGCTATGTGGATACCATTGAGTTTAGTCGAGCCATAGAAGATGGCATTGAAGGGTTTGGTTCAAGTCAAAGGCCGTTGTTTCCTGAGGTAAGGCCCAATGGTAACCAAGTGAGCCACACGCTGCTTCGAAAGCTATAAACCAGCCGCACCAAAGATGACCTTTATTTCCCAAGGTAAGACCCAATGGTAATCAGGAAAGGTAGTGTGAGCTCAAAAAAGCAAGTGACAGGAGATGAGCTTGAACACTAAGATGATTGGTATGGGCTAGCTGGCACAAGCATTGCGGTGTGTCTGGCTTTGGCTGGGTTCAAATATATGTTATGCTGGTGGCAGATAAAACAATGGGCGTGCCAATGAAGGCCATGATTTTAGCAGCGGGTTTAGGTAAGCGCTTAAGACCATTTACCCACCACACCCCCAAATGTTTGCTGCACATTGGCGGCGAGCCTTTGCTAGGGCGGCTGATCAAGCAGCTGGCATCGGCCGGCGTGAATCAAATCATGATCAATGTGGCCCATTTGGGCCATCAGGTTAGACAATATGTGGGATGTGGTAGCCGCTGGGGTGTTGAGATCAGCATCAGCCAGGAACCACCGCATCAGCCACTAGAAGCCGGCGGGGCAGTCAAGCAGGTGCTAGATTGGTTTGAGCAGCAACCGTTTTTGCTGATCAGCAGCGATATTTATGCAGCATTTGATTTTAAAAAATTAACAACCCAACAGCTATCCGACAAGGTCTGGGCCCATATGTGCTTGGTGCCGTTAGATGCCAGCTTGAATGCCAAGGGTTTTGAGCTGAGTAAAAATGGGGTGTTAAAGCTAGCCAGCAGCCAAGGGGGCAAACGGTATGATTATGCCGGGGTAGGGGTGTTTCATCCCCGGTTGTGGAAAGGGGTGCCAGCAGGCGTGGTGCCGTTTTCAGCCATCTACCAACCGGCGCTTGAGCAAGCACGGATAACCGCATCGGTCTACCATGGCCTATGGGCCAATGTGGGGGATGCCGATCAGGTTCGGGCCATCAGTCGGGAGGTTTGTGAGGCATAGTCAATACATTTGACAAGGGAGCCTAAATATAAAAGCTACACAAGGTTGGGCCCTGATCTAAACTATAAAGCGGTTTAAAAAACTCTAATTTGGGATATGTGTAGGGTCTCACTGACGCCTATGGCTCTGTGGGTCATGTCGACCCGCTTTGATAGATTTACCATATGATGATTGCCGATTATTGACCCGGACGCATACCACCCATCTTCCGTCGCTCATGTCTTTGCCTGATTTCATCTACAGCTGATGATGAAGGCCGTACCTCCGTCTGATCATTTTCTAATCTTTCTTTAAGTTCTGCTGCATCCACTGCGAGTTCTTTTCTCATTGCCTGCAATGCCTTTCTTTGCCCATCTGCAGCTTTTTTGATAGTCTCATCGGTACGTTCGAAATTTTTTCGTAGATCTTTATTATGTTGTGCATCTTTGTATCCATGACGATCGAATGTTTCCTTAACAAATTCAGCAAGCATTCCAGCTATACTAGATATATTGCCGGTTTTTAACCTATGCCAATGTAGATCTTTATAGGTTAGGCTATTCTTTATATATTGTCCGCCACTTTCTCTATCTTTAGCGTTGATACTATCAACTATGGGATGGTAAACCTCATCTCTAGTATGATCGTATTCGTAGTGCCCCATTACTGCGGTAGTTTGTCGCATGATTTTTTTCACGGAATCTAATTCTTCTGGCTTAACACCACCCAAACCTACGGCTCGTTTCGCACTGTCTGTTATTCCTGGTGTATAATTGTCTATTGCATTGTTAGTTGCAGTTTTTAGATGCGCTTGTTCTTTGTTATATATTCTGAAACTATATATAAAATTTACCACTGCGTCGACCAACCAATATTTATTGTCTTCAGGCATTGAGGCCTCCTTTACTACATTTGCCCTGAATATGATATAGCACAGAATTGTATTGTGTTGGGATTTAATATCAGATGACCCATTCAGATGCGTCTTGTAGACTTAAGGATCATCATGCATGACAGATTGAAAAATAGACTGAGGAAAAAACCATGACAAACCCTTCAAAGACATCTATATAAGATTCAGTCAATCACAAACGGAAATAAGCATATGGTAAACCTATCAAAACGAGGCAATATGACCCATAGAGCCATAGGCGTCAGTGAAACTGTACCTATATCCCAAAGAGGTCATCTTCAATCAACCGGTAACCTACTTGCCCATATTGCCATGGATAGAGTACGCAACCATCAGCCGGTATACAGGCTTGATGTGGGCCAGCCGAGTGATGGCGCCCCTCAAAAAGCCCTTGATGCGCTCAATCAAATAGATCACATTCAGAACCTGGGCTATACCGTATCGGTAGGTCAGGTTGAACTTCGTGAACGTATTGCCAAGCATTACCAACAATCTTATGGTATCTCGGTATCAGCAAATGAGATAGCTTGCTGTGTGGGCGCCTCTCAAGCATTGGCAATGGTTTGCTTTGCTTGCTTGGATGTAGGTGATACCATGGCCATAGTGTTACCTTGCTACCCAGCCTACCGTGATATATTTAATATGTCGGGTCTGGCGATTCATGATATCATCACATCATTGGATAACGATTTTAAATGCACCGCAGCTGACATACAAGCCCTACCCAAAGGTGTAAAGGCGATTCTCATTACCAATCCATCTAACCCCACAGGGGCTATTTATACCCAACAAGAGTTGCTTGATATTCACCAAGCATGCCAAGAAAAGGATATCTTACTCATTTCAGATGAAATATACCATGGTGTGGTGTATGATGGACTTAAGGTGTTTTCAATGGCGGGCATGGCAAACACGGTCGTTATCAACAGTTTCTCAAAATACTATGCCATGCCAGGATGGCGGCTGGGTTGGGTGACGGCCACTGAAGAAGTAGTGTCAAGTATATCCAACATGTCAAGAAGCTGGTATATATCGCCGCCCAACGCCTCTCAGGTAGTGGCACTTCATGCCATGGACTGTCAAGATGAACTAAACCAGCACATCATTAAATATGAAGCCAACAGGGCCTTACTCATGGATCAGTTGCCTAAAATGGGGATGGATCATTTCATTAAACCCTCTGGAGCATTTTATGTCTATGCACGCATAAAGCACTTAAAAGAAGATTCCATTGATTTTTGCAAACAGCTGTTGACCGAAACAGGGGTCTGTATAGCACCCGGCAGCTTGTTTGATCATGTTAATGGGCATCATGATGTTAGAATATCTTATGCGGGTACCACTTCGGAACTACAAGAAGCATTAGAAAAAATGGCTGATTGGATGTCTAAAAAATTCAATTGATATCAATGCTTCATAAGATAACCCGTGGGCGTTTTTAGAGCTAAGATGCGCACGGGTTTTGGTAATAGTTACACAAAAAACTGTTAAGCATATCAAAATCCAGACCCAGGTTACCCATGGGTTGCACGGCATTGGATACCATATGATTGAAATATCATGGATGAGCTACTACCGGATGGCTAACCATTAGAGTGGTCCACCGACATGAAATCTATTACATTTATGAGGGGCAAAGCTCAGTACTCGTAACCATATGCAGTCGATCTTAGCTATGCTGTTGATATTTATCGTGTCAGTTACGATACCCTCATGGCCGTGAAGCAAGAGTGGGGAAAGATATGGAGAAACAAATCCAAGACCACGTAGGAATAGCTAAGGCTATACATGATGAATCGCAAAAACCTCAACCCAGTCTTATCCGTACTAAGCAATCAGCAAAGTCGCTTAAATATCCAAAAAATGTTCGACTATAACCGTCTGGATATCTAAAAGACATGTATTTGTCTCGATTAACGACCGTCATGTTTGCTAAAAGCATCACGTGTGGCAAAGGAAAACTCAAAAAGGCACCTATTCTTGACGATAACTTCGAACCGCATCGATAAAAGCATGCACCGACTCAACCGGTGTTTGCTGCAATACGCCATGGCCAAGGGAAGCAATAAAATGATGATGTGGATCCGCTAAGCTATCAAGCATGGCATGGGTATGCTGGCTGGTTTGTACTGGGCCTGCCAGTAACACGTGAGGATCTAAATTACCCTGTACCGTGATGTTTTTGAATTGTTTTTGTACCATGCCAACCTGATGTGTCCAGTCAACAGCCACCCCTATGTTATAAGGAAGAGACTGAAAAAAACCATGATGAATCAGACTAATACCTTTACTGTAAAACAAAATCGGTTGGTGAATTTTATGAGTTTCACGAATGATTTTAAGCGCTTGTTTGAGTGGTTCTAGTACATAGAGTTCGTAATGGTCATAAGGTAGTAAGCTACCCCATGTATCGATGATAAACAACACATCGGCACCGGCTTTGGCCTGCTCAGCAAGATAAACTGCTATGACTTGGGTAAGCTGATTAATAAGCTCTTGCATGGCAACAGGATGTTCATAAGCAAAGGCCTTAGCTTGAGGAAAGTTAGCACAGGATTTACCTTGAAGGCTATAGCAGCAAAGTGTCCAAGGGGAACCCGCAAAGCCAATCAATGGAAGCGATTGTTTTAAACTCATACGTAGATGCCTAACGGCCCTGAACACATATTGACATCTATCTATAACCTCATCAAAAGGTAGAGAAAATACTTGCTCAGGTGTTTGAATAGGGCTACTGATGATAGGGCCCTGGCCTGCATCAAAACTTAAACCTAAGTCTAGAGCATGTGGTATGGTGAGGATATCTGAAAATAAAATAGCGGCATCAAGATCAAAACGCTTGACTGGTTGAAGAGCCAACTCAGTGGTAGCCTGTGGTGTGTGGCATAAATCTAAAAAATCCGGAAACTGTTTGCGTATTTGACGATATTCATCTAAGTAGCGGCCTGCTTGACGCATAAGCCAAATAGGCGGACGCTCTACCTGCTGACCTTCTAGGCACCTGATCAAAAGATCGTTAGTTAAGGCAGTGGTATCGGACTTACTGGATGTATGAGGGGGTGGTGTGGTGTGGTGTGACATATGCGGTATGAATCTAGGGTCTTGGAGAAGGAAGCCATTTGAAAGAATTGCCAAGCACGGTGTAAATAATACCTAAACTCACTATGAATATGACAATAAGGCCTAACTTTCCGCCAGGTATTCGATATTCAGACTGTAGCTGGGTATAATACCTGGCCCGCCAAGCCATCAATGTTGTCAGTATCCCAAATATAAAAACCAGTAGCAATCCTGAGTAATCTTGAGCAATAATAAAACCAGGTGAATCCTCTGGAATGATAAGGGCAAGAAACATAGGGGGACCCAGCGTAATCAGCGCGATCAAAAGGGATTTGAACGGCATGTTATCCTTGATGCCAAGGCCTGCCTGTAAAAAATCTGATATGGATATGGCTACTCCCAAAAATGAAGTTAAAATGGCGCAATTAGAAAAAGCACTGATTAAAAATGGCAAATACGAACCTTCTGATCTACCCAGGACCTGCTGAAGCTTGGCCAGCGGAGAAGCGCTTGATGCTACTGCTAAAAGACCTTCATTGCCGGAATAAGGAAATATTGCCACCAACATAAATTCGTAAACAAGATAGATGGCTAATGGTATGGTTGACCCTATCCAAATCATTTTTTTGAGGCTAAGAGCACTTTGGCTAAAGTTTTTTCTAAGACTGGGTACCACAAAATGGCTGGCAAAAGCGGTGACCGTAACCGGAATACTGCTGGCTAAAAAACTGATATTGCCGCCTGACAAATATTCAAGCTTGACATAGGGAGACACTGCAAATAGTAAGCCAATGTAGCTTGCCATCATACCGATGAGCAACAGTTGGTTGATTTTATCCAGCAGTGAAACTCCCCTAAAAGCTACAAATCCGAACGCGATGGTAAAGATAACAATACACCAGGACTGGCTTAATGGACCACGGGAGCCACCGATCATATCATAAAACAACTCACCACAGCCAGCAATATAAGAAGTTGATATGACGTATAATAAAAAAATGTAGGCAGTCCAAGCGATCACCTCGCCGACTCGTCCTAGGTGTTCACGTGCGATGCTTTGGATATTAGCATCGGGATTGCGAGAGTAGAGCGTGACCTCAAGTATCAATAACAAGGTAATAATGGCATACGCATAACTGGCTATCATTACCCCAGTAGCCGGCCAAAACCCAGCAACACCAGAAACCAGCGGTAAAGAAATCATGCTAGCTCCAATAGCGGTTCCAGCTACAATACCAATACCACTGACTTCATTTGAACTTAATTTAAACCAGGACACACTGTCATCCAATCAAAAACTCAGCTCAAGCATACTCGAAACACGGATTTCAGTCAATGATTGTATACCAATGAACATCACAACTGCCCCACAAGTCAAGTGATACGTTAGCCCATAAAAACCACACATGAAGCCACAACTGTACTATAGCTCTATGTTCTTTAAGTAATATAGTGGTTAAGGTGATGGTTATGAAAAGAAATGGGATTCGTCAATTAGTCATCAATACAGGCATAGTGGTGATAGTGCTTGGCTTGGGATATATGCTATTTACCCGTCAGCCATTGCCTGTGGTTGTAAATCCCACGATCCAGGCCAAGCGAGCAGAGACCATGCCGCTTGTGGCAGGTGATTATGTGCCTCAGGCAGCATTGTATGGCAGGGTGGATGTGCATACTCCCTCAAACATTCACACCAAAATCCAAGGAGAGGTTAAAAATATTTATATCAAACAGGGCGATAGAGTTAAACATGGTCAGGTGTTGTTGGTATTAGATGACGATGAACTACAGCGAAGAGCTTTGCATATTCAAGCAGAAAAAAAAGCTAAACAAGAAGATATTAACACCATCAAAGTGCGCCATGAGCACGAGCTTGAGCGTTTAAAAAAATTAAAAGATCAAGAGGCCATTCAATTAGAGGCTATCGAATCTGCCATTCGAGTAGAACATATACAACATCAATCCTTAATTAAAGACATTGAGCACAACACCCAGATATTAACGTTAGAAGAAAAGCAGCTCAAACGAATGGAAAATCTAGTCACCAAACAGGCTGTATCAGATGTTGAATATGAAAAAGTTAAGCAGTCTGTATTCAACCAGAAAAGCCGGATTGAATCACTACAAGCACAATTAGAAGGCCATGATGATCGTTTGACTAAACTCAATCAAGACAAAAAACAGGTATCCATGAATACTGAACTTGCCATCAATCAACTTAAGCAGTCTATTCAAACCTATCCACATCAGCTTGCCATATTGGAGCAAGCCCTAGTAACACTGGATTTGAATCGCCAGGATGTCGAGGAAGATATTAAAGATACCCGCTTAACCTCTACCGTAACAGGCAAAGTAGCTGAGGTCATGGTCACTCAAGGGTCATTTGTTCGGCCGCATGATGTGATGGCGGCCATTTTACCGGAACAGGCGTATGAGATTAAAGCACAAATACCCAGTAGTTATTATCAAGAAATAGAAGAAGGCCTCAAGCAAGGCGTGATCACGGCAGAATTAATGGACACAGATCTTACCCAAACCATGACACTGGCTCGTTTATTGCCCCAAAGTGCAGACAGCATGAGGCAGGCAGTGTTCGTGTTTGACCAAACAGTGGAATCATCGACCCTGTTTTCTGGGTTGCCGGTGTTACTCAGGGTTAATTTGCCCAAACAAAATAACATTTACCGCATTCCTATGACAGCTCTGTATCCTGGTAACCGAGTATTTGTGGTTGATGACCAAAAAGCAGAAGCTGTAACCATACAAAAAATAGGGTATCAGTGGGATAGTCAGAATCAAACTTGGCTGTTGGTTAAGCCCATGAACGAAACCAGCATTATCGAAGGAAAACACTTGATCACGCAGTACATGCCAGACATGATACCAGGTATGCCCATAGAAGTTATTAGCTAAGTACTTTTACTGACAACATAGGATAGGATTATGAAACATCAAGGCCCATTTTCAGGCATGATTAATTATTGTATTGAACATCCTGTCTTAGCCAATCTGATCATGGTAGTGGCTTTAATCACGGGCCTGGCTTCAGTATATCAAATGAATAGGCAATCTTTACCCGATTTTAATATTGAAACAGCAGTGGTTAACGTTATTTGGCCCGGCGCATCGTCAGAAGAAGTGCAGGGCAATATCACACAACCCCTTGAAAATGAATTATTCGGTCTTGAGGGACTGGTTAATATTCGAGCCAACGCCAGTGCCGGTAGCGGTGTGTTGGTAATGGAGTTCATAACAGGCACTGATATGGGTGAGCAACTTCGAAAAATCCGGGATAAGGTGGCCGTGGTAGATTTGCCTCAAGACAGTGAGACACCAGTGGTATTTCAGCCCACACCAAGAGAACGTACTTTAAGTTTATTGTTTTACGGACCTGACAGTCTTGAAGACCTTAGGTATTTCACCCTTTCAGCAAGACGTGAACTTTTGGCTATGGGGGTAGATGATGCTGATATTCAAGGGTTGCCTGACCAAGAGGTGGCCATACATACGTCATCCTCTGATCTATTTACACTGGGATTAAACGCGCGAGAACTTTCGGATCAGATCAGCCAGCATACCCAAGAAATACCTATGGGTTCTTTGGGTAAGGGTTTTATCGAGCGTGGGGTAAAAGGCCAAGATAAGTTAAAAATGCCCTCAGAATTTGAAATGTTGTATTTAAAAGATAGCATGGGACACTTATTTCATTTGGGTGGTATGGCAAACATTCAACAACAATATGTATACGGATCGCCGTTGGTGTTTTATCAAAATAAGCCTGCTGTAATCCTAAATGTGTATCGAGTATTAGGCAGCGGGAGTGATAGTTTTATCATGAAAGATAAGGTTGAATCATGGCTTAAAAAAGCCCGTAACCTTTGGTCGGAAGATATGGTCAGCGTGATCACTTTTGGTGAGAGTTGGAAATTGGTTAAAGAGCGGATTGATCTCATTATGCAAAATGGAGCGCTTGGATTTTTTCTAATTTTTGTATTATTGAATGGTTTTTTATTCACACGGGTAGCTTTTTGGATTGCTGTTGGGGTGCCTACATCAGTAGCGGCGGCACTGTTTTTTTTATACACACAAGGCGGGAGTATTAATTTTTTATCAACGTTTGGTTTTTTAATGGCCTTTGGTATCATCGTGGACGACACCATCGTGGTGGCTGAACAAGCTTTTAGCGAATATCAAAAGGGCAAACATCCTCTTGAGGCGGTTAAAGTGGCTGCTAATATGATGGTGGCCCCGGTACTGGCATCGTCAGTCACCACCATAGCTGCCTTCATGCCGTTGCTGGTAATGCAGGGGTTATTCGGAAAAATCCTAAAGGACATTCCTTTGGTGGTCATGGTTGTCATTGCAGCCTCACTCATTGAGTGTTTCTTGATATTGCCCTATCATGTAAAAGTGGCTTTATCAAAAATCAACCCACGTCACCAAGGACTAAGGTGGTCTTGGAATCAACGCATCAGCCACTTCCAATATAATATATTTAGGCGTTTTGTAAATCATGCTGTTGACTATGCATGGGTCACCATTTTTGCAGGTGTTAGTCTCATTATGATACCATTTATGTTACTGGGGTCAGGTCGGATCAAATTCGATTTTTTTCCTAACCTACCCAGTGATATCTTATTCTTGGATGCTGATTTTTATCCGGGCACACCGGCCAAAACCATTAAACAATTTTTAGCCGAGGCTAACCGTAGCTTGGCACAACAAGATCGAGTGCTTAACAGTGATGGTCAATCCATGGTCCAGGTGCCTATCCAGATGCTTTACTACACAAGCCCTGACGGAGGCGCCTTAGCTATTGGGAATGACTACAGCGATGCACATGCAGCCATGCTGATTGGGGTGAGTTCACCCGATTCAAGGTCGGTAACTAATGAGATGTTCATGCAATCTGTTCGCGATGATTTACTTAAAAAAGCACCTGCTGACATGCTGAATATATCACTTGGACAACCTGCTGCTGGACCTCCTGGAGCTGATTTAAGATTATTAATCATCGGTAATGATATTCATACCATCAAACAAGCAGCTGAGGCAACCAAGTTAAAACTATCAGGTATCAATGGGGTGGTGAATATTAAAGATAGCTTGCCCTATGGAAAGGCTGAGTATGTACTCACCTTGACTCAAAAAGCCAAAGCATTAGGCCTGACCAAATCGCAATTGAGTGCTCAATTGTCTGCCAGTTTATATGGATCTGAGGTTCAAAAACATACAGCCTTCAGTGAAATTATTAAAGTTAATGTTCGTATCGAGGATCAGGATCAGAAAAACGCTAATATTTTAGAGAACTTGCCCATCATAATTGGACAGCAAACCATACCGCTGGGTGAGTTGGCTCAGGCAACATTAAGCCATAGCTTTACCCGATATACCCAGTACAACGGCAAACAGTATGCTGAAGTAAGTGCTGATATGCAAAAAGGGGTCGCCAATTTACAAGATGTGCTTAAAGTCGTGAATGACCAGGTAATACCTGATATCAGCCAACGATTCGACGTCAGGTTTTCAGATGAAGAACAGTCTCGTTATGAAACTGAAGCTTTAAATGAGCTCCAATACGGTGCTATTTTAGGCCTCTTAATGATTTACTTAGTATTGTCATGGGTATCAAGATCATATGTATGGCCACTGGTAGTCATGGTGGTGATTCCTTTTGGTTTGGCAGGTGCGTTATTAGGTCATTATTGGCTAGGTTTTCCCTTAACCTTGTTGTCTATTTTTGGTCTGTTTGGATTAACCGGAATCGTGGTCAATAATGCCATTATTTGGTTGCACCGCTATCAAGCACTCCTGGCTGAAGGGGTGTCTGAGCAAGAGGCTATCGTAGATGCCTCTTGTCAAAGGCTTAGGGCGGTATTTTTAACTACCGTGACTACTATTATAGGTTTAGTACCTTTGTTGCTAGAAACATCACTGCAAGCACGGTTTTTACAACCCATGGTGATTTCAATTAGTTTTGGTTTGGCCATGGCCACTTTACTGATTTTATTTGTCCTGCCTGCTTTAATGAGTATATTGTCTAGAGGCAGAAACAAGTCGATAAGATCAGATGGTTAGAGTCTTCATACCAGCAATGATCCGTAAGTATAATCATGACCCCCAAGATAAAGTTTCTTATAGGCTAGACTTGATGACCTGAACACAACTAGATTTAACCAAGGTGTGATAGTGAGTGCTTTAAAAATTAAAAGCTGGTGATCGATTACTTCCAGGTAATCAGATAAACTCAAACGGGGTAGTTAGGGTATTTAAATAATAACGACTGTCCAATGGTTCCCCACAAGCAGATACAATGAGATCCTGAAAGGATAGCTGGGATGCTTTTTGATGAATATGGCTATTGAGCCAGCGTCTCGGGGCAGAAAAATCACCTTTTGAAAAAGCTTCTTCTTGGGGTCCAATGGCCTGTAGACAATGGTGGTATAATTGAGCTGCCAATATATCGCCAAGGCCATAGCATGGAAAGTATCCAAAAAGACCGGCATACCAATGCACGTCTTGCAAACAACCTTGACGGGGGTCATTCGACACATGATCAAGAAGGACTTGGCTATAGTGTTGCCATAAATCCGGTAAATCTCGCGCTTTGAAACCTGGCTCTAACATAGCTTGTTCAATATGAAAGCGGTGGATGATATGAAGTAAATAAGATCGTCTGTCAGCCTCAACACGGATGGGGGTATCAGTAACGGTATCTAAGTGTTGGTTGAGCATCGCAGCAGATACTGTAAAATTTGGATAGTGAGTAGATACGTTTTGATGAATGGTGCGGGAAAGAAACTCAAGACTTGAGGGATGTCTTGCCAGTTGATGTTCCCAAAAAAGAGATTGGCTTTCATGTACTGCCATGCCTGCGGTCTGGCCAACTGGCTGGTCTAACCATGTGTATGAAAGACCTTGTTCATAAAGCGCATGACCGGTTTCATGAATCAAAGCCATGATATTAGATAGTAAATCAGTGGACTGACGTTTGATGGTGATTCTCACATCATGATGCATGCCAGAGCAAAACGGATGCGCTGATTGAGCTATAAGGCCACGATTGAAGTCATAGCCCATATGGCCAGCAATGGTTTGCATCAATGGCATGCTGTGATCGGCGCTAATTTTAGGGGATAATAGAGACTTTTTAGGCGATTTATTTAAATGCTGTTGTCTATAAGTTGTGAGCGGTGTTTGAAGATGACTGAATAAGGTCTGGGTCTGAGTCAGACTAAAACCCGGTTGAAAGCTTTGTGCCAGGGCTTCGTAGCAACTTGATGAGTCCTTAGGTGATTGGGCTAAGCATTGGGCATAAGTTTGGGTCAGGTCAATGACCTGCTGTAGGCTTTGAGTGACTATGTTAAAATCACCTGCCTCACGGGCCTGATACCAGTGTTGTAGGCAACGGTTAATGGCAGTTTCACGAGCTTGATCAAGTCCAGGGTCAATGGCTGTTGCTTGGTGACACAATCGTTGCATTTCTCGAATATTGGCACGATCAACTGCGTCCATAGTTGAGGTGTCGAGCGCGTTAACCCGCGGAGCCTGATCACGTAGATGGGTCTGCATCAGTGCTGTTAGTGTGGCCAGCTGCTTACCTCGCTGATCATAGGCGCCCTGGGGCATATGGACCTCTCTATCCCATGAGAGTAAGGCATGGATGTTATGTAATCGGTAGTAGTGAGAAAATGCGTTTTTAAGCTGTTGGTAGGACATGAAGAGAACATGAAAAAGATAATGAACTCACCAATAACATAAAATCATGCCGTTGTCATGGTTATGACCAGAATCTAAATCAATAAAACGACTGTTATGGCAAAAGATTACAACTAATTAAGATTCAAATTAATCTAAATTTAAGACTAATGAGGTAGAGTAACCATAAAAAAAACATGAGCATCCTTAAAGCTACTTAATAATAAGCCAGTTTTATTAAGGCAAGCCAATGTTTGGTCTTGATTGATTTCAGTATTAGCGGTTTTTTAAGTGAGTTTACAATGCATATACTTGAGATCAGCGCCACTCGGACCCTTAATGCCTAGCATGGTGTCAATCAAGGTTCTATAGTACCTGCGTTTATAGTGAGCTTTTGATATGAACCCTAACCATGGATTAAGTAGTTTTGGCTAGGAGGGGCATTAGGTGATCAATAGTATGTTATAGCCATTTACAAAGCTTGGGAGGATTTAAGAAGACGAGGATGTCAGTTCAATAAGATAGGATACTGGGCAAGAGCTCAGGCAGATGTATACAGAGAGTCACTGCATACCGATTGTCAAAAGGGTCACTGTTTGATCAGAGCTTGCCATTTGGGCATAGGGTGTTTTACCCATGCGTTAACCTATACTATTGTGAAGGGGTAAACGATATTTTAAGGCCATGGCTATGAGTTCATAAATGAGTTTGGCACAGGTGAAATCAGTATGATGTTGCCCGGTTAAAGGCGAAAGTTCTACGATGTCGAAACCAACGACTGTAGCTGAGTTGGTTAAGATTTGTAGCCAATAATTAAGTGTTTGCCAGTCCAGTCCATCAGGCTCGGGTGTGCCTGTAGTAGGTATAATGGATGGATCAAACACATCCACGTCAATAGAAATATATAGAGGTTTTCCTGAAACCATGGAAACAACCTCATCTACTTGCCAATCTTGTCTAGATGATGAGGGTAGAATTTTAAGGCGATGCTGTTGTGTGGCTGCATAGTGAATTTCATCCTGACAACTGCTTCGTGCGCCCATAATCATCATGGATAAACGTGGATGCTCAAGGCAGCGCCTCATCACACAGGCATGTGAGAGTGATTTGCCTTCATAGGTGTTACGAAGATCTATATGAGCATCAAAGCTCACCAGTACTAAATCAGGATGGTGTGGCATGAGTGCATTGATACTGGCAAGCGTCACGGTATGTTCCCCGCCTATGACGACCGGCAGTGCTCCTTTTTGATGAACATGGCTTACAACATTGGTCAGGAGTGAAAGCGCTTCTTGGGTTTTAGCTGGAATGATTTGAAATGGGTGGGTGGTGATATCAATGAAGTCACAAGGATTGCAGCCAAAAGGATAGGCGTATTCTTCCAAATAATGAGAGGCATTGCATATGGCCTCAGGAGCGCGATGAGTGCCCGGGTGCCAGCTAACCGTATGCTCAAGGCCGTAAGGGATAATGACAACATCTGATTCAGAGTTTGGAGACCACCAAGTATCGGTAGTTAAAAATGGAAGCATAATATCCAAGCAAAATCATCTATAATATACTAACATAGATAAAGTTGATATTGAAAGACATTTAATATGACAGCAGGTAAACATCATTTCATTGATCTTGCAAGTATATTTCAGGATTCTAGGCATTATGTACACAAAATAATGGACCACATGGATCAAGCCATAAGAACCTGTACAACAGCACGTATTTTAAGTAGGCATCATCACCTGTTTGACGGAACTCAATCGCCCCCTGGTTTTACTTGTATGTTCATGTTGGACGAAAGTCATGCCAGCGCTCACTACTATCAAGAGACTGGTTTGTTAGCGATTGATTTTTTTACATGCGGTTCATCAGATAATAGCCGTGCCATAAACTTTTTAATAGATAAATTAAAAAAGGATAACCCCGAACTTAAATTGACTCAAAGTAAACAGGTTGATAGATTTAAGACTGATGTATCCAGCAGGGATGCGTATACAAAACCGGTGAAAGGTTTTATAAATAAATATTATCAAAACTTTAATGCCAGGACATTAAAAGATTGTGTGGAGAGCTTAATACGCTTCATGAAACAAGGCGGTCGATGTGTGGTATCACTGGGTGGAGGACTAAGTACCGCCCAAATCGGTATTGGGCTTGCCCCATTGATAGAAAAAGGTCTGATTTCTGCTATCAGTACAACCGGTGCTAACCTTGAAGAAGACGTGTTTAGTTTAATCGGTAGAGATGATTATAAAGAGGTGCTTGATTGGCGTGAGCAAGGGCAGTCATTGGATGTGAATTTGTACAATACGGGTTACTCTCGCATCACAGATGTGGCCATTCATGAAAATAATTTATTAGATACTAGCATTTTGAAACTATTGGGAGACCTGTATAATCAGTCAAGCCAGCAACAGAAAAGCCATTTTCCTCATGAGTACTTATATGATGTTATCCATCACTACGAACCATCACTCAAGCACCATCCTCGTATGAATGCATCGTGGGTGAAGGCATGCAGAGATCATCAAGTGCCTATTTTTACACCTGGATGGGAGGATAGCACCCTAGGTAATCACTTTGCTGCATTAGTCCACCAGGGCAAAGTAGACAAACAATGTGTTAAATGTGGCGTTGATACCATGAATGATCTCATTAATTGGTATCAAGCTCAAACCAATCCTGTGGGTTTATTACAGCTTGGTGGCGGTGTCAGTGGCGACTTTGTGATTTGCGTGGCCCCGTTAGTAGCCAGAGATTTAGTTGAGGGTCATAAAACATGGGATTTCTTTGCCCAGGTTAGCGATTCTACTACTTCTTATGGTAGTTATTCAGGGGCTCATCCCAGTGAAAAAATAACTTGGGGTAAAATTAAAGCTGAAACACCCTCATTTATGATTGAGTCTGATGCCACCATCGTGGCACCACTCATTTTTGAGTCTTTGTTAGAAGCGTTTTCATGAAGTTATCGACCATCAGGAGACGGCTTAAAGTTGATGGATACACGTAAGTAATATAAACTAAAAGCCACAATGATAAGCATGCCTGGCATGGATTGAGCAGAAATAGATTCATTCATTAAAAACCCACAGGCTAACGATTAAGCGATAAACGAGAGACACATGTTCATAGGGCGTACAAGTATTCACCGATACATATTTAAAAGCTGTCGCCTGAAACCAATAGGTAAGCAGATGACCAAATACAAAACTACCGAGCACAATGCCCCATTGCATAACATTTAAACTAGGCGCAACGTGTGGGGATAGTATAAACGATGTACTCAAAAACAACATTGCTGAAGCCTCATTTGAAGCAAAATGGGCATTGAAAATTGAGAACTGATGAATCGCTGACTCACAGTAAATGATACGGCAACCAGTCATAAACAAACCATAAGTAGAAGATGTAAAAAGCTAACAGATCCCCCTACGTCAATAGTAATCGATTAAACGATAAGTCCTACGCCTATCAATGCATAGCTAAGTGATATCAATAGACTGGTAGTGAATGATACTTTCAAAAAATATAAAGCGATGATGCGTATCATCATAGGAAGGAGCTGAATACCACTTGATATGATGAAATAGGGCAGTTGATAAATCACAGATGTCCAGCCCTAAAAGCCTATGCCTAAATAAGACATCGTATGATTTGAGTACTGTATTCAAACAGAGGTGTGGATCTATGTATTTTACTACTAGGCAATCGTTTATGGATCATGAGAAAGAGGCTAATCATGAATAATCCTATTAAGGATCGAGCATACATGCCCTAAGATACTGATAAACCCTAGATCTTGTGATAGGCAAGAAGCATGTCTTGAAAAGCAAAGCTCAATACCGCTGCGTTATAGTAGCCAATACTCAGAAGTTGGCTGGTTGATAGCATCATAGTTTTGTAATCATACAGGCACTGATTACGATATCACACAAAAGATGATCAGGACTAGATTAAAATAATAGTAAGTGTTGCGAGTGCTCATGATCATCATCAGTCATAGGGTATCAGAACTGAGTGCTATATGAGTTGCATGCGCTTTTGATATCACTACTTTAGAGGTAAATAGATAAACATCAACCGTACGATCTAGTCAGGCTTGGGTAACTTTTTGGATACGTTGAATCCATGGTGATGATCTTGTAGGGTGCTCTTCGATATTTTGAGTGCGTAGAGTTTGGTAATGATGCAAATGATGGGGTTCATAAGGACTACACTTAAGTAGACAGTCAAAGGATAGTTCATCTATAATGAGTGTGGTCACAAAGGGGTATACCACATGCTATTGAGTTATATAAAGCCTATAATTGGGGTGATAGGTGTGGGCTTATTGGGTTTTAAAATAGTAGATGACGCCAGATCAACCGTGGCTTTATGGATGGAGCTAGGGTTTAATCACAGTTACGCGATGCTGGTCACCATAAAGGGACAAAACCATTGGTTGCCTTTTTGGCATCAATTGCCATCCCTAGCATTCAAAATGAAATCAATGGCCCATAAGCCAATGCCTGACCAGAGCGCATTGATCGCCATAACCGCACGTAATATTGAGCCTCAGTTTAAAGGTTTTGTCAAAAACTTAACCTCAATCCAAGCGAGTCTTGATGATTACCTAACCGTGATCGTTATCGATGATAATGCTGATCAAACTGAACACTTATTAAGGCAATTAGTAGCTGCCTATCCCAAAATGGTTTTGGTTAAAATTAGCAACCCAAAAGGCAGTCGAACTCAGCGACTCAGCAAAGCAAGAAATGCCTATTTAGCTATAGCAGATCAGGTTATGAATCAGTACCGATACCTAATGGTCATGGACGCAGATCTTAAGGCAGTTGATGCACCTTCTGTATCAAGCGAGATCAAACGTCAAGCCTACCAAGTGAGTACAGCCAACGATGTTAACTGGTATTATGATGGTTGGGCATTAAGAACGCATAAACAACCGGAGTCATGTGATCATCTCAAATGGCCAAGTTGCTGGGCATTATTCGATAGATGGTTTGACTCTACAAACTCTAATCAATCATTAAAAACCAGGCGTATAGCATTAGAATCTGAGCAAATCCCTGTAATATCTGCCTTTGGAGGGTTAGCATTATATCCAAGTAGTGCTATACAGGCTTGTCGTAGACATGCTGATTGTCAGTATTCAGCTATTCGAGAGTCGAGTGTGAATGAAACAGGTAGGCCCGATGATGATTGTGAGCACGTGTATTTTCATAAACAATTATCAAAATATGCAGGCATTGAGCTGTATATTGTCCCCAATCTTTTGGTGCAACACCCAGATATGTATCCCAAATGCACGATACCAGGAGCTGCAAAACGATGGATGAGCTTGCCGCCATTTAAATATGAGTCTTAGCTGATAAGATTGTTTGGGTCGTAAGCATGATTTAGATGGACAGCTAGGTTGTCATGAACCATCGCAATATTGGCACGCACAATACTACTAAACGCAATTCAATAAAAAGTAACTAGATACAAACAACACAAATCAGGGCTGACACACATCACTCTTGGCGTCAAGATAGCGCACAGAACAGCAGATCTCATGATGAGGGGCATGAAATAAATAAAGTGACTTACTTAGCAGGCAGTAAAGGCGCTAAAAATCGGCCAGTATGCGATGCTTGAACCATAGCAACTTGTTCAGGTGTGCCTTCTGCTACCACATGGCCACCACCGTCACCTCCCTCTGGGCCTATATCAATGATCCAGTCTACCGTTTTAATCACATCCAGGTTATGTTCTATCACCATAACCGTATTGCCATGGTCTCTTAGGGTATACAACACTTGAAGTAATTTATTAACATCGTGAAAATGAAGCCCAGTGGTGGGTTCGTCTAAAATATACAATGTTCGGCCCGTATCACGCTTGGCCAGCTCTCTAGATAACTTAAGCCGCTGAGCTTCTCCTCCTGATAGAGTGGTGGCGCTTTGACCTAGCTTGATATAATCAAGACCCACATCAATTAAGGTTTGGAGCTTCCTTGCAATATTAGGCACGGCTTGAAAGAATTCGAGTGCCTCATCTGTACTCATGTTGAGGACCTCATGAATGTTCTTACCTTTATAGCGCACTTCAAGGGTTTCACCATTGTAGCGTTTACCTAGACAGGCTTTGCATTCCACATAGACATCGGCTAAAAAATGCATTTCAACTTTAATGAGGCCATCACCTTGACAAGCCTCACAACGACCACCTTTAACATTAAAACTAAAACGACCTGGCGTATAGCCACGTGCCCGGGATTCGGGTGTTTGTGCAAATAAATCACGAATAAGATTAAACATGCCCGTATAGGTTGCTGGATTAGATCGAGGTGTTCTACCAATAGGGCTCTGATCAATTTGAATAATTTTATCATAGTGTAAGCTTCCTTGAAGGTCTTGATAGGTGCCTTCTGCGAGCTTGACATCATAACGATCAAGTCGATTATGAAGTGCTGGGTACAAGGTTTTATTGATCAAGCTGGATTTACCTGAACCCGAAACACCTGTGATACCAATCATCAGGCCAACCGGAAAACTGACATTGATATCGGCTAAATTATAGGTGCTGACGCCGGTTAGGGTCAGGCATTTATCCGGGTCTATAGGCTTTCGGCTTGATGGGACTTGTATGCAAATCTGACCGCTTAAATATTGGCCTGTGAGTGAGGTTGGGTTATCGATAAAGCTTTGTGGTTTACCCTCAGCGACCACGTTGCCACCATGGATGCCAGCGCCGGGGCCTATATCAATAAGATAGTCACTTTTCAGCATCGTTTCTTCGTCATGTTCCACGACCACCACTGTGTTGCCCAAAGATTTTAAACGAAAAAGAGTGGTGATGAGTTTCTGGTTGTCACGCTGATGGAGTCCAATAGAGGGCTCATCAAGAATATACATAACCCCGGTAAGCCCAGAACCAATTTGACTGGCCAATCGTATGCGTTGAGCCTCGCCACCTGATAAGGTTTCAGCAGGCCTACTGAGGCTTAGATAATCAAGACCCACGTGAATGAGAAAATCAATGCGGGTTTGAATTTCACGTAAAATAGGTGCCGCAATCAGCGTTGCTTGATCTGAAAGTTGGATATGTTGAAAAAAAGCAGCCAAAGTTTTAATGGCCATCATACCTAGCTGATGCAGATCTTTTTGAGCAATAAAGGTATGGCGTGCGGCTGCGCACAAACGACTACCATGGCAGCTTGGGCAGGCTTGCGGTGATAAAAAATGAGCAAGCTCAGCTCGAACAATATCAGATTCGGTTTCTAGGTATCGCCTGTGCATGGTATTGAGGACCCCTTCGAAAGGCTTATTACTGATTTTGAAACGCCCCTTTAGTCCCATACGTCTATAAGGAATTTTGGTGGTGCCACTGCCATGTAGTACGATGTGCTGAATGGTGTCAGGTAACTGTGACCATGGGGTATTGAGGTCAAACTCATAATGCTTAGCCAATCCGACCAGTAATTGATAATAGTAAGATACCGGTTTGTCCCAGTGCGCAATGGCGCCGTTTGCAATAGAAATATCAGGATTTGGAATTAAACGTTTAACATCAAATGTTTGCTGAATACCGAGTCCATCACAGGTCGGGCAGGCGCCATCTGGACTATTAAAGGAAAACATTTTTGGGGAACGATCAGGAATACTAAAACCACATTCTGCACACGCAAGTCGGGTTGAAAATAAAGTACTCTGGTCTAGATCCGGATAGCTGATGAGGACTGTTCCTTGAGAGAGGGGTAGGGCTGTTTCAATGGATTCAGCCAGGCGTTGTCGGTGATCTGGTTTGATTTTAAGGCGGTCTATCACCACTGATAGGTTGTTTTTTTTGTGGGATGGTAGGGATTCAAGCTCATCCAGTTCTACCATGGTATTATTGAGCATCACCCGAATGAAACCCTGTTTTCTAAGGTCTGATAATAAAGTTTTATGTTCACCTTTTTTATCTTTTAGAATAGGTGCTAGTACTAAAAGCTTGGTATCAATAGGTTGTTTGAAAATCTGGTCAATGATTTGACTTACGGTTTGAGCATTGAGTGGTAGGTTATGCTCTGGGCAGAATGACTCACCCGCACGTGCGTACAAGAGCCTAAGGTAATCATAAATTTCAGTCACAGTCCCAACCGTTGACCTTGGATTGTGCATACCTGCTTTTTGCTCAATTGAAATAGCAGGGGAGAGGCCTGATATGGATTCAACGTCAGGTTTTTCCATCATATCGACAAATTGTCTAGCATATGTAGACAGAGATTGGACATAGCGACGCTGGCCTTCTGCAAATAAAGTGTCGAAAGCTAGAGATGATTTACCAGAGCCTGAGATGCCAGTGATCACAACCAACTGTTTTCTTGGGATGTCTATGGATACGTTTTTAAGGTTATGTGTTTTAGCGCCACGAATTTCAATATGCTGTGATTCAGTCATACTATTCAAAGAAAATTCAATCATACAGTATTTAGAACCATTTGACCAGTTTTAGGGTCTAAGGATGCTAAGATTTAGGTGCTGCCTTGACGAACAAAGATGACTATGAGTACTCTGAATATTAAACAATGTTCCTTTTGCTTATCAAATCATTGAATAGACAATGACAGACTTTCAATTTGAACTTGCAAGGTTGCGATATGGGTGTCAGTGCAAAATACTTAGCAAAATAGATACAGAATGGGTCACAATTTGTAATCAATGTGTTAGCAAACTATTAGCCCCCATTGGGTAGTTAAAAATAAGAATGAGAAATAACCCTATGAAGTTCAAAACACATAGGATGATCACAACGTTTTTGGTCCTAACAGCTAAGTATCAATCATACTCATGTGCCAAACTTTAACCATCTCCTAGCTATAACTTGTAACCAAAGCTAATCTTTAAATTTCTGGCCGGTTGTAACGCCGTATTATATTTGTATGCAAAATTAGTACGACCCACACCATCATACTCACCAGACTCAAATTTATCCACTGCTGCTTTACGATTAAACAAATTGAAAATATCTAAAGTAAAGGACATATTGCCACTAACGTTCCAAAGAGCATGAAGATCTGTGTTAACGAGCCAATTACTCTTGAATTGACTCCCTCTAGGCGTAAGAATCCCATTACAATAGAATGAACCGTTGCCGTATCGATATGCAAATTCATCGGTAGGATGGAAGCCCAAGCAACCAAAGTATCTAGGTGACTGAATGTTTAAACGAGCGCCAGAGAAAATGCTATGATACCATCTATAGGTTGCAAATAGCTTTAATACATGCCATCGATGTTGTGGAAGGAGGCCAAATGAACCCTCAGTGAGCCCAATACTGTCAAAATCTTGGGTCGACATCGGGGCATGCTGCTCTATATCAGACTTTATGATGCCCTCAGTGTTACCCCTTGTTTTACTGTATGCATAGGAGCCATTCATCCACAGTCGTTCAGAAATCGGATTTGACGATAATGTAAATACTAAGCCATCATAGCTTCGTTTCATTTTTGGATATTGTAAATCTTCAGCACTTAGAGTAATGATACCTTCGTGGGTACTGCCATCAGCTTTTTTTAGCTTATATTTAGGTCTAATAATGACTTCGTATCCGGGGTTAGCAATAACATATTGATTAAAACCTGCCCATGCCTCCCCACATGAACCACCGTCTGCTACTGTTAGGTTATTTTTAGAGCAGTAGTTAATCATAGCACGATCAATAGCAACATCCTCGATTCCTCTACTTAAGCGTTTGTGTATATACATTCCATAAAAGCGCATATTGAATCGTGAGGGATTAACTATGGTAGTATAGCCTAGTTGTATGTTATCTACGATTTGTGGCCTTAAATTTTGGGCAACGACAGTCGTATGATCAGGGATTGTGCCGTCTGCATACGCTATTACAGCTATCTCTTTTAATTGGGCTCTTTGCTCCTGTGTTATGTTCCGACGCAGCAAACTCTTATCAATTTCATAATAGGTCTCTCTTTTGAAATAGGATGATGCATACCTAAACGCTAGGTCTGATGGCATCGTCTGGGTCATTGAACTATATGATGCAAATAATTTATGTGTCAGCTCCTTCCCTATTAAATAGTCTAGAGATACCCTGGGCAATACCAATGGACGAAACTTTGTAAACCTCGAGGTTCCATCACCAACAGTCTGTTCTTGGGTTACAGCCCTTGCACCCAATTCAATAGCCAGCTGCCTACTCGGTTGCCAATGTTCATTGATGTAAGCCAAATTTATTTTGGATCTAAACGTACCACCTTCCCTTTGGTCACGAATTCTTACTGCTATCTTATCATTACTCCAATCTACATCACTTATATAATAGGCATGTCTACCCTTTTCGAACGCTGGAAACCATAAATTATAGGAGCCCCCACTGAGGGTCTTATCTTTAGTAAGTCGGCTTTTTTGCTGTTCGAATCCTACTGTTGTGTGAAGATGCTCTCTATTGACATCCAACTTAATCATCGTTTCTCCTGCCCTTTGTTTAAATGGTTGTATTAATCTCCAATTAATCCAATTACCACACGGTATAAATCTTCCGCTATCAATGTAGTAACAAGCTTGTTCTGTTTTATCTACTTCGTTAGGTTGTCTATGGTCATCAACTGTACTTCTGTCAATCAGTAGGTGGGTATTATGGTTGATTTTAATCTTCATATTGATGATGTTGTTTTTACTACTGGCTTTGCTTGAGCCTGAGTCCCTGCTAACGCCCCCTTCATCTATGTTTAGAGCTTTGGTTTTTTTCATACTCTTGATATGCATAAATGAGGCATCTATATACTTAGTGATTAAATCTATCTTTCCTAGGTAGCTATTGATTCCCTCCTTGGTTTTAGTGTTAATTTGATTTGATCGCTTTACAAATGATTCATTGGTATGGTTTGGATTTGACATGAGTATAAAACGAATGGACTCAGGAATAATGGGTCCTGAGACAAAAAGGTTAATATCCTTCATAACCTGCTTGGTCTCATCACGTATGGTATTTTCTGGCATGGACCTATTTTGATTCTGGAAATACCCTGGTATTGTATCAATAGATAACCCAGCTTTAAATTGATCCCCACCGCTGAAGGTTTCTGCATTCACAATAGCACCTGAGGCCAACCCGTATTGAGGCGAAATGTCAGTGGTGATTATTTCAAAACGCTTTATAAACGACAAAGGTATGTGAATATGCTCAACTAATTTGTTCTTGTCTGTGACATTGAGATTGTGAATGTTGTAGTTATTTTCAGCAATTGAGGAGCCTTTAACATTAGACCAATAACCAAACGCCTGATCACCCAATATACCCGTCGGTAACAGCTCGGTCAAAGTTGTCAGGTTGTTGTGAGGATAAAGTGACGTTAAATCTCGAATTTTCTCAAGATCTCCCTCCATACCCGATTGAGTGTAGTTAAATATAGGACCTGAGTACGATTTTTTTAGGTGTATAAGGTTATTATTTGCCTGACAACATAAAGTTGAAACCATAATTATTTTTAGATATTTGAACATGATTATGATCCAATAAGTTAAATACTAATACTAGAATACCCCAAAACGGAAATAATTAAAACTACATTAAATAAAATGCCAAAGTTCAGAGATAAATCATTAGCCTGTGGCAGGTTATAGGCCAGAGTAATCAAAGTCTAACAGCTGGATAGGATTTAATTGAGACGATTATAGGTTATCAAAGTATTGGTATTACCTCATCATGAACCAAAAAGTTGTCATATGGGATTAATAGATTCAGTTAAGTTATACAAAGCTGTATGGTATGCCGATTTGGGTAGTCTCTCAAGTGAAGCCAGCGCAAGCTGCCTTGTGATATTGTATTCTTTAAGACATCGATTGTAAGTATCTGTTGACTGAAGTATTGGGGTGATTTGATCAAGGTTTGACGAAGGTGAGGAAAATAAATGTTCGATGGTTGCACGTTCAGTTGAAGACGCGTATTGATACGCGATGATGATGGGTAGTGTTGGTTTTTTATTCATAAAGTCTTGACCAGGGTTTTTGCCAATACCATCTATGTCCCCAAAGTAATCATTAATATCATCGGCAAGCTGAAACAGTAGACCCAGATGATGACCCAATTCTCCTGCTATTTCACATGCATGAGGTGAGGCATTAGCCAGTAAAGCTCCTAGTTTGCATGATGTTGAAAATAATTTAGCTGTTTTTAGACCTATTATACTGCTGTAGGTCATGGTACACATATTAAGGTTGCCATGATTTTCTAAATGTTTAAGTTCACCTGCAACCATACAAGAGGTGGTTTCAGACATGATCTGAAGCACTTCTATGGACTCTAACTGAGCCATGATTTCAAACGCCTTTGCAAATAAGAAGTCGCCAGACAAGATACTTGCATGGTTGCCCCAAAGCAAATTAGAGGTTTTTTTACGTCTTCTTGTATTGCCATGATCAATAACATCGTCGTGAAGAAGGGTGGCGCTATGAATAAGTTCAACCGCACAGGCAAGATCAATATGAAGCTGGTGATCTTTTTGAAAGTCAAGAGCCATGGCAGTTAAAATAAGAAGCGTAGGGCGGATACGCTTACCTGCATTGAGGGTTAGATGCCTACAGATTTTGGAGGCAAGGGGTGAGTTACTATGGGTGTACGACACGATCATTTGTTCTAGATTTTGAA
Source organism: Pseudomonadota bacterium (assembly GCA_036148435.1). GTDB lineage: Bacteria > Pseudomonadota > Gammaproteobacteria > Comchoanobacterales > Comchoanobacteraceae > JAYYHL01. Next base: position 31,196 of record JAYYHL010000002.1, on the reverse strand, counting down.
GATCTTCAGATATGAGTTTTTGTAAAGCGGTGAGGGATTTTTGCATGCGAGGTGAGCTCCATGTTGGGTCTATTCAGTCTAACGATAATGTTCCTGAAGTTTAGGTGTCAATGCCTTCTTGAGGATGCAGACATAAGGTAGACCATTGTGGTAAAAAAATCAAAAAAAACTTATCCTTGGCCAACCAAAAATAGCTGGGATAGGTAGGAATGCCACAACGGTAGCTAATAATGGGCAAGATTTGATAAAGCAAGGTTGATAAGTTAGCCGTGACTTGATATAATAACCCACAATTTTCATGTAAAAGGTTAATCATGTACGCGATTGTTAAGCATAGTGGTTGTCAAAAAAAAATGACAGTAGGACAAAAGCTGTTTATTGACAGAGTGGCAAATGATAAAGACAGCAAACTCTTATTCAACGAGGTAGTTTTTTTAAGGAACGAAAACGAAGTCATTTTCGGTGAGCCATTGGTAGCAGGAGCCCTGGTTGAGGCCAAGGTGTTAAAGCACATACGTGATGATAAAATACACGTAAGGCACTTCAAGAGACGAAAACATCACATGAAGCGTCAAGGTCACAGACAAAACTACACCCAAATCGAAGTTACGGCTATCAACCACGGTAGTGAAAAGCCCAAAAAGGCAACCAAAAAAGCTTCTAAAACAGCAAGTAAGACCGTTTCAAACGATCAATAGTCAAGGAAATCGGAGGTTAAATTATGGCACACAAAAAAGCAGGCGGTAGTACACGCAACGGGCGAGATTCGCAGTCCAAACGTCTTGGAGTAAAAAGATCTGGAGGGCAGCAAGTGGCTGCTGGGAACATCATCATCAGACAGCGAGGCACGCGTTATAAGCCGGGCTTAAACATTGGAGTTGGTAGAGATCATACACTTTACGCCCTTGTTGCAGGTCGTGTAAAATTTACCAAGAAATATAATAGAACGCATGTAAGTATTGAAGCTATAGAAGCACCTGCTGCCTAGTAGGTTTCTTACTTAAAGGCGAACGCTTTGGCATTCATAGACGAAGTTAGTATTGACGTTGAGTCTGGGTCTGGAGGCAAGGGATGTGCTAGTTTTCGTCGTGAGAAGTTTATACCCAAAGGCGGGCCCGACGGCGGTGACGGTGGACTTGGAGGGTCTGTCTACTTAGTGGCAGATAAAAATATATCAACGCTCTTTGATTTAAGATATAAGCGTTTTTATAAGGCAGAAAATGGAAAGCCAGGACAAGGTTCCAATCGCCATGGAAGAGGCGGGAATGACCTAATCATTCGAGTACCAATGGGTACCATAGTTTTTGTACATGGAGAGGAATCTCCGCTTATTGATCTTGTCACAGACAATCAGCGCTATTGTGTGGCTAAGGGTGGTCGAGGCGGAGCCGGAAATGTAAGATTTAAATCCAGCCTCAATAGGGCGCCTAGACAGTTCGGCGACGGCCAGCCAGGAGAGCGATTGTCGCTTAAACTTGAGCTCAAAACCCTAGCCAATGTTGGTTTGGTTGGGCTTCCTAATGCAGGCAAGTCAAGTTTAATATCTGCACTAACACGATCAAAGCCTAAAATTGCCGATTATCCTTTTACCACCATGTCTCCCAATCTTGGCGTTATGGTAATGGCAGGGCTTAGGCATTATGTCATCGCTGATATTCCTGGATTAATTGAGGGCGCTTCGCAAGGTGCCGGGCTTGGATTGCAATTTCTGAAGCATATAAGTCGTTGTGAGTTATTACTCCATGTGATAGACGCGTGTGATTTGCTGAAAAGTGAGGATCCATTATGGTCCTATAATCAAATCATCGCCGAGCTTGAAGCATATGACGCCCAGCTCCTACACAAGCAGAGGGTAGTGGTGTTAAATAAAATAGACTTGTTATCGCATCAAGACAGGCAGGATGTTGAGACATTGATGAAACAGTGTTTGGAGGCAGAGCAGGGCGTAAACGTAACATCTGGTCTAGAAGTTATTTTAGTCTCTGCCATGACAGGCGAGGCTCTTGATGGGGTCCAAAAAGTAATAATGGGTCGCTGCAAACCGGTTTAGAACACTAGGTGTTGGTCTACTAAATAGATAATGCTTACATGACTTGTTTTGTGACTGTTGATAATCTTTGGCTAAGAGTGGTAATGTTGCCTTAGACTATTGTTCAGCACGGTAGGCCACGCTGATAACTTCTAGGGGTAATTAAAGAAGCCAAAAGTATCATATATAGGTTTTAGTGTGTATCTAAGGTCTTAAGAGTGTGCTTTTCTTGAGAAGTATGGCAATCTTAGACTGACTATGGACAATATCGGTGTTTGTGGTCTATGATGGGGCTTATGGTTATGTGATAGGTATTTTGGTGAGTATTAGATTATTGTTGTTGAGTTGTATGATATTTAATAGTATGCCATGGTTGGCGTCTGCTGCTGTGTCGCATTCATTATCATACCAGGGAGTTTTAGGTAAATGGCAGAGTGAGTTTGCGCATATATCCATCAAGAAGAATGCTGATACGCTAAGCGCAACCATCATTCATGTGCCCTCCAGTCATAAAAAAGCTGCACTGACCCATTGCACTCGTGGCAATTGTGCGGGTAAAGCTCTTATAAATTTGGATGTTTTCCGTAATTTTACGTGGAATGCTAGCAAAGAAAGATGGGAAGGTGAGATGTTAGCTGCTGGGTGGAATGGCAAGTGGTATAAAACACACATGTGGATTTCAGAGCCCAATGTATTAATGACTCGAAGCTATATAGGGCTTTTGTTTTCCACATCGTCTTGGATCAAGATACAATAAAATCAATAGTGGTTGCTCAGTGGGTGCCATATGACTAAAATGGATGCTTGCATGCTTTATGCTTTTAGGAATTTTAAAGAATTGTTTGTGGCTCAGCAGGAAGTGGCCTCGATACCGTCTGCTTAAACAGTCAGTTTGCCGGGGATAACTATTGCGACTGTTGTTTGTGGCTAGCTGGGCATTTGAGTTGTTTCATATAAAAGCTGTGGTTGAGAAAGTTGGCGCGATAGCTACTATTTTTACGATAAACAGACACGGTCGATAAGAAATTAACAATTTATATGGCTATTGTAGTAATAGGTTGAACAAAAAACAACTTGTGGTCCAGCGGGCAATTGCCTATGAACTTACTTGCTGTTAACCTGTTGGGCCTTCTTGTTTAATCTCGACACCAAGCGTTGGGCAGTCCCTTTATGTATGAGGCCTTTGCTTGCAGACTTGTCTAGTACAGACTGTACATGGCTAAAATTAGGCTTTTCAGCACTGCTATTTTTTAGACATTGAGCAGCTGATGCTTTAAAAGCTTTTAGTGCCGTACGCATAGAGGATTTTTGGGCTGACTTGCGTGCCCGTGTTTTGTTGTTTTGTCTAATACGCTTTCTTGCCTGTGCGGTATTTGCCATATGTAAAGTCGTCCTGTGAACCATTAACTTTATATATAATATCACACATGGCTTGTCTATTCAAGCCCAAAGATAATTGTTTTTGGGGTCTATCGAGCTTGTGCCTAAAGGATAAATGGAGCACGGTAATAATTTTAGAGAATGGGGATAGTATGGCAGGGTTGTGCTCACCCCTCTGAGCGATCCTGGTGAGCCGCGCGTGAATTCGGGCGGGGAGCTAGTCTGTGTTTAAGCTGGGATGTGATCCCAACTAAAACCTAGAGTAGTCAGGGTGTCAAGAGTCTTTAAGAGATATAAAGTTATTATTTTACAGTTGTTTATGGACGGTCATGGTTCACACGTGTTTGATGCCGCCAAGCAATGGTTACAAGTCTGTATCTTTACATACGTGCCTGGGTGTGTATAATATAGGCAAGAAAATGTTACAGGCCTAGCATCTTAATGACTTATAGCAGCAGGACCAAAGAGAAGCCAATACCCAACAAGACAGTGCGTGATTCGTTGGGCAGTAAATACTGGCAAGGTTTTGAGACAGACATCGAAAATGATCAAATCAGTCCAGGTTTAGACGAGTCCGTGATCAAGGCTATATCAAAGAAAAAAAACGAGCCTGCTTTCATGCTAGAGTGGCGACTCAAGGCGTTTAAACATTGGCAAACGCTCAGTATGCCCAGTTGGGCAAAGCTGAATATTGATGCCATCGACTTTCAAAATATTTGTTATTACTCAGCCCCTAAACAGAAAAAAAAGCTGGAGAGCTTGGATGAAGTTGACCCAAAACTATTAGAAACCTATGAACGTTTGGGTATTCCTCTACATGAGCAAAAAATGCTCGCCGGTGTGGCTATGGATGCTGTTTTTGACAGTGTTTCTATTGCAACTACATTCAAAGATCAGTTAGCCAAGGCCGGTGTTATTTTCTGTCCTTTTGCGGAAGCTGTTCAGCAGTATCCGGAACTTATTAAACAATATTTAGGTACAGTGGTTCCCTACAAAGACAACTTCTTTGCAGCTCTTAATTCAGCAGTGTTTAGTGATGGCTCATTTGTTTATGTGCCAAAAGGGGTTCGTTGCCCCATGGAATTATCAACTTATTTTCGAATCAACGCTGCAAACACAGGTCAATTTGAGCGGACGCTTATCATAGCCGATAAAAAAAGCAAGGTCAGTTATCTTGAAGGATGTACTGCACCCATGAGGGATGAAAACCAGTTACACGCAGCTGTGGTCGAGCTAGTAGCACTTGATCATGCTGATATTAAGTATTCAACCGTACAAAATTGGTATCCTGGCGATGAGCACGGTAAAGGTGGTATTTATAATTTTGTGACCAAAAGAGGACTGGCGCACGAGCATGCTAAAATTTCATGGACTCAAATAGAAACGGGTTCTGCTATTACTTGGAAATATCCAAGTGTAACGTTAAAAGGCGATCACAGCGTAGGGGAGTTCTACTCAGTGGCGGTGACTAACAATTACCAACAAGCCGATACCGGCACCAAGATGATACACATTGGAAAAAATACTCGCTCGCATGTAGTCTCTAAGGGTATATCTGCTGGCAAATCTCAAAATACATTTAGAGGTTTGGTAAATATGACGCCTGTAGCCAAGCAAGCTAGAAACTTTACCCAGTGTGATTCGTTATTACTGGGTGATCAGTGTGGTGCCCATACTTTTCCTACCATTCAAGCAGCCAATCCTGATTGTCAGATTGAGCATGAGGCTAGCACATCATCCGTAAGCGATGCCATTAAATTCTATTGTCAGGCTCGAGGTCTTGATGAAGAGTCTGCAGTAGCCTTAGTGGTGAATGGTTTTTGCAAACGTGTTTTTAAAGAGCTGCCCATGGAGTTTGCCGTAGAGGCTCAGAAACTGCTCGAGATTACCCTTGAAGGCAGTGTGGGATAGCCATTTGCATGATAGACAATAAAAGGGGGTAGTATGCTATCGATAAAACATCTGAATGCTCAAATTGTAGAAGGAGACCAAATCTTAAAACAGATGAGTCTTGAGTTACAACCTGGTGAAGTACATGCCATCATGGGTCCAAACGGCTCCGGAAAAAGTACACTTTCCAGTGTATTGATGGGGCACCCAGGTTACGAAGTGACCAGCGGTCAAGTCATCTATCAAAATCAAGATTTGCTCCAAATGTCTGTTGATGAGCGTGCTTTAGCAGGTGTATTTTTAGCCTTTCAGTATCCCATGAGTATTCCCGGTGTGAGTGTTTTAAATTTTCTCCAAACCGTAGTGAATGTTCAAAGAAAGAAAAAAAACGAATCCTTACTGGATGCCTACGAGATTATCCAAAAAGCAGAATTAGCTTGTGCTAGGGTAGGGCTAGATAAGTCTTTTCTAAGCAAGTCCCTTAATGAGGGGTTTTCAGGCGGTGAGAAGAAAAGAGTAGAAGTGATTCAAATGTTGATGCTGAATCCTAAGCTTATTATTATGGATGAAACTGATTCAGGACTTGATATTGACTCCATTAAAAAAGTATCAGAAGCAGTTAGTTTTATGCGGGATGGTAGTCGAAGTTTTTTAATCGTAACCCACTACAAGAGAATTCTTGATACTATTAAACCCGATAAGGTTCATGTGTTTCATGATGGCCATATTATTCAAACCGGCGATATGGCACTTGCTGATAGGCTTGAGCAAGAAGGCTACGATGGGATTGTGAATCAGAGCTCAAAGGAGCACCAGTAACATGACAGATACTTTGTTGAGTATATTGAATCAGTCTTTATCCCAAATGGATGCAGAAAATTATAGTGCGTCATCAAATCAATCAAAATGCCTTGAACCAGGATCTAAAGTACAACCATGGCAATGGATAGACATGCAGTCAATATGCGCTGATAACTATCGTTTTAAGCAACCTGAGAAACACTGTGAAAAAGCTACCACCCAAGAGGATCTGACTTCTAACACGATAACATTTATAAACGGTTATTACGTGCCTGAATTGTCAGTATTACCAACAGGTGTGACCATTGATTGTAGCACAGATGAGGGTGACGATTTAAATCAAAGTATGTGTGGTATCATCAGATCAGATCATCAATTATTTGCAAGCATTCCCCATGTAAAAAAACAAAGGTACACCCTTAAGTTATCAGGCTTGGCTAACCTCAAAATACGCCACAATATTACTGGTTCAAATACCATCACAGCAAACACAATAATCCTAAAATGTGAGGATGCATCCAATTGTACCATCCAAGAGTATTATCATTTGGAAGGCAATCATTGTTGTGTAGAAAACAGATGGGTGCATGTATCAACATCTGCAAAGTTTCGTTTGACAACACATAAGAATTTATCAGAAAAAAGCAATCTCATCAGGCACCTTGTAGTAAACCTTGAGCAGGATGCTCAAATGGTTTGTGCTGACTATGCCGCAGGTGGTAAACTTAATCACCAATACACGCAGGTAAATCTCAATAAAAAGAAGGCTGAGTTTGAGTTTAAAGGGCTTACCTTAGCTGGTATGGATGAGCAACACGGTCATCAGGTAAAAGTAAATCATCATCAAGGCTACACTAAGTCAAAACAGTTTCATAGAAGCGTTGTAGACGGATCTGCTAAGTCAATATATTCAGGATTAATCTATGTTCACCCACACGCCCAGAAAGTAGAATCTCAGCAGATGAATCACCATTTGATACTGGCTGATCGTGCTCGGGCGGTCAGCTTGCCCCAACTTGAAATCCATGCCGATGACGTAGTATGTCAGCACGGTTCAACCACAGGAGCGCTATCAACCGACTTATTATGGTACATGATGTCTAGAGGTTTGGATAAGGTTCAGGCCAAAAAACTTTTGATACAAAGTTTTATTGCCGACGTCATCGATAATTGCAGTAAGCAGGAACAAGAGGCGCTCCTTGATCAGGTAAAGGCCTTACTTGATAAGAAAACACCAATCAATGCCATATGCTGATAAAGTTAATGGATATAGTAGTTTTTTTATATTAGCTGATGTATGCCGGATATAGCCATTAAAAATCTCTAAAATCCTGTGATGCGTAATATTGAAACCTTGATTACCTGCAAAGATTAACCTATGGTTTTTACCGTGTGCATGGCACACCAAGCATAATGGTCCCCAAACCCAAACCAAAAGCAAACCCCAGATCACAGCGATGATTAAAATGCTCTGCATAAGCCATCAAATACCCTGCACAATTTTCCTAGCAGCAGGTGCATAAAAGCTATTAGCATACTCATAAAAACCGAGGAGCCGGTACTTCAATTGGAAAAATACCATGGTTGGTCCATGAGGAACCATAGTATTTACCCGCCAATAATCACCACTCTAGTTGCGGCTCTGAGCGCACAGAAAGACAAGGCAGTCGCTTAAGTTCTTGGTGCTGCACCCTGATGATTATCGGGCTCAGATGAGCCAGCTTGATAAGATAATCTTGGACTCGTACAGCTATCGCGACTATACAGGCTGAGGTTGCTTAGATTATCGGTAAGGTTTACGCTTTCTACTCTTCCAGACACGACTATTCCGTCGTCGCTAAGATGGAGGTGCGGGAGCGTGTTGCTTAGCGTAAATCGACATAATTCGTGAGTAGGACAAAGACGTTCATCAACTACATTTATTAGTTGGTTCATCCATTCATATGTTTCATCTGAGAACTTATTAGGCAGAAGCCTGTGCTTGGCTACGCCCAGAGCTATTAGCTCAAGCACGGAAATATCGTTAGGTAGGTCTTCTGTATGAGCAATCGTATTGAGTAAGTCCGGTGTAAAAATATCAGGCCTTTGACGGATAAGACTATCGAGTGTATACGAGAAATCATCATTGAATAATGCAGAATCAGCCATATACCAAAGTGTTGTTTGTCGCGAATCATCACCATCATATATTTCCGATTTAGTCGCAAGTAAGTCAGTTGTGAAAGCATTTAAATCATGGTTAACTAATCTACTAAAATAAGTATAGCCATAGCACTTTTGTCCCAATGCCATCAAAAAAACCAATGGTTCATATCCACTTGGATTAAGGGAATCTTCAGGAACCATTGCACTTAGCACTTCATTTGTAAAGATATGAGGGGTGTGCTTGACTAGATTGTCAAGTGAGTAGGATGTTTCTTGCCCTTGAACAGAAGCGATAACAGAAAGTACAGATGTTTCGCTGAGTTTTCTGTCTACTGGTATAGCGCCGAGCAAATCAGCAGTCATTAATTCTGGGATTTCAAATAACTTTTCAAATGCAGGTAGATCACCATAATAGGCTATCAGAGACATTTGATAAAGTACTGAGGTTTCTGTTGCATTCAGATCACTATCAAATGCTCGGGCAGCTAGTAAGTCATGTGTGACAATATTAACTAGCCTGGTTTCCATAAAGCGATTGAACTTTCGTGCTAGTGTCTCAGGGTAATTATGTGTGGCATTTGCTATCAGCCAAAGCACTGTTTTTCCAGCATTAGGGCCGTCTGATGGTGCTAACGCAAGTGATTCCAATGTAAAAATGTCTGGTCTTCGAACGAGTAGGTATTGGAGCAGATAGGTTTGTCCTTTGGTTGCAGCATTAGCTATTACCCAAAGCAGAGATCTTCCTGCTACAGGGTTCGCTCGAGCAAGAAGCGCGGGTCTTTGTCGGGCGATTAATATAAGTCTGCGCAAACGCGGAAACTTGTAAAGTTTAGATCAATATCAACAATCAAGCATCTGGATGTTAATGCATGGATTTATATTTTGTAATCAATTACTTGTATGGCAATTACCTTAAAGATCAAAGCTGAAAAATCAAATGGGGCTTAAACGTAACTTACCGACTAAGAGTCATGTTGAGCACCATCATTGATCTTCAGATTGAGCACCATCATTGATCTTCAGAGCAGATCTTATATAGAATGACAGTAAGATAGTGATTTAATACCCTTGAGTGAGACCAAAGAGGAATCAATATGTCGGATATGTACCGTGGAATGATGCTTTATACCGTAAGCGTGTGTTGGGCTGTATTGGGCGATAGTTTTATAAAGTCATGGCCCATGTACAAGATAGACTTTATGAGCGGCCTATTCTTAAGGTCTTTTATCATGATAATAACCATGGGGTTTATATTTAGATTCCGTAACTACAACCTCAAAGTAACAGATATTAGGCTGATGACTCTACAGTTCATGCGTGCATCGAGCTTGGCTCTTGGTAGTGTCTGTTTTCTTTATGGGCTTCAGTGGGTAAGTTTTGCCAAAGCTTATGTGTATCTACAGCTTTTACCTGGGCTTACGATATTAATGAGCGTGATTAGCTTCAAAGAGCCTCATCTTAAATGGCTATACCCATGCCTACTGACGAGTCTATTTGGCGCATTAATTATGATAATACCTAACATGGAAAGCTGGAAAGTCAACAGCATTGACGGCTTATTATTAGTGGGCGTGGGCTTTTATACGGTTTTCTTCAGCACTCAACGTTTAATTATGCATGGAATTTCTTTGTATAATCAATTGCTAATCAACAGTGTTGTCCAATGTCTTTTGGTGGCACCTTGGTTGGGTCTTGAGGGGTGTTTTAATTTTGGTCTGGGACAATGGTGGGTGATAGGTGCTTCAGCTATATGTCAAATCTTTTTTTTGGTATTCTTTGTACTTGCCTTTAGGCAAACAAGTAGCCCAGTATTGATGCCATTTGAGCATCTAGGTGTGCCGTTGGCTTTTCTGATAAGCTATTTATGGTTCGGTGAAGAGGCGAAGTGGACAACTTGGGTAGGGGGTTGGATGATAGTCGGTTCCAGTTTAACTTACATGTGGCGGGCTCAGGCCTCAAAAATAACCCTCATACAGGCATCCTATGACTGAGCTATCTAATAACATAAGTAGTAAAATAGCAGGCATCATGAGCCTTATGTTGATAGATGTAAATGGTGTATATTTAAAACAGTGGCCTGTTTATAAAATCAATCTAATTAATGGCCTTGTGTATGTGGGGAGATATTATGGTGACGACACAAGCGAGACGCGATTACACTCAAAACCACATAGTCATTTGCTACCATAATAAATAATGTTATGGTAACATAAACTAGACCAAATGGTAAGGTTATGGAAACAAAAAGAATACTTGAGCATCATCAATATCGATTAGGAATCGTTTGGTTTACTTTCTACCTATTATCTGTGTTATGTTTAGCAACCATCATGAAAAAGTTTACTGCTTTTGATGTGTACATAAATGAAGCGATTTTGATGAGAAGCTTAATGATGTGGGTAGTGGGTATGATAGGGTATAGTCAATCATCCAAAAAAGAGTCAAGGCATTCTATCCCCCACAAATATGTGTTAATCGGCGATGCGATAGTGGCTTTGGTGTGTACTTGGACCTATGGCATTGCTCTAGAGGGCCTTTCTTTAGAAAGAGTCTACGCAGTGTATCAATTAGCCCCCTTACTGTCAGTAGTTGCTTGTGTTTGGCTGTATCAAGATAATTGGTTGGCATTTTTACCGTGGTGTCTTGCCATCAGTTTGTTGGGTACACTACTTGTCATATGGCCTTTTAGTGAGCGTATGAGTATCAGCAGCCATTATGATGCTTATTTAGGTGTCAGTTTGCTCACATGCGTAGCTTCATACAGCATTCAACGTTATGTGTCTACACGTATAAAAGTTTGGCAGAAATTGGTCATGAATGGCGGCACGATGTCAATCATACTAGTTTGGAACCTGGATTGGCCTCATGTGATAGGCTATACCAACCATCAATGGTTATGTGTATTGATTTATGGGCTCATGGGTAGTTTAATGACGGTTTTTCAGTATAGCGCCTTCAAGCGAGCAACTGCCAGCGCGCTGATGCCATTTGAACCACTTAGCTTTCCTATGGCTTCGATACTGGGGTGGGTAGTGTTTCAGGAGCAACCAAAGATAAACGTAATCATAGGTGGTGGCACCATAGCGCTGGCCTGTGCCTATTATCTCATTTTGCTCAGACAACAGGACATTAAGCAGCTTGAAAACAGAGCTGGGGGTTAAAAACTGGCTATCGGTGAGTGGCTCATGATTAAGCCGGTATCAAACTTAACGACACGGCGTCTTGGTTCATACAAACTCATGCAATTTTGACGAGCATGAACTATAAACAGGCTATGAATGTATAGAGGGTATTATGCCTCCAGCCTTTAACAAAGCCGCCAGTCAAGAAGCCATGGGTATATTAACTGGAGTTTCAACAGATGAGCGCATTAAATCCGGGGCACGCAGTGTAGTTGATAACGCTGATCTTGATCTCAATAACCAATTGTGCTTGTACGCCGCGATAGTAGATTATTATGTACAGAAGCATAAAATAGCAATACAAGATATGGCTCAAAAGACTGCAGAAAGGTTAGGTTTTGTAGAAAAAGATCGCGCAGACCCTGTTAAATCCAGGATCGATCCCGTTATTCGAGCAATGGCTACCATGGTCGGATTAGCAAGCGATAACGATACGATTGAGGCAATCAAGGCACAGTTATCAGCCATGGAAGATTTTCAGGATAAGATAAACAAAGCTAAAACCCCAGAGGATGCTACAAAAGCGTTGGATGAACTAAAAAAAGCAGGTGGTGATATAACGGCAGCCTTGGTGCATAGCATGGATAGCGACTTTTATGATAATTTGGTAGAACACGCCTTGAGTACTCAAGACTACAGGCAATCACTCAGTCAACACTTGAAGACTATTGCTAACCTCGAAAATGAAGAAAGTTGGAGTTACAAGCATACTACGTCGACGGGTGACGGAAAAACCACAGAAACATATACAGCCACTATAGGTGAAAAAAAATATCAAGCCAATAGCTTAATGGATCTTAAAAAGAAGCTAGCCAAGTCGCATCTTGATCAACAACGTATGGCCATGGGGCTGGGGCAGGTCAAAGTAAGTAGGGTAGCGTCTATGCAACAAGAGATAGCAGGTAGAGAAAAAAGTGCACAGGAAAGGCTTTTAGCATTTAAAGATAGCCCTCAAATAGCTCAGGGTCAGCCTGATCCCAGCAAACAGAAATCAGCTATAGATGCACCTAAACCACAAACACCCCCAGGATAATCACCATTGCCTCAAATAAGTCTATGCATTCTCTAAGTGCGAGTCAGCCAGCATGGTGAGCTATCATCCATTGGCTAGGTTTTTAGTCATCAGAAAATCTGAGTTGTCGCCTCAACCAGCACCCAAGAAGATTAAACATGATGTTGTCGGTTATATGCTTGATGATAAAGACCCCATCTTCGGCGTAACATGCCGGGCCCTTAGAGAACTATCAGTCTTAGTGGTTTAAACAATCCTGAAATAATCCATAATCCATTGAGAATCATGGCTTAAATAGTAAACATGATTGCCAATGGTGGTGGTTTGGGTTATGATAAATTTCATCCTAATAGCCCGCGCAGGTCATGCGTTTTTCGTGGGCCCTTGGGGTCAAGCTCAGCGTTTACGAGCGTTGCCAGCCCAGTATCGCAATGAGTATTAATGTTTTGTGGTCAAAAAGATTAGCTTATGAACCTAAACGCCATCCTCCCCGAAAGTTTTACAAAGGCTTCCCAACATTTGATGGAATTTACGTGGGCCCTTAGATTCAAGACCTGTGTTTGTAAGCATTGCCAGACCAGTCATGCCAAGGTGTATCAATTGTTTTATGCTCACAAAGATTAGCCCATGAACTTAAGTGTCATCCTCCCCCTAAGCTTTACAAAGTTTTCCCACCGACTGACAGGCGGTCTGTGGTCGATGCTTATGATATTGGGACAACTGTATCAATTTGTATGGCCCTTAACCAAGGTGGATTTTGCATCTAAGGACCCAAAAAAGGCCCACGATGCTCACAAGATGGCCTTACTTAGAATCATGCCTGGAGTGTTACTGGCTTATTATCAATATGGATTTATTTTAAACCGGTTAGGGTTGCCCATCGGTGACGGTGCTCTACCCATGACACAAGCCTACATGGCAGGCTTGAGGCTTCAGGTTCAGTCCATAATTGCTGGGCTGTCGTTGGCTTATCCTCAAATGACATCCATGCTTTTAGAAATGGTTGCACCTGTGTTTATCTACAGCATATCAATGGCCAGCTATCTCATTTGGTGTACTCGCAAGCCGTCACAAGCACTAAAGTTTACTTGGTTGTCGGCGGTATCTGTGGTTTGTTTATCAGGAGGTATTGTGTATTGCGTGCCGTTTAGCTGGGCCATAACCTGTATACAACAGTTTTTGCTTTACGGCGCTAACCTCATGGCGCATGGGCTAGGATTAGATATTAGCAGGACCATCCAATGGGTAACAGAGGGCTTGCCATGGTTGTTTGCCTTAGGGTGGTTACAATCTGTATGGCGATGGTTTTATCGAGGTGACTCTTTAGGTCTGGAGGTAGATCCCAAACTTATACCCCACGATCAGGCTTCCATTTGGGATCATGTTAAATACCACTGGTTTCACAGGGGCTGGCAACGCATGACCGAGGGATTGTGGTGGGATGCTTGGGGCATGCTCAAAGCCATGCCCATAGTCAGTGGTACTGCAACTGGTTTGGCAGTTTTGGCAACCACAACCTTATCTGGTCTTTCACCGCTGCATCAGTTGGCTGGTCTAGGACTGGGGTTAATGAGTGGTGGTTTTGTAGGTTATCAGTTGTTAGTCACGCAAGGCAAAACCAGTAATGTCAAAGCAGATTCAGTACTGCAACCACAACAGTGGGCATTAGTCAGTGTGGGTGCTGGTTTGATAGCAACCTTATGGCACTTTGGTTATAAGCTTAGACGGTTACTCATGCCTGCCGATTTGCCTTTTTTGCCATTAACTCAAGCATGGTTAGGTCGGTGGTTGCCCATGGCTACTCATCTAGGGGGCAAAATAACGGCATGGATGCCAGGGTTAAGCAGCTTAGTATCAAGTTTGCTAGCGCTAACCAGTCCATCCCTCATGGTGGCATCGGTCACCGGCGTAGGTGTTTGGTTGTACAAACGTCCTGTTTATACCATTAAGCTACTATGGTTTTCAGCGCTGTCTTGGTTTTTAATGGCTGGCGGTATCTATGCATTACTGCCTTTTAATTTGTTCTTGATACAACAGCAGCGGCTATTCATAGGGCGCAGGTTTGTGTTTGAGCGTGTGCTTGATCATACTATTTTTTTGAAACCTTTTCAGGTCCTGGCTGAGTGGTACCCCTGGGTACTTAACGTGATCCTGATAAAACCGGGATGGATGTCATTATGGGATGATTTCAGTGAACAAAAAAAAGCCAACATGCCTGATGAAAGCCAAACTTTAGGGTCGAGCTTGTACACACACTGGCATCGTTCTGGATGGCACAGCTTGACGCTGGAGGGGTTAGGTGATGGTTTTACGGCACTGGTCAAGTTCATGGAAATATTACTCTTAGTCATAGGCGGGGTTAGCCTTCTCCAGTTAGCCATCGCAACGCAGTTTGCCATCTTTATCGTGCCGGCACGAGCCTTGCTTTCAGTGTTTGTACTGGTTACAACAGGTAAGTTAATAGGTCATCTACAAAGATCGGTCAATTTCATGTGGGAGAATCCAGTGTTTAATATATCCACAAAACTTGCCTTATTACCATCGGTGTGTGTTGGCTTTCAGCAAGGCCTTGGCTCTGGCTTAGGCGTATTTATGAGCATTTACAGTATGCTATGGCTAAGCATCACCAGTCAAAGTGTCGTCAACGCATACATAGATAAAGCTCAAGCTCAGCCACAAAATAGCCAAATTCATCAAGTGGTCAAACACGGTTCAACCGTTGGTTTAATGGTATCCCTTGTGGGACTTGTGACCAAGATCGGGCTTACTGATTACCTAGCCACTTTCATCAAATTATGCTCGATGCTGCTAAATATTTGTGTGTCAGGGTTTGTGTCAGTAGTCAATAGAGGGTGTGGTTATGTGACTCAAGTGCCTTTATTTTCAACCGATGCTAGCTGGTTGGTTCAGCTCAAGCAAGGGCTTGCACAGTTTCTCAGCTGGCAACCTATAGATGTAAGCTTACTGTCAGCGCCGAGTTGCTTATCGCAAGTTTGGCCTGTATGGCTGCCTTGGTCACAAACAGTCCTGGGTGTCACCGTGGGCCTTATGTTATGTATGCTCCAATCTAGTAACCAGGCCAATAGGGTGGCCGTGAGTGTGAGTGCTTGTGTCATACTGGGTTTAGTGAGTCTGGCCGCATTCACAGCGCCTACAAGCCAAGTACTAGCCATGGTCTCTGCGTTATGGATGTTACAAGCCTTGTTAGACCTGTCTTATGGCCTATTGTGGCTACTAAAAACACTAGCTAAAAGTTTGGGACATACTACTGTTGCGATGTTACCAGCAGCGATCGTAGATAAACTTCCAGCTTACACCAAAGCTATTGAGTCATGTGTCATGCCATTAGATCAAGTGACTCAGGTGCTTCTTTGTGCCGGGGTTATTTTACAAGGTGGTCTGATGATATGGTTAAGGTCTGGTATTAGAGCACTTTGGTCTTCGGGAGAGCGGTTATGGGGTGCCATGGGTATGATAGTGCCAGCCCAGTCCGTCAACAGCATGCCCGCAAGTGAATTCAGACAAATCATGCCTTCAAAGTTGTCACAGGGTTTGACCATCAGACCAGATAAGGATCTTCGGTATAGTCATAGGCCAAAGGTTATGCTATAATGTTAAATAGATAGACAAAAGGGGTGGTGTTTTGATTCAAACGCACATCGTTTCGCCCTGGCGGCATGACTTTGAATGCTTTTCAAACAACCACAGCAAGCAGGTGCCTGCATACCTAGACAGTGCAGCCACCAGTCAAATGTCCACCACGGTGATCCACCAGCTGACCCAATTTGATCAATACTGTCGTGCAAACGTTAATCGAGGCGTTTACCCGCTATCAGCAAAAGCCACACAGGCATACGCACACGCCCGTCAAACAGTTGCAGACTTTATTCATGCCAAGCCTGAACAGGTGGTATTTACGCATGGTTGTACAGAAGCACTCAATATCGTATGTGCCTCTTATTTAGCCCCCATAGTCACACCAGGTGATGAAATCATTCTAACCACCATGGAGCATCATGCCAATATTGTTCCTTGGCAAGTATTAGCACAACAAAAAAAACTTAAGCTCAACATCGTATCCCTTCATGATGATGGTAGCCTAAATTTAGACCAGCTGTATCAATTTTTAGCAAGGCCTCGTTGTAAATTATTGTCCTTAACTCATATATCCAATGTGTTAGGGACTATCAACCCCATTCAAGCTATTTGTAAGCAAGCGCATCAACACGGGGTGCCCGTTTGTGTTGACGGTGCACAGTCAGGTCAGCATATGCCCCTTGATATGCAAGCGCTTGGTGCAGATTTTTATGTGCTTTCTGGGCACAAAATGGGCGCGCCTTTTGGCATAGGGGTGTTGTATGCACGGGATTCAATTTTAGCTAATATGGTGCCTTTTCAAACCGGCGGAGGCATGATTGAATCAGTCGATTTTAATCATGTTACTTTTGCACATGGACCAGAGCGTTTTGAGGCAGGAACACCTAATATTAGTGGCGCAGTAGGCTTAGGGTATGCCATTGATTACCTGAATAGCATAGGCCTGGATACTATTCAGGCCTATGAGCAGATGCTAGGTGACTATATGCAGCAATCATTACATGCATGCCAAGGGCTGCATATACAAGGCACAGCGCCACATAAAGCAGCCATTGTAAGTTTTACATTAGATGATGTTCATGCTCATGACGTGGCAACTATTATGGGTGAGATGGGCGTTTGTGTGCGTGCGGGGCATCATTGTGCCATGCCTTTAATGAAATCACTTGGGATTCATGCTACCATCCGTGCATCGGCATCGTTTTATAATGATAGCACTGATGTAGATAGGCTTGTAGAGGCTGTATCACGGTGTAAGCGTTTGTTTCAGGCTTGAGGGAGAATAGGTATGCACGATAACTTAGACATGCTTTATCAACAAATGATATTAGATCACAGCAAGCATCCTAGGCACTTTAAGCAGCAAGAAAACACGCAAGGCTGGAAACATGAAACTTGTTACAACCCACTCTGCGGAGATCAGATTGAGGTGTTTGTAAATCTTGATGGCGACAACATTGAGTCATTATTATTTTCAGGACATGGTTGTGCCATCTGTATAGCATCAGCCAGTTTAATGTCATCAGTATTGCAAAGCACTACCATTACCCATGTAAAGTCAGTTTTTGATTGGTTTCAACATGAGTTAACAGGTCAGCCTATTCCTGAGGGTTCGGTTAAGCTTGATAAGCTTTCAATACTATTGGGCGTCAAACAATTCCCCATGCGTGTTAAGTGTGCAACCTGTGGGTGGCATGCGCTCTTAGGGGCTTTAAATGCACAAAAAAATCAGACATGATCAATGAACACAACAACAAAGGAGGTATCATGAAATTAAGTCTTACAGCAGCCGCAGCGCAACATTTTAAGCGTTTATTAGCTCCAGAACCAGCATCAAAAGGTATACTGGTAGCGCTTGAAAAAGCTGGTTGTGCTGGTTATATGTATAGAACTGAGGTGGCAAGCAAGCCAGAAGATAGTATCGAAGTGGTGTGCGAGGGACTTAGGTTTTTTGTGCCCAACACTTCCGTACCTCGACTCAATCATATGCGTATTGATATTGAAAAAAACAGACTAGAGTCCAAACTGGTTTTTCAGAATCCTAATGTTAGCATGCAGTGCGGGTGCGGGGAAAGTGTAGAATTATTGGAGTCTTCAAAATGAACCATAGTGCCATGACCGGAAAAACGTTGCTGGTCACACGCGAGTGTGAGGCCTTGTTAATACCACATGGTTACACCATTACGCTAGTAGAAGGTAGCGCTGTACGTATCACTCAGGCTCTGGGCGATAATTTTACATTGGAGGTGCAAGGCAATTTGGTATTGGTCATGGGAGAAGACAGGGATGCCTTGGGTATGCCACCTTTAACCGAACAAGATCATCCCACGCTTCATGATGATAGTGTTGGGCTAAAAGAAAAATGCGATTATCAAATGAGGCGCTGTTACGACCCAGAAATACCAGTTAATATCGTAGAGTTGGGTTTAATTTACGACTGCCAGCTACGTGAATTTGAGCACGATGCCAACAAGCAAGCAGCCCATGTCACCATGACGCTTACTGCACCCACTTGTGGGATGGGGCCTGTACTTGTAGAAGAAGTAAAGCGCAAAGTTATGCAACTCAATGATATTGGTCAAGTTGAGGTCGAGTTGGTGTTTGACCCGCCTTGGAGTCAAGAGATGATGTCAGATGCAGCAAGGTTGCAGTTAGGGCTTCTGTAAAGGTTGCTTCTAGCTAAGATTAATTGAAAATTATATGCTTCTCAAATTATGATATCTACCATTGTTTATAATTAAAAATGCTTTACAGTCTAATTTTAATACTGTAATATTGGTCCACTTATATAAGTAAAAGGAACTAATATGAAATATATAGCCACTATTATGACAGCAGCTGCTCTTGCCGGTACAGCTACTGCTGCTGCTCCTAAGAAAGCACACAAACAAGTAGAAGTTAAGTCACAGCCAGTCGTGATGACACAAGACAAACCACTGACCATCTATTTACACCCAGGTCTATCACAACTTGGTTACACGAAGAGTGATGGACGTTATCTAGACAGTCGTTTGATGACCCCTGCACACCTAGGCTTTAAATATGACTTCACTTCCAACTACAGTGTTGAAGCAGGTTTCGGTCAGAAAGAATTGGCTTACATCGTAGCTCAAGCTGGCATGCCCACGGAAGTAGGTTTAAAACCTTATGCTCAAGTAGGTGTCGCCCACAGCAGTATTAACCGCTATGTAAAACAGCAAGATGCAAGATTCAACGGGGTAGTGGGTGCAGGAATTGAGTATTCACTAAACGAATCAGTGGTAGTAAGACTTGATGGTAAAGTATTCTCAAATGGCTTCTCAAGCGTGAAGGATGCAACTCCTACCATTTCAATTGGAATCGGGTATCGTTTCTAATACAATCACTAAGTCATAAAAAGCGCTCATAACATTTGAGCGCTTTTTTTTTGCTCGCATCAATATTTAAAATAGCCAACACTGTAATAGGTAGAGTAGGTAAGTAACTGTTTAACTTCTTTAGACGAACGCTTTAAGTTCGAATAGATATTATGGGTAGTTAGAAAAAACCAGGCTTATGGGTCTAAGGCAAGCATCTTATGCCAACACCGTATGTGCTTTGTGATTCATTAGATGCCTAAAGTATCATCAGTAAACCTATATTGATAGGTGCTTAACTCATGGTTGACCCATAGGCAATGGCAGGAATAAAATAACCAGAAATAGGTGCCACAATAACGAAGTATACAATATATTTTGCCTGAACGGTCAGGTATCTCAAAAGTTATTTTTACACCTATGAGTGATTATATGAACTGTATACAGACAGTATTCTATCTTGATAATGTTGTGAGTATTTCGTGGTGGCGCATTGAATTTTGTTGAGCTTGGTTAGTCTTTAGGTTCAGCTGTAGAAAAAAAGCATCCAGCTAGATCAACAGAGTGCACATACTAAATAAGGCTTTGAGACGGTGCCTGTAAGGCTTCAGTGACTGAATTAGACCCTTAAATACCCTTAGTCTGCCTTGCCATGCTTGGGTGAGTACTTGTTTTAGGCGAATAGCAGGCTAGCAAGCCGTCGTTGCTGGTATTGAGTCACGATACAAATAAAACACAGCCAGACTCGGGGGTTACTTTAGTGTCATGAGTGGTTCTATCATATTTAAGAGCCATGGAGGTAACTTGTGAACAGCTTGCATCAGCATCATTATAGTGCCTGCAATTTCTACAACGATCTGCAAATTTCGAGGGGGTGGCGTACTGGGCGGATTTATTAAAATATGAACGCTCTTGGCCAACCAAAGGGGTATTATGATGACAATTTACTGAGTGGTCAGCTAATAAATCAATATTACCTTCGCCATAGTGAACCCTCTCTAGTGCTTTAGCTCTTTGACAGCGGTTGGCTACTTGATGAATACAGCCGTCCGCGCAACTTAGAGAGGATGGGTGCTTTGATAGGGGTCTTTGATAGCCGAGTGAACGCTCAATAAAGCCGTATTTACCTGTGGGTTCACCGTTATCACAACCTGCGTCCTTGGAAGTGGTGATTTGCCACTTGCTGCATTTCCCTTCGGAATGATGCGCGCAGCTATGACAATTAATCTGAGATGGACTTGTAGCTGGGTTGGAGTAACCGGCAATTTCAATAATGTTGCACACTGATGAAGCCTCCTGCCCATGAATGCCCTTAGCAACTAATGCCAGCCCTGTTGCGGTAGCAAAGGATTTTTGAATGAGTTTTCGTTTGACATGGTCGGTCATAATGTGCGCACCCTTGATTTAATAGCCCGTACAAAGAATGCCAACACAGCCTCGACATGTCAATATTAATTGTTAATTAAATAGATTTATAGACTGCCCAAAAGCAAGAACGTCACGTGTTAGAACATTGGGTTGTCCATACCTACACCGTGACGTGATGCGGCTATGTGATCAAGCCTAACGCCACAACATAGACGATATGTGAGCATGTTGTTCAAATTATTTGGGCGCGTGACACACAGCCGTGGCTGTTTGCTCATTAGCAATGAAGGTGGCTGTGATAGCTACTTTTGGCAAGTTGGGCAAAATACCGTGGTTCTCTGACCATGCATGATGTGGGCAAGATTGGTATGGCAGTGTGTACAGGGTTGATCTTTTCTACCATAAACATGAAGTGTTTGTTGAAAGTACCCAGGTTTGGCTTGAGGGTTGAGAAAGTCTTTTAGTGTGGTGCCTCCAAGTGCAATAGCCTTAGTCAGGATAGATTGAGTATGTTTTACTAAAAGTTTACATTCATCAATCCGTAGAGAATTAGATAGTCTACATGGGTGAATGCCTGCTGCAAATAAAATTTCATTGGCGTAAATATTACCAATGCCAACCACAATTTTCTGATCAAGAAGGGTGGACTTGATTGATTTTTTCACGGTACTGAGTGTTGCATGAAGGCTGCTTGGATTGAAAGAATCACTGAGAGGTTCTGGGCCAAGCTGAAAGAGTAAACGGTGTTGCATGATAGGATGAGGTGCCCAGTGTATTGAGCCAAATCGTCTTACGTCATGGTATCTAAGTTCAATGTTATTCGAGAGCGTAAAAATGACATGATCATGCTTTTTTCGTGAAACATGACTTTGGCATACATAGAGTACCCCTGTCATCCCAAGATGGATGATTAGGCTGCCGTGACGAAGTTTGATCACTATATATTTTGCCCGCCTGGTAATATCCAATATACATTGTTGTGTTATCTTTTGAGGAATCAGTGGGTCGACGGGCCAGCGAAGCTGGCTATTGATCAGCTCACACGCAGTGATGGATGTTTTAATTAAAAATTGTAACCCCTGCTTAACGGTTTCTACTTCTGGTAGTTCAGGCATAAGCAACAGCGTGATAATGAATGATTCTATATTAACGAAAAAGGGAGGTGAAATACAGTCTGAGCTGTCAATGATCATGGTTAAATGCCCTATTCGGATAAAAATAGTGTGAATGTAATCCTTACAAGCTACTGAAGATTGAACAGAGGTGATGGTTAATAAAAATTCAATAAGAGGACTTGTATTGAATTTTTCATGGTGGTATTGTATGCAGGTCAGTAATCAGTGTCAGTATTAGGGCCTCAAATGTTCAGCAAACAAAAGCATTTCGAAGAAATCCATGGATTAATACATCTGCTCAAAAACCCTTTAATGAGTTTACTTAACCACTACTGTCCTGACCCGATTGCAAACCAAACATATGCAGAAAGGCAAATGTTTAAGAGAAACTATCCATGGCTTAAACAGATAGAATACGCGGCATGTCAGGTAGAGGAAAAAATCTTCAAAGGCTTGGCGTTATTGTCCCTATCAGTATTGTTAGAAGATTTATTTCATACGCCCATTCAATATTATATTAAAACCACGACCCCAAGCCTGTGGAGCATGAAGGTCCTATTGAGGTCTTTTGCATTTGTGATAGGACAGCTTCCCTCACTCGGGCACTTGATCGGCATTGCACTCGCTGCTAGTTTTGGTTGTTTTTTTATAAAGCAGTGCTACACACGGTTTTATAGAGCAAGGAAAGGTCGAGAGTTTAATCGTCTTCACAAGGGCAACATCGAAATCATAAATAAGCTTTACAGCTCACAAAACCAATTTTGTAGGCAGATAGAGCGGGTAAGGGCAGATTCGCTTATTTCAGAGGGGCGGATACAATTAAGTCAAAATGACCGTGATTGGATAGGCATACTCAATGAAATATTAGACGAAACCAAACACATACTTGACGACGACATGAGGTTGAGTGTGTTAAGTTTGTTTGAGCAATCTGAAGACAGAGTCAGTCACTCGGGTTCTTACGCCAGAGAAACCGATCTTCTCCTGAGGCCCCAAGAGGAAATGAGCGCATTAGGTCTCTTTTGTCGCTATGATTCCATCAAGAGAAAAGCTATACCTAGAGCCCAAAAAATACTAAATTTACAGACACAAATAAGAGAAACTATGTCAGTGCTAGCACAAAGCGGCGTAGATACACTTCATTTCGACTTGTTGCCCTCAAGGGGAAGCGGGTTGATCACCGAGTATAGAATCCGCAGGCAACAAGCTACCAGTATCATGGATAGAGTCGCAGTTCAAGATTCCATACTCAATGATGTGACCTCGCAAATCCTTACTATTGATCAGGCAGGATGGCTAGCACCATCAGCACTTACATACAATCATAGCCCCACCCCATAATTAACTCATTAAAATCAAGGAGATTTACGTCATGTCAAACAAAATAATGACCATCCAGTTAAAATCAGGGAACGTTAAGATTTTACTTCGGCCAGATCTTGCCCCTAAACATTGCGAGCGTATTGAGCAGTTGGCCAAGGAGGGTTTTTATGATCATTGTCCTTTCCATAGAGTCATCGATGGTTTTATGGCTCAGACTGGCGATGGCGTCAATCAAGATGGCACAGGCGGTTCGTCATACCCTGATTTGACTCAGGAGTTTTCATCGCATCCACACAAACGTGGTGTTGTGTCTATGGCACGTGCGCAAGATCCAAATTCTGCCAACAGCCAATTTTTCATCTGTTATACAGATTGTCCACATCTGGATAACCAGTATACTGTGTTTGGTGAGGTAGAAAGTGGAATGGATTTAGTTGATGGACTTAAAAAAGGTCATCCAGGAAGCGGTGTGGTTGCCGACCCTGATTGTATGGAATCCGTGACCGTTGAAGAGTCTGTCTAGTAATAAGTATTAGCATACCAGTATACTGGGCCTTATTTAGGATTTTGGCTAGATCGATCTAATAATGCTTGTGTTTGTTTGGTTCACCAAGCGATATATTAAGTGAGCTCAGGATCTTGACCTAAGCACCCACGATTATAAAGTACATTGGCCCTTGAAATCCACATAGCCCTCAAGGATAATTAGATGATGTTTTATACCAGGGATTAAATGATATTTCACAAGCTGTATCACCTTGTTTTTGTGGTTTCCCTGATCCTCATTCAGAAACATGTCTTGGCTCATAATACAGAGTGGAAATCAGTTGAAGGCAAGCGAGTTATGGTTGCCACAACCCATAGAGCTGCTAGTAGTGCCGCGTATGATATCTTACAACAAGGGGGTAATGCGACAGATGCTCTAGTGACAGCACAGTTAGTTCTAAACGTGGTTGAGCCGCAATCAAGCGGCATTGGTGGCGGTGCATTTACTTTATACTGGGATAATCAAAATAAACGTCTTACAAGTATTGATGGTCGTGAAACAGCTCCTTTGTCAGCTACAGAGCGTTATTTTTTAAGAAAAGATGGAACGCCGATGACATGGTGGGAAGCTAGAGTTGGTGGGTTAAGTGTCGGCGTGCCTGGGACTTTAAAAATGATTGAGTATTTACATCAAAAACATGGAAAGTTGCCATGGCATATTTGTGTAAAGCCAGCTATTGAATTAGCCAAAAATGGTTTTATGATGTCACGTGATTTAGAAAACAGTCTTTTAGCTTCATGGAATCGTTCAAGGCTGATTGATAATGCTCAGGCAAAACGTTTATTTTTTGATCCACAAGGTAATCCAAAAAAACAGGGAACGATTATTAAGAATATTGAGTTTGCGAATACACTCGAACAGATCGCACAAGAGGGAAGCAGGCCGTTTTATATAGGAAACTTAGCCAATCAGATGATTAATACGATACAACAATCGCCAAATAACCCTGGCATCATGACATATGTTGATTTTGCCTCGTATAAAGTCCGTGAACGGCCTGCCGTATGTATAACATATCGAGACTATAATATCTGTGGAATGGGATCTCCAAGTTCTGGTGGTTTGACTGTGGCGCAAATTCTTGGTCTCATGGATCGAGCTTATAAAAAACATCTATCAGACGAAGCAGGTCTTTGGCATCATTATATAGAGGCGTCTAAATTAGCGTATGCAGACAGGAATCGATATATGGCAGATACAGACTATGTGCCGGCTCCAGATCTTCTTAATGCCTCTTATCTTGAAGATAGGGCAAAATTGATAGACCACACAATGGCTTTTGATGGAAGAAGAGCCGCAGGTAATCCTCCCAAAAAATTAGCTGTGTATGGGGAAAATCATCATGAAGAAATGCCTTCGACTACTCATATTTCCATCATTGACAGTGAGGGCAACATCGTTTCTACAACATCCACTATTGAGTCAGGTTTCGGATCATACTTGATGGCACCTGGGGGATATCTTTTAAATAATGAGCTCACTGATTTTAGTCTGGTGCCTAATGATTCAGATGGACAGCCAATTGCAAATAGAGTTCAGGGTGGCAAGAGGCCGAGGAGTTCGATGTCTCCGACTATCATTTTTGATAAAAGTGGTAATCCTGTGTGGGTTCTGGGCAGCCCAGGTGGCTTCAGAATTATTGGCTATGTAGCGAATAATATAGTTAAGATGATTGATCTTGGAATGGATCCTCAACAAAGCATCAATTCAGCCCATATCGTGAATAGTAATCATGAAAATACAGAGATTGAGTTGGGCTTTTGTCATAAAGATCTTATTGAAAAACTTGAGTCCATGGGGCATAAAGTTAAGGTGAAAAGCTTATGGAGTGGATTAACGAGTATACAGCTAAAAAACAAAGATGATGGACCAGTTTTAGTGGGTGGCGTAGATGCGAGAAGAGGTGGTGAATCTTCTGTAGCTACAGATTTTTAATAGCTTCAGCATCTATGTAACGCTTTAAGCAAAAGAATTGGGCTAATCCACTTAACGATCACACGTAGATAGCCTTGTGTGTATCGGTCAGTGACGTCAATACGTGATGATATTCAATTAAAATAGGTGTCTGGTTTTTTTATCGTTATACCTATCAATAAAAAAGCTATGGATAGCTTATTGGCATATAAGCTTGATATTTTAATGGATTCAAATAGACATAATCAGTAGTATCATACAAGAAAATTTGATAATTTATAGATAGAGTTTAAATATATCAAAGCGTGATTAAAGTTATCAGTTGCAATGTCAATGGCATACGATCAAGCAATCGAAAAGGTTTTTTTTCATGGCTACATGATCAAAAAGCCGACTTCATTTGTTTACAAGAAACCAAAGCACAGATGGATGAAGGGTTACAGCAGGTTTTCAGTCTTGATGGGTATCAAGCTTATTTTGCTAATGCAGAAAAAAAGGGTTATTCAGGCGTAGGGCTCTATTCACGTGTTCAGCCTATTAAGGTAAATACTGATATGCAGGATGCTACGGCTAACGAAGAGGGGCGGTATCTGCATATTGAGACTTCAAATCTCAACATTGTATCTTTGTATTTGCCATCAGGTACCAGTGGAGATACCAGGCAAGCCTATAAAATGCGCTTGCTCGAGCACTACCAAAAATGCTTTCTTGAGTCCTTGATTCAAGATACTAAGCCGTGGATTATTTGTGGAGACTGGAATATTGCACACAGACCCATTGATCTTAAAAATTGGCGTCAAAACCAAAAAAACTCTGGTTTTTTACCTGAGGAGCGGGCTTGGCTTGATCACGTTTTTGATGGTTTAGGTTGGGTAGATGCTTTTCGGGTAATTCAAAAATCAGAAGGGCACTACACTTGGTGGAGCTACAGGGGACAAGCAAGAGCGCGTAATACAGGGTGGCGAATTGACTATCAGGTAGTCAGCCCCAAATTAAAACAAACCATTACCTCTGCTAAAGTGGTTAAGGACCCAATGTTTTCAGACCACGCGCCCTTGATCATAGAGTATGACTATGAAGCATGAGCATTTCACCCGTCATCAAGTTGTATTTAAAAGGGCTTTTGCCGGATCAGTATGTGTACACCTAGCTGGGCTGGTGCTTATGATACTATCCATGAACTGGCTTAGTATCTTCACGCCATCATCAGCTGTCATACTTGATATTGATATAAGCATGGATGACCCTTTACCAATACTATCACACAAAGAAAAATTATTTGTGGGTAAAGCTAATTCCCCTCAGGGAGTATTAGCTCATCATCAGCAAGACAAAGCACCCACTCATGACCATAAGTACACAGAGCAGGATTTGGCGGCGGTTAATATAGATAAGTCACCCAGCGGGGTACATGAAAATAAACAGCCGATAGTTACAAGCTACAGTCATGGTGTGATGACCCAAAAGGATAAGCCAGCATTAAATACAAAGGAGATAGACCAAGGTGCGGAACCTATCAACCATGCTCAATCTAAAACTCAATCAGAAGATGCCTCACAGCAAACCTCTTTGTCATCTCAGAATCAAAAAAAAGTTGTTAAAAAAGTGAAGCTTCTTCATGACAGTCAAGTTCAAAACGATCAGCTAGCGGTTTCAGAAGAGGCGCCTATTCAATCCAAGCAGTGGGATTCTGATCGCGATATGAAAGCTAAGCTGGCTAGAGAGGAACAGGAAAGACAACTTCTTATGAAAAAAGCAAAGCTCGCCAACAGTCGAAAGGCTTTTTTGCAAAAGCAAACATCAGAGAAAGAGCAAGCACGACAGCTGCAGATTAGTCTAGAGCGTAAAGGCAAGCAAGAAGCTGAGCGGTTAGAGAAAATAAAGCTTGAAAAACAACGTAAAGAGCGCGCACGACAGGAGCAGATTAGCTTAGAGCGTAAACGCAAGCAGGAAGCTGAGCGGTTAGAGAAAATAAAGCTTGAAAAACAACGTAAAGAGCGGGTACGACAAGAGCAGATTAAATTAGAGCGCAAACGCAAGCAAGAAGCTGAGCGGTTAGAGAAAATAAAGCTTGAAAATCAACGAAAAGAGCGAGCACGACAAGAGCAAATTAAATTAGAGCTTGCACGAAAAGAGAAGGCCAGGCTGGAAGAAGTAGCTCAACAGCAACGGTTAAAAGCCCTACAAATAGCGCAAGAAAAAGCCAGGAGTAGAGCTATTGCCATAGCGGTTAATAATATAAAGATGCATATTGAATCAAAGATTAATGTACTACCTGAGTTCAAAGGGCTTGTATCACGCTTGGTCATCACGTTATCCGCAGACGGGGTCGTGAAACACGTGAGGGTCTCTGAGTCTAGTGGTCATGAGCAATATGATCAGCATGCTATATCTACCATATACAAGTCCTCACCTTTGCCCATGCCCGAAGATAAAGAACTGGCTTCAGAGTTCTCTGAGATAAGGTTTACATTCAAACCTACTGAAAATCCCATGACCCGCTAAAAAGCAAGGCTATATAATATATTTGTACGAATCAAGCATATCTTATGCTGGGATATTATAATCATAAAATCAAAAAAACAGCGGATGCACACCTGCCATGTATTTTCATGACCGTAATCCATCCTATACCATGCTGATGTTCAGATCTTCAAATATGCTTATAGAAGGCTATTAGAACTCAGGCGGTTGTTGGCTGGCGCTGATTATAGTGAGCCCAAAGGATTTGGCCCTGTGTTGCATCATGGCTTGTTGCCTTAAAAAACAAAATCACCTCCATGGCTAACGAGGATTGTTTTCTTTTTCAATCAGGCTGTAACATATCATCCTTTTGCGTGTTGTTCTGCAACAAACTGCCAATTAACAACCGACCAAAAATTATCTAAGTAAGCAGCTCTGTTGTATTGTGTATCTAAATAGTAGGCATGTTCCCATACATCGCATCCAAGCAGTGTGGATTTAACTTGATCATGTGTAAGTGGGTTTTCAGCATTGGGGGTACTGATGATGTCAAGCTTGTTGTCATTCAATATTACAAGCCATGTCCAACCTGAGCCAAATCTTGCCAGTGCAGCGTTTAAAAAGGCCTTTTTAAAGTCATCAACTGAGCCGAAGCTTGTGGTTAGGCTACTCAACAATGTTTGGGGTATGGGTTGTTGATCAGGTGTGAGACATTGCCAGAAAAAATTATGGTTCCAATGTTGTGCTGCGTTATTAAATAAAGGACCCTGAGCTTGCTTAATAAGCGCTTCAAGTGACAGATGGGCCATATCGGGGCTAGAAGCTAATAAGTCGTTGAGCTTATTCACGTAGGTTTGATGATGGTGTTGGTAGTGGTTAGTCATGGTTTGTTCTGAGATATGAGGCGCTAACGCACTTAGTGGATAGGGGAGTGTGGGTAGTTTATAAATCATGATGGGGGATCCTTATACAAAAAGCATATAAAACCACTGTAGCACACAGGTGGGTGTTTGTCATCTATAACAAATGAGTGTTAATCTTCTTGGATGCCTCTAGAAAAAACCAAGGTAGATCACACGCGGTTGTATATAAAATGGTTCATCGTTTAAGATGGCGGTGTTCACAACAACGATAACGAATGTATTTTATTACACAGATGACAGCTTGGTTTATTAATAAAAAGCAGGTCGAAGCCCTACTCATGATGGGTTCATGTTAAGAGTAGAGGGTTGCCGTCATCATTAAAATTATCGATCAACCATTATCTTACACTTGAAAAAAAAATGTATAGGCGTTATGATGTATGCCTAAATTCAGGAAAAACCAAATGACCCATCAACCCCATACTCAAGCAGAGACTTACGATGCAATCATTGAAATATCAGCACGGAGCCAACCCGTTAAATACGAACATGACCATAGTCAAGGTAGGCTTCGTGTTGATCGGTTTGTGGCTACGTCTATGATGTACCCCTGTAATTATGGTTATTTACCCAACACCAAGGGTGAAGACGGTGACGAGGTAGATGTATTAGTCATGACACCTTACCCTTTGCTTCCAGGCGTAGTCATCAAAGTTAGAGCAGTAGGTATGCTGGCCATGACTGATGATGGTGGTACAGACCACAAAATTCTATGTGTGCCAGTTTCAAAGCTTACACCGTTATATGACGGGGTGGCTCAGCCAGAGGATTTACCGCAAGTAATCTTGAAAGAAATTGAGCACTTTTTTATTCATTACAAAGACCTAGAGCAAGGAAAGTGGACAAAAATTGATGGTTGGGAGCGAGCAGATGTTGCCCAAAAAATCATCAGCCACGCGATATCAGAATACTCCTAGGGTGTGATCTGGTATACCATGCCACCATGGACTGGATAAAACCTAATGACTAGATCAGTCCAAGCCAAACCATCGCAAGCAAAGAAAAGTGCCGCTTGATCACCCTCTCCAAACCGTGAGCACCACCCAAATAACTGCCTATCACTGTGCTTTAACCAAGGCCTACCAAGTGGTTGGTTTATAGAGAGTGGCCAGCAGACGGTCGGCCTACATTCAAGTTTGAGTCCATGGTCAAGAAGCCAAGGTCAGCACAAGTCCGGGGTAGCAGAGGGCTGCTATGGATTAGCGTCAAAGTCTAGGGTTTGGGTTCAAGCCATATTCACCCCCATGAAAAACTAAAACCTATGGGCTAGGGCCTCCAAGTAAGTTTGGGTTCTAGATACGTTACAGTGGGGCCGTCACTTGTGTGCTCTGAGCCTTTCAAGTCAGGAAGGTAGGGTTGCTTAAAGTCTAATATGCCAAATTTAAAGTAAAAGTATGGGTGTGCCCTTTGCCCAGGGTTGCCTGCCTTGGCTTCACTGAGTTTAAAAAAATGGATTGCCGACTTCTGCGAGAAAAACAACCAACCTATTGACAACAGGGCATAGTCTGTTTAAGCTTTGGATAAGCTTGCGTGTGCACGATACTGTCAAGCTGCTTAGCCCCATCTATCTACTATCAAGGAGTACTATGCATCATGTTTGGTTTTAAATCGCTTGCCCTAATCATATTCAGTCTACTGGCGCTGGGTCTACAAGCTAAGGATACAACAGCAGCTGCAATCCAAGCCATGAACCATACAAAAAGTTCGCAGTCTTCCATCCTCCAGAACAAGGCCAGCCGTTTGTTATCTGGTACGGTAGCTTATGGGTCTCAGTACTGGTCGTATGCCAAGGGTGACTGGATGGAGCCTATAGGGCAAGCAGCTGTACACGTCTTTGGATTACATGAACCACCTGCACAAGAGTAATAGTCACAGTCACGAGCTAGGCTCGGGCTTGGTGCTTTGGCAGCCGTTAGCATCAGGTAGAGAGTTGGGCCTTGGTGCCTATTGGTTGAATTATAACTCCTGGCATAATCTTAGGCATCATGGGCTTAGACTTGGGGCTAAAGTCATCTGGCAAGACTGGCAGCTGACGGGTAATGGTTTTTTTAAGCTCAGTAAGGCCAAGGCAGGTAAACCTGGGCAAAGGGCACACCCATACTTTGACTTTAAAGATGGCATATTAGTGTCTGAGCAAGTCTTGAATGGGATGGACATGATCATTGGCACTAA
>JAYYHL010000001.1:0-73027 GCA_036148435.1 Pseudomonadota bacterium | reverse complement strand
CCCCCATGTTCAGACAGGATTTCACGTGTCCCGCCCTACTCTATGTAGCGTACATTTGACAGGTTTTAATCTACAGGGCTTTCACCTTCTGCGGCCAGTCTTCCCAGACTGTTCGACTAACGTGTCAAAGACTAAACTACGGGCTGCTCCGCTTTCGTTCGCCACTACTAACGGAATCTCGGTTGATTTCTTTTCCTCTGGGTACTTAGATGTTTCAGTTCTCCAGGTTCGCCTTGTTATCCTATGAATTCAGATAACAATACCCATAAAGGGTGGGTTTCCCCATTCGGACATCTCCGGATCAAAGTTTGTTTGCCAACTCCCCGAAGCTTTTCGCAGGCTACCACGTCCTTCATCGCCTTTTACTGCCAAGGCATCCACCGTATGCACTTAATAACTTGAATTCACAACCTTGAATCACCAAGATTGTGTCCAATCTATCGCCGTATTAAAATACTAAAATCAAAATTGATTTTTGTAAGACGCATTACCAAACTGTTAAAGAACAAAAAATATACAACCAAAATGGAGCCAGTCGGGATCGAACCGACGACCTCCTGCGTGCAAGGCAGGCGCTCTCCCAGCTGAGCTATGGCCCCTGGTGGGTCTGGGTGGACTTGAACCACCGACCTCACCCTTATCTGGGGTGCGCTCTAACCAGCTGAGCTACAGACCCGCTCGCTAATGTAATTTGTGTGGACGGTTAAAACCGTTTGCCAATTGTCGTTAAGGAGGTGATCCAGCCACAGGTTCCCCTACGGCTACCTTGTTACGACTTCACCCCAGTCATGAATCATACCGTGGTAAGCGACCTCCCGAAGGTTAGTCTACCTGCTTCTGGTACAACCCACTCCCATGGTGTGACGGGCAGTGTGTACAAGGCCCGGGAACGTATTCACCGCGGCGTGCTGATCCGCGATTACTAGCGATTCCGACTTCATGGAGTCGAGTTGCAGACTCCAATCCGGACTGAGAACAGTTTTTTGGGGTTAGCTCCACCTCGCGGCTTGGCGACCCGTTGTACTGTCCATTGTAGCACGTGTGTAGCCCTACCCGTAAGGGCCATGATGACTTGACATCATCCCCGCCTTCCTCCGGTTTATCACCGGCAGTTTCCTTAGAGTTCCCGACATTACTCGCTGGCAACAAAGGATAGGGGTTGCGCTCGTTACGGGACTTAACCCAACATCTCACGACACGAGCTGACGACAGCCATGCAACACCTGTCATTCGGTTCCCGAAGGCACTCTCTTATCACTAAGAGATTCCGAAGATTTCAAGGGTAGGTAAGGTTTTTCGCGTTGCATCGAATTAAACCACATGCTCCACCGCTTGTGCGGGCCCCCGTCAATTCCTTTGAGTTTTAGCCTTGCGGCCGTACTCCCCAGGCGGAGAACTTAATGCGTTAGCTACGGCACAAAACTTGCGTCTTACACCTAGTTCTCATCGTTTACGGCGTGGACTACCAGGGTATCTAATCCTGTTTGCTACCCACGCTTTCGCGCCTCAGTGTCAGTAATAGCCCAAGAAGTCGCCTTCGCCTCTGATGTTCCTTCCGATATCTATGCATTTCACCGCTACACCGGAAATTCCACTTCCCTCTACTATACTCTAGTCAACCAGTATCACATGCAGTTCCCGAGTTGGGCTCGGGGCTTTCACATATGACTTAATTAACCACCTACGCGCTCTTTACGCCCAGTAATTCCGATTAACGCTTGCACCCTCTGTATTACCGCGGCTGCTGGCACAGAGTTAGCCGGTGCTTCTTCTGTTGCTAACGTCATGGGCACAGGGTATTAACCTGTACTTTTTCTTCACAACTGAAAGTGCTTTACAACCCGAAGGCCTTCATCACACACGCGGTATTGCTGGATCAGGCTTTCGCCCATTGTCCAAAATTCCCCACTGCTGCCTCCCGTAGGAGTCTGGGCCGTGTCTCAGTCCCAGTGTGGCTGATCATCCTCTCAAATCAGCTACAGATCATCGCCTTGGTAGGCTTTTACCCTACCAACAAGCTAATCTGACGCAGGCTCATCTTAGAGCGCCAGGCCTAAAAGGTCCCCAGCTTTAATTCGTAAATATTATGCGGTATTACCCTAGGTTTCCCCAGGCTATCCCCCACTCCAAGGCAGATTCCTACGTGTTACTCACCCGTCCGCCACTCGCCATCATCTATTCCGAAGAAAAGACATGCTGCCGTTCGACTTGCATGTGTTAAGCATACCGCCAGCGTTCAATCTGAGCCAGGATCAAACTCTTCATATAGAAGGTTTTTGTGACTTAACAGTGTCACGATACTGAATAGCTTTCGCTATTTATTTGGCTGCTAGAAATTACTTAAACGCCCACACAAAATGTATTAAGTATTGATATTTACTAAAGAGCAGTAACTATTAGTTACGAGTGCTATTATACACGGCTCATCCTGCATGTCAACACCTCTGGTCAATGTTTTTTATATTTTTACTCTTTAGCCATCAAGGTGCTACTTGTCACACTGGTAACTAATTTAAATAATATCACTACACAGATTTAATTTTTCGAATAGCCACACTTTTTAAACCGTTCTTTTTGTGTTTTCCATATCGAATCGCGTTCCTATTTTTATGCGATCACGTCCATCTACTGCTTGCTTATGATAGACAGGCCTAGCTCACCTTATTCAATTATGTGAATACCTACCATAAATAAAACTGACAGTACAACCCACCTATGCTAATCATTATTTATTTACAGGTTCTCTCATGAACATTCGCACACTGGTTGCAGTCATCTTTGCCATCACTCTCGGACTGCTCCAAGGCATTTTCACCATCTACATCGGTGGCCTAGAAGAGTCCCTTGTTCATAAGTTTCATTTGTTTTCCCCTACTTTTAGTAACGCCAATGCTGCTTTACTATTCGGAAGTGCACTTGGCGTATTAGTTATAGGCCCATGGATAGATCTTATTGGTGTTGGACTAATAGGGATATTGTGCAGCCTCTTAACCACTGTTGGTATGTACTTATTCACCATAAGCTCAGCCTCCTCTGGCTTCATCATATCAGAGTTTGCTATTGGTGTGGGTTTATCGATCTGGTATCCGGCTCCAGTCTATATTTTCAGAAACCATCTACCTGCTTCACATTTACCCTATTGGATTGGATTCCTGATGGCCGTTAATGGCCTTGGGAATGCAAGTATAAGCCTTATCAATCTTTCATCACGCTGGCTTGGCATCGTCAGCACCGATAATATTATGCTTGGACTTTGTTTTTTCAATCTTATTCTGGCATGTATATTATTTTCCCAAAGTGACATATCACTTAAAACTATTGACGTTAAACCTAAATCACTTTACGGTCAACTATTTCGACTCCTTACTAAACCATCTATCTTTTGGATTAGCCTCACACAAGCACTCTCTGCCATTTATAACTTTATATTTTTACCATTATGGTCTATTGCCTTCTTCTCTCAAGTGACTGACATCAATACTGCTAGCATCATTGCGTCATCGACCTTATTCATCAATGGCTTTGGAGGCCTTTTATTAGCCCCACTTTATTCTCGATGGCTTAATCCTTTAAACTGGCTCAATTTGCAATTTGGTATTACCTTTTTTTGTATTCTACCTATTAGTATCTTGCCTGAATCAAGCTTTAACGAGGCCATTATATTTGCTTGCATGTGGTCTTCTGCCTTTGTTCTGAGCGCAAATAATGCTTATGCTAATACTTATATGACTAACCAAGTGCCTCCCTCTCTTGCAGGTGGTGTATCGACTATCACTATGATTATATTTCAACTCTTTGTTGCTATCTTAACATTTTTAATGGGGTATGCACTTGACCTAACCTCGTATCTTTCAGATATCAGCATCACCTCTTTTGCCAACTATCAAAATGGTATAAATATTTACCTGTTCACCATTTTACTTAGCATGATCATGGTATATTTTTTAAATAGACGAAGTCAAACATAAGAAGCCACGCTACCAACTACCAGACCCAAGGAATGAGCAGAGCCGTATCCTGTTTATAACGCTCCCAATCTTTCCTCTGTCCCCATTTTTTCTCAGCTTTTACCTCGAGCATATTGATACCGCTTACCTTTATCAGCAAAAGGGCAACCAAGCATGGTGATATAAGAACTGGATACTGCCAAGTCAATAACGAGGGCACGCTGTATACAGCTAAACCAATCCATAGTGTGATCTCGCCCAAGTAATTAGGATGGCGACTGTAAGCCCATAATCCACTGCATATAAAAGGTGTTCTTGACCGAGACTGTGAGCGCTTAAACCTTCTTTTCTGCTCATCACTCACGACCTCAAGGATGAAGCCCAGTGACCATATCACTCCTCCCACTACCTGCCACCAACTGTTATTAAAAGCCCCATTTAAAATGGCGAGTAAGATGGGCCCTTGGGTAACGAATACCCAAGTTGCCGATATCACCCAAGTCATTAAAAACCACCAAAACCTATGCTTGATTTTACTAAATCGATCATCCTTATGATCTCTTTTTACCCGCATAAAGAGAAACAACCCCAAGCGTGTTGCCCACAATAATACACAACATCCCCCTATCCATGCTCCTATATTTAGAGGCGGTTGAATAGCCCAGGCTACTAAAACCATACTCACGTGCGCAATAGCGCCGGTGAGATCAAAATAATGCTCAGTTGCATAAACATATGATGGCAAAAAACCTAATAGATGAATACCGAAACTCACACATCCTAGATAAAAAAAAGGCGATAAATACTGGCTATTTTGCATATTAAAACCCAGCATTGCCCACAGTAGACAAATACACAGACACACCCATATGCCTAGTAAACTCTGTAAACTACTCATGATTTAAACTTTTGTGATCCTATTCTCATACTCTACCCGGAACAGTCTTCACAGTCTATAGCAAACTGAATTCTTTAGCCATCAGTCACACTCAACACAAAATATACAAGCGCATTAACCGCGCGTGGTATTGAAAGCAAAACTAAACTACCATGTAACCGACTTAAGGCGAGACAGTGCCAAGCATGGCAGAAACCGGTTGTCTAAATTTTGATTTCATCATTATATATTCTATTTTTTAAACATATTATGCTTTATATATTTTATTAACTATTTAACTTTGTTCAGTCTCATATACTATTACCCACCTATTTTAAACCGCCTGCCATTGATCACTGCGATTACGATTTAATCCGGGCCATGCAGCATTGTTTACTTGAAATCGTAGACATGTGCTTTGATGTATTGAGAGGCTTAGCACTTCTTTTGTGCACGTCTCTTTTAAAAACAGCGGCCATAGCCGTTACTAATTGGATGGATACCACTTTCATATTCGGCCTTGGATACACCCAAACAACTGTATTCAAAAGTAATGAAAGTTGACCGATTACCATGGCTAACGCTGCATGCCATGGGCGTAATAAAAACCCTGTCCAGAGATACGTAGCACCAGTAGCCATCAACAAACTTAAACTGTAATATATACTCACAATGCCTATTTGTTGGCGATGATACCGTGTTAATGCACTTTGGCCTTGTGGTGTCTGATATGCTTGGTTTCTTCCTTCAACCCATAGTAACAAAGGGTCTACCAATCGAATCACGCAGGGACATGCAAAAATCAATACAGAGGCATAAATATCGACTGACAACATACTATTTTTTGTTATAAAAAACCACGCGGTTGCGGTAGTCTGTGCTAGTGTAAACACGCCTGGTAGAATAATATCACGCAAATAGCGATCAGTTTCAGTTACGGCTTGTATCGGTTTGTTGAGATTTTGTCCGCACTTTTGCCTGAGTGTATCTGCACATATGATCGCCCCCATGGTTTTCCATGCATCACAAAAAAAGTAGCAACCCATTCCCTTCATCCCTAGGGTAGCCATAATTAATCTCAAACTTGAATAACCCCATGCCATACCCATAGCAAGCGTTAGCGATGTTGCCATACTTTGCGTAAGCCAGCCTCTGTCAGAGCCTTCGCACTTGGGCTGGCAGCAACTATGCCTTGACTGACTGGTTTGTGATAAATCCATGGCCACTGGTGGCTGCATAGTTTTTCTGTAGACATAAGCACCCCAAGCTGTTAGCACTGCAGATACAGAGGTTTGCAAAGAAGATAATGACATACTCACCGCTCCAAGGCTAAATATACCTATCTGAAATAGTATCAGTAAGCCTTCTAACTTCTTATTCATGTCTAATCTGAATTTTTGCCTGGGAAGCCAGCTTTCTACGTGCGTGATGTACATGGTTAAGTTAATGCCAACACACACCATTAGCTTAAGTATCAAGCTTATGGTGGGTGATATAAGTGGCCCATAGTTGGATACAATCAACAAACTCCACAATAAGGGCACTAGCATGGCTCGTAATACGCCGCTATTAATCACCAAAAATCGGCCACGGTTGCGGTATAACAATCCCATTGTCACAAAAGCAATACTCCACCAGTAAGCTAGATGCCGGTTGCCTGCTAAGAACGTGGGCACTGTGTCAATGACCACACCCAAAACCCATAGAGCTATACCGCCTTTAAAACTGGGCTGGATCTGCTTTTGTTTAAAGAGCTGCCTGGTGGTGTGCTGCCAATTTATATCGTAAAATAACTTCACCATGAATCATGCCTAATTTTATAGTTCAATATACGACTGGAGTCTGACCAACAAGTCCCATATCACCCGACCAACCCATTGTCTAATACATCTTATATTAGTCTTAAATAAGATCATTGTAATCTATCACGATTGTTTGTCAAGCTAATAACCGGGTTGGCAGGTACCCTAGTTTATTTTATTCAATGACCAGGTGATTATAAGTGACCGTTTAAGCTTGCTTGAGCATCAGATCTAATCAAGGAAATCTCAAAAAATATCATAGCGCTTGTTTGCTACCCCCATTCATAAACTATGATCTGGGTTAGCTGGTGTTCATAGATGCTTGGATGTTTTTGAATAACTACTTGACGTTTCTCTGATGCTTTTGACCATTTAGAACGTTTGATTTTGATATGTACCCACTTTAGCTTTCATATCACCACTGTGGGCATTCTTTTAAAACACATAATCTTCGGTCATGGTTATTTAGTACAAGTAAACAAACATAAATAAAAACAACCAAATCACATCGACAAAATGCCAATACCAACTAACCGCCTCAAAAGCAAAATGATTGTGTCCAGAAAAATGGCCCCTTGCTATACGGATGGCGATGACTAGAAGCATGACAGTACCTAGTAGCACATGGCATCCATGAAAGCCTGTGAGTAAATAAAATATATTACCATAAATAGCCGATTCAAATTTTAAACCTAGATGCTGATACGCTTCAAGGTATTCCCATGCTTGAAGGACCAAAAACAATATACCAAGTAGAGCTGTGACTGACTGATAAACCACAGCTTGTGTTATTTTCCTTTTAATGAGGCACCCATGAGCTATGGTAATAGTCATGCCACTGAGTAATAGAATAAAAGTGTTGATCATGGGAATGCCCCAGGCAACCATTGCTAACTGAGGCGCTGTGAATTGTTTGGGATCAGGGGCTGACAAGAGTGGCCAGCCACCCTCAAAACTAGGCCATAATAATGTATGTGTCATTCTACTGGCACTGGCCTCAAAGCTGCCTGATAACCATGGTAGAGTGACCATTCTTACGTAAAAAAGGACTACAAAAAATGTAGCGAATAAGCAAAACTCTGAAAAAATAAACCACCCCATTGACCAACGGTAGACGCGATCGGATAATTCAAACTGCTTGGGATTCATGTTTTGACCATCTCGGATGGCTTGTTTAAACCAACCATAGGCCACATAAATCAGCAAGGCACTGCCCAAGATCAAGAAATATTTACCATAATCATCACCTTGTATTGTGCTTACCAAGCCAAACGCAAACAATAAAAGCGCCAATGATGAAAACAATGGCCATGCGCTCTTTGGTATTTGTTTTTGACGCACGCTCATTAAGACTCCTAAATTAATTAAGTTAACATGATATTGTTATCGATTACCAGCGCCACGCATGAAGATGACCCGGCTTATTTACGCCTGGTGACTGCCTGTTGACGATAATATCGAATCGTCAGCCCGATTGTGACACCACCCACACCAAAACAGCATAATAGGACAATCATAGCATGATAGAATGGATAACCGTCATTTGTATTATTTTCCATAGCTGCGATTCCAACTAGAAAAAGACTAAGAAGCAACTTCGATGCATAGGTAAATAAAGTAGTCAGAGCACCCACCTCATCATGACTCATGCTTTTTGTTAAAAAATTCATAACTATTGGCTTTACTAGGCCTAATGAAAAAGAGACGAGGATGCCAAGAACGGTCAATCCCCATATAGTTAATGTATCACCACTCATATAACTATAGCTATTCCCCCTATTAAAGACACGCCATACATGCCTAAAACAAATTCCAGCGGCTGCTTGATGCGAATATACAAAAAACCACCTAAGACACCTGACATCCCGTAGGCAACAATCATCATACTCAGTGCATATGTTGCCGCATCTGCCATTAAACTATTCAAAAATACACTTGGGCACGTACTGACAAAGTTGTGCCATATGTTCCTGTTGGCTTTTAATCATCAGCGCCGCTTGCTCACTCAATTCACCCACCTTTTTGGTTAGCCTTTTATAAAAACTATAGAGTTGACTAATGCTCACCCATGACCAATGTGAAATATTCGAGTTGTACAGTCTTACCATTTGTTGCATGAAATTGATGAGGCTAGTGAGTTGATCCCCGGTTGATTTATTATGATGAAATCGTGGTACAATTTGGACCAAATTTTCATATTTGCCTGGCATGGATTTACCCATGACCTCGATAGCTGTCTCTAGACCTTGTAGCCCTTCAATAATTTTTAGATCGTTAACCAGTGTATCAATCGTGCTCTGGCTAGGACTTAAGGCTTGCTTTTGTTTGATTATTACTTCTACAGAGATGCGCCCTAGACCCTTTTGCTTTAAAACATCACGAGCTTGGTGCAAGAAGGCCAACTTTACTCGTTGGATTCTCTCTTTTTGTTTTTTTGAAAGTGACTTAAGGTCTGTGTCTACTAATAAACTAAGTTTAAGTATCTGGTACCTAGTATCGAAGCTGCTAACGATTGAGCAACTTCTAGGCAGGTTTTGTCTATTCTCAGAAAAAATTTTCTTGAACATTGCTAGAAGTGATTCAAGAGCTGGGTTTAATTGATCATTATTGTTCATAATTTAGATACTTGTTTGGAGTATCCTAATACTATACCTAACTATTATGCAATACAAGCTTAAACTGTCGGGGTTAACTACTTGAGTGTCCCCATACTATTTAATAAATCATCAAATAACTAGCCCGCTATTCAACTGAGAACGCCGATAAACAATGGCTATTGGGCAAGGTCAGAAGTGGTATCTAAGATCAGAGACAAAAGCTTAAATTAGCGTCAAAAGATACCAAGTCCACATCAGTATACGATCAAGTGATGAAAACTCAAATGGCACAGTAAGGTTGTTGATGGTCAAGAGTAGCGATTTTTTTACAAAGGCTGGCAATGAATTGTGTAAAGTTGGATAACCAGACACCGTGACACAAAAAATCAAGAAATATCTCCCATAGCTAGAAATAATATAGGTTATGAGGAAGGAAAAGCTAAAATATCATTTAGAGTAAATCATGTATTCAGAAATCTTGATGAGCACTTTCGTTTAGGACAGGACTTAGTAGGTGTTTGATCCCCCTGGAATACTTAGAAGAGTGCACAAGCTTTTTCATAGATGCCATGGACGAAACAGTGATATAAAAATGGCCTCATCGGCATAGATAGTGAATGAATAGTTGGCCACAACATGACGGATGAGTAAATACCCTAAAAGCTTAGGCTTGCATTATCTGTTAGATTTTTATATAATAAATAATAGACATGTAATGAATTATTAAGTAATGAACAATGAAGATAAACTTAATTCAGCCCTAGAATCACTTGAAGCGACATTTAAGAAAGTTTTAGTTGATCAAAGAAAAAACCTGCCCAGCCGATGCTCTATTTCCTGTTTCGTAGATGAGCACCCCCAAACACTGATGGTTAACTTATTACTAGACACAGACCTTAACGCACTTTCAAGAAGACAAAAAGAGAAACTCCAACGAGTAAAGTTGGCCTTCTTGCATCAAACTCGTGATATTTTAAAGCAAAAGGGTCTCCCGCGCATCCTTGTAGAGGTAACAATCAAACAAAATCAAGCCTTCAGCCCTAGCCAGAGCACAATTGATACACTGGTTGACGATTTAAAAATCATTAAGGGTCTACAAGGTCTAGAGACAGCTATCGAGGTCAAGGGAAAATCCATGCCTGGTAAATACGAAAATTTGGTCCAAATTGTACCAAGGGTTTATCAAAATGAAACGACTACAGTTCAACTCAGCAGTCTTATCAATTTCATGCAAGAAATGGTAAGACTGCTTGACTCGAATTTTTCAAAAGCGTGTTGGATGAACATCAGTGAACTCTCTGAGATTTTTAATAGTATAGGTACAAAGGCAGCTGAGTGGTCGGAGCAATCGTTGCAGAGAACTAAAAATCAACAAGAACAGATGACTCAACTTTATCAGTACGTGCCATCGGTACTTGTGAGCACTCAAGACGGGGTAGAAGTAAGGTATTTTATTATTGATCAGATTAAATGCCTTCCTGATAATGAGTTAACTTTGAGTTATTTAAAGTCTTTTATAGACGAATTAAGACAAGGGCAGAACCAATCACAGTCCATGATAAAGGACGTTCAAGTTATTCTTAGAGAATGTGATCACCTTTTGACGTTACTTCAGGTGGCCAAAGCTTTTGAAAATGCTATCCCACCTAAAGATTTTATAATGATGGCGGGTGTGCCTGACTCTGATTGTAGCATTGGATCCAGTCGCTGTAATGTCATCAAACAAGGGGTTATAGAGCTTCAAAAGGTTTTATGTGAATTTGCATCAAAACCACTCAATCCCTTTCTAAGCCACAAAATAAGGCGAGATGATATATCCCGAGAAAACTATTTAGTTCAACTATTGGGTGAAATGAGCACTATCGTGGGTCAGCCCCAACTAGCAACTTCAAGACCAAGCTCTGATCATACACCCTTATTCAGTCATACAGAGATGGTAAAGTTTATCGATGATCTGGATACCATCTATCAAGATAAAAAGTCTGCTGTAGACCAACTTTTATCACAAAAACAGCACCGAGCGTCTAAAAGCCAAACAGTCAAATGTGTCTCATCAGATCCTCCAGCATCGGCTTATACTGGGTATAATTTTTTTGAGGACCATGCTACTCAAAGTACAAAAGAAGCCAAAATTCAAGCTAGGAGGCAATTAGATAAGTTAAGTCAAAAAGCACTAGCACACCAAATAAGGGACGCTGGTCGTGAAATAAAATCAGTAGATGAAACCATTATACCAGAAACGTCCAATCACCTGGGACTTCCTTTATTCAAGATCGAGCAGCCAGGCAAGATGACACAAACATTAGATTCAGCCAAAATTGTCAAATTTGATGGTATGCGGCACGTGTACTTAAGTAAGTACAGCCTAGATGACACAGATCTCTCTGCATTTGAAACAGTGCTGAGTAGCCCAAAAATACTAGGCCTGACAACTAGGGGTCAAAGTGGCTTAAAGTTGCACCATGGCAAGTGGGTAAGCATTCGTAAATGTGGCAACCCAGATCGATTGCTATGCGTCATGATTCAAGACCATTTAGATTGCTTGATCGTGCCAAAACAAGTCGTATCGCACAAAGAATACGAGCGTATCTGTAAAAATCATAAGCTGTTTACAGATAAGTATGCAAGTTTATTGCTACAAAATATCAGCGAAGACCAAGAATTTCAGGAAAGTAATGAGCACCGATCAGAGTTCTCCTCGTTGAATCCATAATATTCAATGAATATCATTTTGACGAGCGCTACTTGATAAAATGTTTGTTAAGATAAAGCTTGTCATTTATCATTTGTCTTTCTATATCTACTTCCTTGGATTCTTTTGAGGGGACATCATGGATGATGCCAGGATTGTTGCATTTTCTTCCAATCATCATCACCACGTTTGGCGAATAAAAAATGAGCTAAGGTAATGGTTTTGGCCTCTGAGGGCAAAGATGTGTCAATGTGAAGCTTTGCAGTAAGTTCTTTTTGGGATTGAGCTGGTATGCTGATGCTTTCACTGCTCAATGAATAATGAATCTTATCTTGCGCCGAGGAAGGCACTACCTTGGCCTGAAGTCTATAGTGAACCGTATGGGTTAACGGGTTAATTAGCTTGATACTTATAGTCTGGGATTGGCCTTGTTTTAATTGAAACTGCGCAGGCTTAATCTGAACCCTAACAGGCATATGATCATTGTTGAGATCCTGGGTGGTATATACTTGAACGAGCTGATTCAACGGCAGTACATCATGGTCAGCCATACCTTGAATCTGTCCACCGTGAGCATGCCCCATACCCCCGTTGATCAAATAATATAAGGGTATCATTAAAAATGCCCCAATAAATGCAAAAACAATATAACCGATCAACCAAAGTGCTACCTTGAGCTTATGCTTGTGTTGCGCTTGGTTGATAGGATGCTTGGCTAATATCCATAACTGCCTTAACCATACCCAGGCACAGCATATACCTAATAAGGCCCCCACTATACTTAAGATGACGTAACTTGCGCTATAACCATGAAGGAGCGCCACACATCCGTAGGCCGATAAGCTAAACCCTATAACAGACCCAAAAGCATAGACACCTTGATATTCAGTATGACTTGAGGTTACCATCATCTAGCCCAGAAATACCGTTGTCCAAAATTTTTGGGTCCTCAAAAATGCC
This sequence comes from Pseudomonadota bacterium, assembly GCA_036148435.1. Lineage (GTDB taxonomy): Bacteria > Pseudomonadota > Gammaproteobacteria > Comchoanobacterales > Comchoanobacteraceae > JAYYHL01. The sequence continues at coordinate 60,152 of JAYYHL010000001.1, read as the reverse complement.
ACTATGAACACAATAAACCCAATGATGGCCAATCCAAATAAACTGCCTAGAATAGCTTTTTGCTGTTTTGTTTCTGAGCCTTTTGAGTAAAAGTACGGCCACAACAACAGTCTAACCCAGTAGTACAAAGTGACAAAAAAAGTACCTAAACCAATACCCATCACGACAAAACTACCCGGCAGCCCATCCCAGTATGCATCAAGGCCCTCAATACCTACCCATAAAGAAAATAACATTAAAAATGGTATGGTGATGATTAACATGGTGTTACTCCTCTGTTTGTGTGGATGATTGATCTTTATCAGTATGTTTGTGTTGGGCACGTAGACTGACCCAAGTATCACTTTGATATAAAGCATCCGTCACCGTTGGTGGCGTGGTAAAGGTATGGTGTGGTGCGGGTGAGGCTACTTGCCATTCAAGACCTCTTGCACCGTCCCAAACCCGTGAGCTTGCTTTTCTTTTTGTAAAAAAGGCCTCTATCAACACGTACACTAAAATTAACTGTGAAAACCCAAATACAAAACCACCTATACTAGCTATCCAGTTAAAATCAGCAAATTGAAGTGCATAATCGGGAATTCTTCTGGGCATGCCAGCAAGCCCTAAAAACTGCATGGGTAAGAAAGTAAAATTTGCAGAAATAACACTTAACCAAAAATGATAGCTAGCCCATGTTTCGTTATAGTAATAGCCGGTCCATTTTGGAAACCAGAAATACATACCCGATAAAATAGCAAAATAAATACCCGTTACGATCACGTAATGAAAATGCCCCACGACAAAATAGCTGTCTTGATATTGATAATCAGTAGGCACAATGCCCAACATTACCCCAGACAAACCACCAAAAGTAAATAGGGCTACAAAAGCTATGGCAAATAACATGGGTGCCTCAAAGGTGATCGCTCCTCCCCACATAGTGCCTATCCAGTTAAATACCTTGACACCCGTTGGTACTGCTACCAATAAAGTAGTGGCCATAAAAAATACCTGTACATAAAAACCAACACCGGATGTAAACATATGATGTACCCACACAATGAACGATAATAGACAAATAACCATGGTGGCGTAAATCATAAAATTTCTACCAAACAGTGGCTTACGCGAAAAGGCAGGAATGACTTCTGAGATGATACCAAAAGCAGGCATGGCTAGAACATACACTTCGGGATGACCAAAAAACCAAAATAAATGCTGAAACAATACCGGGTCCCCACCACCTGCTGCGTTAAAAAAACTGGTACCGAAATGTCTGTCAGTTAACATCATGGTCACCGTGCCTGCCAATACTGGCATAATCGCCAAAATTAAAAAGGCTGTTACAAACCAAGACCATACAAAAATAGGCATGCGCATGTAGGTCATGCCGGGGGCTCTCAATGTGATGATGGTCGAAATAAAATTTAAGGATCCCAGAATAGATGAAATCCCTAATATATGTAAAGATAAAATCATATAATCAGTACTGGGCGGGCCGTAATTGGTTGAGAGCGGTGCGTAAAACGTCCACCCCATATTGGGGGCTCCCCCTGGCATAAACAAAGTGCCCAACATTAAAATAAATCCCACTGGGAGCAACCAAAAACTCCAGTTATTCAAACGTGGAAATGCCATGTCAGCAGCGCCTATCATGAGAGGGATCATCCAGTTAGCAAATCCTGCCAGTGCTGGCATGATCGCCCCGAATATCATAACTAAGCCGTGCAGGGTCACCATCTGATTATAAAAGTTAGGATCCACAAACTGTAACCCAGGTGCTGAAAGCTCAGCGCGGATTACCAATGCCATACTACCGGCGACAAAAAACATCATGAGACTGAACCACAAATAAAGGGTGCCAATATCTTTATGATTAGTGGTACAAGTCCACCTAACGAGCCATCTCCAGATTGGTGATTTAGGATGATTATCAGCATATTCCATTGTTAGCTACTCCATTTTAGTACAAGTATGGACCGTACCGTTTTCTTGCCAATCCTTACGCGCCTTTGTTACCATTTCAGGCTGTATTAATTCACCGGCATCTTCACCATATGATTCTTTGTTATCATTGCCCCAGCTGGTCCGAATATAACTCAGTACTGAGGCAATATCAGCATCGCTCAGCTGCTCAGCAAATGACTGCATAGCAGAGCCTTGAATGCCGTTAAGTAGAATAGAAATGGGGCAATCAGCAGGTCCAGTTACTTTCTTGCTACCTGCCAGAGCCTTGATGGCTGGAGGAAGCCCCTGTCCACTTACCTGATGGCAGGCCTGGCAATTATTGGTGTAGACTTGCTTGCCTTGACTCAACAAAGTCTCTCTGGGGAGCGTTTTGACCACCTCTAATTGCCCCCCTTTTTGGAGGGTAAGCCAGTCGTTATAGTCTTTCTCGGTTTTAGCCTCCACCACAACTGGCATAAAACCGTGTTGCATACCACAAAGCTCAGTACATTGCCCACGATAAGTACCAGGTTTTTCTATGTATATCCAAGCCTCGTTGATGTAGCCGGGTATGCAGTCTCTCTTGATGCCTAGCTCTGGTACCCACCAGGAGTGATTCACGTCATTGGAAGTGAATAATAGTTTTACTTTTTTCTGCACAGGTACGACAAGCGGTTTGTCTACTTCGTAGAGGTAATACTTACCCTTGGGCGCTAATCCTTGAATTTGTTCAAGCGGTGTTGATAAATTGCTAAAAAATACAATACCGTCTTCTAGGTATTCGTATCGCCATTTCCATTGTATACCAGTCACTTTGATATTGATGACAGCTTCACTGACGTCGTTGATTCGATACAAAACCCTAACAGTAGGGATCAACATCAAGATAACTAAGGCTAGTGGTACAGCTGTCCAGATGAGTTCTATGACTAAACTGCCGTGAAACTGTTTGGCTTTGGCCCCTTTTCTTTTTCGATGATAATAGACTGCGTAGAACAAAAGTACAAACACCACAAGAACGACGGCCATGCAAATAAAAAATATGAACATATGTAGGTTGTAGATTTCGTGACTCATCTTTGTCACACCTACTGGCATATTGAGGGTATAGTTTGCCATGGCTGTGCTGCTCTGGCCTGCAAAAAAGGCAAAAAGCAAACAACGGCCTATTACAAACATGAGCTGAATCACGACACGCCCTATGAGAAACACTGTTGTAATATATATTAATGTTAACTTCAGAGTCAAGTACTGTGATTATCTAGCCCATACGGTTATTCATGTGGATTTAAATCAGAGGGAGGTGTGGATGAACTATCAAGCTCATTTTGTCTTGCGATCCATGTCTTTTTAAGATTTTCATGTACATCTGTTGTTTGACTTACCATACTGTCAAGCATGCGCTCAAACATTCTCATTTTAGTCTCCATGACAATTTTGGTTTTAATGTCAGCATGCTCAGTGGGTTTGACTGACGATTGGTTTTGATTCACCTGTGGGTTAGACGCATAACTGCTGGGGGTATAAATTTGTTGAGCTGTTGTGGTGGTTGCATCTTGTTGAAATAGCTGGGCCTCTTCTTCTGATATGGGCAAGGCCATACCTATTAGCCCAACTGTAATGCCCATGTCATCAAGCATAGGCTTTTTAAAACTTAGCCAATAATGGCCACATGCATGCTCAATAAATCGTTTAATGTGCTTGGATTTAAGGGCTTCTTCGTCGTTTTGACTTAGCTTGTCAGCAATATCTTGAGGGAATAACGATTCATTTTTATGCCCCTTAACCCCCACTTTTTCGTACTGATTGATCATATCAAAACACAGTTTATTCATATCCACATATTTACCTTCACTGTCTTTTGAATACAAACTAAACGGTAGGTTGTCTACGATTCGGTTTAAACTTAATTTTTCGTAATCTTGTACTTGGCTCATGATTCATTTAACTTTATAACTATCTCAACTATAGCTCATTTTCCAATTTTATTATGTTTTTAATTAATTATGATATTCTTGAATCTGGCCCATTCTACAAAACGTTGTTCTTTTCTTTGTGTGTTGTTATATTGTTTAGATTCAGGGACACTCAATCAGATTTCACCATTGATCCAAGTCACGTTTCAATTAGATATATCTGACTGAGAAAATCCTTACCAAAAACTTGATCATATTAATACATATCATTGAAGACTGATAGTTGTCCCTAGCCCCACGATCAGCATTATCACCTCTTGTAAACCAAGATGTTATGGGCTTGGTACCATGCGTTGACAAGGTAAGATCAATTGTGTACCAACACCCTATGCCATAACGTTAGGTGTGCTTTGTGATGCAGCCGCTTCCCCAATCTGATAGCATGGTGTAGATAGTCTAAAGCCCTCATAACCGTGCTCTGAATGGTGTACTATTTAAGTAACACGGTATCGTCATGATAAACATCATCTATTAAAATAGGCTCATGCAATACCATCAAAAAATCATCTGCCATCTAGCAGATCTATCATGCCAACAGTTTCGAGAGCTCAATGGTCATCATCTTTCTCATCTTAAAGCCCATGGTTTTCAGGATATTCGTCGATTAGTCCATCTTTCTCCTAGCCAGTACCAACGATGTCTCTACCCTAATACAAATCAAGTTGGTCGCATTATTGATTGGATTAATCAAAGCCCAAAACATCATCTTATTTTTGTAGGTGATGATGATTATCCCTCTATGCTCCTTGATCTTCATCAACCACCCCTAGCTCTATATGTCAAAGGTCAATCGTCTTTACTTGGTTCAATACAAGTAGGTATGGTTGGCTCAAGAAATGCTAGCCGTTATGGTCTTGAACAAGCGCAACAACTCAGTTGTCAATTGGCAAAGCATGGTGTAACGGTTACCAGCGGCATGGCCATGGGTATTGACGCGCATGCTCACCGAGGGTGTATCCATGCTAAAAAGCCTACCTTAGCTGTATTAGGCCTTGATATTGAAACCATTTACCCTCATCAAAATCATACTCTATATAATTATATGGCTTGTCAAGGGGTATTGGTGAGTGAACACCCGCTAGGTCAAGCATACCATGCAGGTGTATTTCCCAAGCGAAATCGTATTATTGCAGCATTGTCAAAAGTGCTGATGGTGATTGAAGCTACTCAAAAAAGTGGCGCTATCATCACAGCTAAGCACGCGCTTGAACTTAACCGTGAAGTCATGGCTCTACCAGGCCACAGAGGCCACCCACAGACTGAGGGCACACACAATCTCATCCAACAAGGTGCTCATATTATTACCTCTATTATGGACGTGCTCAGCTTAATTAAGATTTAATAAAAACTACAGCCCTCTATACCTGCTTATTTCTAAGATCTAATATCAGTATCCTGAATTCTCACAATAGGTGAAACTCCAGCCACTCCTTTCAACCTGCCTATGAGCTTTTTAGACCTCATGGGCGCTAGGTGTTTACGCCCATGGATAGGTTTTGTTTATTACGATCATGATTGCCACTCATCAAACTATATGGATGGCTCAAACATACTCACACTCTTATGTGTATAGGACACCAATCCTCCCCCTGATGCTACCCAGTTCAAAATACCGCCTGAAACATTATAGACATGCTTATAACCCATGGCTACAAGTACTTTCGCCACGACCGCTGAACGTTTACCACTTCTACATATTATAACCCAATGGCGGTTCTTATCTTTTAATTTATCAGGTAGTATGCTGGGCCGTTCCTTGAGGACTGTGAGCAAATTGGACATCTCAATTAAATAGGCGCCTTTAATAACGCCTGATGCTTGCCACTCAGTTAATTGTCTTACATCTATTATCTGCGCTTGTTGATTGGCTACTAGCTGCGCTGCTTGATAAAAATTGACCTCTAACATTTTATTTTCTGGCTCTGATGCATAGCCTTGTAAAGTTTTGAGTAGTATACAAAAACATACTAAATTCGCTTTCGTTTTGCCCCACGTCACAATGATTTTAGATAAAAAACTATGTTTAATTATTTTCAAGGCAATGTCAAATAATAAATCCGGGCATGCTATGAGGCATGCTCGGATTTTAAATGACTCTATTTAGGCGCATCCATATGCACTTGGTTTATCTTTGAGGCCCTCCTCTCACTGTAGGTGTTTGCTCTTGCGCCACTCTTCGTTGAATAAAGGCCAGTGCTTTTCGGCCATTTTCAGTAAAATCAGAATCTTGCCACGTACCTTGTGCAGGTGGCTGTGACTCTAATCTACTGGCCGCATCATGATTAAGTATGCATGAGCCCTCATTCCAGTGTAACTTGTTACCCAGGTGCCATACGATTACTGGCAACTGATACTCATCAAATATTTGCTCCCAATGTGCCCACTCTCTATCATTCCAAGTGCCATTTCCATCATGATATACCCCGCTACACTCTGATACAAAAATAGGTAATTTTGAGTTAAGTGCTGTTCGCACTCGCTGTCTCAAATTATCTCTATGGTGCTCGGAATCTGCATAAAAATGTAATGCGTACGCTATATTAGGGTCCATGGTAATAGGGTCCTGAGCTGCCAAATCTACATCTTGTGACCAAGTGGTGGTTGGCGCAATAATAAGATTACTGGCTCCTTGCTTGCGAATAGCTGCTATCGCCCTTTCAGCGTATTGTTTTACATCATGCCAGGACTGACCCCCTAATGGCTCATTGAAGATTTCAAAGATCACGTTGGGTATATTACCGTATTTTTGTGCGACATGGGTTAAAAACTCAATGGATTTATCATCTTTGAGTGCACTGTGTGAATGCCAATCAATAATCACATATCGGTCTTGAGCCATGGCACCCTCTACGATACCATCTAGTCTTCGTAACATATCTTCTGGATTTTGACGATAACCGTGTTGTGACTCACCCTCACCAGAAAACCCTGATCCTACTGGCGCACGGAATAGATTGACCCCCAGCTGGCTCATGGCCTCTATGGTTCGCTTATTGCAAAAATTAGGATTCCCCCAGTGGGTATCCATCCAAAAATGACCAATGCCGGCCAGCTTAGGTTGCTGACCACTCAATGCGCCCACTATCTTTCCGTCAACAACTTGCAGTGCACCATGTCGGCTAACCACGCCACCCGATATGGCTCCCCTTGATCTGTTTGTAGGCGCAGATGGCATGGGCTGTTGAAACGCGGTAGCTGGAACCGGTGCCACAGTTGGCATTTTGGATGATCCAGCATGCGCTGATGGTATTGTTTGATTTGAAATGGGTGCTTGAGCTGGGATAGATTCAACCATAGGCTCTCTATCATCTGACTGTTCTATATTTCTGACTTCTTCTGGACTCTTTCCCAGCACATTATTAAAATCTACCAACGCTTGCTCATACTTGCCTTGCAATGTTTCCCTGTCTTTCGTTACTGGAGGTTGGATCGTGGTGTTAGCCATTTCTTGCGTCAGTTCTTCATCAAAAGATAGATTTCTCTTTCTGGGGGATGGATTTAGATGATTGCCATCAGTTCCTAGCCATGTTAAATATTGCTCATGGGTACTGTTAAGATCCTGTAGTGACCAAGGTCCTCGTGGGTTCACACCATGCTTTAGTACACAAACGTCCATGGGCCTATAAGCATTACCTAAGAAACCACTGATCATGGGCACCTGATGTCGCTGAGCCCATAGGGTCCAATCATGCCACAGTTCTACATTAGAATTCTCGTAGGATTGACCACTCCAATAATCAGCTGTGCCTCGGCTGCTTTCGGTTATGTATAAGGATAGCCCCTGATCAATGGCATGAGTTGCATGATCTATCAGTGCCTGATTATGGCCCCGCTCTGCAGTATGGACTTGGAGTGCGTAGGCAACATGCCTATCTTGAATAGGTTGTGCGATAACCTCGTGAAATTGAGTACAACGACTGGGTGTTCCTACGATAACAATTGAATCAGACCCTGTATTGCGGATGGCAGCAATCACTTGATATGCAAAATCTTGGATGGTGGACCATGAATCAGTTTCTGGTCGATTGTAGATTTCAAAGATTACGTGGGTGTTGCCTTTGTAGCGATCAGCAAGATACGAAAAAAACTGAATGGCATGCTGGGTGTACTGTTCTGCTTTGTCAGTGTGCCAACAAATAATCACTGGAAACCCTTGATTGATGGCAGTGTCTACTGCAGATTCTACTCGTTGGATGACCTGATCAGGCTGATGAATAAAACCATCACCTATTTCGACGCCCACCGGTATTCGTATGATGCTTGCCCCGATCTGTTTCAGGCCGTTGAAAGTATCTGGATGACAAAAATCCTCGCCACCATGACCGTTATTGATGGGGAAATGGCTGATGCCTTTTACGTGATGACTGGCATTTTTTGGAAGGCTATTGGTTCTTAGCATGACATATCTCCATTTTTGTTGTTTTCATTTTATTATTATACACAAAAATTTAAAATAGTCAATATATCAGAACCATACGAAACATTCAGCCACGCTTTGAATCAACCTCCAGTCAACCCACTTTCATTATTATAAAAAATAAAGCTTGCATTTCTGAGTATTTACTATATCCTTCTAAATCATTGAACACAAAGTAGATATTTATGCAAAACACTTTGGTGGTTGTGGAGTCCCCGGCTAAAGCAAAGGCCATACAAGGGTATCTTGGTAAAGGTTTCAAAGTACTTGCCAGCTATGGCCACATTAGGGATCTTGTTCCCAAAACAGGCGCTGTTGAACCTGATCATGATTTCCGCATGCACTACACTTTAATCGACAAAAACAAGCCTCACTCCGAAGCTATTGCCAAAGCAGCAAAATCAGCTGACACGATATTGTTAGCTACCGATCTTGATAGAGAGGGTGAAGCCATTTCTTGGCATATTAAAGAATACCTTGAGGAAAAGAACATTACTCATGGCAAAACAGTCAAGCGTATCGTCTTCAACCAGGTAACTAAAAAAGCTATTCAAGACTCGCTTGAGCACATGCGAGATCTATCTGATGATCTTATCCACGCTCAACAGGCTAGGCGAGTACTTGATTATCTTGTGGGTTTTAATTTATCACCTTTACTTTGGAAAAAGATAAGAACGGGCCTGTCTGCTGGCCGTGTTCAAAGTCCTGCCCTTAGGATGATTGTAGAAAGAGAATATGAAATAGAATCTTTTAAGCGTCAAGAGTATTGGTCCGTTCCTGCCAAAGCACAGGCGGACCAAAAAACATTTGATGTTCGCCTAGTTAGCTATGAAGGTAATAAGTTATCTCAGTTTAGTATTACTGAACAGAAACATGCTGAAAAGGTTCAAAAGAAACTATCCCAAATGGCATCCCATACCTGGTCAGTTTCGGATATTATTGAAAAAACAAAACGCAAAGAACCCCCCGCACCATTTATCACATCAACACTACTGCAAGAATCTGTAAAAAAGTTATACATGTCATCTGCAAGAACCATGCGTGCAGCACAGCAACTTTATGAAGGCATAGAAATAGCCGGCCAACGGGTAGGCCTCATTACTTATATGAGAACAGATTCTTATCATATTGCACAGGAGGCTTGTGATCAAATTAGAGGCTTTATTACGGATGCCTATGGTAAGGAAGCTTGTCCAAGTAAAGCTAGGGTTTTTAAAAGCGCAAGTAAGAATGCACAGGAAGCTCACGAATGTATCAGACCTGCCGATATCAGTCGAGATAAAGACCCCTCCTTTATACGACAACACCTCAGCGATGATCAGTTTAAACTTTATAAGATGATTTGGCAGCGCACACTTGCTAGCCAAATGCAGTCTGCTGAGCTCAATCAAACACGCATTGATATCCAGCATTCTTCTAAGCCTGATCTGGCAACATTCAGAGCCAATGGTACCACTATTAAGTACCCAGGCTACTTGCTTGCTTATCAAGAAGGTAAAGATGATGATGAAACCAGCGATACCGATGAAAAACATCTACCTAAGCTTACCAAGGGCCAAACCGTTAGTTTGACTGATATCAACCCTAAACAGCATTTTACCGAGCCTCCTGCTAGGTTCTCAGAAGCCTCCCTCATTAAAAACCTAAAAGACCTTGATATCGGTAGACCATCAACATATGCCTCTATTATATCTACTATCAAGGATAGGGGCTATGCGATTGTTGAAAATAAAAGGTTTGTACCGACTGATATCGGCAAGGTCGTGACACGATTTTTAACCTCCTATTTTCTATCCTATGTTGATTACCAATTTACAGCTAATCTGGAAGATGAGCTTGACCAAATATCTAGAGGAGAGCTTGAATGGAAGCCCACCTTAAAGTCATTTTGGACACCTTTTTGCAGACGCGTTGAGGAAATTAATGATACTGTTCAACGCAAAGATGTTACTGAACAACCGCTGGATGAATCTTGCCCGGAGTGTAAAAAACCACTTGTCGTTAAGCTGGGAAGAAATGGCAATTTTATTGGATGTTCTGGATATCCTGACTGCCAATATACTCGTGATAGTGGATCCAACACCGATCAAAAGCCACCTGAAGAGGCTATTGATCGGCCCTGTCCTGTCTGTGAGTCCCCCCTCGCTATAAAAAGTGGCCGCTATGGTAAATTTATTGGCTGTAGTAAATACCCTGAATGTAAGCATATTGAACCACTCAATAAACCAGAAGATACCCAGGTAACATGCCCTAATTGTCATAAAGGCACATTACTTAAACGAAGGGCTAGAAGAGGGAACTTTTTTTATTCTTGTTCGCAATACCCAAAGTGTAAATACTTACAATCTGATGCCCCAGTGGAAAAGCCCTGCAGTGAATGCGGTTTTCCCATAACCATGCTAAAAGTAACCAAGAAATATGGCGAACAACATGTTTGCCCTAAATGTAAGCACGCCCAATAATCCATGGTGTACTAGGCATTAGATTTCTAGTGTTGGGTAACTATTAGTGGCCCTTTAACTTTCTAACTTGTTGACCAACCAGCAACCTTAGCATATAGGCTACACTAAAATCAACCTGTGTGAGGCAGGCAATCTGGTTAATACGCCAACCATCGCCTTGCTTTACTAACTCCACAATTTCCTTAGTGCGTATGGTGTTTTTACTGCCTACCTCAATGCACCCCTCTGCGTTGAGCACGTAATCTTGAAGGTCGACTTCAACTTGAAGCAATCGAGTTTGAAAAGCATTCACAATCTCTACAACCTTTCTTATATTTTTAATGGCTATCACACGACTAAAACCTGATGTTTGATATAACTGAATATTATTAGTTAAGGCTTGATAGCATTCCGTTGTGACTATGCCCTCAACAGCAGTCAATGAATCGGGATGATGGCACTGCTTAATTTTTTTGTAAGCATTGATAATAGGTACAGACTGACGCTTAGAGATGACTTCGTGTCGCCTATAAATCAGGTGACTAAATAAAAACTTGGATCGTCTCACCATCCATAAGGGAGCATTCACAATAGTATTCTTAAGCCTTGTGATGCATAAAGGATATGCGAGTAATAAAGTAGCTAAAAACCCAATCAAGCAGGCTACAAGACGACCTATTGAGTTGTACCAATCAGGTACATTTTGATCATATAATACCGTAACCGATGCTTTTTTCCATAATTTTATTGGCGCAGTGCTGGCATATGAGCTTGCCTTAGTTTTATAATGGTATAAGGAATCCTTAGCGTAAACTTCTTTTAAACCGGGCCCTATCAAACATACTATCGACACCCAAACAGACACCCACAGTCTGAGCATTTTGCTGAGATGTTGCATGAAATTTCCTCGTATAAAGATCTAGTTTTTCTAAGCATATCACTAGTATTTATTTTGTGTCAATCATAGACACACAATTTTATTTTACCATTTTAAACCATCTTCAATAGCCATTGCCGCCCACTCAAATGTTTCAAGTTCAGTCTGGCCTCCTGGATGGCAGTACAATCTGTAAACCAGAAGAGGTCTTAATCATAATGGTTTGCTACTATCACAGGTCATTTATCAGACAGCTAGGATGATGAAGCTGGATTTATCTAGTCTCGTGGCATTAGCAAACCATCTTCAGGCCCACAGATAGCTTTGAGACTGCTGTTTGATTTTTGTTACCATCATCAGAGCCATTAATAACATAATAGCTCATGCTACTATCGATATATGATCTACTAATCTAATTGGCCATTAACTGTAGAACTCTTTGGGCATAATGCTCTTGAAACGTTTATGCTGCCACATATATTCTTCTGGGTGCTCCTTTATTTTTTTTTCTATCACCTTTGATAGGTTATGAAGGAAACCATCTTCATCATCAATATCATGATTAAAAGGTTCAATCGATAGCACTCTTTTCTGTGATTTTGTCCAATAACTATCTCCGATAAATACCTTTGCGTGGCCGATTTTAGCAATGCGTACCGTCGCTTTTAACATAGCAACTGTCTGATTAAAAAAAGATACTTTGATGGCACCGTTCAGCCCATAGTCTTGATCTGGTAGATATAAAACTGTCTTTCCTTGTTGAAGCCAACGAATAAAAGTCCTGGGGTGATTTCTATCAGCGCTATCCTTTAAATATTGATGACGTCCAGATTTAAGTAGTGATACCCTGTTTCTATGTTGTCTTTCTACCGCGCATAAATCTAGATACTCCGCTAAAATTCGACCATCAAGTTCTAAAAAAAGACTATGCATAGCCAGTAATAATACACCTTTTCCTGATTGTTGGCATTTTTTGATTTGATCCAAACCCAAAATCTTATGTGTTAGATGATCTACGATTTGCTGACGAGTTCCATACCAAGCTACGGCTGTATACAAGAATGCTTGGCCTACGAGCAATGCATTCTGCTTAATTAATGTATCCACATAACACTGTGGAACTCCTTGGTGACAATGCTGTATATTGATTGCAGCTATTCGATTCATTTTTAGTGGCAGTTGCCACAACAACCATCCTAGTATATGACCGATACCTTTACGATACCGATTGGGTATCTTAGATGCCCCTCTCAGGATATTTGATAACAAACGATATTTTAGTGGTATTTTTCCGGAATGATCTGTGATGATTTTGTTATCCAGCATCTAAACTCCTTTAACCAAAACAAAAACATATACATAAAGATTTACACGTTCGTTACGTAAAAATCTCGGCCTAGGGTACTTTTAAATCGTCTATGACACCATAAATACTCATCTGGATGTTGACTGATCTTGCTTTCAATGAGACTTGATATTGTTTTTGTAAAACCTATTACATCTGATGGATCATAAGCGATAGGCTCTAGATTAAATACACGCTCACCTGATTTTGACCAATATGAATCCAGTAAAAAAACCTTTGCACCGCTGATTTGTGCGATACGTGCCGGTACTGTCACCATGGTTGCCGGTTGATTAAAAAAAGACACCTCGATTGAAGATTTAACACCATAGTCTTGATCTGGCATATAACTGACCACGTTCCCCTGTTTTAATAGGTTAATACACTCACGAACGTTATTATGAAGGATTGTATTGGAAAATGACTTACGACCACTGATCATTGTTTGATGAATTTTGTCATGTTTTTTGATATACGAAAAAGCGTAAAAAGCCTCATTCATCTTGAGTTGGACTAGCCTACCATCAAGTTCAAGAAATACTGAATGCATGGCTAGCACAAAAGCGCCCTTACCTGCTTTTCTGCAGGCATTTAGTGCTTCTATTCCAGTAATTTTATATGGAATATTGCTCAACACCTTGTTATCTGACCACCTCCAAGCAATTGCCGTGTAAATGATTGCTGATCCCATCATTTTTGTGTTCTGCTTGATAAGCTGTTGGTGCTCATTAGGACTGAGATGGTTGAAACACTTGACTATATTTTTGGCAATGATAGTGTTTCTTTTAAGCGGTAGGCAATACAGTAACCACCCAATCCAACTCCCTACACAAGAGTGATACCTCATAGGCAACTTAGATAGCAGACTGACTATTAAATTTAATAACGTCGCTTGCAAAGATTTGGACATAACCAACGCTATTATTGTATCAATAGATACACTTCTAGCCTCCCCTTATCTGACCTCTATTCATGATATGCTTATCCCGTGTACCTGAATGTTGAGCCGCGAATAATTGCGGACTGCTCTGGTTTTTGTCTACTTGGTTACACTGGTGACTGTTTAATCCTCTGAACATACTTGGATAATGGGAATGTTGTTTTAGCGAAAAAGCATTTGCATCAATTTTATGAGTTGCATTGGCCTTTTGAACCGATTTGTGATGACACTCTAAGTCACTCGATGACTTGAAGAATGGCAAGCTCGGACGAGGTAGCCCTGTGTGTTGTCTCAGTCTTGATTCAAATGATAGGCTGCTGACGGCGGCGCTTTTGTAGGCGCTGATAATTAAAGGTGTATTGAGTTGTTTGGGCCTTGGGTTTAGGAAAGTTAGTGGTTCTCCTAGTGCACGTACTGTACTACTGGTTATGGCAAACATTTTAGCTAAGTTGGATAAACCTAATGAGGGCCTAGCTGTCATGACCTCAGGTGGTTTGCGTGTCTTAGCTGAAGATGTTACTTGATTGAGTGTTTTCTTCTTTACTGACCTTGCAGCTAATTCTGCATGAAGCATTTGTTTGAGACCAGCCTGCTTTCCGCTTAGCAATGATGTGTCACACTTTGTTTGCTTGGCAATATACTGAAGTTGCTTCTTAGCTTGAGGATTAATACTCCTAAAAGTGTCTATGTCAGTGTCTGAGAGTTGCATCCCCTGTTTGCCAGTATATTCTGATACGAAAACAACCTCTCTGAGCTTAACCAATGACTGTTTTAATCTCTCCTGTATCAATGATGGTAGTAATGTCATATGATATTGTTCGTAGTGATCAAGAACACGAATTAATAGATGCCTACCATGAGACGATGATAAACAATCTTTCAATTCACTATTTTTGCTAACTTCACCCAAGATCCGATACCACAATTGGTTTTTAAATGTTTGATCTTCTGGCAAACAATCTGCACATAGATTCATGATGCTTTGTTGTAGCTTGGTGGCAATATTGCCTACTATGTGACTATGGCCTGAAAATTTCATTGATTTTTCTTGAGTCTTTGCTTTTAGGTAGTGCCATGATCTAAACATTTTTCTTAATCTTCTGAGCTTACTAGGCTTTCGCATAAAAATGTCTAACAATCTTAAAAGCGACGAATGCTCAATAGCATTCGTTAGGCGATGATAATATTGGGTTAAATACAGGCCCACAGAATAAAAAATGGCTTGCTTTTCGAATTTTTTATACTTGCGCTTGCGTATGATTTTATCTAATTCTTGTGCAAGCAATTGTAATTCACATGTTGTGTGGCTTGGTACTTTGTAAAACATAACCATTAATTAATCTAGAACACCCCATGATAGCACGTTTTTAGATATTTACAACCTGCTGAATGGCCCTCTTCTTAAAAAAATATCTTGTTATAGCACCCACTCATATGACCTAGTGGATATAATTTTATCTATGAGTAACTTATTCAACCTATGTCCCGAGCAATATCCATAGTAATGACCACTAATTGGTGATCCTACCAAAGCTAGATCGCCAATGGCATCTAAAATTTTATGCTTTACGAATTCATCTCCGGAGCGTAAGCCAGAATCATTCACTACTTCATGATCGCCGACCACTATGGCATTCTTTGTTGAAGCACCCTTGATTAGCTCTAACGCCATCATTTTCTTAACATCTTTAATGAATCCAAATGTTCTGGCTCGAGATACTGAGCGAGCATAACAGTCAGTAGATTGATGGTAGGATGCTTGTTGTACTGTTTGATCCACGACAGTTTGATTGTAATTGATCGATAGGCTAACACTGAAATGATCACAGGGTTCTATTCCACAATATTTATTACCGTCGGTTACTTCCACCTTGTCAGTAATGAGTAGCATTTTTTTTGAAGCGGGCTGTGTCTGAACGCCTGCAGCGTTTAATAAAAACACAAATGGTGCGGCACTGCCATCCATGATGGGCAGTTCAGGTCCCTCTACATCCACCAGTAAATTATCCAATCCTACGCCACTCACTGCCGATAAAAAATGTTCGACTGTTGCAATACTCTTGCCTGAACTAGATAACGTAGTGCAAAGCGTAGTACTGTGTATGAAGTGATAGCTTGCTGGAATAACTACGACAGGGTCGCAATCAATCCGCCTAAAAACGATGCCATGGCCTGTGGGGGCTGGTCTGACTATAACCCTTATCTTTTCGCCAGAATGAAGACCGATGCCCTCGAAACTAATACTTGATTTGATCGTTTTTTGCCTTTGTGGCATTATTAATCGTCCGCTAATTCGTGCTGCCTTAAAAATGCAGGAATATCAAGATACTTATCATCTTGTGCCCGCACATCTGCGCGGTCTGTAAAAGCGTTCTGTTTCCCCGATCCTCCACCTAATAGTGTACGAGGGCGCTGATCTGCTTTGAGTAATGATTTAGAGCCGCGTCTATTCTTAGATGCCGAAAATACACTTGAACCCGACTCACCACCACCCATGGCTGACTCACCGAGCCCAGTGACTACTATGGTCACTTTCATGGCATCACACATGTCTGGGTCAATAACTGTACCTACCACTACTGTGGCTTCGCTTGATGTAAATTCTCTGATGGTGTCGCCCACGATTTCAAACTCACCGATGGACATATCTGAGCCTGCTGTGATGTTGACTAATATACCTTTTGCACCAGACAAATCGACATCGTCTAAAAGGGGACTGGACACTGCGGACTCAGCTGCAATTCTGGCTCTGTCTTCGCCTTCTGCATGGCCTGTACCCATCATAGCCATACCCATTTCTGACATTACTGTACGTACGTCTGCAAAGTCTACATTAATAAGACCCGTCTTTGTGACCAGGTTTGAAATACCTTCAACAGCACCCTGAAGTACTGCATTAGCAGCTCGAAATGCACTGAGTAAGGTTACATTTTTACCCAACACACTCAACAGTTTATTATTAGGGATTATTATTAATGAGTCTACATGTTTTCTCAACTCTTCTATGCCCTTGGCGGCATAGTCCATTCTTTTTTTACCTTCAAATAGAAACGGCTTAGTCACTACTGCTACAGTCAAAATTCCCATTTCACGGGCTATTTCAGCAACGACCGGAGCTGCGCCTGTGCCAGTGCCTCCCCCCATGCCTGCCGTGATAAAAATCATGTCCGCTCCGGAAATGGCTTGCTCGATTTGAGCCCGGTTTTCGATTGCTGCTTGTTTACCAACTTCAGGGTTAGCACCAGCACCCAACCCTTTGGTGATCTCCTCACCTAACTGTAGTTTTATGTGAGCACTGGATTTTTGAAGTGCTTGGAGGTCAGTGTTGGCACACATGAATGTGACGCCATTGATTTTTTCATTGATCATGTGCTCAACGGCGTTTTGTCCACCGCCGCCGAGACCTGCGACTTTAATTATTGCTACTTGTTGTGATTCTGATGATTCGCCTATCAACATGTCAAATTCCTATGGATTTAAATGATTATATACTCAAGCTACCACATCATGCAATCACAGTAAGGCAAAAAAATAGCACTTTTACCGTGCAAGAATAGATTAAGAAACTTTTTATGCATGAGTGGCATTCAATCTAGCATCTTATCATAAGCCTGCAGCCTACTCCCATACCGACCTCGCTTACTTACTGATACCCCAACCTGACGTCCAGGAAGGCCTCTGACCTGCCTATCCAGTTACGGCTTTTATCGCAGCGATGTCATAGCTGGCAACTATCTCTGAAATGTATCATGGTCTGATAGCGTATAGCCGACATTTTTTATGTTCTACCTTATTTTAAACTGAGAGATAACTACAGGCTGAAAAATATCAGTACGATTATCATAGCAAACTCAACCCGCCTCTATTTTTCATTAATATCCAAAACATTTTAAATCATAACGCTAGGAGTACAGGTGATCATTTTAGTATTATAAGCACAAACTTGAATTATTATAACCGTTGAGTTGCGCATCGAATTCACCTGTTAGTTATAAACTAAATTGTAAGCGCATACACCTTAAATCCCTAATCCACAACTTCACAATCAACCTGACCATCTAGCTGATTTTCAAAAAACTCCGCAAGCCATAGTAGATAGTTCCTGAGTGTAGTGCGAATATCATTGTATATACCTAAGCAACGACATATGAATCTATTTTTTTTAGATCTTAGTTTGCATGCCTCATAAAACGACCTGAAACCCATTAATCTAATACTGACCGGATAAACCACCATTCGCTGCATACGACAGCTGCTTGACTCACACAGGGCTGACGGATTTATTCGATACCTGGTTTAGATTTCATACCTATCTGTAAACCTTGTTATTCATATTAAAATATGTTGTGCTCCTAGCTTGATTTATTTTTTTAAAAACAAAAATGCCCGGCCTTCTAGCAAGCGTGAGTTTGCTAGGAAGCTGGGTAATGGATTTATAAGTGAGGTTTAGATCATAATGAGAATCACAATCCATCCCACAAAACTGATTAATCGTAACAAGCTCATCACTATCATCGGTGCAGCACTTTCTTTAGCATGAGCAAGTTCAGAAAATGTAGTTTTTGATTCTCGATCAACAACTTTAGACACAACACGATATTGTTTTACCAGTACTCTTGCATTACTTAATAACTTAGATGCAAAAGCATCTAGAGAAGCAAGACTTGCTATCGCTGTTACAGCATAAGCCCATTTTAAACTCAAATCAATAGATGGCGCTCCCATAAACAATAAAGTCAATATAAGATATACTAGCTGCATACCCATACCCGCATAGCACACTCTGAAAAATTGTGCTTGTGTTGTCATAAGTGCGTCCCCAAGGGTTGTTAGTTCAACCATATGTGGATTTTGTGGTTCGTACTCACATTTACTCATAATGTACTCCTTTGGTTTTTATACCACTGTTATAGTCTATAAACTATTAATATATATATAATTTTTTGTACAATAATCTTATTGACTAATAACGAAATTAGCTCCACATAGGCGTATATTGATCATATATTATTCGCGACGAAATATTCAGCTGATAACTATATAAAAATATTGTGTGATGTCATGATGCGGGCGTGTTCAACGCATATACCGTTTAGTTGTCTACAGGCAAGACTCAAGCCAATTCACTAATTTCTGCCATCTACCAGTGCCAGGTTGCCTGAGCATAAGCTCGTTATTTTGACACTCATGCATTAAGCCTATCAATGTGGCGTGAGACTCTTCTCTTAAATCGTCAGTTAGATGCTTTTCAACAGGCCAAGCTACACGTGCAGGCATCTCAAACATAGATTCAGCCAGATATTTGAGCCCTGGAAGTTTAGCCCCTCCACCTGTTAACACGATTCCTGCTGGTATTTCTTCTAAGATACCCTCCCGCTGTAGCTTGCTAAGTACATAGGAAAATATCTCATAATAACGTGCTTGAACCACATCTGTGACCACTTGACGTCTAATATTTCTAATATCATTGACATCAGAAACACTCGCGACATCAATTAACTCATGCAACACAGTCTCATTGTCTGTAAGAGCACCATAGGATCTTTTAATTTTCTCAGCGGAATCGTAGGGCGTACATAAGGCAACCGATATATCATTAGTTACATGGTCGCCGGCCAAAGGTATAACGGAGAGATGCTTAATCATACCCTTGGCGTACACCACCACATCAGTAGTTCCTGATCCGATATCGAGCAAGCAGACACCCAGAGCTTTTTCGTCGCGGCATAGTACAGAGGTTCCTGAAGCAAGTGGAGATAAAATAAACTGATCGACTCGAGCCCCTGCTTTTTCAACACATTTTACTGTATTTTGGAGCGCACTACTTGAACAAGACATAATCAGTGCATTTACCTCAAGGCGTATACCTACCATGCCTATTGGACGCTCAACACCACTTTGGCCGTCTACAATATATTCTTGCGGTAATGCATGGATGATTTCTTGGTTCTTGGGAAGGGAGACTGCCCTTGCGGCCTCTATAACCCTTTCTACGTCATGCTCGGTGATTTCACCTCCTTGAACACCCACTACACCGCTTGATCTCATGGCCATCACGTGATGACCCGAAACACTGACTTTAACCGCATTTACTTTGGTATTAAGTTGCTTTTCAAGCTCTTTAAGTACCTCACTGATGGCAGACGTTGTAAGCTTGATATCTACGATAACACCTTTGCTAATACCCGAGCTATTTTTGTTAGCATAAGCCCTCACCTGATCTTTCCCCTCGATACTAGCCACTGCCAGTGCTACGATTTTTGATGTACCTATATCAAGAACTATATTCATTCATCTGCATCCCAAGACATATGTCATCATTTTCCACAAAATCTAACAAAACTCAAGTAAAAGCCGCTACTCAGTATCGTGTTTTAATTCTCTATATGCAAAACCATTGTGGTAGCGCATATCAAAAGTTTGTTTCATTGACTTAAGTGAAAAATGCTTTGGCCACAAATTCAAAAACAACTCAAGGCGTTTTAATAAATGCTTCTCTCCCAGCTTAACCTGGATACCTCTAGCAAACTCAATCAGCCAACCTGACTCGTTGAATTTCACGTACTCAACCACACCCAACACTTTAGCATTAGAATTGGCTTTCAAGTATAGTTGATAAGCCACCTTTGAATGATCGTCATCACCCTCGTAGATAGGTAGTGGCCCAGTGACATAACCTGCTGAATCTTGAACCAGCTTACCTGATTGAGTGATGATTTTCCCTGACCTTATCAATCTTATAATGGGCTTGTGATAGGTGAGGTCTAGATACCATTGGTCTGGAAATACACGTTCGGCACTACAAGATTGAACCCACTCATCTTGTTTGATATGGCTGCAAAATGACTCTAAAGATGACAAAAAGCGTATTCTCCCTAGCTGAGTGACTTTGTCTTTAAATGTTTCTGGATTAAATTTTATGCTGTTTGTGGTAAAAACATGTATATGCTTAACCCGAAATAGGCTTAGCAAACTCTCATAGCTTAGCCAAGTGATCAAAGCAATGGCACCTATGCTGATGACGTTTTTCACTCTCAATGGCTGTCCTTATTCAATAGTTCCCCAGATACAACATCTATCTCACTGTGCTTGATGCTTATCTGGTGTCTGGAACCATAACGTGTACCTGTTGCTCTGGGATATTAGCCTAACCTCCGACTCTTTGTCAACTGCTCGAGCCCTATCACCCTAGTCATCAGTCTCAGTCACGACTTGCGTTCTTATCACCATTGGTTTATGATTTTATATGCACTCCAATATTATTTATGCTATCGGTGGCGACCAGCCCGTTACTTTACTAACCATACCGCTTGGACATGAGCAGCAACAGCACCTTAATCCATCGTTTCTAGCATGCAGGCGGCGCTATAAAGAACAGCTGGCAACTTTGTTTTCCTCTAGCATTCATTGGGTTAGACAAGTACATGGTATACGATTAACTAGGCCAAACAACTCTTTATTCCCCTCAGAGGCTGACGGCTTAATCAGCCAAACACCCAACCAGGTATGCGCCATCAGCTGTGGCGACTGCCTTCCTATAGCCGTTTATAGCCGTGACGGGGGTTGGGCATGCATCATGCATGCGGGCTGGAAAGGCTTATACCTAGGTATTATTCAAGAGTCGATCATGGCATCACCTGTACCAGTATCACGCTTAAATGCCTGGATAGGGCCAGGTATCTGCGGTCATCATTATGAAGTTGGCACAGACTTTATGAACAATTTCTGCCAAAAAGATGAAAATTTTGAACCCTTTTTTAATACCAACGGCACCACAAAACCTAAACTTGATTTAAAATCATTAGCACGATATCAGTTGTTAAGCCAAGGAGTAAGCACCGTTGTGGTGTCTGAACATTGCACCTACTGTGATCATCGTTTTTATTCCTATCGGCGTCAAGGTAAGAGCCTCTATGGTGGTAATACTAATATTCTGATGATCAATAACTAGTACTTGGTTCTATTCGTGTTTACTGACGGTTATATCACCCCTCTATTTTAATGTGATTAACCTTGGAGCGCATGCATCAGTAGCTGACTTACCAGTGTATAGATGACACTATGCAAAGGCTTTTTTGTATAGCTAAGCTTGATATCACCGATATCAACCTTTGGAATCACAACATCATAACTCTAAATACCCCATTAGGGAGTTTTTAGTGTCCGTATTTGGGGACCTCTACTACCACGTTTTTTTTCAGACCATATACCCATACGGCTGCTATTTCCGATTGCCAAATCAATAATGTTTGTAGGTGGCTCCTGCTCAGCCACACTGTGTGCTATGTGGTTGTTGCTGTCTTCCACGGCATGAGATCCCTTTATTTCTGGACTCTTTACTGCTTCTGGCTCTGATTCGTCTGAATTCGCTGCCGCTTTTGCTCTATTCAATTTGCCACGATGAGCAGCTTGAATTTTGGTGGCCGCTGCCGCACGCTGTGCTACCTCTTCTGAAATCTTTACTGCTTCTGGCTCTGCTGCACCTGGCTGTGCTACCACTTCTGGACTCTCTACTACTTCTGTCCCTGCTGCACTTGGCTGTGCTACCACTTCTGGACTCTCTACTGCTTCTGTCGCTTCTGTACTTGGCTGTGCTACCACTTCTGGATTCTCTACTGCTTCTGTCGCTTCTGTACTTGGCTGTGCTACCTCTTCTGGATTCTCTACTGCTTCTGTCTCTGCTGCACCTGGCTGTGCTACCTCTTCTGGACTCTCTACTGCTTCTGTCGCTGCTGCACTTGGCTGTGCTAGCACTTCTGAAATCTTTACTGCTTCTGTCGCTGCTGCACCTGGCTGTGCTACCTCTTCTGAAATCTTTACTGCTTCTGGCTCTGCTGCACCTGCTGGCTGTGCTACCACTTCTGGACTCTTTACTGCTTCTAGCTCTGCTGTAATCTTTGGCACGCTTGGTGTTGGTGAAGACTGCATATCCGATAGCTTCTCTACTGCATTGGAAGAACCTTTTTTACTGGCAATTGAAGGTTGGATTCCCTTATCTAAGATAGCTTGTTTGGTTAAGCTTGAAACCTTGGCACTCGTCATACGCTTGATGCCGGATTTGATGTAAACACCCAAGCGTGTGCTACCCAGCCTATCTAAACTGGTGACGACCAAATTGATACGTAATAGCCCTCTACAAACGTAAATCATCAGTACTGGTATAATCATGGCAATGGCTACTACACCTAACAGTACCTGACCAATAATATTGACTATTTTGTTAAATCTACCTAATGATGCTTTATGACTTATCAAAACGCCTGATCTGGAACTACTTTGGGGTTTAACTCCTGGCCATTTCAAACAAGCCATTGTTGAAGCATCTTGCCATAGATGGTTGCAACGCGTCGTGAACTGTTGTATCTGTTTTTGATTCATAACTATCTGTTTGACACGATCAAAAGATTGAAGAGCGGCTGATTTAACTGACATGGTATATTCCTGATGCTGTTCATTTCATATTAACCAAATTTTTTTTTCAATGCAAACCTAATATTGTATCAACAGTTTCGTTATCGGATATGAACTATGCATATCGTTAAATCTTATTATCATTTCCATAAAAACTCATGTAAATATCGTGGGCTTAAACGACAACATATGCCATACCTAGGCAATTCTTGTGGGGTATAGGTACGCAACTGCCAAAGCAATGACCAAACATAGAAACCATGTTTAATTCAGAGCGGGCGTACGAACCAGTCACTGGTACCGATATCAATACCATCATCGTGCCGTACAAATATATCATGCTCAAAACGTAGATGCCTTTACAATTATCCTAGACAACCCTGATGTTTTAAAGAACTATATCATTTAAAGATAGTGATAATCCTAATGTCAAATGGCAATCTGTGAGCACGCTTTCAGCACGTTTTATACAACTATTTCCAAAAAGTTTGCACCCACGAAAAACTACTGATCATGACGCTTTCTTGTTGGATAAGATCAAGCAATTATTATTCAAAAATACCAAGAGACTTGCTGCCCAGCACAAAGGCAATCCTGCTTAAGCTATGTTAAGTGATTTTTAATCATTTCTTAGCACCCATCCACCAACCTGGATAGTGCCGATCCATTATATGGTGCCTGGCCTATGTGGTCTCTATAACCCTCTAATTTCATCTCCTTCAGTCTTGGTCGACCCTCGAAATGACCGCCATAACCCATAGATTAACGCACAATGCTAGGTCGTGGTTGTTCAGACCATTATCTTCGCGTATGGCAGTGATGTTCGACGGCTGTGGCCACGGCGACCTGTCATCCTTGACAACTCTTTATGGGTTAACAGTTGCTCATCAAAAAAAGCAACTGCTGCTGGGATATCCGGAAAAAACAATACTAGTTATTTTTTCATTCATTTGATTGCAGCTTATACTTCTGAGACCCACTTTTTAGCATCCTCTAACTGACCTTCGTCAAAAGCTTTGTATTTCATGAGATGTATTAAGTTTGCTGCTTGTAGCATTTTATGAATTGAATAATGCTGGTCAGCTTTATCAATTAACGCGAAACGATGAAGATGCGTTGATAGTGACATATTTTTTTTCATGTCTTCGATCATCCCACCTTTGGTGAACTTGCCACATTGTGATAGATCTACAACTAAGCTCACCTTAGAATGCCCGTCCTTGATAATGGCTTCAATAGCATCGTGTCCAGCGTCTGCATCGCCGGCAACAAAGTCTCCTGATACGGTCATCAATAGTGCTGTGTCGTTAATTTTAGTGGATGTTACAGTCATTTCAGATATCCTTTTTTCCTATATACTAAACCTATAGCACAGTCGTGCATATTCCGCACTTTAATATAAAAAATAATTTTTTTTAGATCAATAATCATTGCTAACCTCTTCTCTTTACTCTATGGCACAAGCCACTTCCATGATAACCGTATTGGTGGGTTGTACAAACTCAAATTTTGATGATCTAACACCCAAGAGTATCTAATCTACATACATACCAAGCGTAGATTTACCTGATCAGGCACTGAAGTTTAGTGTTCCAATGGGAGATTGTGAATTTGGACCACCTCTGTCATCTTCATGCCGATTAGCACCACCTTGCTTATTTTCTATAACTGTACTAGCCAAATCAAGTACAGGTACTGGAGATGGCTTGCTTGCATTATTCGAGCCAGCACCCATCAAGACTCGAAAGAACCCATTGCGTCTGGGACTTGATCTCTGACTGCCTCTCATTGTCCCAGGCTCGAACACAGGAGTTGATGACATTGATCTTGAACGGGCCTGTTCTGGTGTACCAGGATGCCCTATCGTAGGATTGCCTCTCGTTTGCCTAGCCGATCCATACTCAAGCTGTAAAGGTGAGGGTTCTCTGCTTGCTTGCTCTACCTCTGATGCCTCTTTCAACCAAGCCGGTTCATCATCTCCCGACAAATATTCATTGGCTTGATCCGCTTCTTGTTCTAATTCTACTGCCGCTGACATATGCATTTCTGCCGCTGCCTGTGTCAGCCAAGTCGGTTCATCATTTCTCGTTAAACCTTCATTGCCTGGATTTGCTGCCGCCCAGGCTGCTTGTATATCCCAAATATCTGACGACTCATCTCCTGATGGCGCCTCTGACACTACTTCTGGTTCTTCTTCTGCCGCATCCTCTACCGTTTCTTGTCTTGCCGTTTCCTCTGCTGCTACTTCTTGCGCTACCGGTGCTTCCGGCTCTGCTGACTCCGGTGCCGCTGCCAAACCTTCTTCTATGGTAGATCTAGTCAATGCTGCTACCTCTGATTCTGCTTGTCTTGCCGTTTCCTCTGCTGCCGCTTCATCTGCTGCTACTTCTTGCGCTACCGGTTCTTCCGGCTCTGCTGACTCCGGTGCCGCTGCCAAACCTTCTTCTATGGCAGATCTAGTCAATGCTGCTACCTCTGATTCTGCTTGTCTTGCCGTTTCCTCTGCTGCCGCTTCATCTGCTGCTACTTCTGTCTCTGATGCTGCCACTTCTTCCGCTACCGGTGCTTCCGGCTCTACCTCTGATGCGGCTGCTTCTGTCTGTGCTGGTTTCGATGACCACACACGCTCAAGATAATCCTGAATGGCCCCTGAATACACTTTTTTACCACCCTGTTTTTGCCACCATGCTATCGTTTTACTATTGATGGCGTTCACTCGTTCACAGATTTGATTGATTTCAGTATCCTTGTCCTCACCCAGTTGATCCCCGTACCATTCTTTAAATATCTTATTGAGTCGCATGAAATCTAATTTCTGATCAGCCATAATGGCAGGATCGGTTAGGCACAAGCCTAGCTGAACGAGGGATTCTTTCATGAATAACTCACCTCCTTCTATGTTAGGTGATTGATTCACACTAAGACCTTGACTGTTTATGAATCTAATCATGGCATGGCGAATAGCCTTGACTTGACTCTCTTTGTCAGCAATAGTGCTCGCATCTAGGCTTAGGGTTTTTGTTTCGACGTTTTCAGAAATATTTTTTTCAAAGGTATTATTATGGTGGCGATAGCAAGCATACATCCAATGACTGCTGCCATCTAGTTTTGCAAATTCTTCAGAGAATCTATCATCGCTACCATAATTTTTTTCAGGCATCTCACCCAAAAGATGCTTAAGGCGATCTTTAATGGATAATTTAGTGTATAACTCAACGGCCGAACTTGAACTAGTTTGCCCCTGATCTGGTTTGCTTGGAGATTTTTCGGGGACTGCTGCTGGGTTAGCCACAATCTGGCCGCTCAATGACGCTTCATGTTTTGATTCAGGTTTCTCCCCCCGAGTTAACAAGCTATACTGCCGAGGCATATCAGTCAGCTGGCCCCATGCGCTTTTGACACCATGGTATAACCCCACAAACGGTGCAGGAATCATAGCTAGTGAAAATTTTATGGGATAACCTACAACCAATCTCAGTATAGGCCAAGATCTATTTGGCTTTAAGATGGGGCTGTCTTTTTCTGCTAGTTTTCGACTGATGATCATACTGATTGGCGTTTTGGCAACCTGATGCGCGAAACTCAGCAGGCTCACCGGCGTAACAGTACCCAAATGATAAACACTCCGTAATGATTGAACTACTCCGACACGAACGGCGTACATGCCGTGTTTGATCATATGACCAGCTGCTTTTATCATCAACCAAGGCTTTTGCCTCCAAGGTGCTGCACCGATACTATCGATTATACTATCGGAAAGCTGTTTTTGCCCAGAAACCTCGTGTTGACCTTTGCGCTCAGTATCTTTTGGCTTTTCTTCAATTAGGTTTAGAGCATCTTTGATAGTTCTAGATTTATGTTCACTGAAGGTGTTAATGATATTGAACCATGGTGACCAAAAAAGCTTGACACCTGCTATACTTCCGCTAATTATGGCTATGGGCCAGGCAGACCAACGACTGGTGCTTGACGCTCTCTTGTATCTGTTAATACCCTGCCCCACTAGGCTCTTGATGCTCCAAGCACCATCGTTTGAGATAGTTGATGCATGATGCATGACAACCTTGGGCCACATAAGTAAAGCTTTTAAGGATCTATAACCACATGTCTTGATCGCACTTACAGCAGACCCGATGTAGGGGGATATAGGGAATGAGAAATTGCTCTTGCTTGTTGTCATTTGTTGTCCTTTTCACTAACATATTTATGTTATCATAGCACTCTATACCCGTCAAGCCAATCACCATAAAATTACGACCATGCTATATGGCTCCACTTAAGCTTAAAAGATATTCTTGTAACTCTCTACTCAAGACTGGTATACTTTGGTTATTTAGTACAAAGACACACGATGATCATGAGCCACTCAGCATCACTCACCCACCAACTCAATCCACAACAATATCAAGCAGTCACTGCATCTGCTTGTCATCAGTTGATCATTGCAGGAGCTGGGAGTGGCAAAACAAGAGTACTCGTGCATCGAATTGCTTGGCTCATTGAGCAGCACCAGGTACCTGCACACCAAATCATGGCAGTAACCTTTACTAACAAAGCCGCTAACACGCTAAAATCTCGTATTGAGAACCTCAGAGGGCATCCACTTCCAGGTGGGTGGATAGGCACTTTCCATAGCTTATGTCACCGTTTGTTACGTCAATATGCTTTTGATTTTAAGATTGATTCCAATTTTCAAATCATTGATCAAGATGATCAACTTAGGTTGATTAAACAAATACAGCAAGACTTAGGCATGGACGACAAAATATATCCTGCCAAAAAAACACAATATGCCATTAATCAGTACAAAGAAGCTGGTATTAGGGCCCATAACTATCAACCTAATGATAGCTATCCCTCAGAGGAAGCCATTTTAGATGTCTATAAACGTTATGAAGCCATCACTCAAAAAGACCATTTGGTAGATTTTAATGAACTCATATTGAAAGTAGTTGAAACTTTATCAGAACAAGATGGACTCAGACAGATGCTTCAATCTCGCTTTATGCATATTTTGGTAGATGAATTTCAGGACAGTAACCCTTTACAATATCAACTGATCAAATCGCTTGCTGGCCATACTAGTCACATCAGTATTGTAGGTGATGACGACCAATCTATTTATAGCTGGCGTGGGGCTCAAGTAGAAAATATGTTGTCCTTCCCTAAAGATTTCCCGGATGTCATGACTATACGTCTTGAGCAAAACTATCGCTCCAGTGCTAATATTCTTGAGGCTGCTAATCACCTCATTGCTCATAACAAACAACGGTTGGGTAAAGAACTTTGTACAGAGGCAGACCCTGGTGAAAAAATTAAAATTTTTACGGCCCACTCGGAATATGAGGAAGCCCGCTATGTCATCCAATGTATTCAACAGTACCACCAGAATGGCTTAGCCCTAGCTGAACAGGCTATTTTATATCGATCCAATGCACAATCACGTGTGCTTGAGGAACAACTCGCACGTCACCACATCCCCTATCGGGTGTATGGTGGCCTTAGGTTTTTTGATCGTGCCGAAATCAAAGACGTCTTAGCTTATATGAGATTGGTGGTTAATCCTGGTGATTCAACAGCGTTCACCCGTATTATCAATACACCAACACGCGGTATCGGACAGGCAACTCTTGAACAAATTCATCAACTAAGCGATGGTGGCTTTATTTCATTATGGCAAGCAGCTCATACAGCTATCAGTGGCCAAACCCTTAGTGCTCGGGCTAAGCACAGCCTCAAACGCTTTGTTGACCTGATTGAAACACTTCAAGCGCGATGCCAACACGATAGTTTTAGTCAAGTTTTAGAGCAAATCATACAACAATCAGGCTACATTGATCATCTTCAAAAGCAATACCCTGATCAAGCTAAAAGCAAACTTGAAAACCTTGAAGAGCTAATCAATGCATGCCAACAATTTGAAGTAGAGCATATAGATACCAGCACTGCTATGATTGCTGCACAGTTTTTAGCCAACATTACACTTGATAATCAACAAGGAAAAGAAGACAAACATCAAGATTGTGTGCAATTGATGACACTACACAGCGCTAAAGGACTTGAATTTGACTGTGTGTATTTATCGGGGATGGAAGAAGGCTTATGTCCCCATAAAATGGCGCTTCAAGATGGTCGGGAACTCGAAGAAGAACGTCGATTGTGCTACGTAGGTATTACACGTGCTAGAACGCACTTGCACATCAGTTATGCAGAAAGCCGCAGACTTTATAACCAAGACAACTACCAACAACGATCACGATTTTTAGCTGAGATACCTTATCACCTAACAGAATCCTACTCCCCCCGTGCCCAGACACATGGCTATAGGCATCAAAGTATTCAACATCATACACAACCCGAGTATCGTACCACTAGCCAGGATCAAGGTCATGGCTGGCGTTTAGGCCAAGTTGTCCATCATGATACCTTTGGCCCAGGGGTTGTACTCAATTCAGAGGGCGAAGGCGAAGATGCTCGTATCCAAATTCGATTTCAGCATGCAGGTGTCAAATGGTTGTTGGCAAGCTATGCCAAACTCAAAAAAGCCCAGCCTGATGGCATAACTATCGAATAAGTAAGCCGTTTCCCTGGGACCAAGTTCGATGTACACCCAGGATTATGAAATACTAGAACTTAGTAATACCCTTCACACCCCTCACTGTGGCAGTGTAGTTACTTACCTCCATAAAAATCCAAATAGTGGCTATACTGGTATATGATGCCTACATATAGCTTGACGACCATCTTGAATAAAATAATTAAACTATTGACTTTTAATCATAAATATAATATAATTTAACAATTTAATAACAAAAAACTATGCACAACTTAGATACACTCTTAGCTTATCAGGAAAACTTAAACTCAATGCTTTCACACCCATCCATATCAGGCGGAGGTAATGGTGATGCTCATGCTTACACGCGTACCTACATACGTGAACAACTTCCTCGTATACAGCAAATCCTGACGACTAACCCTATTCATATTTCATCAGATAAACCCCATCACCAGGTATTATCTGAAATTGAAAACGATCAAAAAACTCGTGGCACTGATCCAGTTCAAGACGATGACTACAAGCGTATGTGTGTCAATATTGAAACATTTTTAAGCCAACCCAAGCGCACTTGTCCTGAAACTCAGTTTGCGGTTGATGAGGCCCTGGCACTTACTTGGGCTGCAGCTTGCGCTATTGATGATCAAATACCTGACGCTTATGCCCGTGACCAAGTTTATATTCAGATTCAGGTGAATACCCTAGACGAAGGTGGGTGTATCCCTGGATTCATGGCAAGGTTATTTAGTTTGCTAGCACCTTTTACATTAACATTGATTGAAAATCGAATACATCAACAATTAACTACACCCCTTGTACCCATGATAGATACTGGACTTAGTTTTTTTGAAGAGACGCAGGCGGTGACTGAAGCTTTATCTGATGATCTAGCACTGAAGATCTCTCTTGAGGAAAGTAGTGACCCTCGATATACCACATTCTAATCTACGCCAACTGATACCTCACTGTGGTCGTCCAATCTAGAATAATGCTCCCTTTATACCCTCAACGAGGAGCTCAGTTGCGATACACATGATAATAAGCCCCATGACTCGAACAAGTACTTTCATTATTGACGGCGTTAAAATTTTGTGCAGGTGGTGACAGAAGTAAAAAATGACAGTGACAACTATCCCTAACATGATTATTGAACCACTGAATTGAAATAATTTACTAATAGTCATTGGATTTGTGTTTGAAACAACAGCACTGATAACCCCAGGTCCTGACAAAAGCGGAAGCGACAACGGTACGACAGCTATACTTGTTGATTGTTTTGGCTTAACAGGATCTTTATCATGATGAACAGGACTATCTGCTCCTTGAATCATTTGTAGTCCCATAAGGATCAGTACAATCCCCCCTGATATTTGAAAGTCATAAACTGTAATCCCAAAAAAAGAAAGTATGTATGAACCAAACAACAAAAAAATTAGACATATACACACTACTGATATGCCGGTTAATATTGAAACTCTTTTGCGGAGGTTAGAGTCCATGTTTTGGGTGAGTGACACAAATACTGGTAGCACACCAAATGGGTTTGCCAGTGCAAATAAGTTGATAAAAAAACTTAACCATTCCATACTAAATAACCGGTAGATGATTCATAGTATTAGTATATAATTTTACTTTAGGCAGTATTTTTATTTAACTATTCTGATTTTTAACAACCGACACTACAGACCCGTATGTTCATAGTAATGATTTAGGGCATTGACCTTGTTAGCATAGCTTTCATGGCTTGTGCGCGTGATTTGAGCAGAGGCATTTTGACTCAAAATGCGGTCGCATTCTGGGTCATTCTGTTGAATCCATCGCCTGAGCGCAAAAATAACATCGCCAGCTTGTTTGGGAAGACGACTGGACATGGTCACTAGACTCAATTTTTTGTGTGGTGCTGACACCCAAATAGTTTTAAGTTCATTAGGCTTAAGTTTGCCTTGCCTATACATATCATGCAGAACACCCCCTACATGAGTAAGCATTTTCTCATCTAATGCATCTGATGCCTTGATCCCATTTTTTGATTGCACATAGCCTACCGAAGCATCTACTGTGCCGTCTAGCAATTGTTGAATACTATTCATGTGGGATCCATAATAGCCTTCTATCATATATCCACCCTGTGGCAATGCTTGATCCAATGCCTGCTTTGGCAATAGACCGCCCAATAGCAAATGGGGGTCTACAAAGGCAATCTGCTTGCGCGTGAGGTCGTGTGGTTGGTTTATAGATGAGGACTGCCTCACTAAAATCACTGCTTGTCTCGTTTGATTAGAAGCAGATTCATATATAGGGATCATGCTATCAGGATTATCTCGGTACGCTTTGGCATACAAAACTAAGTCGTTTTTTATTACATCAACCTCTCCTCTAAGCATGGCTTGGTTTTTTTCTTTATAGCTCATGTAGGTTTTGATCGAAACCGGCACTTGAAATGCTTGTTTATAATAAGGCAATGCGCATGCGCATTGCTCTCGACCTTTTAGTACCCCAATATGAAGACTGGGCTGATAATCACTCAGATCTATTTTAAGGCCATTGTAGATAGGCTTGTTTGCCCAAGCACTTGGCACTAGACTCAATACTAATGACAGAAATGATTTAAATAGCACGATAAAAAGAATAATAAATTGTTAATATAAATCCAATCTAAACCGATGTCAACTTTGAAAACATTGGTCAAATATTCTCTTGGACTGTCGGTGAAGCAAATAAGCTATCTGCGTCGATAGAAGAGATCTGTTAGGTTGGTTAGTAGCTATATACGCAGCATAGGGCTGCTTACAGATGTTGTTTCTAAGTCATCTGGAAAATCATAAGATTGGCCAATTCTGCCACCGCAGCTTTGTTTTTCTTGATTACCTATAAGCTGTAGGTGAATACGATGTTATAGCCTGTCGATAAACCTACTTGTTCGATCAGAGCCAACAGCGGACAAGTGCTAAGGGGTAGTGAGTGATAGCGTACACCATCTATAGTTGGATGTCATCTCTGAGCCGTCGGGTGTTTTTTAAACACATTTGCGCTTTGATAATGTCTAAGTGTTTTGTTATCATTAAAGTAATTATAAGTTTACTATTACAATGAAAAAACCAACTCACTCTGTTGACACAGTCATAACGAATGAAGACCTACTCATAAAAATAGGGCAACATCTCTCCTTGTCAGCACTCAGTGTATTCGCTAAAAGCCATCAAAAAGCCTACCAAATTAGCCGGTTAGAACTACAAAAGTAAAAGATTTTACAGCAGCTATCACAATCACCTCAGTGCTTGATCTATCAACTAGTCGCAGAAGCCCACAACCAACCTTCGATAGCGTCTTATGTATCTCGAAACAGCTACAATCCTTAAAATCACTATGGAATACGCCTGTGAGCTCAATCGAGTAGGGCTATCAGCATCGTTATTTCATAAATACCATTCTTTTTTTGATAAAAACCATGCTCTGTTTTTGCCAAAGCCCTCTTATGGTCTATACTTGATTAAGCCTTACGTAACCGCTGTGTTACCTCAATATGATGACCAAAAAATATCAGGCCTCCTCACCAGGCTCTATTGCTTCACCTTCTGATCACCAGCCTGCTCATGATTTAAAAAAACGATTAAGTTCACTTGCCTACCATGTTACCCAACAAGCAGGCACCGAACCTGCCTTTAGTGGCCGTTATCAGCACTCTAAAAAAGCCGGCCACTATCATTGCGTCTGCTGTGATCAGGTGTTGTTTTCAAGTCAGACGCAATTTGACTCCGGTAGTGGTTGGCCAAGCTTTTGGGATAGCATTGATGAAAAATCCATTAACACCCGCATGGATAGCCGCCATGGTCTTGTACGGACTGAAGTGACATGCAGTCGCTGCAATGCCCACCTGGGTCATGTGTTTGATGATGGTCCTCATCCCACAGGGTTACGCTATTGTATTAACTCGGTAGCATTAAGGCATCAAGATGATAATCTTGACTAAAACGGGTTTATGATGATGGCTAAACCTAACCAGACTACACTTGGTATGAACTTGATAGCATTAAGGCATCAAGATGATAATCTTGACTAGACCAACGTATGTCTTTGCTTTATCACACCGTAGCTGGCTGTTGGTGGTTGACTGACTGAGTATTTCTGGCTTTAGCATTATCCTTGTTTGAGCCTACCAGTAACGATAATAGTTCATGGACCAGCCCAGGGATTTCCTGACGGGTTGCCACCCTATCAACTGCGCCTAACTCAAGACAAGATTCAGCACGCTGAAAACCTTCTGGTAACTTAACTTTGAGGGTTTGCTCAATAACTCGAGGTCCCGTAAAGCCAATTAGAGCTTCTTTTTCGGCAATTATAATATCGCCACGCATGGCAAGACTCGCGGCGACCCCGCCTGTAGTGGGATCGGTTAAAATGCTAATGTAGGGCAGTCTATGGTCAGCAAGCTTGTTGAGGGCTTGCACGGTTTTAGCCATTTGGAATAAGGCGGCTACGCCCTCTTGCATGCGGGCACCCCCGCTGGCTGTAACACATATAAATGGGCATTGCTTTTCTATGGCCCTGTCTACGCCTAAACAAAATCGAGTGCCAGCGGCCGTACCCAAAGACCCACCCATAAAACCAAATTCAAATAAGGCTGCTACCACGTCTAAATGGCCCATTTTGGCTTCTGAACACCAGAGTGATTCGGATTCACCGGTTTTTTGTGCTGCCTTTTTTAACCGATCTGGGTATGGCTGCGTATCTACAAAACCTAATACGTCCTTGGCCCTAACCTCATCGCCTATGCGTTTTTCTGGGCAATTGGGGAATAAATGCTTAAACCATGTCTTGGATGACATTCGTTGGTGATGCCCGCAATGCTTGCATACCCATAGTTGCTGAGCCCATTGTTGCACGTGCTCATGCTTGTGGCAGCCAGGGCAGGCCTGCCAATGTGAGGGCGTGGCTGTGGTTGAGGCATTGGATGTATTTGAACTGCTTGCTGGCGGCAGAGGCCATGCTTGGTCTATCCAATGTGGCATGAAGGAGTACCTTTGTGTAAAACTGTGTTATTGTACTACATCCTTGCTGTCATTCAATACCGTCTTTATCAGGAATCTGATCAGCATGATGGATCTTTGACACAGTTACATGGATATCTAATCGAACTTATTTTCTTATGAGTTGCTACATGCCTCTGGTTCATTAGGGCTTTTTCCAGAGATTTATTCAAGGCCTTATCATTCCCCTGGTCTTTCTTCAGGACTATCTCCAGCGCTTTCGTCAAGGCTTTCTTGTGTTGTAGTAGCTGTACTTTTCAAAGCTTCCATTCTGTCCATAGATGCTTTATGTTCTGCGTTAAGTGTTTCTA
This sequence comes from Pseudomonadota bacterium, assembly GCA_036148435.1. GTDB lineage: Bacteria > Pseudomonadota > Gammaproteobacteria > Comchoanobacterales > Comchoanobacteraceae > JAYYHL01. Next base: position 24,919 of record JAYYHL010000001.1, on the reverse strand, counting down.
CCGCCTCTTTAAGGGGCTCGCTATCGCGTTTTTGTTCCACAGTGGCAGTTTTGAATACCTGATCATAATCCGTTTCCTCTATACTAAAATGTTCTTTCATTTTAGCTTTTATGTCTTCTTTCTTATCCTCACCATGTGTTAACTCAAGTTGCTCATACAGTGCTTTTAGACAAGCTGTTTTAAACCCAGGCGGATCAGAGTCCGTGATCTTGAGTTCCGATAGATTTTCAAGTGTAATGGGCTTTGGCGGTGTCCCACCTTGGTATTGGATTAAGGCAGCCTTTGCTGCAGCTTGTACTTGATCATCACTTAAATTTTTGACACTCACTTGCACGCTGCCATCAGCCTGTGTTTTAATTTTTTGGGCAATTTTAGGATCTTGTGGCTCATTATCATACACATGTTGATTAATGGCATCCCAGAGTTTTGTATCATGCTCACTTTGCAATTTTTCTTGTTCCATTTGTGCTTTGTACCCAATGGGGTCAATGGTTTTTGATTGCTCGACTAACGCTTGTAGTTTGTCATTTTTTTCGAGCTCTGCTTGCATGGTATTGATCTCTGCTTGCGCGGCACAAGCTCGCGCTTGCTCTAGAGCAAGCAAGTCATCAGCTTCTGGTTTGTGGATAGCTAGTTGGTATTTGACCACCTTAGCTCTGAATTCATTAAGCTTACTCAATGCAGCTTTGACCTCTGGATCGTTCTGGGATGCTACAGTGAGTGCAACGTTCGTTGCGACATCTACAGCGACCGCAGCTCCACTCGGCTCGGCATTTTTTAACGCCGCTTGATATGCACCCTCTAGTTCTTGCGTCTTCTCTTTTATACGCAGAAGCTGATCAGCATGCAATGCTTTTTGCAAAGCTTTTTGTTTCTGTTCTGGTGAAAGCTGTTCATTTTTTCTCATCTTCTTAAATACACGAGCAATATTTACTTTAGCATTTACTTCGAGATCTCTTCTCTCATCGGGTACTGGTATCTTTTCAGGCGGCACCTCAGCAAGGGTATCTTCTTCATCACTCGTTGATCTTAAAATTCTTTTGATAGCTTCAGGCACACCATCGTGAGTTAGTAATTGTTCAGTGGTCAACGCCTCTGCTTGACTATCCTTAGATGCTTGGTTGATCTTTTGTGCATATGCTTCGCGCAGCTGCTGCAGAGGGTCTGTTGTATCTAGGTGAATGCTAGGTTGAGGCGCCGGCAAACTACTAAATAAGGCCAGGTGTAGCTGACGCTTGATGAGCGCTTCCATATTATTTTTTTGATCTTGATCACCAGATAAATTATTTTTCTGTTGCCTGTAGGCGTCTGCAAGCCTTATCACCTCAGCTATCTTGGCCTGCTCTTGGGTATTCCACTTTTTGGCCTCACTACTGGCCCTCCAGGTAGCCCTTGGATCAATACGCCCTCTCGGACTATCCTTGAGTATCTTATCTACGACCTTTTCAACCTGATCGTAATCTTTTCTAACTCTTGGTGGCGACGCTTGTTTTTGAAAAAACCTCATAAACATAATCCTTGATTGCTAGGTCTCACCATGAGTGAAGATGATATGGTTAAACATCTTAATGCCTACTGGTGACTTGCTGATCCATCTCTTTATAACCATAAATAGACTTTATCTGGATTAGTTATAGAATAACAGCATTATTTGTTTTTTTATATTTGGTTTTAACTGAAACACTCTTACTTAAATCTTATCTTTAAGCGGATTAATGCTGCTGACACTACCTGGTGTTTGCTGATTGAGTCTGTCTAAAGATGCAGCTGAGCTTGGGGTTGTACCGGCACTGGACCAACGGTAACCGTGATCCACCCCAGTATAGGATGCTGAGATATAGAACTGGGTACTGGCTTGATCCAGCACAATAAACTGCCGCATAATCTTATTTTGCTGGGCACTGCTGGCGGTTCGGCTTAAAAAGCTATTGGTTTGCCCCTGGCTGCCCGGAGGTTCGGAAAAATACTGTTCGTATCTATAGTCCTGACCGCTCATTTTAGCAATACCCAAAGCATTGAACTGCTTAACGATTACCACCGCACGCTCACTTCGAACCTGTTGTTGACTGTAAATCTGCGCCAAAGCCTCAATGTCTAGAATGAGCTCTCCGGCTACAATAGCTGTATGCTCATCACTGAGGGTTTTGTTAGCCAGTTGCTCTTTTAGCCAGGCCCAAAACTGCTCTGCTTCTAGGGTATCATCTGGTTTAAAGGTTTCTATGGGCTCCTCGTCAACTTTCAACGGGTCTTTCTGGAGTAGTTCGTCTACATTGCAAGTAGCTTGGTAAGCACCAAAAAAGGCATCGACTAGGTTAAGCCCTTCGAACCAGCGATGCAATACTTCTGTCTGCTCGGCTATCCATTGAAATCCTGTTTCAGGCATGATCTGCTTGGCTAACACATGCGTCATGGGAATGAGTAGTACATCGGGTAGGCTTTGGCCGTAACGAATTTTAAAGTGCCTGCTGTACGTATTGATACTTTTTTCAAAAGGCAACCATTGGCTAAGATAAGCACCTTGATCGTTGCACAGTACGATTCGTCTTCCCGAGGTGATGTTGCCTATTTCAAAAAGCAAGGCTGCAGCATATACAGCATATAATAACCGGGCACCTTCATCGGTTTCAGCATGCCGCTTTCCATAAGATACAGCCATGTGTTTACTAAAAGCCTCCACCAATAAATACGCACGTCTTAGGCTTACTGCCAACATGGAGTACTGATGGTGTTTTTCACCAGGCGGTGGCAGGCATTGTACAAATTCGGCAAATCGCTGGTTTAATTGTTGATAACAACTGACGTAGAGGGCCTCATCAATCGTAATCAAATGCCTGAGCTTGGCTAAAATTCGAGCCACACCTTGTGGTTTTAATAGTTTGTTGGCCTCATGAGCCGGATAGACATGTGCTTCTGATAAAGTCTCTTGGTAGTTGAGCGGATTAGCCTCTGGTGAAAACATGGTAGAACAAGATCCTTGAGTCGATGACTGGCTGTTTTATTTTAGTTCAAGTATGGTTAGCCTGCAATTATTTTTTAAGTTTCATTCACATGATTTTAACTTTAATATGTGTACCTTGGGGATGGTTACACTTGAATGGGCAGTTTTTTCGTGTTAGGTTACGCTGATTACTCTGCTTTTACTGATTTATCGAGTCGCCAACATGCGTTCGTGCCTAATATTCGCTGGCTTTATCACTGCCTATTTTATTCATTTTTGACAGTAGCTTCGCTGCTACTTATCACGTCGCAACGCTTCGACTGGTTAACCATACCATCCATGTGGCTACGTTAGCATGGGATAGTCAATTTGACGAACAAACTGTTTCACTTAATACTGAGTTATCGCCACTGGCTCGTATAACCCATATTCTGACTGTTGATAGTACTGACGATGATGAGTCAGATAACGAAGTAGATGAAACAGCCGTATCAAAAATCATTCATGCTTTTCAAAGTGAAAACACCATGGTCACCCTACGCCAAGGCAATACAAAAATCATTTGTCACAAACAGGTCACTGAACACCATGGGTCACTCCATGTGAAGGTTCATATCACTCAGCCAAGCTGGAATAGCTGTCTGGCCACTTTATCTTTTGATTCATAACCTATCATCTCTCAAACGTTCTTACTACTCAAACTGGTATTGTGGGTGAGTCATCCTATTTAGCGGCTGTGTGCTGGCTATGAAAATCTCTTATGAGCTCTGTGATATTAAGAAAGCTAGGCATTTAATACTCCCACCTTGGTATTTGACTGTCCTATCAAGCTCGTGTTAACTATAGTAACGAAGAGATGGGTTTATATTCTGGTGCTGCTTACGTATTGCCTCTTAATTTGGTAGCTCTATGAACTTGATAATCCCTCACACTTCCATTCTTATGTATTATCTGGATGATGCGTCAACTGACAGACCAGAGATACAGTAGGTTTAGACCGGTGGCTCTATTGATGGCTTACTGTAACTGTGATATGTTAACCTACACTACTAGCTTGTAAGATATCAATGACATCCCTTTCACGTATAGCCATGGTACTTGTTCTGGCTTTTTATTTACCTGTGCAGGTTATCATGGCACTATCAGAGTCTAAACCTCTTCTGAGCATCATCAACGATTCATCTGGCACAGCTACTATTGCTTGGGCTGATCATGAAACCCATAGACTCAGCTTAGTGGCTTCACCAGGTGCTACGCTCACCTTGATGCTAGCAGATCTCCCCGTATTAACATGGTCAGATTTCGATATTAATAACCCCTCTGAACGCAAAGCTGTATTAAAAGTTGTGCGTACTACCTTCGACTATGCCACCACTATATCCATCAAAACCCCACTAAAAACACTTGTATGCACTAAAACAACCCAAAGTACCCAAGACTATCTACTTCCTGTAGGCATACGCATCAGCCAAGAACCTATGGGCACAAGCTGCACAGCAACTCTGTTTTTTGGTGATTGACCACAAGTTGAATTTGACTTGGGTTAGAATATATGGGGGCTTTGCACTCTATTCAGAAAATTTGCATGATGGTGACTGGTGCAAGATCAATCCAGATGGCTGATTTTTTTGATGACTCAGTTTTTAATCTCCGTAGATGGATATTACTGTAGGCACTGGCTACATTTATTTGACAATAGCGCGCTATTTGTGTTATAATCTTGTAATTATATTTTTCCTATTTTACGATTCATCAACCTCTCACTATTTAATATAATCGGAATTACCAATGCTGCTACAAATATCCCCTAGCTCCACAATGGACATCTTGCCCAATGGCACTGTAAGAAAAGAAACTGGTCAATTTGACCTATCTCTTATTGATAATTTCCAGAACCTTGCTAGTGTGACAGTCAAACTACATCACGATTCCCCCCAAATTGACGACACCCATTTACTGCAGTCTATATGTAATATTGCTCAACCAGATCAAAAATATCCCATAGATATCACTCTAACCGAATTCGGGCAATCCCAGTTTCCCACCCTAAGACTTTTAAAGCAGATCAGCATTGAAGTTGTCTATGAGCAGAATAGCTTACGGTTTCACATTGATTTACTTAACCCTAACAATATCCACCCTTCTATAAGGGTGTCCACAAATGCCATCCCTAAGCCTGAAACTACAGTGCTCCTGGATGAAGCACTGCCAGCAAAATCAGTCTCGGCTCCTATTAGAACTATTGAACGTTTTGCTCCTGCTCAATTGCCCGTAACAATATACTGTCGTCAAGTCAAGCAGGCCACCCCTGATACCCTCACTCCCCCTTTATCACCAACATCCAGAGTTATACCGCCTTATTCATCAGCCAAACAAGCTACTTCAGCCACAGGATCTAGCTCAGCAGTATCAGAGATGGCTCCTACAAAAGCAACACCGCCATCCAAAACAAATCCAGCATCAGTTGTAGGATCCTTAACGCCACCAACTGTTAAAGGCACACCGGTTCAAGACGCAAGTTCAACATCATCCAAACAAGATCAGGACTTTGCTTCCAGGCTAAAGACCTGGCAGCAACATTGGAAAAATCTAGCACAAACCCCTGATTCATCAAAACTAAACCTGTCCACTATCTTTGAAGGCAATCCTGCCTGGAGACATGATCCAAAAACCTCAAGCTGGCAACACGCTACATTGGGCATCAAGTTGAGTTTAGCACCTAAAGAACAGCAAGTAACGGCCGAATTTAATGACAACACCTCATCTGCAGATGCCGGGCGAGAAGCCGCTAAAGCTTGGCTGTATCGTTACGGCTTTGATGCCAAAGCAACATTTCCAAGTATAACCGGTCCCAAGGCCTTTGTTCAAGCCGCCCGTGAGGAGATCCATCGACTTACCAGTAGCCAAACACCGGCAGGTTCAATATTAATGACACAATCCCCTCACCTCGATGACAGGTCCAAGCCTCAGGCACATAAGACTCCAGTCACCACCCCTGCAACACCCGAGGCACCAAACCTGTTCAAAGGCCATCCTTCAGCGCACACACCTCGGTTAGTATCTGTAAAATAAAACTCGTATTTTACAAATATACTTAGACCTATGATTGATTAGAAATCCAACGTGCTGATAGTTAGCTAGATGTTGACCGTTAATTTTTTGTGTCAACCGGCTTTTAGTGGCTCCGGATGGGGTCGTGTTAAGTCATCTTACGCCCTCATGATCGTTGTCCTAAGCGAGACATCAAGCTTAGCGCACTTTTTTACATCGAACTGGCGGGTGATCATCAATTTAATGTGGTCTGGGTGGTTGTTTTGGTTGATAATTAAGATCTTGATAGTGCCGTTCTAATATGCTCATTGCATCTTTTATTTTTTTAGTTAGCTCTTCTTCATTTGGCTTGGGTGATGTGGGATTGCCACTTACCGTTTGTGCTTGCCAACCAGGATTACAAGCCATAAGATCTGATTTTTGTATGATATGGTTCATTTCTTCAATAGCTGCTAATTGAAATGCTAAAGGCCCTTTTATATCCGGCACGCTGTCTGGCCAACCGTTAGTGTAAAGCCAGGCGCGAGCAGCTTGTCTTCCAGCTTCAGCTTGATCATCTTCTGAATCTCCAAAATTGATATCTACGCTGCCATTTGGGTTGTTTGTAAGGGTCATATGCTTATGTTTCCATACTGAAGGTGATGCTGATTCTTGTTGCCAGAGATCGTTACCAGGGTAAATAGTCACTAAGTCCCTGTTTGTGCGTGCTAGAGAAACCCATTGCTGCTGCCAGGTTTGCAGTCTAGCGTCAAAATCATAATCGTGATGATCTTTTGGACTTTCAATAGAGCCTGTAGTACGGTCGAGGGGTGCTTTTGGACTTTTAATAGTGCCTATGGCAGGGTCGGAGGGTGCTTTTGGACTTTCAATAATGCCTATAGCAGGACTTTCAAAGAAACTTACCCGTTTCGAGCTCTTCTTTGTGCCGGCTGAAGAAGATGCAGCTGAATTAGCTGCAGCCGTGGTCCTTCCATTTTTTGTCTTTTGCTGTTGCGCTTTATCAACAGCAAGACCCCGTATTCTGTCTATTTCAAAGTCTAGTTCGGTTGGCTTTTCTCGTGTTTCATCCTCTACGCTCTGTTCGTAATACTTATTGTGATGCACACGTTCGCCTTTATCGTTTGTACCAATCAAATCGCAATCAGTTAGATCTTTGCTAGATTTGCCAAACATCATATATAGCGATGTTGCATCGCCTTTCATCAGCTTTTTTTGCAAGTGATCTTGAGCTATCTCAATCAGTATGACCTGTCTTCCTTCAATGCCAAAAATATGATCAAATTTTGCTGATACTTTTTTTTCATTTGCGTCTGGTGGATTGGTATAAGTGAGCTGAAAACGCCCTGGCGTACTTTGTTTTATGATTTTTGATATTTTCATGTTTATATTGTTTATTTATTGTTATATCATTATAGCGCATAACTACCCAATATACAACAAACACTAGGACCCATCCAAAAATCTTTGCTTTGATGGCTTGATTTTGCTAGGGTTGATCATCACAATTTTGAGTCTATTCAGCACCGTGTCTTCTAGCTTATCCAAACACAGCCATCGCTACTGCACCTGCGTACGGTCTGTAGGTGCTTACCATAGTTGGTAGAGGTAGTCTCACATTCATGACAGCGTTCAAGCTCAGGTTGAAGCGGCTTTATCTAAAGTGGCTGATTACCCTGTAACCACAATCTGTGCCGGCCGCACGGATAGCGGGGTGTATGCCCTAAAACAGATCATTCGCTTAGGCTTACTTTTCTGTCATAACATTGATCGGATGCAGCCGCTGAATATTTAAACAGGCTACTGCCAGTGAAATCTTCTGGTTTTTCAGATGGGGACGCTCCATTGTCGGTTGAAGAAATTGTAGCTGGAGACTTCCCTTTTCTTATCTGGCGCGTCATTTTGTCGTCTTGTTTACTTGAACCTTTATCCTGATCGAAATATTTATTCTTACACCCATACATACAGTTGCCTTCATCGTCTACACCAATCAAAACGCAGTCGCCTTGGCTAGATTTGTCAAACATCATATATACCGAGGTGGCTCCGTCTTTTATTAGGTTTTCTCGCAAGTGTTCTTGAGTTATTTCTATTAATTGCACCTTTTTTCCTTCAATTGCAAAAGAATGATTAAACTGCGCTGATACTCGTTTTTTACTTCCGTCTGGTGCTTTAGTATAAATGAGCTGAAAATGCCCCTGTGTGCTTTGTTTTTTGATACGATTTATGTTTATATTCATGTTGTTTTTCCATGCTGGATGTTTATATTTTAGCACAGCACACACCCAAAACACAACAAAGATTAAGACCCTCCAAAAATCTTTGCGTTGATGGCTTAATTTTGCTAGGGTTGATCATCACAATTTGAGTCTATTCAGCACCGTGTCTTCTAGCTTATCCAAACACAGCCATCGCTACTGCGCCTGTTTGCAGTATGTAGGTAGCGCTTACCATGGTTGGCAAAAGCAGCCACACGGTCATGACAGCGTTCAAGCTCAGGTTGAAGCGGCTTTATCTAAAGTGGCTGATCACCCCGTAACCACGGTCTGTGCCGGCCGCACGGATAGCGGGGTGCATGCACTGGGACAAGTGATTCACTTTGACGCCCATGCATCAAGAACCCATCAGGCTTGGCTAAATGGTACCAATCACCACCTACCGCCTGATATTAAGCTTTTGTGGGTTAAACAGGCACCTGCGGATTTTCATGCACGCTTCAGTGCTACCTCGAGAACCTACTATTATTTTATCGATCAAGCTAAAACCCCTAACCCCTTCATGCATAAACGTATGCTTTGGCTGCCTCAACCCTTAGATTTATTTGCCCTGAACAAAGCTGCATCTGTTTGGCTGGGTGAGCATGATTTTTCAAGCTTCCGTGACAGTCACTGCCAATCACATACGCCTTTCAGAAACCTTATGTATTGTCAGGCAGAGGCCACCGAACCTTCTGTGGTACGTATCACCATTCAGGCCAATGCATTTTTACACCACATGATTCGAAATATGATGGGGGTCTTGATTCCAATCGGACTCGGCCAAAAGCCTATGAGTTGGGCCAATTCAGTATTAAAAGCCCGATCTCGATCAAGCGCCGGCAAAACCTTAGCTGCCCATGCCTTGTATTTTGCCCAAGTTGATTATCCTAGTGCCGTGATCAATCAATGGTTTTAACATATGAAGGGGTTGCAAACTTGCCTTTTTGTACTGCATAATGAAATTGTGTTTTATCTTGGGGTTTTATGAATCGCTTTGTTGCCTTACTTTTGTGTGTTATCTATGTCTGTTGTCTTGGCTCCCAGGCCCACCAGCCTAACCATTACCAAATTTTAGTACGCGATGGTGATACTCTTCAAGGCATTGCTCGTACTATGGCAGAAGACGGCCCATTGACCGAAGCTCAATGGATGGTTATTATTTGGCAACATAACTTAAGTCAATTCGATGAAGGTAACATCACCGCACTCAAAATAGGTAGTCAGCTGATCATACCCAGCAAACAAGTCCTGGCCCATGAACCAACTAACGACTATGCCATTGATTTAATTGCATCTCATCAGAAGATCTGGCAGCAAAAGCACGCCCATAGCGCTACACCCTCTTCTTCTCAGCAAGTCCAGGGGATACAACCATCTTCAATACCCTCTGGTACTCAGCCACCTCAGCATAGACAAGCCGACTCCTCACGTTCACATCAAGACTCAGACATACAAGATCAAACCACGGCGTCACCTGACCCTCACATAGTTTCAACGTCCCCTGAAACTCAGCCACCTCAGCATAGACAAGCCCAACCCACTGCCGCCCCCTCACCCTCACATCAAGACTCAGACATACAAGATCAAACCACGGTGTCACCTAACCCTCATATAGTTTCAACGTCCCCTGAAACTCAGCCACCTCAGCACAGACAAGCTCAACCCACTGCCGCCCCCTCACCCTCACATCAGTACTCAGGCATACAAGATCAAACCACGGTGTCACCTAACCCTCATATAGCTTCAGTATCCAATACTCAAATCGAAACTTCATCAGATTCACCGTCACACACTCATCCAGCATTATCTGAAGATCATAAGACACTTGAAGGCCTTCCTCCCGTCAATCATGATGCATCGACTTCATCGCAAGATATTCATAAGATTGAAAAACCCAGGGCTGACATGACCCCCACCAAACATATTGCATCGAAAGACGTTGTGGCCAATATTCAGGTTCGGCCTCATAGACTCGATCAAGTAGAGGCTTTGCAAGCCTCAAATAGTAGTGGTGAAACTGATACAGATCCCTCTTATTTAGGTGCTCAATATCCTAAAGTTAAGCCCCATGTACCGACACCCGAAGCTCTTTCTGGTCCCCAAGAAACGTCGCTAGAATATACCAAGTTAACGTCCATAGCACAAAAAATAAGACATCTTGATGTCAGTTGGCCTGTGCTTACCCAACAGCAAGTTAAACAAAGCGCGCCTGTTGTGCTAATCACCTCTGGCATCACCCTGTTGCTGCTTGCGTTTAGATTTATGGCCCAAGGTTATCAGTCTAAACGTAGAGAATCGTTTACAGCTCCATCAGAAACACCTCAAGGCCCTAGTCAGACTCAGCAACAATTGATGCGCGTTGAGGAACTCTATGCCACTACTGATCACGCTGATTTTGATGTCTTTTCGACCCATGACGGTCAATTTGTCAAACTGAATCTTGCTAAGGCTTATGTTAAAATGAATGATTCTCATGCCGCACGGCTTATTCTTGAATCCTTATTGGCTTGCCCCCACATGTGCAGTAGAGAAACTTTAGCAGAGGCTGAACGGCTTTACAAGCAGGTCTAGTACTATATTGTTCCTGATATTTTCCCCAATATGACTTATCGAAATAACCCTACGTGCGTAGAAAAGTTATCCGGTCACTTACACATAAGTCGTGCAGCACACAGTGTAGTTTATTATCCAAGCATTTTTTCAAGCTTTGGTCGTTTTGTTAGCCCCCATTTCAAGTCATTTGGTGTGCTGTTTAATAGCACGACATTATAGATTAGCTAGCGTCATAAACCTGCCCTTTACTTTCTTATTATTTTCGGGTATTTTTTGGCCCCTGGGTCCCTAAATCCTCATCTATATGCTGATCATTCCCTGGCTGGCTTTCTGCTTCCTGCCGCTTGGTAGATTGAGTAGCTTTTAGCGGGATATGTTTGGCTTTGACCATAAGACCATCTCTTACTACCTCGGCATAGTAACGAGGCAACTCTTTTAATTGATGACTGGTGAGCATAGCACGTGCTTCTTTTGAGAGCTTAACGCCGTCATGGTCTATGATGCCTATGGGATTATCATCCATATCTTTAAAGTAATTTACGTTGTCAGGGTGATGATACGGAGATTGGCTAGCAACTGCTACCTGACTGCCAGAGTACAGGCTTTTTAAATATGCCTCAAAAGCTTCCCTTCCAGCGTCTACACCGGTAGATGATGATCCTTCAGAGCCCTCTTCATCGTCGTTTGATTTGTGCTTATGCTGAGGCTTTGTGGGTACTGACATTGTTTTGCGGTCTGATTTATTCATTGGGATTATACTTGTTTTTGTGTTCCTTTACCACAATTATAGCTTAATATCGAATCACGGTCGTAAAAACAGAGCATTTTAACCAACATTATCGTGTATTGGCATGAAGCCATAGACCAAAAAACACCTTTTTGTTTGTTACCGTTTACTGTTTATAAACATAGTGGTAAAGCTCAATTCAGCTCAACTCACTTAAATCTTTCTCCGCTACGCCTATTTCATCCAAAGCTTTTTGATACAGTTTGAATGCGTTATACGCGCCACCTCTTAAAATATTATCACTTACCACCCAAAGATGTACGTGTAAGGGAGAATACAAATCCCGACGAATTCTTGCCACATGAACACCACAAGAACCATGGGCATGTAGTCTGGGTGTGATGGCTGGCTCTTGGTAAACCATCACGCTCTCTGCCTGACATAATAAGTCATGGATAAGGTTTATATTGACTGATTCATTAAGTTTTAAGGTAACAGCTGCACCGTGGCCCGTATGTACAGGCACACGCACGGCGGTTGCTGACACATGTAGGCACTTGTGATCTAATATTTTTTGACTCTCTTGCATGAGTTTGATTTCTTCTTTGGTATAATCACTGGCCAATAGGCTGTCTATGACCGGTACAGCATCGAGGACTTTAGACATTGAAGGCTCCTTTGGGCCAGTATTAAGCAAGCCATGGTTAAAGGACTCAAGCGTTTTAGCGCCTGCTCCGCTGATGGCTTGGTAAGTAGCCACATCCATGCGCTCTATCCCCACGTGCTTGTGTATGGGCGCAATGGCCATTATAAGCCCTATAGTCGTACAGTTAGGATTGGCTATAAGATTGGGCTTACCCCATTGATGCCAATGATTAAAATTAACCTCAGGGATAATCAGCGGCACATCTTGTTGTTGGCGAAATGCAGAGCTATTATCGATGACCAAAATACAAGATTGACGTGCAATGGGCACGTATTGTTTGGCCAGTTGATTGTTGACGGCAAAAAAACAGACCTCAACTTTGGTAAAATCAAAGGCCTCTAGGGATTCAAGTGTGAACTGATGCATACCACAGGATATCGTTTTACCGGCAGACTGGCAGCTAGCCACACAAAAAATATCATTTGCATGGGTGCGGTTTGATTGAACTAAAAGCTTTAAAAAAGCCTGACCGATTAGCCCGGTTGCACCAATGACGGCGATCTTCATGATAAGCCCATAGCAAAAACTGTTCCATGTTACCCGCTTTGCTTACAGCAATCAAGATTTGTATTTTGCGGCCCTTTATTCTCCACTGATATCGTCTAGGATCTCTTATTAATTTATTAATTCATTATCTTATCTACAGCAAATGCCATTGTGGTATTGACAAGGTTTGGATTAAGATCTAACATCGCACGATCAGAACAAACAATATAAAAGGAAAAGAATATGCCAACTACAACTGAAACGACACAGGGTACATTGATAGCATCCTTAAGAGCTGCTGTAAGAGCAGCGGCCGAAACATACTTAGGCGGTTCACATGGTGCTAGTCCTGAATCACAACCCAGCGTAGCTGAAGCATCAGAGCATCCAAAAACTGAGGCTGGCGCACAGGCAACTTCAACAGATGAACCAAAGCAATCACCCCAAGCAGATGCGTCCACCAACCCGGAGCGCTCCTCTGAACAGGATGCCAAAAGCACAAGCATCTTCACATCTTTCAAAAACTGGCTATATGATCGTGTACATAGCGCTAAGCAAACCACTGAGCAAGGTGTTCATCGTAGTAGAACTCTTTATAAAATTGGGGAGTTCTTAGCAACTCTTGGTGGCGCTCTTACCATGCTTAGAGATATTGGGAAGGAGTGTATTGATATGATTGGGGACGGCATATCGGATGGTGCAGACGTATTCAAGACTAAATGCAGCCAGGCTGCTGAAGCTATCAATAGTGGCGCTGAGAGTGTGCTAGGAAGCCTTGATATTAACATGGGCACTATAAAAGATGCCGTCAAGACCTCCTTTGGTCAGCTAAAATCTTTTTTTGAAGGCATTCCGCAGGCCTTTATGGATTTTTTCAAGGCTCTTGGCGAGTTATTTGCTACACTAATTTCTGGCTTGACAACAGCTTTTTCACAACTCGAGGAAAATGTGAACAACGTAACAACTGATATACCAACAGGTTCGGAACAACAACCTGTGGGCGCAGAGTCTTTCCAATCATCAGCCGCTGCTGCAACACCAGAGGCCGGTGAGCAAGCTGATAGAAACGCCCAAGCTGCAACAACAGGGGCACATGCTGAATCAGAAAGAACCCCTCAAACACCAACCCCTGCTAGACAGTAGCCTGGTTCAGTCGCCAATTTATAGAAAGGCTGTCTCTCATGAATACAATGCGATGTAGGATTAGTAGCTAGACCATGAACTGTTGATTAACACCTAACTCAAAAAAGACAGCGTAGCATCGCTGTCTTTTTTTTTGCCGAAGGTTGTACTCAAATTCTGAATGTTGCTGATTCATGCCTATATCATCGACCTTTATGCTGAAATCTTACCTTTCTTGTTTGGCTATACTCATGTTCAACAACTGGCCTCTACACCGCATTAGCCATTCATTGTAACAAGCGTCTCAACCTCTATGTATCCTAGACTTTAATCCTGAAAGGATGCACACTGCTAGTGTTTATCTGTTTTTCTGAATCTTGAAACATCCTCATTTTGACTTGATTTATACCCAACATTTATCTAGAATACTTTGATTGAACATAGGTTTATCCATGAAAATCAATATGATTGCGGCCATGAACAAAAACCGCGTAATCGGTAACAACGGCACAATCCCCTGGCATTTACCACGTGATTTAAAATATTTCAAAACACTTACCCAAGGTCAACCGGTCATCATGGGTAGGGCAACCTATGAGTCTATAGGACGTCCACTACCTAACAGGCACAATATCGTCATCACGCGACAATCAGGCCATCTATGGCCAAATGTCACATGCTGCAAAGGTCTGATGGAGGCTGTAGATATAGCCAAAAAGAACTTACCTAAAGACTCAGCTATCTGGATTGTCGGCGGAGAGCAGGTATACCGTGAGGCTTTTTCACTAGATCTACATGCGCTTTACCTAACCGTGATTGAACAAGACGTTCAAGGAGACCGTTATTTTCCCTACCAACTTGATGAGCTAATGCAACAGGGTTGGTATATTTCAAAACAAGAATGTTTCCAAACCGATGAACAACATGCCTATCCTCATTGTTTCTATCAATTAACCCGTCGATGATACGATTAACCAGAAGCCATATCTGACCGTCATCATACCTCATAGATCATAGTCCCCATGGCTTTTAAAATACCCAGTGCACCCATAATAGCGCTTGAACACAGACTGTTTCTTGCTTCTAGATCATGACCTCATTAAGTCAATGCTTATCATAGGCCATATTTATTTCAGTTGCCATTTTCTTATCTAATCATAGCCTTCAACATGGGTCCCGATGCTATGCCTTTTTGCCACTGGTTTACCGACAACACAATCATAATTAATCATGACTTATTCATTTTATTTATCTATAACAAAACCATCGATACAAAAACAAGGTACGTATGATTTCATTTGTTGAATACATTTGGCTGGATAATGGTTATCCAACCCCTTCTCTTCGATCAAAGTGTCGAACCCTTATACTTCCTACTCAGCCCAGCTTAGATGATTTCCCTTCTTGTAGTTTTGATGGTTCTGGAACTTACCAAGCAGACGTGGCTACCTCAGATTGCCTTTTGAAGCCTATTAAATTTTGTAACGACCCTATTCGTGGCAAGCCTCATTATTTATTGTTGTGTGAGGTGTATACTCATGAAAACCAACCTCATGCATCCAATCATCGATCACGACTGTCTCAAACACTGGCTCAATATCCAGAATCACAGCATTTATGGCTTGGATTTGAGCAAGAATATGTATTCATGCAATCCGGTAGACCATTAGGCTACCATGATAGTATGACACCTTCCCACCCTAATAACCCATATGTATGTGGCGTGAATACTAACACAGGCCGACAGCTTGTTGATCAACACAGTCAAGCTTGTCTAGATGCGGATCTACTCATTTTTGGCACTGACTCAGAATCTATGCCGGGTCAGTGGGAATTTCAAATTGGCTATCGTGGATTCAAGCATGATCGGTATGATGCCCTGAGCGTATGTGATGATAAATGCTTGGCCATGTGGTTATTACATCGTATATGTGAACAAGCATCTTCTTATTTAACTGAACCGATCACGATTAATACTGACAACAAGCCGCTGGTTGATTGGCCAGGCTCTGGTTGCCACGTCCACTTTTCTACAGCTTTAATGCGGGACCCTAAAAAAGGGCCAATGGCTATACAGCAAGTAATTAAACAACTTGAAAACCGACATACCCACCATATAATCCAATATGGTCACGATAATCATAAACGCCTGACCGGTGCTCACTGCACAGCTCCTATAGATACCTTTATAACAGCACCACTTCACAGAGAGGCCAGTATTCGCACTCCTTTGACTACTCATCAAAAAGGCTATGGGCCCCTGGAAGATAGAAGACCAGGGGCAAATGCTGACCCTTATCTAGTCACTCAATGTCTGATTCATACCTTGTTTGGTAACTGAGGTGTACGCTTTTTTATAAACTTCTAGCGCCACTTTGATTGTTGAAATTTTGATGATACCTGCCATGCTGTTTTGAAAAACGCGGCGATCAACATGATCAGAACGTAAAAGGCAAATCAGGACATCCCGGAAAAGAGCCTCTACTGACAGTGCTCATAAGCACTAAGCATATCATACTGAAAAAGGTCCTGTGAGTAATATCATGATTACTCTAAGTACACGCCATGCATCGTCCTGACTGAAAACTGAGGATTGTATCCCATAGATTAAATTGACGGCAACAACACTTTAGTATCCTAGAAAATCGTCCATTCCATGACACAACTATGACCGAACACACTCCTGATTTGTAGATAACAAGATCATTTATTCTGGTTATTTAATTTTTTTTGAACTACTATTATGTGATTGTAGAGGAATGTTTTTATTATGGGCGTGCGGGTATTAATTATTGGTTTTGGCTATTTAGGTAAAACACTTGGCCACCAACTAATGGCTGATGGTCACCAAGTATGGGGGATCAAACGTCATCACAGGGCCTCGGTTGATCAAGACTTTGATCGAAACATAGAAGTCATCTGGCAAGACTTTCATACCCTATCCATTCAACATATCCCCAAGGTTGACTATGTAGTTTTTTGCCCCTCGCCTGACGGATCGACGGTTGAGCACTACCAACACACCTTTTTGAAAGGTTCACAAAAAGCACTGGCGCTTTGTCGAGCCATGGATACAAACCCCATGCTCATATTTGTTTCAAGCACCTCAGTTTTCCAGCAAAATAAGGGACAATGGGTGGATGAGACCACACCTTGCGAACCTGATAACCCAAAAGCTCAAGTATTATTGCAATCAGAGCAGCAACTCATGGCATCAGGCCACCCAGTCACTATTGTACGTCCCAGTGGCCTGTATGGTCATGGACGTTGCCATCTACTCGATGCCCTTATGCAACACCGTGCCCACATCTGCCACAGCACACGGTATTCAAACCGTATTCATGTAGTAGACTGTGCACGTGCTATTTATCATATCATGAGGCTCAATATAAACGATGGCTTATATTTGTTAACTGATTCAGAACCAACACCTATTAACAGTATCATTGGCTGGTTAAGCTCTTTGACTGGACTACCTATTCCTCAAGACCGTCATGAACATTCGGCAGACCAAGGTGATTTTCGGCTTAATAAGCGCTTGAGTAATGCTCGGCTCTTAGAAAGTGGTTTTTCATTAGAATACCCCAGCTTCAAACAAGGCTTTAAAGAGTTGCTGATTGCCCGTGGTTTATTGGATCATGATTTTAACCAATCTTAAAACCGATGTTGAGATGACTATGTTGATTTGGGTTGTGGGGATTTTGTTCTTTTTGCCTTTTTCTGTCGAAGATTAGCAATCTTGTTATTCACAGCTTCAAGGATACGCTTGAACCACTCTACTATTTTTTGCCAAATACTCATGTTGGTTGGTGCAATGATTATTCGGGTTCTTTGCCCCAATATCCCCGTCATGTAGCGTACAAGCCTATTTTTAGTTTTTTTATCACGCTTTGTCTCAGGTTCTGTGTCAACATGAGGAGCGCCAGCACGTTCATGCTAATAGTCATCTTGCAATGTATTGAGACTAAACTTTGCTTCTGAGCCCTTGGCAGGTGGCCACCAACTTAAATATAATCGCTGTTTACCTTCAGCATCGGTCATGATAGGCAAACCAAAGGCGGCTAATTATTGAATAGTATCTGTATCAGAAAGAGGGATACTGAGTGCAGCATGCCCGGGATTAAAACCTTTAAACGCAGCTGCTAATCCTGGAATCCATAGCGGATTGGGACTGGAGGAAGTACCCCAACCATATATAGTGACACTGTTTATTCTAGCTATTTCTTCTATTATGTCATTATATTTTAGTTTATTTTAAGTTATTTTTGTCAGCTTTTACTGTTAGCTACCCTCGGCGCTAAAACCCTATTAAAAAACACCATGCATTATGCATATCCAGATATCTGGTCTAGATCATTAGAAATAGAGAAGGTGTTGAATGGATGATGGAACAAGGTCTGTCTCCTACTGAAACTGGAAACTTACGTGCTCAATTGCGCTACCCATTGGTCTAAGTCTGAGCTAGGCAAACACTTAATACCTAATGACTGAGCCTTTTTAAGTTTACTACCTGCGGCATCTCCAAAAATGACTAGGTCTGTTTTAGCACTTACACTGCCCGATAGTGTTGCGCCTAAGTTAATTAACCGCTGGGTGATTTGATCTCTCGAGGTAGTAAACTTACCTGTTAGCACAATCTTTAGACCTTTTAGAGGGTTAGACTGATCAGATTTAATAACAGCCATTGTCATCGTTACCCCAAAATCATTTAACTGTTGTAGACGAAGCTGGTTATTGGTATCACTAAAAAATGTTCTGACTGATGCCGCTATAGATGGCCCCACGTCATTCAATGCCATTAAGTTATCTTCTGAGGCTTCCGATAACTGCTGCCATGATGGGTAAGCAGATGCTAATGTATTTGCCGTGGCCATGCCTACCTCTTTGATGCCTAAAGCATATAAAACCCGGGGCCAGCTTCTTTGTTTGCTTTGCTCAATAGCCATGAGTAAATTATTGGCTGATTTAACTCCCAGCCTTGGTAGTCCTACCAGTTGTTCTGAGCTAAGACGATATAAATCTGTTACATTGCCTAGCATGTTTCTATTCACTAAAAGTTCTATGATACGTATACCTAATCCATCAATATTCATGGCTTTTCGACTAGCAAAATGCTGTATTTGGCCTACTAGCTGGGCAGGACATCGCTCACCTGCGGGACAATATAAGATGAAATCACCAGACTGCTTTAAAGTCGTTGCGCAGCTAGGGCACACACGAGGAGGTATAATAGCGTGTGCTTGAGTTGAGGCCTCTGGATGTTTTTTAATAACTGAAACTATCTCTGGAATAACATCACCTGCTCTCCTTATGGCAACTTCGTCACCCAAGGATAGACCTTTTCTGTTGATTTCTGAATAATTGTGTAGCGTGATATACTGTATGGTTACCCCACCCACAAACGTAGGCTCTATCATCGCTACGGGAGTGACGGTGCCTAATCGCCCTACCTGAACTTCAACGCTTAGTAGTGTTGCATGGGCTGTTTCTGCAGGAAATTTGTAAGCAATTGCCCAACGAGGCGCTTTTGAGGTAGTACCAAGTGTATCATGACTTTTAAGATCATCTACCTTAATTACCGCGCCATCAATCTCATAACTCAAGTGTTGTCTTTTGCGCTGTAGTTGGTCAATAAACTTCATCACATCTGTGACTTGTTGACCATGGGTTATAAGCTGATTGACAGGAATACCCCACCGCTTTAGCTGCTTCATGTTATCACTGAGTTTGGTATTCATGTGTTCACTGGGCGCATCACACCAATAGGCATAAAAACTGAGTGGACGTTTGGAGGTTATTCGGCTATCGTGCTGCCTTAAACTACCAGCTGCAGCATTTCTGGGATTTGCAAAAGTTTTTTCACCTTGTTGCTTAAGCTTGTTATTGAGCTTTTCAAAATCGTTTTTTTGGATAAAGACTTCTCCTCTTACCACCAGCCATGCTGGCGTACTGCCTCTTAATGCTAATGGAATGGATCTAATAGTTTTAACATTTTGTGTGATATCCTCGCCCATGCTACCATCTCCACGTGTGAGCGCTTGGGTTAACTGGCCATGCTGGTAAGTGAGGCTTACAGCCAAACCGTCTAATTTTGGCTCACAAATCATATCAAATCCATGCCCTAACTTATCTGCACAACGAGTTACAAAGTTTTGAAGATCATCTTCGCTGAAGGCATTGTCAAGCGATTGCATGGGACGATGATGGGCAACGGCCTTAAAACCACTGGCAACGTCTCCTCCTATACGTTTTGATGGTGAGTTGGCTGAAATCCACTCAGGGTAACGATGCTCCAATGCTAATAAGGCTTTCATCAACTCATCATAAGCAGCATCACTCAACTTTGGATTGTCCTGTATATAATAGTCAAAGTTTGCTTGCTCAATTTGTGCTATGAGCTGTTGCATACGTATTTTTGGATCAAGCATACTAACCATTACGCTCCCAAGGTGTTTTGGGAGTTATAGCTACCTGTTGTACTTGCCATTTTAAGCCGTAGTCGTAATGTTTATCTAACCCGATGACCAATTCAAGTTCAACCAAACGTTTCTGTAATGGCTCTGTATAATGGACAATCATAACAGACTGCTTAAATTTCCAGGCGGTAGACTGTTTTTGCTCAGATGGCACCCATACGGGAATATCCATGGGTAATCCTATGGTATCCTGCCCATGGCTATCTTGCGGATAACCAGGAAATAACGCCTGCTCACCTTCAAATAGGTAAGCATGCCATGATTGCCATGCCTGCGCCGTCATTTTAGTGGCTATTTGGTTAAGATCTCTCTTTATGTGCCTACCACTCAAAGAAAAAAGCTCCATCGAAAAACCATGAGCTGCATGAAATGCCTCTCTCATGGATAGGTTTGAAGGCATAGCCATGGCTTTTTCGTCTAATGACTGGGATTTGGTGGCTTGCTTATCGGTTAATTCTTGTTTATTGTCCGGCGCGAGCACCATATTCTGCATGGGCATGTTAGGGGCTTGTAAAACCGCTTCAACTGCCAGTGACTGAACAACCAGGCTTATGTTGGCCATCACCAAGACCAAACTCTGGAGGATACCAGCGAATCTATGAGGCATCGGCATCATGCCGGCTCAAGCTCGTTCTCCGAGCATGTCCGCCCTTCCTGTACGATGGTTTGAAGCATATTGTGGTACTGATGATTAAGCATTTTCTCTGTCATCGGCTGTCGGTTTTCGTCGAATAGTTCAGCGTCTAAATCAGATACTAACTGCTTAATTGACTTCACGAACTGGCTGCAAGCCTGCGATGGTTTGCTTAACCCCTTTATTTGAAGAATTAAGGCTATCCCTGCACAAACTATTTTACCTGGCTCATCCATATTGAAGGTTCCAGGATTTTCAATAGACGCCACATGAAACCAAACTTGGCCTGCTCCCTCAGCTGTTTCATAACGTGCAAAAGTGTTATTATCTGTAAAGTGCACGTCATTTTGGGCCAGTGCTTGCAGAAAGTCATAGCCAAGGAACTTTCGGCCGTCCTTGGGTTGAATGAAAGCAACCCATATGTTTTGAGACGATGTACTACTTTGTGATACGGCATGAGTATTAGCGCTGGCTACATTAGGCATATTAACTACTGTGCTGTCTTCAGATGGATGTAATCGTGGCTTGAATGGCTCTTGTGAAGCTGCTTTACTTTCGGCAAGAAAATCGTCGTCTAATGTTTTGGACTCACGCTCTTCATGATTGTTAAAATAAGGCTCTACGTCTTCTCTTGACTGATTATTTGTTCGGTCTTTGGGCCGGTAAAATAGGGCTATTATGCCTACTGTTACCAAGCCACATATAATGAGACTTATTGTATGGTTGATCATGATAAGATCCATTTAAAATATACTACCCTATATTGACAAAACCTCCCAACAAATGCAAGTACCCCAGTTGAATAGCCATTAAAAATTTACAAATATCGACGAATATTTTTTATAACGCAAAATACTTGACTGTAACCTTTTTTAATTTTATTCGATAACATATTTTTATTGCCTGTTCGCGCAGATTACTTGCTGTGACTAGATATACACTTGCTTTTTATTTTTGTTTTGTCCCTCACAGTATCTATGCCGTCCAAGGTTGGGGCCTGGGCCTCAACGTCAAAGCAACTGATGATGACACAGTAGTCACCGTAGGTTACTATGGTTCTCGTGCCTTCATTGAGGCTGGCGCAAATATGTTCTCCTCACTGTGTACAACGACTCGAAGTAAAGTTTTTTTGACAGAAACTCGCAGTCATATCGGATTGCGAACATGGTTAGATTCAAAGCTTTCGTTTGATTATGGCATTCATGGAACGTATGCACATAGAAGCGTTGTAACCACAACTCGAACACATCCATATACTTATGGCCTTTTTTCTGGTTTGAGTCTTAAACTTCATGAGCATGTTTGGCTTGGCGTAAGGGTAAGTCCATATGAGTTCTCGAATAAGTGGGACAGATCTGTATATCACAGACATGTGGCTAGCTCGTCCTTACATTTTGTGTCCTTATTTAAATTTATATAATTTTTTATTTACCAACAGTATCTTTATGAAGTATATGGATTCGGGACAGCTATAGTTCTTACCTTGTTGTGATTTAATTTTACAAGCTCTCTGGCTCTCTGGCTCTCTGGCTCTCTGGCTCTCTGGCTCTCTGGCTCTCTGGCTCTCTGGCTCTCTGGCTCTCTGGCTCTCTGGCTCTCTGGCTCTCTGGCTCTCTAAAACAGCCTAACACCACAACATCCATAGGACTTTAGTACTTATATTGTCATTTTTATAACTAACTCAATCAAAGCCCTTATGACGAAAATACCTAGGCATAATAGGTTATGTCATGTGGGTTTTAATGGTATTAGAGTGATAGATCTCATGTATGTCTGTTAGTACAGCTTTTGGGCATAAAAACGTTGGGTGCTTAGGGTACTATATGGATCAATGATGCGTTAGCCTCATTAGTGGCATGCTTGGTTGTTTGGTCAGTATTGAATAGCTTGTCCAAATAACATCGAGCTGTTTTATGAGCAGACTTAATACCTGACTTCCATAATGCTGATGGCAGCAAACTTTGGTAAGCCCTTTCGTCCTGTGGCTCCAATTGAACACGGCTTTTATCACCATAACTTCCTAGCAGCGTTCGTTCTCTTAGAAACGCCAGACATCGACCCTGATCAATAACGTTATCATTCTCGTTAACCTCAAGTGTCAAGTTATCGTCACGGCTATTTATATGAAAACCATAGTAATGGATACATAGATGTAAACATTCCATTTTCGTCAATGGCACCTCATGCAATAAACTAAATAACGGGTCAGCCAATACGCCTGTTGTCATTAGCTGATAGAATGACTCTGGATAAATTAACCAGGGGTTTAGCGTGTGGATATATGCTTGCTGTTGTGAGTGATTTAATAACCATAGCACATGTGAATATGTTTCTATATGGTTTTGTAGTAAACACTCAACACTTTGATAGTTGTTACAGCATACATACACCGGCTTACACCTTAATTGTTTAGAGACTTTATCAAGGATTTGGATACCCTCTCGTCCTGGTAGACGACCTGAAAAAATACTCACAGCTAATAACCCTTTCCCGGAACCTTTGTTAACTTCAGCAGGCGTCTGCTGATAGTATTGCTTAAAATACCCCCTCAATTTTTCATTGATTGTATGACCATTCTGCATGATATCAGTGAGCCATAGATAAGCAGTTTCGTTCTCAAGTGTGTACCGCTGAGTATTTGGATCACTGATCATGGCTTGATTGCCTGCTTCTGATACCAGTTTATTGATAGCTATGATGAGGTCTATGGCCATATTTTTTTCATCAATGCTCAAGCTTGGATCAATAGTAAAAAACCTTATATTGATACCTATCATTTTTAAAATGATACTCATTGTTAAGCTTTCACCCCAGATACTAGCTTTTTGGTGCCACCATTGCGTTACCAGATGCCTCCAAGTAATGTTTGTTGCTAAATTGATAGGGTGTGTCAACATAATGATTTGCATGACGTGAGGCGCCTCTCGAGATACCCTCTTCAGCGTTTGCTCTAGTTGAGTCAGACATCGGTGATAGATATCGGGATCTTTATCATGGTCTATCAAGCTGATGCGTACACCACAGTCATTCCATCTTTCTTTCTGGACCTGTTCCCATCGGCCATGTGGCTTTTTAACAGTCTGCTCACGAAAAACTGTTAGCGCCCCTTGTGACAGGCTTAGTCGTTCTTGATCTGGAAAATAGGTGGTTTTGATAAGGCGGCACATTTTTCATGTTTAATCTTTCTTGTAAGCGTTTTACCATGTTTTATAGATCTTATCAAGCATTAGCCCAGTAGACTTAGCTTAAGCAAATATCCTGACTTAATACACAAATCATGGCTTCATCCTACTGATATTTATGGTGAACCTTAGCATCATCAAACACCCCCATGTTATAGGCCACTTTTAAATATTTTGATAGGCAATGATCAAGACAAGATTTTTTTTAGATAGTTGTCTCTTTATGCTCATGTTGATCTTGAGGCATGCTAACATTTTTAATAAAAACAGATTTCAATGATAGCCTGTTTTGTATTTTAAAGCGAGCACCTCAAAAATGCAAGGACCCAAAAGATCGACCCTTTTCTCGATCTTTTTATTGTAAATTATGGCTGTAAATATTCTTTCTTATCGTTGTGGGGTTTTGCATAATATAATTTG
Source organism: Pseudomonadota bacterium (assembly GCA_036148435.1). Taxonomy (GTDB): domain Bacteria; phylum Pseudomonadota; class Gammaproteobacteria; order Comchoanobacterales; family Comchoanobacteraceae; genus JAYYHL01. The sequence continues at coordinate 369 of JAYYHL010000001.1, read as the reverse complement.
GCAAATGTTTCAACTTTTCTGTTTAACACCTTAACCAACGAATGAACACCGCTAAGTTTAGTATCAGTCAATTCCGTACCAGTACAAGGATCTACCGGTTTTCTACTTAATGAAGACACAATAGCAGATAACTCATAAGTACTTCCCAAAATAGTACTTACTGGAATATCGAATAACTCATGTGTTATCGGACAACAAAAATCTTCTAATTCAGATGGATCTAGAGACGCCTCAAATTCCGCTTTCAGTCCTTTATAATCAACAAACATGGGCTGAATACTATATAAATTTTTGTGAGCTTCTATGATTTGCCTCAAACGTAACGTTTCGGTAGCCCCTTCAGCTTGTCTGCGTTGAATCGAATTAGAT